>JAJZAB010000002.1 GCA_021799635.1 Microcaldota archaeon
AGCCGCCTATGTGCTTGCTACGCAGGGCAGCTCAAAGAAGTCAGACGCGGCCAAGGTGATATCAAAGGCGCTGTCATACAACGACCTGGATGCGATAATGCAGCAGCTCCCGGCCGGAACCTTCCATATTCATGCAGTCAGATAGCCCGGATCCGAGCTCACGCTTTGCCAGAGGTTTTTGAAAGTGCAGGAGGTGAGATTTGAACTCACGCACCCTCTAAAGGGAACGGGCCCTGAACCCGTCGCATTTGGCCAAGCTCTGCCACCCCTGCATGTATAACGTATTTTATATGCTTGCAATAAGTATAAATCTATATAATACTGCTCGCCATGGGTTGGTATCACGTGGAAAGCTCTGATGGGTCTATAGGTAAATGGGTTGCCGTCGCTGTCGGTCTGGGTGCCATAATAGGCGCAGGCATCTTTGTTCTCAGCGGCACTGCGATAGCGCTAGCCGGACCATACTCAATAATCGCCTTTATAGTTGTGGGCGTAGTGGCCCTCATAGTTGCGCTCGAAATAGGGGAGCTGGCGACCATAAATCCAGGTGCGAAGGGCGCTTCATACTCATACGTTAGGGGCGCATTCGGCAGCGAGCTCGGCTTCATAACAGGAATAACCCAGTATTTCAGCTACGCGACCTCTGTTTCGGCCATAGCCCTGGGATTCGGCACCTACCTGTCCAGCACCGTGGGAATGCACGGCTCCTACGCCATACCGCTATCCATAGTGCTGATACTTGTCCTCTCGTATGTCAACGTAATAGGTGTAAAGAAAGCTGCCAAGGCGGATTCATACCTTGTCATGTTCAAGCTGCTCATACTTTTTGTCTTCGTTGCGTTCGCAGCAATATTTGCATTTTACTATGGCCACTTTTCATCTTCAAACTTTTCTGCTTTGCCGTCCCAGGCAGGCATAGCTGCATTATTCGGCGCGAGCATAGCCATATTCTTCGCATTCTCCGGCTTCCAGACAATATCAACAATAACATCAAAGATAAGGGGAGGGCCGGTCGAGGCTGCAAGGGCGATATTCTATTCAGTATGCATAAGCATAGTGGTTTACCTGGCAGTAGTTATAGCTATGATGCTGATAATGCCGGCATCAAGATATACGATAACTGCAGACCCACTTTCCACCGCATTGACCTATGCATCTGCGCCCCAGTGGCTGCATCTTATTGTCAACATAGGCGCGCTGGTTGCCACCACGTCAGCGTGCCTGGCTATGATAATGGGTTCATCACGCGTAATCTATCAGATAAGTAAGGATGGGCTGCTCCCAAAGCTGTTCCGGAACTATGACAAAAGAAGAGACGCCTCAAGCCACTCGATAATAGCTACAATGCTGATAGGGATAATAATGCTGTTTTCCGGAAATATATACATAATAGCGGCGATAAGCAACTTTGGCCTCCTGTTCACCTACATAATGTCGAGCCTGGCCATTGTGCATTTCAGGCGCGCCAAGGCAGCAGCGCCGTTCCGCGTGCCATACTATCCATACCTCACAATAATAGCGATATCAGGCCTGCTCTTATTCATGGTCGGCATGCCGAGGGAGGCCCTCACAATAGGTGTCATGCTGATACTTACCCTTATAGTTGTGTATTATGCGCTCAGGGAGGCGGAGGGCAAAAAGCCCATAAACCTTAGGTTCTTCAAATAGCGTGGTTTTGATGCTAGTTGGCATAGTTGGTTCCCCAAACAAGGGCAAGAGCACAATGTTTTCAGCGCTGACCATGATAGACGTGCACATAGCAGACTACCCATTCACTACAATAAAGCCCAACGTAGGGACCACCTACATAACAAAAGAATGCGTGCATAACTCCCTTTCAGTCAAATGCACTCCCAGGAACTCGGAGTGCGTCGGCGGCGTGAGGAGGATACCTGTGGAAATAATAGATGTGGCTGGTCTCGTAGCCGGAGCACACGAGGGCAGGGGCATGGGCAACCAATTCCTTGGAGACATATCGTCCGCTGACGCGTTGATCCTAGTCGCTGACGGCAGCGGCCACACCGACTCGTCCGGCAATCCGTGCCAGGGCTGCAATCCTGTGGAGGATGTGAGAGTGGTTGTTGATGAGATATCAGAATGGCTGGCAGGCATCATAACAAAGCACATGGGAGCCATTTCGCGGTCTAAAAACGCAGCGGAGGCTTTGGTGGGAATACTGACAGGCATGAGAATCGGCATGGCAGACATAGAGCACTGCATAAGCGAATGCAACCTAACGTCATCCAACGCCAACTGGAATGAAAATGACGTAAGGAAATTCTCAAAAGCGCTGCTAAAAAGGGCAAAGCCATTCATGATAGCGGCCAACAAGTCAGACATACCTGGATTCTACAATAAGGTAAAGCTGCTCTACAAGGAGTTCGGGGAGGAGCGGGTGGTCCCATGCTCCGCCGCCGTGGAGCTTGCCCTCAGGAAGGCCGAGAGGCAGGGGATAATAGAGTACAATGGAAACCCCGAGCAAATAAGGATAATAAAAAAGGAGATTACTCATGCACAGGAGTACGCGATAAACTACATGGTGGGGTTTGCAAGGGAGCACGGTACCGGCGTGCAGCAAATAATAAACAAAATATATTTCGATATACTGGACAACATTGTCGTATACCCAGTTGAGGACGAAGGCAAATACACGGACCATTTCGGCAATGTGCTGCCAGACGCCATATTAATAAAGAGGGGGTCAACCGCGTTAGACCTGGCAGCAAAAATACACACAGACCTGGGAGAAAGGATGTTGTACGCGGTAGACGCAAGGACTAAGAAGAGGCTTGCCAAGGGCTACGTCCTCAATGATAATGACGTAATAAAGGTGGTCAGCGCTGCAAAGCCCAAGTGATACCGGTCGCTGCGTGGCGGCCATGCACAGCATGATGCAATGAAGGAAAAGAGTATAGCAATCATCGGCGCGTTGTGGATAGCATCCGGGGCGGTTACGCTGCTGACCGGGTTGATTGTCAGCGCAGAGCAGGGCTGCCTGGATTGTGGACCATACAACCACGCAGGAGCGCCAGCCAGCTCACATATAATCACACTGCTGATAGGACTATTCGTCATAGTACTTGGATCAGCCATAATAATATTCAGAGTGCGCATAGGCGAAATAAGAGACAGGCAGTCCCGCAGGCTGAAAGCCGGCTGATGGCGTCTCTGCCGAATGGCAGTCAGGAGTGTCTTGCCGCGGAAACCGAGGATATGAGCGGAGTCAGCACCAGCACTATTATCACCGGTATGGCAATGAGGTTGGTGATAAAGCTGTCAATTGTGAATCCGACGGGCAGCGCCTTGGCATCTATGTAGTATATAATCAGGTATATTATGAATATTACTATTGAGTATATCAGTGCAACGTAGATTGCGTTGAGCAGGCCTACCTTGAGCGACAGTCTTACCTTCTTGCCCACGCTGCCTACTCTCTCCCCTACCCAAACCGCCACGACGAGCGGCAGCACTATAGCACCAGGAAGGTAGAGAAGGTAGTTGGCCACTGTTATAATGCCGCTGGTCGGTGCGCCTACTAATTTTGCTATGGGAACCCCGGCAAATTCGATTATTAGCCCTACCGCAAGCATGAATATCCAGAACGCCATCGGCCCAAATATGTCCGTGTCTATCCTGTTCTGTATATCCTCTATCTTATAAATGCTGCTTTTCAGGTGGTTTACCTTATCAGTCTTGGGATCATACGTTACAGGCTTGAACGCCATAAATACACCAGCAGTTGATTTTGTACGTGCAGATAATGTGCAATCAGATATATAAACCTCATTAAGCTTTAAAAAATCATACTACTTAGGAATACGGGTCGGAAACCGCAATTCCTTCGGGATGAAGGCTGACCGCAGGGCATAAATACATTTCCATACAATAACATTTCTGACAGACTGCAGTCGGATATTAACCCACACATTTTACTAGTGGGGGGATGTCACCATGGCTCTGCTGCAAACTCCGCAGTCCCAGGCAGGGGTAATGAGTTTCTATGATGCCCCGACCAAAGGACCAAAGGTAAACCCGAAGATAGTGCTTATAGTAGTGATAGCCTTCGCTGTCATAGTGCTATTAGCAAACCACATAATACTGGGATGAGCTTCCGACAGGGATGCAGGTCAATCACGCAGTTTTGAACACATCCTTCCGTACTTCAGTGACATCGCCATTCTCTGCCATCACGTACAACACCGCCCTTATGCCGTCTTCATCTATGCCGGTTTCTTTGGATATAGTGGCTACGTTGACTCCCTTCTGGCCGATGACCTTGTTTATCTTCGGTAGGCTTTTCGCTATAAATCCTTTTGTAACAATGTAGAACTTTTTGTTGAAGGCACGTGTGCCCACAACCAACCCCCTCCTTATACTCTCTTCAAGCGACGACGACGCGGCTGCTGCCTCGGTCTCAGTAGCCATTACCAGATACCCTCTTGCATCAAGCATTTTTATATAGTCCCCGCTTTCATCAAGCTTCTGCTCCCACTTCTTCTGCTGCTGGGCCTCTGGGGCAGCGGCTTCTGCCATCTGCGGGGATGGTACCACGGCGTTCCTCTTCCCAAAAAGGAAGTTGTCATATATGTATTTTGGTATTGTATATTTGTAGTCCTGCTCCCCGTCCTTCTTGTAAAGCATCACGAACTTCTTCTTTATAAGATCCTGCAGGGTCTTTTTTTCATCAGCGTTAAGCATGGAGCCGACCTTCTGTCCTGTCCTATTGTTGTATCTTATCGTGTCGAGCTTCTTCAGCACCTTAAGCTCATTTTCATCCGGGGCGCGGCCCTGTGCAGCCTGCTGCCTCCCAACATAAACCGGTTTTGCCGTGCTGCCAGGCGCGGCCCGGCCAGCGAGCACGTCTGCTATATAGCTTTTCTTTGCGAATAGGAAATAGTTGTCCTTCTTTATGAAGTCTATGTCATCTCCCTCATTTATGCCAAGCGCCCCTACTACCTCGAAGGGAAGGTAGACAACAAGCTTGTCCTTAATCTTATAGACTTTCGACAAAAAACCCCCACGATAGAAATATATAGTTGTATAGGGATATTACAGCATGCAAAGCTTAAAAGAGTTAGCCCTTTACACAAAAAAGAGCCTTACAATAAAGGATACGTATGCAATCAAGGAGAACCTGTCATCAATCGGACTTAGCGAAAGGATACTGGTTGAGACTGCGGGTGTAGCCCTTGCGGAAAATATAGGGAGGGGTCACAAAGGGAAAAAACTGCTTTTTGTGTGTGGCATCGGCGGCAAGGGGGCAATAGGCCTTTCAGCTGCGAGGCGCATGCTGCAGAGGCACGAGGTCAATACGGTATTTATAGGCAGCCGCGATTCTATAAAAAATCAGTCTACCAAGCTCAACTTTGACCTGCTTAACGATATAGTAAGTATAAAATGCATAGACGATAAATACGAATCCTGGCTGCCAAAGGAGCTAGCCAGGGCAGACGTGGTAATAGATGCGATAGTGGGCTGCGGCATGAGGGGCAGGTTGGCCCAGCCAATACCAAGCATAATATCGCTGATAAACAGCTCAGGGGCTTACAAGATATCGATAGACCTGCCTTCAGGGATAAACGCCGATACAGGTATGCCTAGCTCGAAGTACATAAAGGCGGACCAGACGCTGACTATACACAAGCCCAAGGTCGGCATAGCGAGCAGCGGCATTGTAGGCTATACCGTAGTGGTAGACATAGGCGTGCCAATATCTGCCGAGATTTTTGCAGGGCCTGGAGACATATCACTGGCTACCGAGCCGAGGCGCCTGGATTCCAGCAAGTACACCAACGGCGCGGTGCTGGTTGTTGGAGGAGGCAGGACCTATCACGGCGCGCCGCTCCTTGCCGCGTTTGCGGCAAACGCAGCCATTTCAGCGCTCAGGACCGGAGCAGGCTACGTTACTGTTGCAGTCCCAAAAAGCGCATCAGTGCCTGTGAAGAGCCTGTCAAAGACGCTTGTGGTGAAGGAGCTGGAGTGGGAAGGCTCAGCAGCCAGCGCTGCGTCCTCTATATCTTCAATAAAGCACGACGCCATGGTCATAGGGCCTGGCCTTGATGAGGGTAGGGCATCCGAGGAGATAGTCTCTAAAATAATAAAACAGGAGAGGATGAAGGGAAACCCGGTCGTTGTGGATGCAACTGCAATTGGAATCATGGGAAAGCACAGGGGCATGTTCGGAGACAATCTCATACTGACTCCGCATTACGGAGAATTCAAAAAGCTTTCAGGCACCGATGTATCCGACTGCGGGATGGTGGAGACTGCCAAGAAAGCTGCGAACTTTGCAAAGGCGAACGGGTTCACCCTTGTCCTGAAGGGGCACAGCACTATAATAACCAACGGCGATCGGCTTAAGATAAACCGCGCCTCCACAATGGCGCTTGCGAAAATGGGCAGCGGCGACGTCCTTTCTGGAATCATAGCGGCATACGCTGCAGTTCATAGGGACCCATTCGAAAGTTCTGTTGCCGGAGTTTATGCGCATTCGCGCATAGGCGACCTTTTATACGCTAGCAAGGGTTATCATATAACTGCTGAGGATGTTATAGACACGATACCTGACGTGCTTAGGTTATTTGACTCGATGTCAGGCTGAATATGTGGTAATATGTCATCACCATACGCAGTGCTGAAGAATTCAATAGAGAAGGGAATTGGTGAATCCCTGGCAGCACTGGGGTACAGCTTCCAGAATATAAATGGAACTATAGAGACTAAAGGGGTGGCAGGAGACATATCATGCTCAGTTGCGCTGAGGCTGTCAGGCGCCGCGGGGAAAAGCAGGGAGGAGCTTGCAGATCGCATAGCATCAGGAATTGGAAGGATCGCGTTTGTAGAAAAGGTTACAACCGAGAATGGGTTTATAAACTTTCATCTCGACAAACCGGCTTTTTCGAAAGAGGCAATAGCTTACATAATGAAGAGAAGGGAAGGGTCTGTTAGGTCTGATGAAAGGAAAACCGCAAAAATGATCGTAGAGTACCCGAGCGTGAACCCGGTGCACCCCTGGCACGTGGGGCAGGTGCGCAGCGCAATACTCGGCGACGTAATGTCAAACATATATGAAGCCTGCGGCTATGTTGTGGAGAGGGAGGACTACATAGACGACTTGGGGCTGCAGATGGCTGAGGCGGTGTGGGGCACGATAAACGCAGAGAGGCTGGGCATTGAAAGGGATGCAAAAAAGAAATTTGATCATGCAGTAGGTGAAGTGTATGTATCGGTTAACAGGCTGTTGGAAAGAGAGCCCCAGCTAATCGGCGATATAAAAAAGGTCCTTGCTTCCATGGAGCAGGACGGCACTTACGAGTCGAAGCTGTCGAGGGAGATGGCGGAGGAATACGTCAGGGCGGAATACCTGACGGCCTTTGATTTTGGTATGTACCACAACGTTCTCATATGGGAGAGCGACATAGTCAGGAATAACCTGCTCGGCGCCGCGCTCGGCATACTGAAAGAAAAAGGGATAACAAAGAGGCCGAGCGAAGGCAAGTACGCAAACTGCGTGGTCATAGATATAAAGGACCTGAAGAACCTGCCGAAGGAGCTCTCAGGGCTAAGGGAGGAATCAAAGGTGCTGGTCAGGAGCGACGGGACACCCAACTATCTCGCAAAAGACATAGCGTTCCACATGTGGAAGTTAGGGATAATAAAGGATTGCTTTTTATTCAGGAAATTCATGGAATCGCAGCCCAACGGCGCACCGCTATACACAACCGGACCGGGCGGAGACAGGATGGACTTCGGGGGCGGATACGGCGCCATAAACACCATAGACTCGAGGCAGAGCTATGAGCAGATGCTGATAAGGGTTGTGCTTGACTCTATAGGGGAGGGGGAGAGAGTGGCGATGCTGAAGCACCTCGCCTACGGAGTCGTGGAGCTGGAGAGCGGCCCGCTTGCTGGGAGGAGGGGAACCTTCGCTGGATACACAGCCGATGACCTGCTCAGGGAGGCGAAGGAAATGGCAAAATCGATGATAAAAAAGGGTGACCTCATGGGCGCCGCGCAGCGCGAATCCGTGGCGAGGGCGGTTGCGATCTCAGCCATAAAGTTCGAGTTCCTCAAGGTCTCCCCAGAGCGCAAGATAGTATTCTCATGGAAGAGGGCGCTGAACTTCGAGGGCGACTCTGGCCCGTACTGCCAGTACACCTACGCCAGGGCTGCAAGGATACTGGAGAAATCCGGACTCACGCATTCAGGAATTGACGGCGCAGATCTGTCCCAATTCACAGACGAGCGCGTATTTTCTTTGGTTAAGCTCATGGCAATGGCGCATTCGATGGTAGAAAAGGCTGCCGCGGAGTACAGGCCAAATGTAATAACCGAATATATAATAGACCTCGCAGTTAGTTTTAGCAGATTTTACGAAAACATACCGGTGCTGAAGAGCAATACCGAGGAAGAGGCCAGGTCGAAGCTCGCAGTGGTATCCGCCTTCGCGCATACGATGCGTGGTATGCTCGGAGTGCTCGGCATAGAAGCGATAGACAGCATGTAGCAAGAAGACCTCAAACAATTGACAATGAAGGCGAGCTGGCCCTCAAAGATGGCAAGGGGGACTTGCTGCGGACACGGGGGAAGACCTCGGCAAGACGAGGCTTGCGGTAAGCAAGGCGATAAAATCTCTGCAAAGCGATGGGCGATAGCCAGAACCTATTATTTGACATAAAAAAATATTGTTATGGTACAGGTAAAGTATGCCTTTAGAATGGAGGGAGCAAGCGATATCAAACAATACCTCTCCTTTAGATAACAAAGCCTTAAATAATCGTATTCAGTTTATTTCCTAAAGGGCTCCTAGCTCAGCTTGGATAGAGCGACGTCCTCCTAATATTATGGAGTGGAAAGACGTAGGTCGCGGGTTCAAATCCCGCGGAGCCCGTCCATAACATAAAGCAATATAAAATGTTACATGTTAATATGATTTGGTAATCTGACTGGCTGGTGTTTTTATGGCAGAAACTAAAAAAAAGCAAAAGGCTAGCGAGCCCGTATTCATAATAAAGCCGGCGCTGAAGCGCGGAGGGCTTGACTACCTGCACATCTCGCTCATTGCCCTGGTTTTGGTACTAGTGGCCCTGGCATTCTCGCTGGCATACTTCAAGCAGGGCGTTGTGCTGGAGAACTGCCAGTACGGCATTGTCAACGGCACCTGCTCAGCCCCAAAGTACAACTCGACGCAGGCGCTCGCTGCGGCAGAGAGAGTACTGGCAAGCTACGCCTATGTAAATTCATCCCTGTCCCTGTTGCCGTACTATTCAGAAGTGGGCCTGGCCAACGTTTCCTTCATCCAGTCAGAAAACGAATGGTTTATCCAAATACCTTACGAGGACCCACTCCTGAACTACAAGACATTTTACGTCTCAATGCTGCTATCCGGGAACAATTTGACACTGGTGCAGCCGTTCCTGCAGACGGTCAAGCCCGTCAGCTATACCAACAACAGCGTAGTATCATTAGGCGTAGTGAACATATCCGGCAGGGTGCTGTGCACGACCAAAACGCCCATCCCCGTATACCTGATGGTAGATCCATATGCACCGGGTGCGATGCAGAGCATAAACAACGCAATAAACCTTTCGGATAGCCTAAGAAACAGCATAAACATGAGCTACAAGATAATATTCACGAACTACTCAAGAAGCTTCTATTCAGGGTACGGCACCGGCACAACCCAAGACCTGGGCAGGTACCTCCTCTGCACGTCATCGCAGAAGGATTTCGCAGGCTACGTCGCAAACCTGAGCAAGGTGTTCGTAGGCAGGCCCCTGGACAACCTTACACTATACCAGACTGCAGAAGGCTCAGGCATCAACCTCACAATGCTCAGCGCCTGCATGGACAACAGCACCCAGACACTACAGTTTCAAGCAAGCCTTGCGCAGCTTTACAACATAGTATCTACACCGCAGTACGTTGTCGACTGCAAGTATTCTGCAATACCGCAAACGGTTGGCGAGGCGATAAACTATACGCTTGATAGCTTGAACCAGTCCAGCTGAATAGGTGCTGCATAGTTGGTAATACATGGCCCACATGATTGTTGGCGTAGATCCAGGCAAGACTTCAGCCATAGCGTGCATAGGCCTTGACGGTAAGCTCATAGGCACCGCGCACAAGAGCCAGGCCGGTGCAGGCTGGATCATAGAGAGCATAAGCGAGCTCGGAACGCCGTCCATCGTTGCCGTAGACAAAAAAACGCCGAGCAAAATAGCCGAAAGGGTCAATGCGGCTTTCCATTCAAGGATGTTCATACCTGATAAGGACATATCAACTGCGGAGAAGAGGCCTGCAGCAGCGGCCGCTGGCATAAAGAACCAGCACGAGAGGGATGCGTACGCAGCCGCAATCAAGGCCTACAACGCATACGCGAACAAGCTCAAGCAGGCAGAGCGCATATCAAAAGAAATGAAAGTAAGCGAAAGTAGCATTGACGCGATAAAAGCGAAAGTTCTGGACAGGTATTCCGTAAAGGAGGCCATAGAAGGAAGAAAGGCCAACAGGGCATAAAAAGGCCAGTGATGCCCGCCGCAATGGCCCTGAGAACTCCATACAAGCAAATCCATAAAGTCTGAAATGCACCAGTTTCAATCATCGCTCGCGATGTTAAATTAAGTGATGTAGTTGCATAGGTCAAAATCAAAGGCTGCCAGGCAGGTGTCGTCTAGAATAACCTCCTTGGAGATAAGGTCGCGATCAAACGCGCTTCCTGTGAAGAGTCTCATATATGCAATCAGCCACGCGCTGAACGACCCGAATATAAAAAGAGAGGTGAGCAACAATGGCATCAGCCACAGGGCAAGCACGCTTTCAAGGCACATCTCAAGGCTGTGCAGAATCTCAGACGCGCTGTGCCGCGCCGGGATGGTCAACCCCGATGCAATGTACTCCACGCTCCGCGCAGCTACGACTTCATACGTCAACTTTTTCTATTCCATGAAGCAGAGCACGCTCAACGGTTTTATAGAGCAGTTTTACCTCACAGACGTATGCAGGAGGGTCAGGCCGGAGAACAACCTCCTGGTGATGCCGGCGCTCATGGCTACGAAGAAAGATAATAGGAGAAAGGTGTCGGCGCACATACTGAACAACCTTTACCGCATGCCCATAAATTTCGTATACAAGAACAGCAAGGCGGCAATGCACGTGGAGCTGCTCGAGCAGTCCCTCTCAGCAAAGAGCATATCAGATTCAGACCTTGATAGGTTCTCCGACTCCCTGAAGCGCTTGGACTTGCTGGTCGAGTCCATAAAGAACGGGAACGTGAATCCCACCGCTGACGAGGATGTGAAGGAGCATTTCATCGATTTGGTAGTGAATATGTCGCACGGCAGCGACATAGGCATTGCAGATTTCATAAATGAAAAACTCTCACAAAACACCACGGGCATCGATTCGGCTAAGAGGATAATAAGGAAGTGACCAAGCCAATTTATATTTTGTTGGATATATGTCTAGGTAAATGCAGAAGCGTCCGCAGCGTCAGGCTCCGATCGTCTAGCTCGGTCAAGGACACGGCCCTCTCAAGGCTGAAACTCGGGTTCAAATCCCGATCGGAGCAAATAAGATTCGGGGTTATATATAAAAGCCACAAATGTCCCCCTTCTCTAACATAGTTTTAGCATGGAGACGGTATGAGAAAGAGAGGATGTTTTTTTATCTAGGGATGTAGTTCATTACAAAATCAATTAGAGAATCCGCTCCAAAAGGTTCTAACCCAATAAATATTGAATCTATAGCCAGCAAAACAATGAAGATAACTGATACATTGTAAAAGGTATTTTCAAAACTCTGACCATTAAAGTAGTTAGGCATGCCTGAAAAATAAGAATTAACTATTTGAAGTCCGTACCCTATCACAGTAAAGATTACAACTCCGCAAAATGCAATGAGGAGGTGTTTTCCTAATGTCTTGAGCTTTTCAATGTCCATATTCTCACAGTATTTTCATCAACTTCTTTAATGTTTTCCTCTCTAACTCTATCTTCTTTCTTCTTTTATTCTTTTCTTCAATCTAAACAAGTGCCTCTTTGATAATCCAATACGTCTAGCGTCTTTTGTAGTCATATTCTTGATAACACCTGTTATCTTTTGCTCTGTTTTGTTGTCGTAGATAACATAATCATTATCAGAAACACCGATAACTTCGCTTTCCTCTAGGTTGTTTGATTCTTTGCCGATGTGTTCAATATCATTGATAACGATTTGTTTCCGTCTTAGCTCCCCTATATAGCCATCGTACTTGCCATAGTTATGATCCATGTAGCTAAAGAGGAATTCTACAGAACCAAGCTTTTAAACTTTTCTTGACGTATTTATATCATGGCGATAAAGATTACTTGGGCTACAACCAAAGACGTTGATAAATTATATGACTTAGATAAAATAGCCCATAAAGAGAACAAATTCTGGAATGTACAGACAAAAGCTAGTTTCAGAAAGATTATAAAGAAGTCTAAATTTTTGACAATAATAGCATTTAATAACAATAAACCAGTAGGCTATTTGCAATCAGGCATGAAAAACACAAAGATACATTTATGGATAGAAAATATATTTGTAGTAAAGAAATATAGGAGAAAGGGCATAGCAAGACTATTAGTGAAAAGGTTTACATCCCATTGGAAGAGCAGAGTTGAAAATATTGTATTGATAACATCTGATAGAAACCTCAGAATATTCAAGAGACTTGGATTTAAAAAGGAAATGAATTATATGAACTATAAGAAAAAATGAAGTGCAAAACCTGTGCTATGTAAAGTTTCCAACCTTATTCTGGTTAACTGTTTCAATTCGGTAATTTCCTTTTCTGATACACCGCTGAAAAATAAAGAAATATTTCCTCTACTTAACAAATATTGTTATATAATTCCCAATTCATAAGGTCGTTAATGTTCATCGCAGAATGAACATGTCCCAGGGGTCTTAAAAATCCCTGCGTTTTTGTTGGATTATTTGACACCCAACCTCAATGTTATTAATATAAATATCAAAAAAGCAAGCAAATACTGATTTGATGGCATCGCATTCAAAAGACATAAAACCTTCCGACAGGATATTCGGTAGCCTAGTTTTTGTCTACAGGCTCTTTAAAAGCAGCTTTGATTATTCTATTATATCATACATACTGCTGGAGAATTGGTATGACGCGATAATGGTTAGAGGAGGGCTTAGGAAGGAATTTGTCCCAAAGCCCAGGAGGAAGCCGATACACAATTCCCCTTCAGGCAAGCTAATCGGCCTCTACGCCTCCAACCTGGGCGATTGCATAATAAGCGGGGACCGGATACGCTTAAACTACAGGGGAAAAGAGATTCTCTTCTATTTTAAGAATTACTACCAGCTAGTCACTACGCTTACGGGCATAAAGGAGCAGTTTATCGAAGGACAGTATTCCCAAGTAAAGGTAAAAGGATATACTGTGCTTGACATAGGCGCAAGCGTATGCGACAGCGCCATATTCTTTGCAGTAAACGGCGCCAAAAAAGTTATAACGCTAGAGCCTTACCCGTTTGCCTATGAAACAGGGAAAAGGAACATAGGGCTGAACGGCATGGGTAACAAGATAAAGCTAATGAATTGCGCCTGCAGGGCAAAAAGCGGAGTTGCGATTATAGACCCAAAGTTCCAGAACAATGACAGGGACTCAATCAGATACAGCAAAATGGGTGCAAGAATACCTGTTACTACGCTGGACGCGCTAGTCAGGGACTGGAAGATAAATGACGGCGTCCTTAAGATAGACTGCGAGGGCTATGAATACGAGATAGTAGAGGGCGCTAGCATATCAATCCTAAGGAAGTTTAGGTCCATTGTCATGGAATACCACTACGGGTTCAGGAGCATCGAGGAAAAACTGAAAAAGAGCGGATTCGCAGTTAGGCATACAAACCCATTCTACATGCCAAAAGTGGATGACAAGGTCGACGTCCTGTGCGGCCTTATCTTTGCTGAAAGGATATAGTTGGCCCACGGGCCATTAGATCAGCCTCCAGCCCAAAGCCCGAAAGGAACGCATAAATATTTTTCATGCCTAATTATAAATGATTGGATGGATAACCTCAATGAAAAAGATATAGATAAATTTATCAAGAAAAGGGATGCCACAACCGTGCTATTCTACGCTGACTGGTGCCCCTTCTGCAGGAAATTTAAGCCGATATTTGAGAACTACGAAAAAGCAGCAAATGCAAGGTTTGGAGAGGCAAAAATCAACGAAGATGATAATCCGATGTGGGATAGGTTCAGCATAAGTGTAATACCC
Organism: Microcaldota archaeon; assembly: GCA_021799635.1. GTDB lineage: Archaea > Micrarchaeota > Micrarchaeia > Micrarchaeales > Micrarchaeaceae > JAJZAB01. Next base: position 14,273 of record JAJZAB010000002.1, read on the forward strand.
ACGCTGGTGGCGTTCAAAAATGGCAAAGCGGTGGCTAGGAGGGACGGCGTGGCCGGAGTTGGCTTAAGCGAAACAGACCTAAAGTCAATAATGGATGAAATCCAATGAACCGTTGATATGCGCCAGCATTCAGGGAAGAGTCGCCGGCTTTGCCAATCGACCAATGGTTACCATGGTCTTACAAAATGCAAACCAGGGCACATCTACAAACTCGTCAGCATCAGCGGAGTATGATAAAGGCAGCGAGCACCACAGCGGACTTTTCAGGAAGTTCAAAACTGTAAAGTCTTCAGTGCTGGATGGACTAGACCGCGCCGCTCTCCTGCTGCTCAGGAACGAAACTGTATTTGGCGCGGCGAAGAAAGTTGATGAATTCATAAGCGTTGCGACCGACCACAGGCCGCTGGCTGCGCTGGCGCTGCTTGACATAGACCTTCCGGTGGCATTTCCAATAGCTGCCGAAGCGATACGCGGCGCATACGGCTACAGGCAGATGATCGGTCCTGTAGAGGTTACAGACATAGCTGCCCTTTTCGCATTCGAGTACGCGGTGGTAAGCGGATCGGTAGCTGCATACAAAAAGCTGAGATCGCATTTTATTTCGATTTACTGCAATAGCGGCTCCGCGCCGCACGGTGATGGGAGGTCGGGTTAGTTGCGCAGCAACCCCTGGCGCTTCTCGTGTACATATCCGGTAGCGCCAAGATATTCTACAGTCGCATCTATCCGCGCAGCGTAGGACCAGGCGAGCCTCTGGATTGGCTCTCCGCAGTTTTCTTCAAGGTCCCTCATTCCGCGCGTGCTGCCAGGATTCGCAGGATCAACTATTTCCTGCTCAGGTAGGAAATTTTTGTACTTGCGCGCAACATAATTTATCCTTGACACAGCATCAATGAAGTTGCCGCTCCATGAAGAGAGTATTGACCTTTCGAAAAGCAGATTGAGCCAACGCCCTCCAGTAAAATACTCATCACCCCTGTACCTTATAGGCGCGTAGTTCCCGTTGAACAGGTCTGAGTCAATTTTTGCCATTGTGGACTTGACTACGCCGTCCCCAAGCTCCATATCTCCTATACCAAACCTTGTGAATATGAACATATCCTCTCCGTTCACCCCGGAACGCGGGGACTGTTCTGTGAAGGGCTCCCTGGACCCGTAGAGGATATTGTTGTGGACGTGCTTCCTCAGGAAACCAATCGGTCCCCTCCCATCCTTGCCTACGTAGAAATCCGATATGCTGTCCAAGCTGCCATGGGTCATGTCCAGCAACCCTGCATCGATGAAATACCTAAGCGACCTGAAGCCTGAGTGGACTGCTGCGATGTCATAGGAATGGAGGAGGTGATTGTTTTCCTCCCACGCATTGGCGCACGGTGTCATATATATCTTACCCATGTATTCCGCCAAGAGCGGTCCGGTATTCCTTACGAAGCTTTTCTCGTAGTCGCTCAGGCCGTCCGGGCCGCACAGCCGCGCTTCCTTCTCCAAAGCCATCAGCGCGAGCGGAACGGTGTCGTACTGCCTCAGGTTGCTGTCGATGTGCATGTGGTTCCTGTCGTCTATCGTAAACTCCCTCCCGGAGGCGCTCCTCAATTTTGCAACGTAAAGTCTGCCGGACTCGTCGACCCTGGCTGGTACGTGGCTGGCCAGCGAGTTGAACGCGGCCTTGTCCCTATCCTCAAGGCTGAGGTCCACTGCCCTCCTCATGTTCTCAGAATATTTATCTATAACAAAGGAATGGAAGGTGTTTATCCTCCTCGCCACGCTGTGGGCTAGTACTGCCATCTTCTGGTTTGCTTCAGAATGGAATTCGGAATAGTTTAGGAGGCTAATTGCTACCCAAGACGCATCCCTAATCCAGTGCGGAGAATAAGCCTGGTAATCTGGGGAGGCTGATAGAAATCCGTTATGCCTTACCTGCGAGATAAGGTGGAGCGCGGCAGAGTCGGCTTCATGGTGCAGAGTTTTGTCTGCATCGTCATGCCTGTACGCCCTGCTGGTTACTGTGGCTGATATCACTTTTCCACTGTAGGATTATCCATGGAAAAGTTTAAAAAGAAGGGCTTTAGGCAAAAGCCCTTGGGCGTTTGAACTTTAGGGCCGGGCGTTGAAGTGCAACCAGCTATATCAGGTGACCCATATGATCGCCAACCAGCCACACCGCAGCACCAAAAACTATCAGAGCAACCCCGGACCATATGTATGTGAACACACCCCCGCTGTAGTCACCGTACAGCCACACTATAACCCCTATGGCTATCAGCGCCACTCCCAGCAGTATTAGCCTTGAGGAAGGCGCCTTCTTCTTCATCATAGATAGTGCCATAGCCACCAACACAACGCCAATGCCAAGTACCATAAGAATCAGGTTGGTTCCTATGCTGTTTGCATTGTGCTTAACTGGCGGCGCAGCCACAGATGTTGTCGGTGTGGCAGTGGCATTCTGCACGTGTCCTACAATCACCGTAAGGGTTGCGTTGCTTACTGACGGGTCGTCTCCAGTGGCGTCCAGGACTACGCTATAGATTCCGTTGCTAGTTGATGCGCTTGTAGTCAGCGTAATCAATCCGTAGAACGTTGGATTCGCGAAAGTTTTGCTCAGCGTTACGTTTATGCCTTGTGAGGCGAGCACGGCCTGGTCTACTACCGATACAGAAGTTCCCCAAGTATTTCCACTGGCAAGGCTGACTGTGTAGTTTACCGATGCGCTACCTCCTGGGGTCACGTTCAACTCGCTGGAGGAAAAGGATATGCTGGAGGTGCCGTAGCCTGCGGCCGGGAAGGCCACTCCGGCGAAAAGCGTGACTACAGTCGCGGCGAGCAAAAACATTGCAATATGTCTTCTATCAAACAAGAAACTACCTGTGATTAATAAAACAGCCAGCATTTCTATACTTGCTTTAATTTATATAATTGTTTACTTCGGATTGATATACAAAGCTACGCCAGCGGGGAAATTGCTGCGCCGCTAGGCAAGCCTGGGTACCAGGAATATGGCTATCAAGAGGTTTATGAAAACTATTACAGTTATGAATACGTAGAGCCAATCCCTCTCGGCCACGAAAAGCGCTATGGAGAAGCCGACCCTAAAAACAGGCGTGGCGATCAGTATCAGTATGCCTGTCAGTATGTAGGACAACCAGTAGAAGTAGAAAAGCCCAGACGCGACTTCCTGCAGGCTTATGTTGAGCGTTGTCACCTGGCTCGGCTTCGCTGGTATCCCCTTCAATGGAACGCCCGGGCCGAAAACCACGAGAAGCAGCGATCCCGCAATTATGAATGCAATGCTCAGCACTACACCGAAACGCAGCAGCACGCCTATGTAACCCTCAATCTTTTCGTAATTGTTTTTGATGTTCCTCACGCTATCCCCAAGCCCTTGAGTATCATTTCAACCGCGAATATTACTATTATAAACATGAAAAGGATGTTTATCTTGGAGCTGCGCATCCTGTTGAACCTTCTGGTGCCTATGTACGCCCCAACAAGTATGCCTATCGCAACAGGCCCTGCTATAAGCGGCTGTATGTACCCGAATTCCCAGTATATTGCGCTGCTCACCGCCGCGGTTACCCCTATCATGAAATCACTCGTTGCAGTGCTGACCTTTGTGGGCAGGTTCATCACGTCATCAAGCGCAATTACCTTGAGCACTCCGGAGCCTATGCCGAGAAGGCCGGAAAACAGGCCTGCAAAGGCCATGACCAGCTCGCCGTACCACCACCGAATGCCCTTGTACGCAATCCTTTTCTTTTCCGCGGCATCGTAGTAGCTGCCCGACATACTGAATATCTTTGTGGTGGAGTCGGCAACAGGTCTGGGCTGGCCCTTGACAACCATCTTCCTGTAGCTGGGATATACAGAAAGCATCAGCACTACGCCGAATATTATGTATATTATCGCCTGCAGGTGGGTCCTGTATATGTAGACGGCCAGGAGCGATCCCACTATCGCTCCTGCCGTAGTGCATATCTCAAGCGACATCCCTATCCTTATGTTTGTTATTCTGTCCTTTATGTATGCGCTCGCCGCGCCGCTGGACGTCGCAATCGCAGCCACAAGGCTGGCTCCAGCAGCATACTCTATCGGAACCCCAAGCGCAAGGGTAAGTATTGGAACTATTATCACCGCCCCCCCAAGGCCCAGTATGGATCCAAGGAAGCCTCCAAGTACTCCGGAGATCAGGACGAACAGCGCCATTACCACAGGGCCCAGCATTAAATATACCATTTTCTAAGGAAGGCGCGACTTCAGCACTCCCAAAAGACTTTCAATAAATCATAGGGCTCCATTATTATAAAACTTATCAGTATGGATGTTAAGCCCTGCAGTATTAGCCTCAAGAGGGAATTGAACCCCCGACCTTCTGCTTACCATGCAGACGCTCTACCACTGAGCTACTGAGGCCCAAGTATCTATTTTATCCTATAAACCGAGCTGCCCTCTGCAACCTGCCCATCAATCTTTATCCCAACGTCGTCGCCGTTGCCGGCCTCCATCACGTTCGTCCTGTTTATCTGCATGCTCGCTACCCTTTGTCTTACAGTACTACCTTCATTTACTATCTCTATCTCGTCCCCCACACGCAGGCTTGCCGTAAGCTCTATAGCGGCCACGTTTATTTTACCGAAGAACTTGGTTATCCTTCCTATCCAGACCCTGCTATCGTCATCGGGGTAGCGCTTCTCCGGTCCATCGGCTACCGTGCCCTTTGTCAAGGCCTCCCTCTCCTCCAGGTTCCTCATCGCGTCTTCAAGGTAATCCATAAAACAGCCATATAAAGTTTCATGATAAGTTATAAAGAAGTTTTTGTTTTAATGCCGTCCATAAATAGGTATAAATTGCAGCGCCGAATAATAAATATGATAGGGGTCGCATGGATGCATCATACTACAAAGGCATAATAAACGGCTTCGGAGCGTCGAAGAGGCTGGGGCAGAGCTTCCTGATAGACACAACGGTAGCCAGGGCAGAAGCAGTCCACGGGGCAGGGAAAAAGGTTCTTGAGATGGGGCCGGGCCTTGGCATACTCACTGCAGAGCTTTCCAAGGTTGCGAAGTCTGTTGTCGCAATAGAGGTGGACCCAAGGGCGTACCGTTTCCTGATGTCAGTGGCAGGCATGCCAAACGTGCGCATAATAAACTCCGACTTCTTCAGGTTCGACTTCAGCTCAATACCGAGGCAGGACATAATGATATCAAACATACCATATTCACTATCCAGCAAAGTGATTGGATGGCTGGCCAGCCACCGCATGCACGGGGTACTGTGTCTGCAGAGAGAATTTGTTGAGCACATGCTGGCCAGGCCTGGCACGGAGAGCTACTCGAAGCTCAGCGTCTTCTCATCATTGCAGTTCAGCCTCTCATACATAATGGATGTCCAGCCGCGGTGCTTCTATCCGGAGCCGCGGGTCAGCTCTTCGGTAATATACCTGAAGCCCAAAGGGAGGAAGGTAAGCCGTGCGGAGAAGGAGATGCTCTCCCTCATAATGGAGCACAAGAAGAAAAAGCTCAGGAACGCAATAATCGATTCCGAGAAAGCGCTCTCCATAACCCACGAAGGGGCCATGCGCATAGCAGACTTGGTAGAACACAGCAACGAGCGGCCCTTCATGCTGCCTCCGGAAGCGCTGCTCAGTGCGGCGAAGAGCCTGATAAAGCTTTTAAAATGAGTATGATGGTTCTGCTATCTCCTTCATTATCTTTGCATTCCTGAGCTCGCTGGTAAACTTCTTCTCAGCGGCAGCGGATCCCTCCCTTCCAAGCAGAGCCTTGTAGTGCATCGGCACAACGGCCGCAGCGTCAATGCTCTTCCCGGCCTCGACCGCCTCATCGACGTCCATCACATACGTGCCTCCCATCGGCAGCAGCGCTGCGTTCAGCCCCTTCAGCGTCTTCATCTCGTCTATGAAGTCGGTGTCTCCCGCGTGATATATTTTAGTGCCTCCTATGTCAAGAACGTACCCTACCCAGTTGTTCTTTCTGGGATGGAACTGCAGCCTCTCGCTCTTAGTGTTGTACGCCGGAACAGCCTCTATGCCAACGCCCTTTACTTCGTCCCTAAATCCAGGCTTTGAGATTATAAGGTCTCTGTAGCCCTTCTCCTCCAGGCAGCCCTGGGATGATATCATTACAGTATCCTTCTTTATCACTCTGTCTATGTCATCCTTGCTGCAGTGGTCGAAGTGTGCGTGGGTTATAAGCAGTATATCGGCCTTCTCATGCAGTCCTTCAGGTATCTTGAAAGGGTCTATAAAGATGTTTATGCCATTCGCCTTCACGTAGAAGCAGGCATGCCCAACCCAGAAAAGTATGTCGTCTACCGCCAAGCCATCACAACCAATAAATAATCTAACATACATAAAGTTATTAATTATGTGCGTTGAATTTCCATGATTACATTATAAGGGCGTTCCATGGTTAGCGGTTTCATTGTCAAGGCTGCGGCTGCCATACTACTGGTTGCAATTGCATCAGTTCTAGTGTTCAACTATTTCGTGTTCACCTCCAGCTACACCGACTCATGTGCAGGCAACGGATGCCAGTACAACGTAGCCGGCCCAGGTGCAATAAACTTTACCCACTCACCCTTCGCCTTCTCCCCGCCATCTAGCATCTCATCCACCTCAACTATAGGAGTATTCACTCCCTCATGCAATTCCTGTTTTAACATTACCCAGCACCCAAAATGGCAGTGCCCCTCAGCCTGCATTGCTTCCCAAGGCTGCCATATAGGAGGCAAAAGCACCAACTTTGTGGAGTGCTATGCCCCGGCAACAGTCACAACATCTGTCTCAACTTCATCTACTTCAACCAGCACCTCAACCTCCACAACAACTTCCATACCTTACATAATATGCAATCCGAATACACCGACAAACGGGCTGTGCGTTGTTACCAACACCACCAACTTTTTGACATCCAAGCCGTTCCTGCTCGCTCCAAATGGCAGCATAGTGCAGAGCTTTGGAGGTAGTTCAACTTATCCGGACACCAGCCTTGTCCAGCAGTACAACGACCAGAATGCGACGTGGCTAATAACCTGCCCCGACGCTCCCAACACGCTCAATACAAACGAATACATATCTCCATACTATCCGCCGTACAACAGCCCATACATAGAGGGTGACCTGTGCCTTACACCAACAACCCCGCTCAACACCATACTTGCTTTCGTCACTACTATAACCTGGAACGGCGTTTCGCCTGCAAGCGCAAACTTCCTTCTAAACACTTCAGATATAACAAACCTGAACATAACAAACCTTGGCTTTTCTGGCCAGGCCAACACCACAAACAACGGCATAATAGAATCTAACATCTCCAACGGCTACAACACGTATTCGAACATATTCTCAGGAGTGCCGCCATCAATGCAGCAGGGGATATGGACATGGCACGCACAGATAGCTAACCTCTCTGTAGCAAACGTCCCCTACTACCAAAACACAACACTACCTACCGACACCGGGGCATCATTCAAAGACCTACAGTTCAAGAGCGGTTCATGCACGTACAACTACAACTTCACGGTCAACGTAACCCTGCAGAGCGTCCAAAACCGGAAAATATCACTTCCAGAGGCGCCGAATACAATCTCCGATTCTCTAATAGTGAACGGCGTAGCATACAATGGTATCACAGCAGATACAAACAGCATAACCAACTACGGCGCAAACGCAATACAGTTCGCAGACTGCTACCTCCCAGACATATACTCCGGCTGGAAGTTTGTAGGCGCAAACGGGAACTACGGCTTTTACGGGGGCCTGTGCGTATACCAGTACAACAACACGCCACAGTACTGGACAGACGGCTACAATTCAATATCAGACAGCTACTACCCAGAGTATGTGAATACTATAGTAACGCCTAAATTCGACAACGTCACAGCACTCCCATTCTTCCTGTATAACTTTACCATACCATCAGCGTACAGCGACGTAAGCAGCACGCCCAGCTACTACAACCAGTCTCTGGCCCTTTACACGTACGACAACCTAAACAACCCATCTAGATTTATTGACCCTGTGCCGCTCAACGGGGGCTCCGGCATCTTCATAAACCAGAGCGGCAACCTCACAGAGCTCTATTCACAATTTTTCTATGGAAGCAACAGCAACACGCCCCTAATAGCCCCAGCAAACCCGCTCTACTACAGGGGCCTGCGCAAGCTGGCCAATGAGTTTATAGTCGATTACAACGCAATCACTGCAAACCAGGTGTACGGCCTGCTAGCCAGTGCCCCGCTAGGGCAGAACTACTCAATATCAAACATAATCAACCCGGAATTCCTTTCAACTTCAGTCAACAACAAACTCTTCGTGCTCAACGGCAACCCGCCAGTTAACTTGAAGGCCTATCAAGGTCCAAATGGATATTTTCTTTTTACATTTAATTACCTATATGAGCTTACGTACATACCTACAGGGTACATGAACGTTTCGCTGCAACCCCCAAAAAGCGTTGAGCCGTATTACCAGGTACCGGTCGGCACTGCCAACCTTGCGCAGTACAATCAAACCTGGGATTCGTACATGGCAAACGCGATATCAGAGCAGTCAGGATCGTTCTATATAACCAAGGCTTACAACATAACCGCTCTTCGCGCAGGATTTTATGGAGGGCCATATCAATCAATCCTTGATGGTACGCTTGGCTATCAAAACCCGTACATTTACAACGCTCTAGCACCTGGTCCAAAACCATCTGGACAAAATCCCTCTGGGCTATCCGCATCCCAAGTGGTGCCATTCGGCATGACGAGCGATACGGCAGGCGATGTGTTCATAATGGGCGCTAACGTCATACCAGCATACAATACAACTGATACGTGTGAGTCACAGCCCGGTTCGCTGGCTTCGCCACCATCACCACCATGCGGTGGCAGCGGGTTTAACATACTGCTTATAGAGAATAACGGAAATGTCCTAGGTGCAAACGTGCTAGATCCAGCGTTTGGTCCTGCTTCTAGTCTTGGATACGACATATATCAAGCTCTAATCCTTAATGAACCATCTGCGATCTCTATGGCAGTCTCTCCAGGAGGGCAATACCTGTACCTAAGCTATTCCGGCCTGCCAAATGTATTCATATACGAAGTTTCAACCGCAAACAATGCCCTTTCAGTATCATATCAGGGCGACATCAACCTGAGCTATTCAAATATAAACTACAACATGAACATAACGAAGTACCTTGCCGATGGAGGGCCGTTCAATTCAAGCATACTGAAGAATGCCTATAATTCATCAAAGGTCAGCAACATCCAGACAGTGAACGATATCAGCAGCTACCACACACCATTCTTCATAACAGATTCGCAGGGAATATTATACGTACTGGACAACTGGGTATTCCCAACCCCTACAACAAACGCCCTGTCCGGCGGGTCTGGCGCGAGCGGGGACATACTTATGTTAAGGGCGTTCGGATCCAACGGCATTGAGATACCAATTCACCCCTCAAATTACGATGACATGCTCTCTACAGGGACCGTATCGCTTTCAACTGGGCTGGTGCCAAACCAGACATATCCTCCATACGGGTGGCCGCTCTCAGTCAACATAACCGTCCAGCAGCCTGGCAACGGCAATCTTAACTACGTCAGCTACTGCGCATACGGATGCGGCAACTCTCCGACATCGTACAACGGCGTGCAGTATCCTGATGGCAATGTCCCAGCATACGATGGCTATCCGCCAATAGGGCCTTTCTATGGAGACCAGCTTTCGGACCAAGGCGGAAGTACAGTAAGCTTCTTCCCAGTGCATACGCAGATATCATCAGACTTCAACGGCAGCATATACCTTGACGGTTTTGGATTGGCCGATCCGCCCAGCAATCCATCGCAATGCAGCATCGAGTATGTGGGAGAATACGGCTGCCAGTTCTACACAGAATTGCTTGCATTGCATCCCGTGCTCCAGAATTACACTAGAATATCGCTGGGCGCAGGGGCGCAGTACACGTGCTATCTAGGCGTAAATCAGTACGACAGCGAACTTAACCTTCCGACTAAGAATTCCACAACGCCGTGCGGCGTAGAAAACAGCATCAGCAACACTATACCACCAGGGATAGGCATGCCCAACTCCTTTGCCTATTCTGAGAGCCTAGGGAGCCCGCAGCAATACCTTTCTGAGCTGTCCCTGCTCTCAGCCGCATTGCCGACCACAGGGTCTGTGTCTGGAGGCGGCACTACAAGTACAGTAAACCCATTCCCGTTTACTACGAGCGGCGTATCACTACCTACGCCAAAGACCCTTCCAAGCACATATATAAACAGCATAATATCAGGGTATCTGCTCGTCCCATACGAGTATACATATCAAATCAAGCAGAGCTACGCGCCCAACCCGGATCCAAGCGCTACCTCTGGGTGCCCAGACTACAACTTCAACAACGGCGTTTCAACTTACACGGCATACAGGAACGTCCCATCGTACAACGACAAGAATTCCACTGTAAACCAGACAATACAGGGGGGCGGCACATACCTCAAGTACATAAACAACGGCCAGTACTATGTGGCAAACCTATCAGATGCAAATCTGATAATGCCACCGCAGCTGTACTACAATCTGTTCACCAACAGGCTCTTCGGTGAGATATTCATAAACCAGAGCGTAGACAACGTAGCCATGCTCAAGAAACAGCTTGTCATAAACGCAACAACAAATCTTTACTACGCGCAGGTGGTGTACGGCCAGTACTCCAATACGAATCCATTCCTGAACCCGAATGGGGGTCAATTTCCAGGATTTTCGGTAGAGCAAACAAAGCCGGTAGAGCCAAGCGTATATGGCGTTGCATCGTCCTCCCCATACTATAGCTATAATCCATTCAGCCAGGGCAGCAACATAATCTTCAGCAACCAGACCTCACCTAACCTGGTGGAGCTTTTCAGCATATTCAGCAGGGACACCTACCTCGATGGGCTGGACCTGAACCTCGGCTTCAGCAACACTATACTCGGATACAACAGGCTGAACTACACATATGTAGACGAATTCAACAACAGGATAAACATGCCTGTTGACGTAGACTTCGCCAACTCAACAGCAATAGCGCTTCATGAGACAGCATCTGTAAATGTAATAAATCCAAACCAGACGCTGGTGAAGATAAACGGCACCGCAGGGTACTATCCAAGTATATTCTCAATAACACCAATCCCGCTACCTCCGGGCAGCAGCATATACCTATACTACGACACCAACATAAATTTCTACAACACTACAAACACCCCGCTCAACAATCCAGCCTCATACTACAAATACGCGGAGCAGTGCGCCTTCAGCGGCATAAGCGGCTGCACATTCGCCAACCCGCTCTTCACCCAGACTCCGCCCCTTGGCCAGGGAGGCCTTGGTCCTTTGGAATCCAACATAGTAACATTCCATACGCAGTACAACAGCATAGGGGAGTGCCCGCAGGAACCAAACAGCCTGCTGCTCATACCAAACACTGTAGAGTGCAACATATATGGTGATTATGGGCTACCAGCAACAGGGACCTCTGTGACTGGCAACACCCTTTTCTGCATACCTGATTACACTAACGGCACCGGCGTGCTGAGCTCGGAGCTGGGCTTGATAGGCATACTTCAGCCCAACAGCATAGGCTACTTCAACTACACGTTCAACGTGTGCGGCACAGGCAGCGGGAGGGTTGTAGCCGCTTTCTACGGCTGGCCTCCGCCGCAGCCCACCTATTTCACCCAGACTCCGCTCGAGGTAAGCGCAGCTACGCAGCTCGCGGCGGCGGGAAAGCCTGTGCTCATCACATCGCCAGAATTCAACTACACCACGGCTCCAAACTCTACTACCCTGTCGTTCCTTACAGGCACCTACTATCTCTCATTCGGAAGCATAGGGATCATCGCAGCCATCGTCATTGCGACGCTCATAATTTTGTACATGATAGTGGCTGGCATTCCAGGCCATAAAAAAGGCATGTCAAATAAATAGGCTCAAACATATCTCTGCATTGGCACGCCGCCCAAGCCCATCCAGCACGCCAACCTTTACAACAACGCCTTCTCAATATTGGATTATTTGGCAAGGCCAAAAAGATAAGTATTTATATGAGAAACTACCTAATATTATTAGTGGTGATGGGATGTTGCTGTTGTATGCCGCAACCGCGCTAAGCATAGGAGCGATATACTCCTTCATACCTATAATAATCATACTGCTTCTTATAGGTGCTGCAGTCGGGCTAAGCAGAGGCAGCAGCATATTTGCGTTTCTTGGACTGGGTGCACTGGCAAGCAGGGCAGCATACGGAGGAGGGGTCGGGAAGGCAGTAACGGGTAAAGGCACAAAGTTCGGCGGAGCAGGAGCAACAGGAACAGCAGCCAAAGCAGGATCGACCATAGGCAAGAGCACTATAAGCAAGAAAGGTAGTGCTGAAATAAGCAAAAACATACAGTACCAAAAAGACGTAAGAGCTGCAGAGGTTGGAATCCTGGCCGGCACTGCAGTGGCTGGGAGCAGTAAGGCTGCAAGCATGGCGGTAAATTCTAACACGGCGAAGCCTTCGACTGGAATGCGCATGGCGGTTGCTACACCGGCCGTAGCATTCACACCGGTGAAAGGTGCAAAGACGCCGCTTCCAGCCCTTTCAAAAGTGGCCAACATAGGCAGCACAACCATCAAAAACCCATCCAATCCTGCAGAAACAGCGAACGTGACGATTTTATCATCTTCAAAGCCTGCAGTCACAAATGTAATTCTTCATCCTATACAGACTGGAGTCAATCTGACTGCAGCAGTGCTCTCCGCAGCCCCGGCAAGCTGGCTTGGCAGGCCAGCGCCCGAAGGAGGCTCGCGTTTTAAAGGGTTGGGAGCCGACCTAAGGAACGCTGCTATGGAGAGGAAGCGCAACAGATATGAGACCAGGGAAAATAAAAAGCTGGAGAAGGATAATAGCAGGGAGACTGACAGGGCCAACAAGGATACCCTGGCGTTGTTCCATAAGCATGCATCCAAGGATGAGATACGCAATGTAAGGAACCAGGCCAGAACAGCGGTTGCAGCAGGATTTACGGCATCAAAGAAGGGTAGCAATGCCTTTGAAGAATGGAAGAATAATTTGCAGGCATCAGGGAAGAGCATGCCAGCACCTCCAATGCCTATGAAGCAGAGCACTGTAGGATACTTTGCAATGGCCAACCCATTCTCAATGATTTCAGCATCAACGCGGCAAAATAAAACCAAGATGTACGATGCTGCTGTAAAGAGATCTGGAGAAGCATCCAAAGCCGAGAGTAATAGGCAGAACATACTTTTACAGCGGAAGCAGGTTTCACTAAACAGGGAGCAGGCAAGAGCGCAGAAGGCACAGGCAAAGGCGATGAGAAAGCAGTCTAGAAAAAACCCATAAGGAAGAATAATCCCAACAAGCCGAACGAGCCAAAATACAGCTAACGCGGTTTGTAGGTAGATAAAATTACATGAGCTATTTCACTGGACTGCTGAAGCAGTGCCTCAGATAAGCCTTTTTGCTATCTCGTTCCCTATGCTCATTCCCGCGGTTATGCCAGGCAGCACCAGCCTGTAGGCGCCCGCCTTGCTAAGTTTCTGCATGTCCTCTTCCCTGGCTACCCTGGATATGACATCTATATTCCTGTTCACGTCCTTCGCAGTTATGATTATCATCGCGTTCCTTATGTCGTTGTCATCGCAGCTTATAAGGCTCGAAGCGCGCTCGATCCCGGCGGTTATGAAAACATCCTTGTCATTTATGTTGCCTACCACTGCAGGTATTCCCTTGCTGCTCAGCTTGGATGCCTGGGCATCCTTCTCTACAATAACAACGGGCTTTATCCTCTCCTTTGCAAGCTCGTCTATGAGCGCGGCTGCAAAGCTGTTGTATGGGGCTATTACGGTGTGGCCCCTGAGCTTCCTTATCTTCTTTATCGTAAGGTACCTCCTTATGCTTATGTTGCTTATTATGTTTATGAACCACGTTGCCAGAAAAACCGCAAACAGGGCGAACACGAAGGCGTCCATCAGGTTAGATATAAGTATTAGTGGGTTGTTGGCGGCAATGCTGTTTGGTATGAGGTCATAGTATATGTATAGGGACGAGAGCAGGTTCCAGATTACGGCTATGCCAAACCCAACTCCTGCCACAATGGTCAGAGTCACGGATATCATAAAAAGCAATACAGCCACGCCAAGTATTATGTACTGCGTGTTCCTTATAAGCGCCATCTCACAGCCTCGATCTGATGTAGTTTCCCATCTCAACTCCTGCAAGTACCTCCGGCACCACGCAGAGCTCTGCGCCCGCGCGCTGCACTTTTGTCATAAGATCCTCATTTCCTACTCTAGACAATATCTTTATCTTTGGATTCAGGTGCCTCGCGGTTACGACCCCAAGCAGGTTCGATATGTCATCCCTAGCAGTAAAGATTATTCCCATAGCCTTGTCTATCGCCGCGCTGACCAGCACATCTTCCTTGGCGAAGTCCCCGTCTATTACGGTGTAGCCCCTGTCCCTAAGCATCTCAACCCTGGCTTCGTCCTTCTCTATTATCACGAAGTTGGCCTTTTTTGCGGACAGGTCGCCGCAGATCCTAGCGGCTAGTCCAGAATATCCGCAAACTATGACGTGCCGTTTCAGCCTCCTCGCTTCTATCCTGTTCAGCCTGGACAGGATGCCAGCCCCGGTCATTATCTCTACAAGCGCCGCCAGCGCAAGCCCAACAGCCACCGTCTTCGCCACTCCGTCTATTATTGATATGGCCATGAGTATGTCGAACTTTGTGGTGAATGGCGCAGCTGCAGCCTCCAGGGCAGGAACAGTGTTTATCCCCACGGCGTCAAAGAGGGAGGAGATTGTGTAGTAGGCGGATACGTAGAAGTTGTGCGATATGTAATAAACGACCGCAAGCGTAACTATTGCAAACGCAACGGCGGTTATGCCCAAGCCCAGCAGGGTCTTGCCTGCAATGCTCTTTTTCTCTATATCTGGCACCTTTACCAAGGGTCCACCTTCAACTATTTTATGAGCTCCTTGACTATCTCCCTGCTTGCAGTCTTCTGCGGCATTACTATGTAGTCCGCACCGGCGTCTATCAGCTTCTCCCTAAGGAAATCATCGTTTGACCTTGTAGCTATGAATATCTTCTTGTTAAGGTCGCGCGATGTAAGCACTGCGAAGAGGTTCTTGGCATCGTCATCCATGGTTATAGCTATTGCCTTGGCGCTGGCTATGCCGGCGCTCTTGAGCACCTTTGACGAGGTTGCATCTCCTTCAATGGCCTTGTAGCCCAGCTCGTTCACCTTCTTCATAACCTCGGGGCTGGTGTCAACAACAACAAAGTCTATATTGTGCTCAACCAGGGAATCCACGACCTTCTGGCCTACTACCCCAAAGCCGCAGACTATGACGTGGCCCTTGGCCTCAATCCTCCTCTCAGCCATTGCAACACCCAGAAAGTACCTGAGGTACGCACGCGCGGGGTGGTGCCTCATGCGGCATCACGCACTGCCCAAGCCTCCTGTTCCTCGTCCGGCACTTCATGGAATCATATCATAGCTCACACTTATATACTTTATTGCTGCTGCATCCCCACAGCCACTCCGGCTGGCTTTCCAGGAAGCCGCAAAACTAGATCTGCCTATCTACAACAAACTCCAGCAGCTGTTTCAGCTTTTCCTTGCCTGCTGAATCAGGCAGCAGCTTGTCTACTCCGGCCCAGGCCTCTGCAACCAGCCTGTTCTGGATACCGCTGGCGTGCTCAACTGCACCGGATTTCAATATCAGCGCTATTGCCTCATCCTTGAGCTTCTGGTCCTGCGTGTGCATCCTTAGTATTTCCATCAACCTGCTCCTCTCATTCTCCGGCAGGGTCCTGAACGCGTGTATTGCGTAAATGGTTATCTTGCCCTCAGTTATGTCGTCTCCCACGCCGCCCTTGTTTTTTGATACGCCGCTTGGTATTATGTTCAAGAGGTCATCCTGTATCTGGAACGCCACGCCCAAAGTAGAGCCGAACCTGCCGAGCGCAGAAGTAAGCGCGTCGTCCGCTCCGCAGATTACCCCGCCGAGCTGCGCGGCCATGCTAGAAAGCACCCCGGTCTTGCTGAATACCATCTGCATGTAGTTCTCTTCAGTTATGCCGAACGGGTCTACCAGGAAATTATGCCAGGCGATGTCTATCGCCTGCCCAACGGTGCAGCGCAGCATCTCCCTGGCGCATATGCTCATGGCGCGCCTTTTTGTCTCTGGGGTAAGCTTCGGGCTGTCGAGCAGCACCACCAAGGGGAAGAAATACATAAAATCGCCTATGTTATTCCCGATATCAATCCCAAATTTTACGTGGACTGCAGGCGAGCCTCTCCTGTCCGCGCTGCCGTCCTCTATGTCATCGTGTATCAGCGTTGCGTTGTGGATGACCTCAGGCACAAGGGAAAACTCCAGATACTGGCTGGAGTCCTTGCCCAGCGCGTCTATAACTGTAAGCATGAGTACCGAGCGCAAGCGCTTCCCGCCAAGCCCAAGGAGGTACCACGCAGGCTCGAACACGCTTTTGTTTATCGCGTCCATGTCGTAGATGTATCCGCTCCTTCCCAGCAGGGTAGTGAGGTACTGCTCCGAAGCCTTGTGCTTCAGTACTTCATCAAGCTTTGCATTTACCTCATCAGCGCGCCTTTTCAGGTATTCATTTATATTTTCAGTCATGGCAATGCCCCATCATTTCGCTCTTTTTACCGTGTGGATTATCGAAGAACGGGCGAGCTGCTTAACCCTAGATTCAGGTATATCGGCCTCTATCTCATCGAATTTCTCTGCAGCTTCCTTGCCAAGCCTCTCCGCTTCGTTCTGGGCATACACTATAGATCCGAGCTCATTGAAAGTATCCAGCACGAACTTTATTTCCTCTTCGCTCTTTTCGGCGCGGTCCTTGGCATATATCTCCTTTAGCCTGTTCAGGGTACCGGATGGTGCGTTATTCACGGCGTGCCACAAGATTAAGGTCTTGGTGCCCTCCCTTACATCATTTCCGATAGTTTTACCCAGCACCTCGGTTGTAGAGGTGCAGTCCAGTATGTCATCTGTTATCTGGAACGCCAGTCCGGCAGGGGTCCCGTACTCCACAATCTTTTCGATCTTATCACCTTCTGCCTCGGCTACTATCGCACCAGCCTGCATAGGTCCGTATACCGTGTAATAAGCGGCCTTTGCATGTATGGATTTGTAGTAGTCCTTGTCAGTAAATTTCGTAATGTCCTTCACCCCGTGCCCCAGCTTGGTGTCCAGGAACTGCCCTACGTGGGTAATATCCATCATGTCGTATAGCTTGTTGAAGTACATATCACCCCTCTCCTTTCCCAGGGAGTCAGCCGCGTCCTTGGCCATTCTCCACATGATCATGTGGAGGTTGTCTCCGGCCAGCATTGCATTGTCAGTCCCGTAAAGGGCGTGCGCGCTCGGTGCGCCGCGCCTTACGAGGTTCCCATCCATGATGTCATCGTGTATAAGTATCCAGTCCTCGGATGCCTGCTGCACCGCGGCTGGCAGGATAGCCTCATCCAAATCACCCCCATACAGGGCACACCATAGCAAGACATAGGATGGCCTCCTGTACTGGCCCTTCCTATCAACATAAACCCTGATCATCTTTCTGTACTCTTCAGGCTCCCTTCTGTCCAGGTATTCGCATATCTTGCTGTATACTCTGTCCTTGTACAGGGCGGAGAACTGCTTGAAGTTGTCTGGAAAATCATCGTAGTTCATAGAATTGCCACCAAATAACCAACATCTATCTCTTCCTGCCTTTTGGCATCAGGATAGATCCTGAACTTGTAGGCTCTTGCCTGTTCCATTAGATTCCCTTTTGTTTGTCTACGTATTCCTAAATTTTTATACCTTCTTGTTCTGCGGTTCGCTCTCATCCCACCGCTAAAGCATGCGGGATTTCCAGCTCACTGTGTTAAACCTTTCCATTATCAGCTTCGTTTTGTATCATGCCTTCTAGCTTGCATCTGTTCCTATATCGGAGATGCAGTATTTAAGCACCGATTATAATGTTTGACTATAGACGAATGCGCAGGTCATATATTTATATCAAGAACCAGCCTATTTTCTTTGTTTAGTGGTAATATGGCCAGTGCCCTATCAACTATCAACACTGAAAGGACGGAGAAGGCGGGGATGGAGATCGCCTGCGTTATACTCAAGCCGGATACTATAGCGGATGGCAGGAAGGATGCAATAGTTGCGTATTTGAAGGACTTCTGCAAAAATAACAGCCTGACAATTGTGGAAGAGCGGCAGATACCTCCGGAAATCGCAGACCGAATGCGAAAGATGCACTTTGACGGCGATGCCAAGCTTGAAGAAACAGGGGAGAAGGTCCTGAAGGCTTTTATTCGGAGGGGGATAGACGAAGTACAGTATTCGGACTTACTGAGAAAGCACGGCTTAGACCTCCAGGATAAGAAGAGCATAGGGCGCTGGATTATGGACGTAGAAACGCGCAGCTACGAAGGCAAGGGCAGCCACCTTGTAGTGGTTGCAGGCGAGGGTGCGATAAGCAAGCTGTTCAGCATAAGGGGAGGGTCTGATCCGATGTTTGCCGAGGATGGGACGCTAAGGCATATGTTCAGCAAAAAAATGTCCATAACTGAAATGTTTGACGGCGCAGGAGGCAAGCCGCTAGACAATGTGCTTCACATACCAGACACAATTGAGGAAACCAACCGCCACCTGCGCGCCTACACCGGGAAGGGATACGGGGAGCTGCTGGCCGAGATAAATTCAAAGCAGCCTGACTTCGGCTGCAATAAACTGAGAAGATGACAGCTGCAGAGGATAGAGGGGCAGGCCTACTTGTGGATGCCAGGATAGAGATGACGAGCGGCTCCACGCTGAAACACATCTACCACGCAGAGACCGGCAATATAACAGTGCAGAGGGAGTTGCCGAAGCCGCTACCGAATCCGTACAACTACGGATTCATCCACGGGACGCTTGGTGAGGATGGGGACGAGCTTGATGTGTTTGTGATAAGCGGTACCAAAATCGCCCTGGGCGCCAGGGTCAGGGCCAGGCCGGTAGGGGTAATATTTATGGAGGATGAGAACGGTGTGGATGACAAGATAATTGCAACGTGGAGCGGAGATCCAGTGTACTCAAAGGTATCTGGAATAAATGAGTTAGAAGATGGGGTGATAAGCACTCTGGTCTACTACATACAGCACAACAAAGACGGGCTGCCAGGCAGGTTCGTAAAGATAAATGGTATTGGCAGCGCGAGCGACGCAGCTTCCGTAATCTCCAAAGCGCTGGATAGGGCGAGGCAAAACGGCAAGTGACCACGTACCAAACAGATAAGCATGCAGGGCTGCAATGCAGGCGGCGCAGCCTGTTCAAGTAAGAAGCGCATAGATGTGCTCACCACTGATCAGAAAATGTTGGTAGCCCACCACCTGGACAGCTTCTTCATCGCAACCCTGTAGCCGCTGGTGTTCTTCTTTATGTCATTTATCATCTTCTTGTATATTATCTTCTCCTGAGCGTCCAGCTTGCCCTCCTTTATTATCTCCTGCTTCTTCCCGTCCACTATGTTTGTTTCGGTCTTGCTTATCACATCCTTCTTGACCATCAGGTACCATTCGTCAAGCGAGCTTCCGGCCGTATCCTTGTCCTTGAGTATAGACATTATGTCCTTCATCTTCAGCTTCCTCTCCTTGCTGTATTTGTGCTCGTGCAGCAGCGGCTTCATCGCCGCTTTGTCAACTATCCTTTCTATGTCAGCAGGGGAGTAGCCTGCGGTTGCGCGCGCAAGCCTGCCGAAGCCTATCCTGCCCTTTGGCTTGTTTTTCATAGAATACCTGAACATTTCAACCCTCGCCCTGTGGTTTGGCGGCGACAGGTATATGTGGTCGCCGAACCTTCCGCTCCTCTTCAGCGCCGGGTCTATGTCCCAGGGCTGGTTGGTGGTGCCTATAACATATATGCCTTCCGGGTTCTCCTCCACCCCGTTCATCTCAGTAAGGAACTGGTTGACCGCCAGCCTCATGGCGGAGTTGTCCCCGCCTGCAGGGCTGCTGCCGCTCCTCTTCGTGCCTATGGCATCTAGTTCGTCAAACATTATTATGCACGGCGCGTTCGCCCTTGCCTGCTCAAACACCGCGTGCAGGTTCTTCTCTGTGTTTCCGGTGTACATGTCCACTATCTGGTTTATCCTGGCTATTATTACGTTAGCTTCCGCCTCCCCGGCTATCGCGTTGACTATGTGCGTCTTCCCTACTCCCGGGGGTCCGTACAGTATCAGGCCCAGCCCCCTCTTCTTCCCGTATTTCTCGAACAGCTGCGGCTTCTGTATCGCAAGCACAACGTTCTCATAAAGGTATTTCTTTACATCATCAAGGCCTACCACGCTGTCGAACTTGACCTTTGACCTGTAAAAATCCAGCTTTTTTATCTGCCCCTCCTCTATAACAGCGCCGCCTCCCTTTTTCATCTGGGCTTCAGCCGGCTGCTGCGCTGCGGTCGGGCCGTACGGCTTCTGCTCCATGTGTATCATGGAGTCTATGTGCTCCAGCCTGCTCTTGGCTTCAGCGTAGTCTGGATTGTTTGAGAGCGATTTCTCGTACCAGTACCTCGCGCCTAGCAGGTCGTTGTTGCTTTCGGCTATGTCGCCTATAAGCAGCGGCGCATCGAAGCTCTTTGGCTGCAGCCCAATCACCGCTTCCAGGTCCTTCTTTGCGGCCGAGTAGTTATGGACTATCCTGTTGGTAAGCGCCCTGTTGAAGTATGCATCAGCATAATCTGGCTTTATCCTTATGGCCTCGTCGTATTCCATTATAGCTTCCTGGAACTTGCTGGATTCAAAAAGGCTGTTGCCTTTCTTCCAGTGCTCCTTGGCTTCGTCAACTACCCCTTCCTGCGCAGAAGCTCCTGCTTTAACTCCAGCATCAGTGCCTGAATTCAGATTATCACCCTGCATAATAAAGCCGGCGGCCTCTCCAGGCAGCCCCAGTTAATTCTATGATAAATCAATATATTTAGTCTTTTGCGTGGCCTTCGATAGAGTCAAGAAGGTTGTTTAGGCTCCTGTCGACCTCCTTTATGTGCCTCTCTTCCCTGGGGACGTTGTAAAACCTTATCCAGCCCAGCCTTGCGCACATCGCCTTCACCGCGTCGTTCATACTCTTCATTTTCTCCGATCTTACTTTGTAGCGCCCGACGAGCTGCCTCACCACCAGCTCGCTGTCAGAGTATACCTCAACCTTCCTCTCAAAGAAGCCGCCCACGTTGGCGGCGCACCACTCCAGCGCCATGAGCACCGCCTTGTATTCGGCGAAATTGTTGGTCTCCGCGCCGTTGTATTCCGCACGCCTCCCGGCCAGCCTGCCGTCAACATACACAACGAAGCCAGAGGCGCTAGGTCCGGGGTTTCCCCTGGCCGCGCCGTCAGTATATATGATTACTTTACCATCCTCCATAGAACCAACAGAATATTCAATCATACATTGATCAAAAACATTTATCTGCGTTGCAGCTAAGCCTGCCAAGCAACTCAAACAAAATGCAACATATATAAATATGAATTGCGTAGTAAGAATGGTTGCCATAAGCTGCGTACAAACGCCGCGCAAAATCGTTCAAAACAGCAGTATGCAACTATAGGGTACAAATCAGGTGCCTTGCATGCACAAATACAACCTGGCAGAGGGGGAACTACTTGTAAGGGCTGCCAAGAACTCCATAGAGCTGTTCCTGAGGAATCCACACTTCGACAAGGCCGTTGTCTACGAGACTACGAAGCACCTCAGGGAAATGGACGGGATATTCATAACTCTCGAGCACCATCCGACCGGCGCGCTTAGGGGATGCATAGGGTTCCCCACCGCAGTATCAACAATAGGAGAGAGCGTGATAGACGCTGCAATAGCGGCCGCGTTCGAGGACCCGAGGTTCGTGCCAGTTTCAATACACGAGCTTGACAGGCTTGCAGTTGAAGTAAGCATACTGTCAAAGCTGGAAGAAATCGGGGGTGCAGCTTCGCAAAGATACAAAAAATTGGCCGTTGGAGAGGATGGCGTAATGGTGAAGTACGGCCTGCACTCCGGATTGCTGCTGCCCATAGTGGCGGTGCAGCAGGGATGGGACGCAAAGACCCTGCTAAAGGAGGCGTGCATCAAGGCTGGACTGGACGGCTTCCACTGGCTGCAGCCGAACGTCAAGGTATACAAGTTCCAAACCCAGGTTTTCAGGGAGGAGTCTCCGGGCGGCAGCGTGATTGAGGTAGAGACGAAGAAAGCTGGGCCTGAAAACCACGGCGCCGCCAAAGAGAAAACTTATAAATCCTAATAATAATAGGTTAACTGCCCAAGCCCGTGGGCCCGTAGCTTACTAGCAAACCTGCCAGTCTGGTTTGCATGGCTAAAAGTCCGGTTGGAGCGCTCGACTGATAATCGAGAGGTCAGGAGTTCAAATCTCCTCGGGCCCACTCTTGGCGTGGTTGGCGTAAGCCAATCAAGAGGTGCGTGCATTGCCAAATTGTGCAACCGGCATTACGGACGCATGGCTTTATAATCATCAGCCCACATACTAAAACGCAGGTGTTTGGATAGAGTATAAAAATGCATCGGCCGCAAAGAAAACCGTGCTGGAGCCAGGGAAACAAATCCCAAACGCGCCCTCAATTTACTACGCCAAGGACGAGGACAGGATGCTTGAAATTCTCATAATAAACGGGGACTTTGCTGCGAACATAAAGGTAACCCACGCCAAGCCGAGCGACTGCCTGAAGCAGAAAACCCTGGAAAACCTCATTTCCGTTTCTTTCATAGGCAGCCCGCAATTCTACAGCTATGCGAATAATAAAAATGAATACCTGGCGCACTTCTCCATTGATGATGAGACGACAGCCAGGATTATAAAGACTTTTGATGAGAGCCCACAGATGATCATACACATGGTGTTCTCCGAAATAAGCAAGGGCTTATTCTCCGGATTGGCTGACAGCGCCGCAGGTTCAAGAATGCAGTCCTTAAGCAGCTTCAACCTGCTGAGCCAGGCGTTCCTCCAATCTACCGTTTCAATAGAGATGGACATAAGGAGAGATGCAGAGTCAAATATGTCAAAAGGGGCCGCCTCCCGCAGCATATTTATTAGAGAGGATGACTAGTAGGCAGCACGGCCACGGCGCCGCCGCGCCGCGCTTTGGTCTCGAAAGGCATGGCATCATATCCCCTGTCTGCGAGCGCGGATGCGAGCTCCAGCCTGTTCTGGCCGTAAGTTAAAACCTTCTTAGCCCCGGCTGCGTCTATGTATTCTGTGCACTGCTTAAAGTCTGCGTGGTCGCTGAGCGGGAACTGCACCTCTGTATTGAACTTCATGATCTTTGCGAATCCTGTAGCAACAGCGGTGTGCACCCTTCTGTTGCACAATTCTGCCAGGGCAGCGGCCATTGCGCCAAGGAGGCCGTTCTCCACTATGCAGACAAAATTGCCCCTGAGCAGCGATAGGTATTCATCGTTGCCCTCGTATGCCGACGCGTAGTCAAGCTTCACTCCGTTATTCCTGTACACTCTGTTTATGGTGCTTATTTTCCTGCTCACCAGCGGGAGCACGCCCTTCTCGTTGAGTATGGATATGAGCTCCTGAGCCTTCCCAAGCGCGTAGGTGCCGAACAACACAATGCCATCGTTCAGCTTCTGCTCCGCCCAGTACTGGATTGCATCCTCCACCTCCTGCCTTTCGCCAAACACAAGCGATGGTTGGTAATACGTCGAGTCTACTATCGCTACGTCAGCTTCCTCTATCTCTATACCCTCGCAGCTCCTCGACTTCTGCATCTGGAAATCCCCAGTGTACACTATCCTAGAGCCGTTCACCTCATCATCAGCTACTATCTGCCTTGATCCAAGTATGTGGCCGGCGTTTATGAGCTTCGTTGATTTTGGCATCCCAACGTCAGACTGCGGCACCATGCTGCTCACGGCGCAAAGCAGATCCTTGGTAATGCCGCTGGCGTATATCCTGCTTGAGGATTTGGCAGCGGCTATGTGGTCTGAGTGTGCGTGCGATATAAAATCGATATCTGCCCCCTTTTCCTTCCTGTCAAGGGAGAAAGAAACGCCGTTAACGCTTATCATCCAGTCGCCTGGAGACAAATCTCACGAAAGATTATTATACGCTGCGTTACCACGGCGCACTGGCAGTGCAACTATTAATATATTTTTCAATGCCTAGCAATAATGGTGTTTTGTTGGTTGAAAGTGTGGTAATAATAGGATCAGGGCCTGCAGGCCTCAGTGCAGCAATATACACTGCCAGGGAGGGATTCAGCCCTCTGCTCATAGGAGGCGCTGTGTCGGGCGGCCAGCTTATGCTTACAACAGCTGTTGAAAACATGCCGGGCTTCCCTGATGGAGTGCAGGGGCCAGAGCTTATAGAGCTCATGCGGAAGCAGGCGGAGAGGTTTGGAACGCGCTTCGTCAACGAGGATGTGACAGGAGTGGAATTCAGCTCAAAGCCTCTAGTCGTTAGGACAGAATCCAATGAATACCAGGCGCGCAGCGTCATAATAGCCACGGGGGCAAACGCAAAGGTCCTCGGAATACCATCGGAGAGCAAGCTGTTTGGTCATGGGGTGAGCACCTGCGCCACGTGCGACGGCCCCTTCTTTAAAAACAGGGACGTTGTAGTGGTTGGCGGCGGGGATACCGCTATGGAGGACTCCCTATTTCTTACAAGGTTCTGCAGGAGCGTTACAATAGTTCACAGGCGCGATGCATTCAAGGCCAGCAAGGCAATGCAGGACAAGGTGATGTCCAACCCAAAGATAAAGGTAATTTGGAATTCGGAGGTGTCGGAGATAATCGGCGACGAAAGCGTCTCAGGGGTAAGGATAAAAGATTCTTCGGGCAGGGTGACCGAGATGCAGGCCGGCGGCGTATTTGTGGCGATAGGGCACGCGCCAAACACAAAATTCCTTGCGGGATCGATGCGCCTGGACAGCGAAGGCTACATAATAACCCACGATGAGGTGCTAACAGACAAAGAGGGAGTATACGTAGCAGGAGATAATGCAGACAGATACTACAGGCAGGCCGGCACAGCGTCGGCGAGCGGGATAAAGGCGGCGCTCCGGGTCAGGGAGTACCTCCAGGGAATGCAAAAGGGGCACTCAGAAGAGTGACTTCTGCCCTCCCCTGCTGGCCAGGGAAGAAACCCTTACGCCTATCTTCCTTACCGGCTTTTCCTTGACCAGGTCGCTGAGAAGCGACGTGGCTGTTTTTAGCACAAGCTCCTCAGAATCTGAGTAGTTGTTTAAGCTTCTGCTCTTCAGCCTATCAGTGAAATCGCTGTACCTCGCCTTCACCCCTATGCTCTTGAAAACGAAATTGTTGCGCCTGACCTCTCCTATAACTTCCTTAGTCAGCATTTTTATCAGGCTTTCTACCTCACGCATGCTGTGCGCGTTGCTGTCAAGGGTACGCTCCCTACCTATGGACACCACGTTCGCATTGTCCACTATAGAGCTGGTATCGGTCCCGTTTGCTAGTATGAACAGCTCCTTGCCGAAGGAGCCAAGGAGGTCTATCAGCACCATTGGGTCTGCCTGTGAAAGGTCTCCTATTGTCTTTATTCCGATTGCAGCCAGTTTTTCCTCCGTCTTCCTCCCAACCCCTGGTATCTTCCCAACGCTCCTGTCCTTAAGGAATTCCTTTATCCCATCCTGCCCGACAGCCTTGAGACCGTCAGGCTTGGCGCTGTCGCACACCATCTTGGCAAATATCTTGCCGCTGCTTATACCTATGGTGCAGGGCAAGCCGGTTTTGTCCCTTACAATCCCTTTTATCTCTTTGCCGATGGCCAATGCCTCCTCGTAGCTGCCAACCTCGAACTCAAGCACGGCCTCGTCTATGCTGTCGGCCTCCATCCTTGCCTTGTAGCCTGACAGCAGGGTCATTATCCTCTTCGAAATCTCCTCATAGTAGTTCCAGTCCGCCTGGACGTACGCCATGTTAGGGTTCAGTTTGTAGGCTTCAGAGGTCCGCATTGCGCTGTGAACTCCAAAGGCCCTGGCCTCGTAGTTGCAGGTCTGGACAACGCCCTTCAGCTTCTCCGATTCCGGGCTGGATCCGACTACCAGAGGCTTGCCCTTGAGCTCCTGGTGACGCACCTCCTCGCAGGCCGCGAAGAAGTAGTCCATGTCTATGTAAAGCATTACCTTCAAAGTATCAAGTTAACATATAACAAAGCACAATTTTAAGGCTTGCCAAGGAAACCTTGCACACGATGTCAACCCGGCGCGCTCATCGTTCCGGAGCGCCGCGGTTTGCCGGCACCGCAACATATATGAGCGTCATGGTCAAAATAATTGTGCGGCAGCGGAGGGTGCGGAACTTTCCTGCAGCGCGTTCGATAATTGACAATTGGCGTTTCGATGAAAAGCGTTAGGGAGATGGCAGTTTCCGGGAGCTTCTATACATCAGACAAGGACGCGCTCGCTGACTTCATAGACCGGGCCGTAAAGGAGGCGAGGATGGTGCACGACGTTGAGGAAGCGGCGTCATACATAGTCCCGCACGCTGGCTACATCTACTCCGGAAGGACGGCTGCGTGCGCGTACTCAGCCATGCTCTTCAATAAAAGCATTGAGGAAATAGAGACGATAGTTGTGGTCGGCCCAAATCACACAGGCGAAGGGAAGCCCATATCAGTATCAATGCGCGATTGGAGGACCCCTTTTGGTATTGTGGCCAATGACACAGCGCTGTCAAAGCTCATCTCAAAGGCGGCTGGAATGTACAAGGACGAGGTTGCGCACGCGCGCGAACACTCAGTGGAAGTTCAGCTTCCATTCATAAAGAGGCTGCTGCCTGATGCCATGGCGTCTTTTGTTTGCATGGGAGACCAGAGCATTGGCGCGGCCTCCGCCCTCTCAAACTCAGTAGCCAGCGCCGCCGAATCCCTGGGCAGGAGAATCCTAGTGGTGGCAAGCTCGGACTTCAACCACTACGAGCCGAGAAGCGTGGCAGACAGTAAGGACACGCCTCTCTTCGAAAGGATTTCTGACATGGATGTGGAAGGTTTTTACACGCTGAGGGAGCGGCTCGGCGAGAGCTCGTGCGGCTTCGGCCCCATCGCTGTTTCCATGCTGTTCGCAAAGAGAATGTACGGCAGGAGCAAAGGGTTAATGATATGCAGGTCTGACTCAGGGGACCAAACCGGAGACAAAAGCAGCGTTGTGGACTATGCATCCTTCGCATTCGTAAGGCAGGGTTAGCAGCGTGAGCTGGAAACCCCGCGCTCTTTGGGTTGGGCGGTCGAGTGTCACATAACTATACCTATGCCTGCGAACTCCTTTCCGGAGTAGACTACAAACCTGCCCAGCTCCCTGGTTTCATCGAACCTTTCCGCAGGTATTTTTACCATAAGGCTGAGTTCGGCGTCAACCGCGTTCAGCTCAGCTGCCCTTTTCGATTTTATAAGTTCCCCTGTTGTAGAATCTATCTGATCGATTATTTTTATGGACCTGCATCTTATATCCATGCCGTTGAACCTTATACTCAGCCTGCCCGACAGCCTCCGGGTGACGAATATCCTGGCCCTTATCGCGCTCCTTGCGATCGGGCAGTACGCCTCGCCGCAGAGTATGGAGCCCCTCACGTCGGCATCAACGCTCCTGTCAAGCTTCAGCGCCACGCTGCTGCCGACCTTTGCCGACTTCACGCCCCTGCCGTTGACTATTATCCCCCTGACCGTTATGTTTATATCAAGCGGGATTATGCACGTGCCCTTCTGATTCACCTTTATGTGGCCCCTGACTATCCTGCCTGATACAATATCCTTTCTCCCTCCAAGGAATCCCTGCAGAACTATCCTCAAAGCACCGTCGTTTTTGCCTTCAGCCCCGCCGGCTTTCTCATACAGCAGCTCGATCAGCGGCTTTCCGCGGTACCATCCGGTGTTGCCGCTCCTTTCTACAATGTTGTCTCCCATGTAGGCCGATATAGGCACGAAACTAACGTTATCCCCAGCGAAGCCTATCCTGCTTATGAATGCAGAAAGTCCCTTCCTTATCTGATCAAACTCCGCCCTGTCAAACCCGACCAAATCCATCTTGTTTACGGCTACGACAAGGTTGTCTATGCCCAGCATCCTGGCTATGAACAGGTGCCTTTTCGTCTGGTCGCGTATGCCCTCATCCCTCTTAGCAGAGACAATGAGCAGTGCCGTATTGGCGTAAGAGGCGCCGCTTATCATGTTCTTTATCAGCTCCTCGTGCCCCGGGACGTCGATGAGCGAGAACGCGGCGTCCTTGTACGACACCTCCGCCCTTGTCACGTCTATGGTCAGCCCGCCCATCCTTTCCTCATGGAAGCTGTCCAGTATGAAAGCCGGCTCAAAGCTCTTGTGCAGCTTACTGCTATATTTCTTGGCCTCTTCCACCCTTGCCCTGCTAACCGAGTTTGTGAGCATCAGAAGGCTGCCTATAAGCGTGGACTTCCCGTGGTCCTTGTGCCCCAGCATGGTAATGTTGCGCACTTTCATCATATCCCTCAATCAAAGTCCAGGCCTCGGCCTTCGGCGGCGCATCATGGCGCGCCCCAGCGCCTCTGGAGTTTACATGTATCCCAGCGCCCTAAGCCTCTGCATAACCATCTCGTTTTCCTTGTCCATGCTCCTTCCAGAGCGTTCCTCGGTCTTCGTTACCTCGAGCTCCTTTATTATCTGGTCTACGGTTCTGGCATCGGATTTCACAGGCACGGTGCAGTGCGTACATCCAAGGCTCCTGTACCTGAAGCCGTTTCTTGCGAAGTAGAGAGGGTTGACCGGTATGCGCTCCTGCTTCACATAGCTCCATATGTCTATCTCATTCCAATCTAGCAGCGGGTGCACCCTAACGTGGCTGCCACCGTCAAGCTTGGAGGAGTAGTCATCCCACAGCTCAGCCGGCTGGTTTTTGTAGTCCCACCTGAACTTCGCATCCCTTGGCGACATGTACCTCTCCTTGCTCCTTATCCCGTGCTCATCCCTCCTTATCGATACTATCAGCGCATCGAAGCCGTGCTCCTTCATCACCTTTTTCAATGTCTCCGGCTTGTTCTTGCCGCAGCAAGCAGAGCCTATCGCATCAGGCTTCACATCGCTGTAGGCAACTATGAGGTTCAGCTTCCACTTCTTGGCGAGGTACTCTCTGAAAGAGTATGTCTCCGGGAAGTCTATCCTGTTGTCTATGTGTATAACTGGAAATGGCACTTTGCCAAGGAATGCCTTCCTTGCCAGGGCGAGCATAGTGGTTGAATCCTTGCCCATAGACCAGAGCGCAGCGATGTTGCTGAACTTCGAGTCGGCCTCCCTCAATATGTATATGCTTCTATCTTCCAGCGTCTTTAGGTTCTGTTTTATCATGATATCCACTCCTTGTAATCCCTGTTTGTGTTCAGCAGCTCCTTCAGGTAAATGGTAGCGCCCCGCACCTTTCCGCCTACCTTAACGACTATCGGCACCCTGAACATGGGCACGTACCTAGAGTCGTATATCATAGCGTAGGCCGAAAGCATGTCCTTCCCGGACCTCAGCTTCCTCGGATAAAACACCTTGTAGTATTTTGCCCCGCCCTTCAGCATGAATTTCCTGAACGCTTCCCAGTGCTTCTCATCTGGATGCGCGTTTAGCTGCTCCGCCACCTCTGCCTGCTTCCTAACCATACAACCACTTATTATACATAATTAATAAAATTATACATAATTAAATATAAAAACCTTGCGCGCAATATATATTCAGTGGTTGCATGAAGCTAAAAAGGGAGAATAAGGTTGAATTCACATCGGTTTCGATACCAGGCACTCTGTTCAGGAAGACGGAAAAGCACATAGAGGGGACCGGTTTCCCTTCCGTGTCAAGCTACGTGGCCTTTCTCCTCAGGATGGTGCTCAGCGATAAAAAGTCATCCGGAAAGTCAGATTACGAGAGCCGGATGATAAAGAGGCGGCTAAGGGAGCTCGGATACATGTAGTCACGAGCTCCTGATGAAGTCAATCACGTTTTTCGGGTCTTCAGTTGGATTTACCTTTCTGAATATCTTTGCTACCCTGCCCTTCCTTATAACGAATGTATTCCTTATGGTTCCCATCCCAAAGATTCCTCTGTCACCATAAGAATCGTATTTTTTAATGACTTTGTGATCAGGGTCTGACAGGAGCAGGAATTTTATGTTGCACAGGCTCTTGAACCGGCTGTGCGACTTTAAGTCATCGCTGCTCACGCCTACAACAGCGGCGTCCAACCCCCTAAGCTTTGCTATATTCTTGCTGTAAGCCCTAGCCTGCATCGTGCATCCAGGGGTCATGTCCTTTGGATAGAAGTATAAGACTAGGTATTCTGATTTGAAGTCCTTCAGCGAGTGCTGCTTGCCATCAACCCCCTTCAGCCTGAAGTCAGGCGCCTTTGATCCCGTTTTTATCATTTAATCAACATAGTATCTGTATTTAAACTTTTAAATGTTATTCCTAATGTCTTTTATCTAAAGTGTTGCAATGGCGGTGTTGT
The DNA here is from genome assembly GCA_021799635.1 of Microcaldota archaeon. Taxonomy (GTDB): domain Archaea; phylum Micrarchaeota; class Micrarchaeia; order Micrarchaeales; family Micrarchaeaceae; genus JAJZAB01. Next base: position 44,812 of record JAJZAB010000002.1, read on the forward strand.
CAGGCGTTATTGATAGGTTTAGGAAAGGGGGAGCGCAGCCCAGGGTGACCATAACAAGCATAAACATGAGGTGGAGGGGGACCACGCACAGCAGGGAGGGCATGGTGCTCAAAAGCAGGAGCTTCTCAATATCAATACCGTTCCAGAACAAGACAAGCGACGCCGCGCTGCGCTTCGATGCCCTGAAGGAAAGGTTCAAGTCCCAGGAAGAGCCGCCGGTGAAGATACGAAGCATAGAGGTATCAGATCCATTCAAGCTCCTGTCGGTAGAGCCTGCGCCGCCTGCCGAGATAAAAAGCGGGCAAAAAGTCGATTTTGTGATCAATGTGGAAGCACCGGACTATGGCTATTCCGGCCCAATGACAGTCTCCTTCGATGCCGACGACTCCGGATTCGTCAAGGTGCAGGTCAACAAGGTCATACTGTCTTCAAAGGGCAAGAGGGTTGAAATAGAGAACTCGGGGGTAATACTGAACATGCCAAGAGGGGGAGTCTTCAAAAACAGCGTGCAGATGTACAAGGCGCTTAGCTATGGAGACGAGGTCAGCCGCGTAACCGTAAGCAAGCCCTTCGAGTTTGTAAGCTCAGACCCCAAGCTCCCGTTCAGAATAGACGACAAGGGCAGCTACATCGCAACATTCTACATAAAGTGCCCGGACGTGGACTACGCGGGGCCGATGGAGATAGAGGTAAGCTGACCCTGGCTACTTCTCCACTCCAAGTATAGATATCTTTGCAAGCATCGACTCCAGCTGTATCCTCTCATTTGCACCCTCCACCACCCTGAAATTGCATTCCCCTATATCTACTATTATCCTTAGCTTGGCCTTTTCCTCAATGTTCAGGTACTGCACCTCCCTGTAGCACTGTGACAGTATGTCTTCAGCGCTCATGCCGTGGCTGAGTATTAGGTTATCCAGCTCCTTTCTCGCATTCTCAAATTCACCAGATATCGCATGCTTTAGCATCGCAGCGATCTCCTTGGGCCTGGCCCTGGCCGCTATGTCGTATATGCTTGCTTCTGTAATCTCCCGCGCCTGCATTGCCGCACTCTGCAGTATGTTGCTTATTTTCCTAAGGTCTCCGTCGCCTACGTAAAGCAGCGCCTTTATGGCGTTCTCGTCTATCTTCAGCCTTTCCCCCTGGACTACCCTGTTTACGTATTCTTCCATTTCATCCTCATTGAGCGGCTTGAACCTGAAAACTACGCACCTGCTCTGGATCGGCTCTATTATCTTGCTGGCGTAGTTGGCGCTGAGTATGAACCTGGTTTCAGCAGAGAATTTTTCCATAGTCCTCCTCAGCGCATGCTGCGCCTCAGCAGTAAGCGAGTCGGCCTCATCCAGAAATATTATCTTGATCGGCACTCTTGCTATGGAAATCGTCTTCGCGAACTCCTTCACCTCTCCCCTTATGACATCTATTCCCCTGGTGTCGCTTGCATTAAGCTCCTTGAACGCCCCTCCAAGCTCGCTTCCGTACAGGTCATGCGCCATTGCAAGCGCGCACGATGTCTTTCCTATCCCGGCAGAGCCCGCAAATATCATGCTTGGAAAGTTCCCCTTCTCAACAAATGAGGACAGCTTCTGGACTATGGCCTTCTGCCCTATAACCTCCTTCAGGGACCCAGGCCTATATTTCTCCTGCCATGGCAGGTCTACTACGCCCATATAAAACCAACTATTATGCTAAAACAAGCAGATAGATATCATTTTGTAAAAAGCATTTATTAACTTTTCCATAGAGTATTAGTGCATCACATCTATTTTGCCTCATGGGGAGTTACGCTAACCTGGTAGACTACCAGCTTTGGGAGCTGGCCACCCGAGTTCAAATCTCGGACTCCCCATTTATGCTTATCGAGGATAAGGTTGTAAATTGGGGACATAAAGCTTTAAATAGCTTTGTTTCTATACTACTTGATTCTGCCAATATGGTGCTGAAAGTATATTGCCTGGATTATATGGTGTTGCTGCCCACTGATTTAGATCGGTCATAATCTGTTTTGGGAGGCCATAACGTTTCACTGCCTTTTTGAGAACTAATAACGCGTTGTCTGTCGTCGCATTTGGGAACTTTCCATATCCAACTATGAACCTGGATGCGTCGTCTATGTATGAGATTATCTGTTCCCCCTGTTCAGTTTCTGTATAGTATGTATGCCACAGACTGTTGCTGTTGTACCTTTCATACCGGACCCACTTCTTTCTCCGTATTTTCTTCTCTGAGGGGGGTTGTCAGTCCTGCATCCGTAAGTATCCTCTGTATTCTGTTGTGCGGTATACGAGGAATTCCGAGTATCTGATGGTACTTCTCCATCTTGACAGCTCCGAGAGGCATCTTATTATGTAATTCAAGGACAATCTTCCTTTCATTTTCATCGATTGGATTAGACGGTCTACCACTGATGCTGACCCTAATCTTGTAAAGGGGTGTTTCACCGTATTTTTTCATCAGGATTCGTACGTATCTGGGTGTTATTCCTTGTTGTCTTGCAATGTGGTACACTGAAAATTCCCCTCTTTTCATCTCCCTGATAATCCATCGTAATTGACGCTTGTTCAGTTTCCGCATGACTTCTCTATTCCCGAGAGACGTTAAATATTTTGACGAGAGGAACATATTTCGGGATTCTACAATCCCATTTTAAAAGCTAAGGTATATATATTTAGAGAAATGAAATTATATTGTGATTGCATGGCGCGTAAACTGATGGGTATAAACAAGATAGTAGACAGGATTCTGAGCGAACCTAAAAAGGTACGTAAGATATATGACATGTGGAGAGGACGCTCGTAAACATTACACCATTACAGTTATAAAATAACTGTGAATAGATGTATACAATACAACAGCTAGAGGATGCCAATTCGGCAGTTAGCAAATCTATAGAGAGTATCTCAAAATCCAGTAGATTTGTCCCTAACAGTGTCTCAATTGTCGTAAAGCTTACGAATAGCTGCAACTATGGTTGCACCTATTGCTACATATCAGGGCCACTAATAAGCGGTGATAAAAAGGAGTTTAACAACCACAAGCACTTATCCGACCTGTATGATAAGTTATCAAAAAGCGAGACTATAAAGTATGTCAATTTAATTGCCCATGGTGGAGAACCTCTTTTACTTGGTAAGAGGTTCTTTAAAGATATGATTAAGGCTCAAAAAGAGATACTTAAAGATAAGCAAGTAGTTAATACCATACAAACAAATGGTTCCTTAATTGATGAAGAGTGGGCTGAATTCTTCAAAGAAAACAATTTTCAAGTTGGGATAAGCTTAGATGGACCTGAAGATTTACACATAGAACAACGTCCTTCATTATCAGGGGACTCTTTTGAACAGACAATTAGAGGGATACAAATTCTTCAGGAAAATGGTATAAAATTTCATTGTCTTGCAGTAGCAACAAAAAAACTTATTACATACGATGTGGAAAGGCTGTTTCACTTCTTTTTAGATAATGGTATAAAGAGCTTTGAGTTCTTGCCACAGGACTCGGTTATAGATAGTAGCGGTAACATATTGTCAGAGGATATCTATTTCACAAACGAATATGCGAATTTCATTATAAAATTATTCGATGTATGGTATGAACATAATGATCCAAACGTACATATACTTCTTTTCGAGGATATAATAAGAACACTCGTAGGGAATGTAACAAAGAGCTGCCAAATAGGTAAAGGCATGTGCGCCAATGCTGTTTTTACTTACTACCCAGATGGCACACTCCAACCATGTGACAAGTTTCCTAGGGCTTATGGTGATTCAGAAAATCTCATCACAAAGTTGCCTGAAGTAATCTCTTTTGATGATGTTTTCACCTTGGAGAAACAAAAATCCGCTATCCTGAGTCAGGTAAAAAGCTTCGAAATGTGTAAAGGTTGTCCATGGATAAAGAAATGTAGAGGAGGATGCGTCTTTGATCGGTATATGTATTTCAAGCTGGGCTTAGACAAAACAAATACCTTTAGGGATTGTCCCACATACAAACTATACAGCCACATTGCCAAGCGCTTAATGAAACTTAATGTAATAAAACCAAATCTTGAGCCGTTACCTTATGATAAAATAGTGGTTTAATGACAAACGAGAAAACAAAAAGTCCAAAGATGACTAAAGAGGAGTTTGTAAGAAGAATAGAGAAGGGAGAAACAAATTTCGCAGGAGTTGAATTTCCAAAAGGAATAGAACTGAAAGGCATGAAGTTCGTAGGGTTTGATTTCAGGGATGCAATAATCCAAAATTCGGACCTTTCTGGCTCAGACTTCAGCTCTTCATACCTTAGGGATATCGATCTTAAAGGCTCAAAGGTTAGGAGTTCAATATTTGTGCGTGCTGACATAAGGGGCGGAGACTTAGAAAGCGTTGATGCTACTTCTGCTGTGTTTGAAAGAGCTTATATGTGTGGAGCTTATATAAAGAATGCAATCTTTAAGGATACTAGAATAGGTAATGCATTCCTTAGTGGAACTTATTTTGAAGCCACAGACATTAGAGGGATGTCTGGGCTCGACACTGCTCATGGAATAGAAGCTACAGTATTTAGACAAACTGTTGTGACTGATAAGCAAAGAAGGCAGATAGAATCAAGAAAGAGCACAAAAATAGAGCAGTTTGTGATAAAGACAGAACCACAATTAAGGAAAGAGAAATAGCTATTGTTGGTTTTGTTTTATTTTCTTTATTCTGGTTGAAAAGCTCATTTCAGACGTAGCCTTTTCATGGACTAGCCCGTAATCCCTTTTTGCAGTATTGTATATGTTATCCATTAATTCAACTATTTGACCGCCCATACCATGAACTGGATGCTCTTTGTCTATAGTTATCCTATCTATATAGCTTACAAGATCCTGACTCTTATTTTTGTCATCAGCAAATATTTCTTCTATACAATCACGAAGCATAATGTTTGATGGTATAGTCCAATAAGCAAAGGAATATAGTGAAAGTTTTAAAGCTTCGGATAGAGTATTTCTGTCTCCAATTACGTATCGGCTCATCAGATATTTTGAATCGTCATAGTAGCCGGAAGCTATTTTAAGATAATGGTTTATCTTTTTATCTATTTTTTCTACATCTTTTGTTCTAGTGATTTTTGAGGCTTCCAAGACTTCCTTTCTTATTCTCTTGCTTTTTTTACACGCCTCAAACAATACAGAATATCTATACCACACTTCTGAACCGCCATCTAGTACTGGTAGATTGTACTTTTTGTGCAATGCTGATGTTATAATACTTAGATCGCCTGCAAGTGATAAATGATAGTGTAATGTAATTCTAGAATAATCTTTTTCGATTATTGTAATCTTGCCCCAGTATTTGAAAATGGAAAGTTTGTCTGGGTCAACGTATGTGGCCTTACGAACCTTTTTTATGACTAGTTCTTTCCTGTTAGGAAGCGTAACCTTTCCAGTATCACCATCTATACAAACTTCTTCGTTGTTTTTTATTATGGTAGCTGCCTTATCTACACCAACTACACAGGGCACTTTATATTCCCTAGACAGTATTGCAACGTGTGAGGTTATCCCGGCAGGCTCTACAATCACCCCTCCAAAATCTTTTATTATATAAGAATCATCAAGAGGTAATTCGCCAGCCACAAGCACCCTATCTTTACCCTTTATCATTTCATCTATATTTGCTTTTGGATCAAATATTACAACTTTACCACAGAAGCTTCCGCTGCTTGCTGGAAATCCACCAAATTCCATATTGCCAGATCGTAAGGGAACTTTAGCAGTCAATTTCCGAGCTTGAAGAAGTATCGGTCCGTTTGCTGAATAAGCCCATTCAATGTCTAATGGAAACATAATATGCTCTATCTTTTTCATAATAGAGGATAAATCTTTAATCTCGAAATCAAAGAGAATGCTCTTTTCACTTTCGGCTTTATATTTTATTATTTCTCCAGTTTCTTTATGCATTATGTATGTATCTGGTGTTTTTGTTCCTGCCGTTACGCCTTCTGGATCATTAGAAACCGCTTCTATTACATAACGTTTGCTATTGTCTTCATCTGGATTGAAAAAGAAACCTACACCATATTTAGAATTTAAAACCATTTCTTGAACTATGCAAGCCATTTTTATGTTTTTGATCTCTATTTTATTTTCTGCCATATATTTTACTGCACGGGAACTAAAAAGAGAACAGAAAACCTTTTTTATAGCGTTTTTGACATTCTCCTTATCTAAATTTAAAAATGTATCGAATCTACCAGCAAAGCTTGCATTGGGTGAATCTTCGCATGTTGCAGAACTTCTTACTACAAAAGGCTGTTGCAAGTCCTTTATACAATCTTCTATTTCTGAGCTAATTTGATCGTTTATTATCGTCTTGTCTAAAAGTTCCGAAGTCTTTTTGCTATATGTATCCTCTGTTATGTCACCTTTAATGAAATTTTCTACACAATTTAGCAATTCGTTAAAGATGACTTTGTTATTTATAAAATCATCATAAGCAGCTGTAGTTACTACTATGCCCTTTGGAATTTTAGCATATTTGGCTACGAGGGATAGATTGTATGCTTTATTACCAATTAATCTAGCTTTTCTTACTATTTTATCAAGCTTAAAGCAATATTGCATTTAAACACCCACTCTCTAACTATTGATATGTGATATAGACGTATCAATATCTTAAAACCCTACCATTTAATAATGAAAGGGCTTTGAAATCCCTTGCCTTCAGGCATGTGGATGAAAAAGCCACAATTTTCTATTTCTTTTTATCGTAGTAAATGTTAAGGCGGCCGTTAGGCCGCCGAAACGTGAACAACATGAATAGTGGGAACTATAAAAATAAAGAGTTTGCGCATGGGCCGCATTTGATTGGGGTAAGTGAATATCACTTGCAGTGGGTGACGAAATACAGGTATGAAACCCTGTTGAAGGAAAGTCACTATGTTGACTGTGAAAACGCGCTGAAAAATGCGGCGGAAAGGCACGGAATATTCGTGAAAGAACTCGGCGTAATGCCGGACCATGTCCACATGATCGTATTTCTGCCGCCGGAAATGAGTGTTTCAAAGGTGATAAATCTTCTGAAAGGATGCAGTTCCTACGAACTTTTCAAATTGCACCCCAAATTTCGACTGCAATATCAAAGAGGACATTTTTGGGGAAGGGGTTACTTCTACAGATCCGTCAGCAATGTCGACGACGAAACGGCCAGCAGGTACGTAAGAGAAGATAACGATCCACGGCAAAGACGTCTCAATTGACCGCCATGGAAACCCACGCCTTTAGGCGTGGGAGGAGATCATACATACAAACCCCAATTACGATGTCAATCACAAATCTCGGACTCCCCAATTAAAGATAGGGGTTATATATAGAAGCATTAAGTGTTACCTTTTTGTAACATAGATAGACAGAGTAGCATCGCTTTTATGCACAATGCAAAATTTATAATAGGAAATCGTGGCATAAATTAGTCATTTGCTGTCAGCGTTTAATGTCGTTTGAATTATTATCCTTACTGCCTTTTCTAGCATCGATTCCTCCATACTTGGTATTTTCTCGCGGGTTGCGTAGTGCACATGCTCCATAGTTACAACCTGCTTTGTTGTCAACGGCAAGTGAACAAAGCCTGCTTTTCTTATTCCAATTTTATCTGAGAGCCTCATAACTTCGTAGAACACTTCGTTTGATACGAAAGTATCTGGGAAAAATGAGTACTCCGCGGGTATGCCGTGATTTTGCAAGCTCGCTTTTATCTCTTTCAGCGGCAGCCCGGAAAAATACGCGCTTGGTCCATTTTCGTACAGTGGTTCGTCGAACTCCTCTTTGTCATTTCTGAAATAATATCTGTTTATCGCAATTCTTTCCAACGATATGCAGCCCCTTCCGCCAGCCAGCCCCAAAGCTACCACAAACGCTGGCTTGTATTCTTCAACATAATTCTCAAGGACCTTCCTAACTTCCTTATGCTCTACCAGCAAAAGTTTGCCTACAATCGTAGTGTTCATTATCGTTTTGCCATCCAGTTTCTTTGCAATCTCTCCAGAAGGATTATAAGTATAATTCAGAAACGGCCCGAATCCGGTTAAAAGCATATTCGTCGTTTTATGATTCATACAACCATCAGTATTTGATAATGCTATCTTTTTTATATGTTTCTGCATATACCGCAATGTTGACTTATTTATACTAACCTCTTGCGATCTCGCGGCGTTAAACTTAGCACCTTACTGCGAATATCTGTGTTATCCACCATTTATCTAGAGTTCTGGCATGTTAAATTGAAGCTTGATAAGTATATAATAATCAGCACAATAAGCACACAGAATTGTATAACGAAATATAGCAAGTGATATACATTCCACAACATCTATTTTACGGGAGATTAGCGGACTCCCCATTTATGCTTAGGGGTTATATATAACTCATCGAAATGCCTTCCTATTTTATCGTCTAAGTCAAATTCTACTATCTGTAAATTCTGTATCTTTTAGGAACGGAATCTTAACATAGTTTTAGTATGGTGAAAAACCAGTTATGAAACTTTCTTTATGCCTTACCCCTAGTTTATATTATCTTATAATATTCAACACCTGATATTTATTATCAGTACAAGTGCAAAAGTATTTAAGGATCCAGCCTCACAATTACTTGAATTGGGATAAAGAACGAGAAAACTAGAATAATATAAAAATGCTAACTTTGAAGTGTAATTATGGCTATTCTAGACGCATTAAAGAAGATCAGTGGCAATATAGGAACAGGCATCAAAAAATCAATAAACCAAGCACAAGAGAATGCTAGAGAAAATACCGAACGACGAAATTTAAAGCGACGTCTATTAAGTTATTTCACTCGCAATCAATTGGATAGGATGTTACTACAATATGGTGAAAGTCCATTACCTAATTTTAGAAAAGACCCCATAACCAATGAAAAATATAAAACAACTATGGATGACAGGATTAACGATTGCATCAACAAAATATCCCTAAAAAATATGGAAGTATTTGCTAGTAAAAACCTTAGGAATAATCCTTATGTACGAGATATGATAATTGAAATAGATAAATGGTTAGATGAGCAAAAAAAGAGGCGTCGAGATACTTCATCTCAAGTTATAAAAACAGAGGGCGAGAATACGCCAATTTCTGAACTTACAAATTTATTAAATAAGATAAAGGTAAATTTTGAAGAAACGATGGGGGATCAGCACTATAATACTGAAGACGAATTTAATAAAGCACTAGTTGCTTGGCTAAGAAGTAGATATGGAAATAAAATAGAAGACCCACATAATATCCACACAGGGCATTCGGGAGACATAGTTTATAACGGTGAGCAAGGTAGATATGTACTCGAACTAAAACTTGCTTATGGTGGATCGCTAGATTATGGTTTTAAGGAGATAGCAGAATATAAATACTCGGGCGAATTTAAAGACATTGGTGTTATAATCTGGGATGATGGCCAGATGCCTTATGATAGTCTAAAAAGCGAACAGCGTAAACTTGAACTAAGTGGAGCGAAAGTTATAATTATAAAACCAAGAGCGTAGCAGTGGCGTTCTAATTTTATTGAAATCCGAGTCATAATTGTTTAAATACTTTCTAAGCGTTAAAAAGTAAGTTCACATGTGCGTTTACAAAAGAAGGCAGACTAACTTTGAAAATTTAAAATCACTCGGAAAACTCGGCATTGAAAACTTAGGTTATTACCTTTAGGATCTGGACACTTTGCGGATGTTTTGATTGGATGCTTTCCATGCGCTACTTTTTCCTTGCCACTAGCAGTACATGTACGCTTACATTTACAACCTCGGGCCTTGTGCATAAGTTGTAGTGCATTTCTAGCCAGTTCTTCCATGCCTTCTTGTTCTTTGCGAGCTTGTTTATGGCATCTATGGATGGAGTTGCTAGGCCCTCGAGGCCAGCAAGCTCTAGCACCTCTGCGTTCTTGCATGCAGCGCCGAATTCGCTGACCAGTTCATTCGGGGAGAAGTAATGGCAGTAGTACTTGCCTATCCAGAGACGGTCTTCGCCAGTCTTCCATAAGCTTCTGAAGTTGTCTGTGGCTATCTCTTCCGGCCACCCGCTCGGCCCCAGGGACACTGCGCCGTACCTGTTCATAACCGATATGAAAATCGGGGCGCCGTGCTTTGCCACGCGCACCAGCTCAGACATTGCCTTCCTCCTCTTCGGCTTTCCGTAAACAAGCGATAGCGGACCGCCCAGGCACAAAACGGCATCGAATGTCGAATCCTTGAATCCTGACAAATTCGTTATGTCTCCTACGACTGCACTTTTCACATTTTGGACAATACCTTCACGCGCAATTTCTTTTTTTGCAGCCGCTATGTTGTGGCTTGATATGTCAAGCAGGACCATATTGTGGCCCTGCTTTGCAAGCTCAATCGTATAAACGCCAGTGCCGCCCCCGGCATCCAGCACAAGCCCTGCCTTGGGCAGGTACTTGTTAAGAAACATTAAAGTGGTGCTGAATTCTAGCGAATGGTACGGATCCTGCTTTAGACGGATATGTTCGTGTTCCCAGTATGTTGAATAAAGCTTTCTTATATCTTTGATCATGTTTTCACCACTTTAGCTTTAGCACTGGTTAGGATTTCTCTCCATGCGTCATGATTAAATTTGGTTAATGCATCATTAAATGTTGCCCAGATATACCCTTTGTGCTCTTGGCTAATAATTACCTTATCGTTTGGTACTTTTATAAGATATAAGAATATTATGCGTGTATTTCCAGTAGAACTGCTAACATATTCGTTTTTTCCTACAAAATTTTCTATCAACTCAAATTTTTCAATACCTGTTTCTTCTTTAAGTTCACGCTTAAGCGTTTCGATGTCATTTTCATCTTCTAACTGATGTCCTTTTGGAAACTCCCAGAAATCGCCATTTTTATCAGCTCTATTTAATAATAAATAGAGGCCAGATGAATTAACAACTATCGCTCCAACAGATTTTTCTACTACCATACAAATCACTTTTTAATAAAAGTTTTTTTTCTATTACATCTATTAATCTATTTATAATTGCGATATATAGAGATCGATATACATTTCACAACATCTATTTTACGGGAGATTAGCGGACTCCCCATTTAGATTTGTGTGGGTATATATAAATCCTTCAAATGTCCCCATTCTCTAACATAGTTTTAGAGTGGAGAAGGGCTGAAAATGAAAAGATTGATTGCGTTACGGCATATTTACGGATGCTACTTCCGATCCAAAATAAGAATTATTGATCGCAAAAGGTTGTGCAGGTTGTCGTGTGTAATTTAGCCAGAAATAGCCATCAAAAAGTCCCAAAAGTTCTCATACTTGATGTAGTAGATGAAAATTCATGTCATTGCGCGGAACTACTGATAAATAAAAATTAGAAATATAAAAATAAAAAAAAAGGAAGCCTTTGCTCTAGGAGATTATCTCTCCTATTGCAAACCTCTCCTTTACTTCAGAGATTCTTACCTTTACCGAGTCGCCTTCTTTAGCGCCCTTAATAAAGATTACGAAACCGTCCTTCTTGGCAATGCCGTCGCCTTTTGATGCAACAGCTTCGACAGTCACTTCGACTTCGTCTCCTTCTTTCACTGGCTTTGGTGCACCGCCGCCAGAGCTTCCTCTTCCTCCATATCTGCGACTGCCTTCAGAGTAGCCGCCCATATTTTCGTCTTGATTCATTTATTCACTTTATTTCTTTTTTATTCACTTCAGAATTAGAGCCTTAAAAGCCTTTCTTCCTCAGTGATTGTATATACGTAGTTTCACATATATAAACATTTGCATTGGACCGAGTCTGGGACAAAAGTCAACCACAACCCATCCTGAATAAGTTATGGAGAACTGCGATGCACTATGTCGTAATAACTAAAGACAGAGAGAAATCCATAAGCGATTAAAAGACGACTTTTGTCCCAATGTCTGAAGCGGCAAAATGTATAAATATCAATGCACCAATAGATTATTGGAAGTTAATGGTCCTGCGCCTCTGGAGAATACAAAATGTATAAATATGTGATAACATGGCAGTAGCATCAAGATCGCACGAGAAAAGCCCATACGAGACGAGAATATCGAACGCGTTGCAGGAAGACAACGAATTATCTTCAATCAAACTTTCAAACCAGGAATATGCAGTGATGCTGGCCGTGTGGAGCAATCAAAGGAGTGGAAGGCTGAGCGAGATCAAGGATCTGTCCGAGAAGATAAAGGATAAGGATATGGATGGAATAGATGTGGAAAAGACGGTCCAAGCGCTTATCGGAAGGAAGATGCTGACAAGCACCATAGTAAAAACCAAGGTTGATGATGAAACCAAGTTTGTGAACTCCATTACGATACCAAACTACATGGAGACCAGCATGGAGATATTGTGGAAAAGGGTAAGCAATTTTGATTCTGTAATGGCGGAACTGAGCCAAAAAGCTGCCTATCTGAAAGAGCACGCCACAGCAAGGCACAATGAAATTAAAGGGGTTGCCATCGGAGAACCAGAAAGCGCCCAAGCTCTGCTAGCAACGCAACAGACCCAAATCGGCGAAAAACTATACAACGCCGCGGAGATCAGGCAGCAGATAAAGGCCATATGCTCAAGCACAAGGATTGGGGATAATCTGCGCGATGTAGCAATCCTCATGCTATCACTGTACGATGGGCCGTACAACGGATTATCAAGGAAGTCAATGGCAGTTGGCTTCATTTACGCCGCGTCGCAGGAAATAGGGGCAGGCTACACTATAAACTACCTTTCAAAATATGTTAGGCTGGCAAACAAGACTTTGGAGAAGCAAAAGAAAGCAAATAAGGTTGAAGACAGGCAAGAAACGCTCGATTTCATAAAGGAGCTAAAGGTAATGACGGTGGCCAGGGCCTATAAGCGGATAGTCGATAACATAGGTTTGGAATATGTGCATCCTAACGGCGTCGAACACCTTATCAGGAGGTACAACACATCAGACAAGGCGGAAACGTAACATCACGCCGCCACGCGGCTTGGTTGCTGTGAAGCCTTGCAATCAAAGCTGCCATGCAGCTAAAACCCGGCTTTAAATTTAGCAAATGCGTGCGGGAAACCCCACACCATTAATTGGTGGGAGGATGTCACTATTGCCGTAGAGAATCCACCTACGCATCGTGCTCGTAGCCGCCCATTACCTTTAAATCGGCCTTCATGCCGAGCCCTATCTCAACTATGGCTTTTATGCCTCTAACCGTCCTTTCGAGCTTTTTGTTGAACCTGAGTCTTTTCGGCGAAAATAACCACGAGTTCGTCAACGATTCGCCTCCAGGCAGGCTGGTCGGGTATAATTTTATGTGGTAGTTCCCAGGCGACGTCCAGAAGTTCATCGTTGTGTTAATCCTGTTTTCGCTGTGCGATTTAAGGTTTAACTTTGTCTTGAGTATATTGATATAGCCCATCTCCAGCAGCTCCTCGCTTACCGAGATGCTGGACCTCGGCACCCCGTACTCTGTGCAAATGAGGATTGTGAACTCCTCAGAGAGCCATACGTGCGCCTCCTTTTCATCTCCTACCTTTGCAACGTATCTGTTCCCTAGCCCAACTGCCGGTTTTCTCTTCACTGTTTTATACAGGCTCACATATTTTTCCATTCATACCACAGATCTTTATTTTTTTTAAATTCAGTTATTAGGACGTTTCAGATATTTAAATGCTTCTATTATGTCTTTGCCTGTTTATTGGCCGCAGCCTATTATTGCGCCGCGTCTAAAAACCAGCAGTATAAAGTATATCATTCTGGCCACGCCATCGTCTCCTGCCACCCCTCCAAAAAGCTTTAAATATGTGGAAAAAGAAAATATATATTGGGTGATGGGATGGAGGGTGACTTTAACTTGGGTGTGGAGTATATAAAGGAGATGATAGCCGAGAGCATACGCGGTATAGAAGGGTTGAAGAGTTTTGACGATGCAAAAACCCAGAACGCGCGGCTGATGGTACTGTCAAACACAATATCAGGCATGCCGATAGTAGAGGACAGGGATTGCTCCAGGAAGATATATTCGATGATAAAGGAGCTAAATAAGATAGGCACAAAGGTGGCAAGGAGACTGAGGGTGAACTACATTCCCTTCCTGGCATCAGTGGAGAAGGAGAGCGATTCCGGCAGGATAATGATGAAGGTGCTAAAACAGCAGGAAGCTGAATTTGAAACCTGAGGTTGCTGCCAGGCTTTGCAACGCAAGCTGGAAAATCCATACTGTTTAGCGGTAGAGGATGTTCTGGCTCCAATTGGCGTGCGTGATAGCTATAAATATGTAAAAAGCATATGTGGTATGGCTGATAAAATGGCAACTAAGGAGCTTCAAGTGGAGCAAGCGTCTCGCAGCACCGGCCAATATCCATTAACAATAAGGAATCATCAAACGGCCTCCAGCCATTCGCCAAGGCTTCTCCGCAGATCAGGCAGGGGAACCGCCGACGCCGGAGCGTGCATGTGGGGCGGCATAAAAGGTGCGCTAACTGGAGGTATACTAATTGATATAATTTACGCTGCCTGGGAGGTAAGCAACGAAGGCCTGCACATAGCGGTTATAGAGTCTGCAGCCGCCCAGGCAACTATCTACGGCGTGGCGATAGGTGCAGTTTGGGGCGTGTACTCCGCATACAAAAACTCATCAGAGAAGAATTAGTCATTCGTGTGCGCCAAACACGCAGGGCCTACCTGGCCTTGGATGCAGATTTTTCCACAGCTTCGTTCAGCGCCTCTTTTATTTTTTCCTCCTCAACCGCAGGCACATGCCTTGCACGTATCTCAACACCATACTCCCCAGAGTTTATATCTGATATTATCACCTCTATGTCAGATACCTTAATCTTTCCTGCAATAAGCTTGTTATTCTTGATATTGTGCATCAGCCTGCTCCTGAACTTCGCGAAATCAACGCCGTGGGCAAGCCCTGCCCTTACCCTTATGTATTTACTACTAGTTCTAGTGTGGTTGAGGACCACAGACTGTATGAGTATGCCGTTCGGCACATACAACCTGGTGCCGTTCTCCAGGGTCATTGATGTGTACATCAGTCCTATCTCATCTACCACCCCGCTATGCCCTGGGAGTATGTAGTCGTGGCTGTAGGATGGCGGTATAATGTTGTACTGCCATGTGGAGAAGGTTATCCTGTCATTGTCCTGGAAAGGCTTCGTAGCCATTATAGTTATGCCAGCGAACAGGTTGCCAAGCGTAGTCTGCGAAGCAAGGCCTATCACAATGCCCAGGAAGCCAGCGCTTACGAGTATCCCACTGATGTTGACTCCCACGTAGCCAAGTATAAATATTGCGAGGATAGAGATGCTCAGCATCAGGAAGATCCTGGATATAGGGCCAGCGTCCTTATACCTGCCGCCCTTTGCGTAGAAGGAGAGCGCCTCGTTCAGCAGATATATTATAAGCAGTCCAAAAATCCCAAGTACTGCTGCGTCTATAGCTTTTTCCAAAACCACGCTGTGCACCTGCGCGTATACTAGCGTATGCAGAAGGATTATGGTTGCGACTGCCAGGCACGCGATTATAAAGGATGATATGATTGTGGTATTGTAGGAACTCAATGAAGCACCATTCCTGTTTGTTTCAGCACAAAACTATCTGAATACGCAATCAATAAAAGCTTTTGTGCCGCGTTTGTGCAAACTTAGGCAAGCCCGCGTGTTATGTACGCTGCCGCCCAACCCGTAATATCACTGTATGCGGTGACAGCATCCTGGGTATGCTTATGCGCTATGGTCGATATCTATTTTTATCAGCCTTTTATAGTACCTTTCGAATAGGCTCTCTATCTGCCCCTTGAGCATCTTCTGCGCCTTCCTTATATTCTCCTCCTCCTTAATTATGTCTGATGCAGACCTGATCCTTTCAGCCTCACCCCTCTCCGCCCTGCTTATATCCCTGCTTATCCTCTCAAGCTCAGCCATCTCATCCACTATTGGCTTCCTGCTGCTTTCCAGCACCCCGATCTCTTCTATAAGCGCGGATAGGGTCCCGCTTAGAATGAAATCCGCAGCGGCAATGGCTTGCTGCCTGTTCTTTACATCTACCTTCCCGGACTCCATCTCCTTCTTCAGCGACAATACGTTTTTGTAGAACTGCCCGTATTCTTCAGTAGCTCTGAAGAGTGTATCTACAGGGTTTTCTATGTAGTATGAGAGCACCTTTTTTGACTGCATGCCATGCTCGTACTTCTTCGTCGCCTTCGCAAGCGGCGCCATTGTAAGGGATATTCTTGATTTGATGTCAGATATTCCCTTGTTCGCGGCGGTCAGGCGTTCCCCAAGCTCACTAATCTTCATCCTCACCTGCGACATTTCCTGTTCCTTGGACGAGCGCGCCTCATTGGCCGATCCGCCGATGTCTGCAGAGGCCTTCCTGATCTCTTCCAGCTCCTCCCTGAAGGCTACGAGCTTCTGTATGGACTCAAGGATCTCCCTGTATTCTCCCACCTCCCTGCTTCTCAGGGTCAGCTCGGCCTTCAGAGCCTTTGCATACCTCTCCATGCTCGAAAAGGACGCCCTGAACATGTCCAGCCCGTTTGAATAGGATTCAAGCACCAGCCTGAACCTCGCGTTTACCTTGAGTATCTCATTTTTCGCGTACTCGATGTTCGCCAGTTCGCTTTCATACCTGTTGTATATGTTGTCAGACTCTCCGGCTGCCTCAGCAGACAGTATCCTCCTCAGGGCGTTTATGTAAGCCTTTTTCTGCTCATTTATGAAAGTCTGGCTCACATTCCTTAAACCCTCTCTATCCGGCTCCGCTTCCGATGCCTCGAACGCGCTGCAGGCTTCAAGAAATGCGTCTCTTGAAGCGCGTATGCCAACCACTATAGAGTGGGCTTTTGCCTCAAGGCTGCCGAGCTTCCTGTCAAAAAGCTCGTTTAGCAGCGGCACTAGATGGATTACAAGGACGTCTTCCGAATCTTTCTGTTTGCCCCTTCCGAAAAGCATTAACGCACCATAGCCTGTAGTACCAGCAACTTTTATAAATACATTATATAATATATGATTGTAACTGTACAATAGTGACCAGATGGAATACAAATCACGGCTTTTGCCATGGATAACAATGCTTGTATTTGTATACAACGTCATAGTCGGATATGTGGTTGTAGTATATACCGTTGGGCTCTATAAAGCCCTTTTCCTTTTTCTCATAGTAATAGACTACGTTATAATATTTTACTTTATGCTTTTGTCAAGGACCTCAGTGACCAAAGAGCGTATACCTGCCGTGCCCGGCGCCGGACGCCGAAGGAATGTATCTAAGGATTGATTTTCAATAGGTGAGTTGCGGATGATAAAATATGAGAACGGGGTTGCCTTCCTTGCAATAATATACAACGTTGTCATAGGCGTTGCGGCTATAAGGCTTGTGCTGCTGCCAGCCGTAGTGCTGATATTCCTATCCGTGGACTTTTTTCTCGTGGCCTACTACGTCTTTTTCCTGCTCGATGAAAGGAAGAAGATGCTCAATGCCCCTGCAAAGCCTCGCGGCGCTAGGCGCAAGTAGCCCCTGCCAATCCTGACGCATGCGGAGAAGCCTCCGATGAAGCCCAGCAGGCCTCAATCTGGTAATATAATGACAACCCCAAGGCAGGCATACAGGATAATGCAAGAGCAGCATTTTTTAGTGGACCAGGATGCAATAAATTCGATAGTGGGCAGGGCTGGCCTAAACACTTCGGATACTGTGCTTGAGATAGGCGGCGGAACAGGAAAGCTGAGCTCAGAAATCGCGTCCAGGTGCGGAAGGCTGATCATCGTAGAAAAGGACAGGAGGCTATGTGCACTACTCACCAGGAAGCTCGCCCCCGTTGGAAATGTTTCCGTTGTCCCAGGCGACGCCCTGTCAGTAAAGCTGCCCGCATTTGATAAAATTGTGGCCAACATGCCGTACTCCATAACTATGCAATTTTTTGAAAGGCTCGTCAATGAAGGAAGGCAGCTCTTCGACAGTGCGGTGCTGGTCCTGCCATATTCCCTGCAGAAAAAGATTACCACAGGAGTGGATTCTGAGGCCTTTGGACTTCCTTCCGCTTTTTTCTTCGCTTTCTACGAAACTGAGGTTTTCCTTGACATAGGAAGGGACAGCTTCAGCCCTCCTCCGCGCGGGAGGTCCTCTGCAGTGTTTTTCAAGCCTGCCGGAAATTCGTCAATGCACGCTGCGGCAAGGCTAGTGCTGCGGTATATGTTCAAGCACAGGAACATGAAGGTTGGCAACGCTATAACCAGGTCGCTATGGGATGGATACGCCGAGCTGGGAAAAAGGCTGACAAAGAAGGAGGCGGCCGTGGCTGCAAACCGCATATTGTCAGGTAGAGAAAGCCACCTTGGCGATAAGGTTATACTCCGTCTTTCAAACATGGAATATAGGGATATTACTGCGAAGCTCATCTCCTGGGAAACGGCAAGCCGGTAGCCAAAAACATGACAAGATGGCAGGCGCTTTTAAACTACAATGAATTAATTTGGAATGCGTGCACCACATCTACCAGCCTCTTGACATTTTCAGGCTTCGTATCTGGCAAAATCCCGTGCCCAAGGTTAAAAATGTGTCCCCTCCTGCCGCGTACCAGTTCCAGTATCCCAACTGCAGAGTCGGTCATGTGCTTGCCGCCATCAACTAGAAGCGACGGGTCTAAGTTCCCCTGTATAGCCCTTGAATATCCGATCTGCGACCATGCGTGATTTATATCATTATGCCAGTCTACACCAATGACATCGCAGCCGAGCTGCGCTATATCCTTTAGTATGCTGTCCGAGTTAAGGGCAAAATGTATTTTGGGTACTGAAGAGTCCACTGCGGAAATACTTTTAAAGATTTTTTTGGAATACGGCATTATAAACCTGCAGTATGTTTCTCTATCAAGTATCCCACACCACGTGTCAAAAAGCTGTATGGCATCCGCGCCAGCCCGCACCTGAAGCTCCAGATACTCTATTACTATGTTGGTAAGCTTGTCCATAAGCCTATTGAATACGCCCTGCTCGTTTTCTAACATCCATAGCGTTTTTTCAAATTTTTTGTTGTGCACCCCGTCTATCATATAGCATGCCATGGTAAAGGGGCCCCCAGCAAAGCCTATGACCGGCACATCTACCTTGCCCTTTAGCAATTTTATCGCATCTGCTACAAAACCGACTTCCTCCACATCATACTCGGTTAAATTTTCTACGTCAGACATGCTCTTTATCGTATTGTCAATTACTGGGCCGATTTTGTCTACAAGGCGAAACTTTATTTTTGTTGGCTCAAGAGGTACCATCAGGTCTTCAAACACTATGGCCGCGTCCAATCCGAACATGTTTATAGGCATCGCTGAAACATCGGAAGACAGCTCTGGGGTCTTGCATATCTCCATAATATCGTGTGCTTTACGTATCTTTCTGTACTCCGGAATGTACCTTCCAGCCTGCCGCATTAGCCATATAGGTGTATAATCTACTTCCTTCCTTTTGCAGGCGCGCAAGAGCGTGTCGTTTTTCATTTATTCCTCCCATTCAAACTGTTTTCCATGCAATCAACAATCCCCGAAAGGGTATGCTCCTCCGAGACCATATGCACCTTTATTCCTTCGGCTGTGCATTTGTTAGATGTCGTATCACCTATACATACAACTTTGCCGGATGAGAGCACCATTCTTGCATTCCTTCTCCCCAGAATCGAAATAAATCCCTCAACAGCCGAGGGGCTTGCAAAAGTCACGAAGTCAAACCTGTAACCCATAATGCTTTTTTTCCTTATGCTGCTTACGCGCGGCTTTGTCACAGTGTATGGAGTTATCCTGTCTACATTTCCACCCCTGCCAATCAGATCTTCCGATAACTTACTCTCTGCCTTTGCAGAGTTTATAATCAATATATTCTTACCTTTTATGTCATTCAAACCGTTAACTATATCTTTAGAATAAGATGATTCTGGCATGTACTCTGGGGCAATTCCATTTTCCTTGAGATACCTTCCCGTTTCGTTGCCTATAGCAATAACTGAGGCCCTGATTTTTCCATAGTTCGCATATTCGAGTAGCTTTGATGCACCTCTCCTGCTGGTAATTATAATAATATCATATTTTTTTAATGCTGCCGGCTTCAAAACCACCCCACCAGATTGCAAATCCACTGTTTTTATTGTTGGAAAATATATGGGCGCCGCACCCCTCTCGAGTAACATCTGGTATATCCCTTCGCCTTCTTCCTCTTCCCTTGTGATTGCTACTATTTTCCCGTTCAGAGGAGACCTTCGCCTCGTGCTCCCTGCCATGCTGGCAGCCCCATCCAAAATGATTTTCTCTGCAAGCATCAACCCTGCTTCCTCCGGGAACCTCGGGTCGCTCACTTGCCTGTATCGGTATTTTTTAGCACCATCCTTGCTGGTTACCGCAGCGTCCATATATAATTTGCCTTTTTTAACCTCAGCAAATACGCCCAGGAGGGCATTGCATCCGCCGCCAATCCTCGAAAGCGTTACCCTTTCCGCTTCTACGGAAGCCCTTACCCTGCGATTATCCAACTTGCTGGCCACCCTGGCCATTGATTCGTCATCGCTTCTAATCTCCACTGCGAGGGCGCCCTGCCCTGGCGCAGGCAGCATAACATCGAAAGGCAGGTATTCCGATATCCTGCCAGATTCCCCCAGCCTCTCAACTCCAGCCGCGGCAAGCACTATAGCATCATAATCCCCCGCGTCGAGCTTGGAGAGCCTTTTATCAACATTGCCCCTAATCTCCATTACCCTGAAGTCCTTTCGGAACGCCAGCAACTGGCTTTTCCTTCTCAGGCTGCTTGTCCCTATCTTGGCATTCCTCTTCAGGTCCCTTAGCTTTATATCGCCATTTGATATGAGAACGTCTCTGGGGTCAGCTCTTTCTACAATTGCGCCTATTTTTACTTTGCCTGGTAGCTTTGTTGGTATGTCCTTCAGGCTGTGAACTGCCAAGTCTATATTACCTTCCACCAGCTGCCTGTCTATGTCCTTTACAAAGACTCCCTCCTGTTCCATGTTATACAGTTTCATGTCCTTCTTCACGTCTCCGAGGGTTTTTATGACCTCGACTTTAACATCAATATTAGGAAAAAGGTATTTGATCTTATCGACGACTATCTTGGTCTGTATAAGGCTTAATCTGCTGCCCCTTGTCCCTATTGTAATCTTTACCACAAATATCTACCAACTATATCTTTCAATGCGCCTATAAGCATTTTTGAATCATTGGGCATTTTTGCGCGCTCCAGCTCTACGCCTTTTTCCATTGCCCATTTCTTGTATGAAATATCTATATCGTATAGTATCTCCAAATTATCCGAGACAAAGCCTATGGGTGCTATTATGAATGAATTGCCATTCTTCCTGTTCTGCTCTATGAGCTCCGGTATAGTCGGGCCGTACCATTTTTCTCCCCTGCCGCTCTGGCTCTGGAACGCCAGTCCGTATTTCTCAATTTCTGCAGTTTCCGCTATTTTGGCTGCCATCTCCAATAGCTGTTCCTTGTATGGTCCATTGTCTTCTATTTTTTCTGGGAGGCTATGCGCGGAAAAAACCACGAACGGGTCTTTCATGTTTTTAGATATTTCGGCTATGTTTTTGCTCCACAAACCAATAAGGTTGGGGCTCATATGCCATTCCCTGACAAAGGTTATATCTATCTTATTTGATACCAAAGCGGCGGCGTCATTTACTCTGCTTTCATATCCACCAATTCCAGTAATAGAATAATGGGGTGCAAGCGCTATGCACACAAGCTCTTTTATCCCATCCTCAGCGCTTTTTACTACCGCTTCCTTTATGGATGGTTTGGAATGCTTCATTCCAAAATATACTTTTATACCATGGCTTTCCTTGTCTATGGCCTCCTGAAGTCTCTTCGCTTGTTTTTCAGTGATTCTATATAACGGCGACGCGCCGCCTATGGCTTCGTATCTTTTAATCAGAAACCGCATCTGTTCTTCAGTTGGCTTCGTTCCCCCTAGTATATCTGTATAATAATCGGCTACGTCTTTTGTTGAACTTGGAGTCCCATAAGCCATCAGCAGCACTCCCTTCATGCAATCACTGCTTTTCTTTGACATCCTGAAATACCCTATGAATAGGCCGCCCCTCTATTATGGATTTTCCGTAGCCCGTCGTATCATTGAACGCCTTGCTCTGTATGAAAGCCTTGAACAAGTCCATGCTCTCCCATTCGGTGTATATAAGATATCCGCTTTTTCCAACCTCCCTGTACAGCTTGGCGTCCCTTATCCCTACCTTTGCGTTCTTCAGGGTCTCAACAACCCCTGCAAAGATATCCTCAAACTCCTTCTCGTGACCTGATTTGACATTGTAGTACATTCCCACGTTTATCATAGTATCACCATATAATTATGCCAGGAATTCCTCAAAGTTGCTCTTGCGCCCAACCAACAGAGGCTTTTCGTTAGTTATCCACTTTCTGGCTTTTGCTTCGCGCAGGTTTTTTGCCACCGCAACCCACTCCGGGATAGAATTAAGCTCGTATAGCACCACAAACTCATTATCGTCTATCCCAAAAGAGTCTGTTGTATATGAATTTATCCCCTTGTTGTTCACATCACCAGTTGCGAGCTTTATGTGTTCCGCCATTATCTCCGAGCGCCTCTCCTTCGGAAGGAGGTACCATTCCGGGTCCTTGCTTATAGGGTATGCAACGAAATAATCCTTTCCTGAGCCGTCTTTAGGCCTCTTCGCATCGTATACTGATAGGAATCCGTATCTCAAAGTCGCATAAGGCCCAAAAACCTTCTCCAGCTTAGCCCGCGTCGCGTTTAGGTCATTTGAATCTTTCATCATCAGCCAAAATAGGACACTCGAGTCTGGCCGCAGCGATGAATATATCTCAGCCTTGATATACTGGTCATTATTCCCGTTGATTTCACTCAATATTGTTCTGATATCGTAGAAAATCTTCATCCTCTTTTCCTTTCCGAGGCGCCACCAGCTAGACCTAAGCTTATACGCCAGCACGTTGGATAAAAAGCTCTCCACGGAATACTATTTTACTGTTAAATATAAGAAATGTAGAGTAGCCAGCGTTCAGGGATCGCCGCGATAAAAATACAATATTATTTTACACCCAGGGCACAAAGAGCCGCTTGAGGACCCTCCATGCACGCACTTTAACACTTTCGCCCTTCATCGCTCGAAACATGGTTTGCTTGGGTTATATATAACTCCCAGCATTTAAGGCTTACGAGAGAGGCGTGCGCAGTTCCCTACGTAATTTATAAACGCACAAAATACGACCTTTTTACTAAACTTCTATCTTCCTGGGTAAATTATTTTATTTCTTTTAAGGTATCCTATAAAATGATTACATGGAGATTGAGGAATCTATCATAAGATATAGTTCGGAGAATGAGCATATAGAAGGGTATTTGGCATACCCAAAAGGCGGCAACAGATACTCAGGAATAGTCCTCATACATGAAATATTCGGCCTTGACAATCACATAAAGGATGTTACGGAAAGGCTTGCAGGGGAAGGCTATGCGGTGCTTGCGCCTGACCTTTTCTCAAGCGAGAGGTTTTCCAGGATATTGACAAAGGAGGCGATAGGCAAAGCCATGAATTTTATGATGTCGATACCGGTAGACAAGCAGAGGGATGAGATATATAGGAATGAAGCGATGGCAAAGCTTAGCGAATCTGACAGGAAAGCGATCTCAGAAGTCTATAACACCCTTTTTGTAAACAGGCCAAAGGATGTTTTCACAAGATACCTTTCAGATGCTGTCGACTTCCTGATCAAGCACAATAAGGTAAATGGTAGGATAGGGAGTGTAGGCTTCTGCTTCGGAGGGGGCATGTCAATAAGCCTTGGCTGCACAGGCAAGGTGGATGCTACAGCGATATTTTACGGCGAAAACCCTGAGCCAATAAGCATGCTCAGGAACGTTAAAAACGCTGTGCTTGGGATATACGGGATGGAGGATACAAGGATAACCTCGAAGGTCCACGAGCTTGTTAAGGAGCTTGTAGATGCAAAGAAAAGCGTGACCATAAAGGTATACAATGGCGCATATCATGCGTTTTTCAACGACACAAGGCCGCAGATCTACAATGACGCAGCTGCAAAAGACGCTTGGAGAATGCTACTAAGCTTCTATAAGGAGAATTTATAACATATAATCTGTATCCTTTGTAATCTTTGATAGGATGGTAAGATTGCAAAAGCGAAAAAGGGTACAAGGCGAATATGACAGAATGGAGCTTGAGCGTGAAAGCAGGCTTGGCAAGAACTACAAGTGGATAGCGTTCTCAAATACGACCTTGGGGGCGCATAGTTTTAAAGAAGAAAACTGTAAAGAATTTGATGAAAATAGGTAATTATTCATGTTAGAAATAATAGATACCGATATACAACGACTAAATTATTTAATAGACTTTACTGATAAGTGGTTAGAATCTAATAACGATATAGCAGAGAAACTAAAAATTAAAAAGAAAATGTTAGGTTTCTTAGGCGAAGCTCATGTGGTAATGGAACTTCATGAAAAATTCAAGGATAAGTTAGTAAATATCAAATGGTACGGTGGAGGAAAGTCAGGGTGTCCTTCAACTTTTGGCTGACTCACGTATTTGATGTCAAGTTTCTTTAGAATGTCTTCCATTGTCCGCTCTAGCCCAGTATCCTTACGGACTACTCTTCACATACGCACAGACGCTGCGGCCAAAGGTTTGGCAAATCCACTAGCCATAAGCTTACACGATATAATGTTATGATTACTTTTAAATACTGATTTGCAAACAAGGACAGCAGTTTAGCCAACAACCCAGTATTCGTCAACCCCATTCGTGAACTTCCTTATTTCCTCAAGAACCTCATTTGTACTCGCGACCCATACAAGAGGAACGTTCCATCTCTTCTCCTTGCCCATGTTCATGTTTATGAATCGGCTCTTGCGGAGGTCTGTATCTCGTACTCCTTTACGCCTCTCTCGTCCCAGATCCACTTCTTTGCCCTGCTGACCGGGTATCCGAGGAGGTCAAAGGAAGTGCTTGTAATAGTCAATCAAGTTTCAATTCCAAAAAGCAAAGCAAAAAGCTTTTCTTCCTTCAGTCTTTTTTGGGCATCTTGCATTAGTAAATTATAGAGTCCCTCTAGCGATTCTTTACCGTTTCCGAAAGCAGGGAGAGACCTATCGAGATTTTCTATAGTCTTCTGTATTCTTTCCTCCATATGCTTTATGTTCGGATTATCTGCTTCATATTTGTCTCTTAGTCTGTGGAGTTCAAGGTCCGTTACTGTCCGTCCCTCCTGTTTGCTTATAAAAATACCAAGCGAGTATTCAAAATATTGTGCCATTATGCATGTGCCTTTATAGTAACTATTTGCTTTAGCAAACGATTTTAGCGCATCTTCAAGCTTTCCTGTATCCTTAGTGATATTGGATTCCATATATGAGGCCTTAGCTTGGTCAAATTCCTGTTCTGTAACTTTTTTGGCCGCAGTATGTGCAACATCAAATACTTGTACATCAAATCTCCTAATGGCATCAGCCATAGCCTGCACGTGTCCTGTTATTTTGCTATCATGGTTTATAATATTGACAACGGCTTTATTTGTCATGTCCTGTGTCTTATCTGATTCGTCACATACAAGTATGGCTTCTGTCCTATTGAGTGCTTCAAGAACCGCTGCGGCTTCTTTCCTGTCTTTTATCGAAGAGTATGCAATCACGGAACTATCTAAGATTCTTACAACCAAACCCTGTTTCTTGTTATCAGTCTGTATTGTTCTTAAGCCTTCAATATCTCTATTCAGCCAATTATAAGTTTCGGACTCTGCTGTTATCATGTTTTTACCATCCGCAAGGGCTTCCATCTTTCCAGTATCTAACACTATGTGTTTTACATTCTGGAATAGTCTTTGCGGATCTCTTACTCCTGCAAGATAAGGTATGCCTTTTTCCCTGGCGATGACTCCTTCGTGCGAAAGCATACCTCCAAGCTCTGTTATAATTCCTTTCACATGTCCGCTCCCTACTAATTTTTCCAAATCACGCTGCTCTGTAAACGTTGCTATAAGCACTACATCCATACCTGGAATTTCTTTAACCGTAAACCATGGGATTCCTTCGGCTTTGCCTATGCTCACAGGAATGAGGCCACCTATGTTTTTCAAGGCAGGTGTGTCTATAGCTCTTGTTATAGGACGCGATTGCAATACAAACAATTTACCCGAATCGATGCACCATTCTATGTCCTGCGGGCTTTTGAATGTAGCCATGATCTTTCTTGACGCCTCGGCTATCTCACTTATCTCATATGATAAAAGTTTTTGTTTTGTCTTAACGGCTAGAGGAACATCTACTATATCAATCCCATTATCACTTGCTTTTGCCTGCAATTTTATCTGGCCACGCGTGCCTTCTTTATCAATAACATAGATGTCTCCGCTTTCTCTTCCTGAAACAAGCATGCTGCCTTGTCCCAAGATTGCGTTTATTAGAACCGTGTTATCATCAACGAAGGCGACTCCAGCTTTCTGTGGCAATAACTGTCTCTGCACGACTACTGCCATAAGTGGTATTTCATCGCCTACAATTGTATCTGAGAACAATGAAGCGTAGACTTTCTTTATAGCACCTAGAAGTCCGTTTCTATCTACAGATAGTGCAGTTTCGAATTTTCCCGCCTTGCTATCTTTCTCGGCATCCTCTATCGTGGCTGAGCTACGCACTGCAACTTTTTGATTTCCAAACCTGCTTTCATATTCAGTAATTATATTTCTGCCAAGCTGCTCGCTAAAGTTCATCTGCATTACGATTTCCTTAGCATTACTATTAGAAGCAAGCTGAGAAACAGTCTGCCCATTATCGGAAAGAAAACGCTCGAAAACATCAGTAGGCAGTATAAGGAAATCAGGAACATTGAATCCAGCCTCCCTTAATCTAACAAGCCCTGCGCCTTTGCCTCCAAATGTAGCTACAATTTCTTGAAGCGACGGCATATCATTACCTATATTATTCTGTTTGGCTGTTTGTGTTTTAAATGCTGTTGTCATGATAAACTCCTTGACAATTGCTGGCGCACCACGCCTTCTATTCTCAACAGTTTTGGCGCAATATCATTTTTCAAAGCAAGCCCTCTCATAGGACACGCAAGCTCTGATTTCTTTCCACTAAACAGCCCTCTGCTCCACTCCAATATCTTTTAACTATCGTATTTATCTCTCCTCTAGAATTAACTTTTAGTCTGATAAAAAGCCATCTCGGTTTTGTTGCCCTTTTGAAATCCTCGAATACCTCGTTTATGAGCTCCTCGTGATATATACCGACGTTCCTGAAAGAGAACAAATATAATTTTGATGCCTTAAGTTCCATCACTCTCTTTTTAGGTCCATATGCCAGCTTCATCGTATAAAAATCCGGCAAGCCTGCTCTCGGGCACACTGCAGTTAGTTCAGAAAAACATGCTCGCATACGAAATTCTTACTATTGTTTTTATTCTCGAATGTCTCAAGTTTACGTCTAGGCATTTTATAACCTGCTACTTTTAAGGACGCTTTATGCTTAGATAGCTTTGCTGTGGCTTAACAAACTCCATTAGAACCTCAATTCGACAACAATCGGCATATGATCTGAACCCTCAACTTTGTCTAGTATATCAGAACCTCTGAGCAAGCTGACAAGCTCGTTAGACAGCAGACAATAATCTAGCCTGTCTGCTTTGCTTTTGTCATTGTACCAGATTCCACTATATTTTCTCACGCCCTTGTGTAGGAACCTGAATGAGTCTGTAAAGCCTGATTTCAAAAATGCAGAGAGCCACTCCCTCTCTTTAAGCGAAAAGCCAGGCATCCCTTCGTCACCGAACGTGCGATCTATATCTTGATGAGCGATGTTGAAGTCGCCGCATATTATAAGCGGCTTCTTTGTACTTAATTCTCTGCAATGGCGTTCAAATTCCCTTAGGAAGTTCAGTTTTGATTCAAGTTTTGCAAGAAAATCTCCTGCAAAAGGAAAATATGCATTAAGAACATAGAAGCGGTCGAATTCTAGAGTGATTAGTCTGCCATCCTTGTCAAATTCTTCATTCCCGATACCCCTCAAGATAGATAATGGGGGCTCCTTTGTCGCTATCAGTGTGCCGCTATAATTAGGTTTTTTGGAGGGAAAGTTTATTGTCTTGTAACTAGATAAGGTCAATGGAAGCGGTACATTCGAACTCTTTGTTTCTTGAAAAAGAATCAAATCATATTCCGCACGAGATACAATATCACTTATCGTAGAGAGATTTGCCTTAGTAAAGCCATTAATATTCCAAGATAAGATATTCATATTATCATTTGTTAAATTTTAGTTATGGATCTCATGCAGAGAATTCCATATTAATGTGAAATAATGTGCTTTGTATAACATTTATTACTTACTTTGTAATGTGGATTTAATTTACAGCGTGTCATAAAGAAGATGGATGAGTTTGCTGAAAAGAAGCCGGCCCTTTCGGGCCAGCATCCTATCCGCTTGCCAGGCCGGCTATTATATCATTGATGTTGACGCATCTGTGCAGAACTTAGTTTACTGTTTAAACCCAATAATTTAGGGCCAAGCTCAAGCAAGTATTTCTTGAGCTTTGTGTCTAGAGACATGGACATCCAGTTCGTATGACTGCTCCCCTCGAGCACCTCTATTTTAGGTGAAATCCCTTTCGATATCAATTAATAGCAATTGATATACTTCACTTCGGGTGGACTTCATCTCGACCGATGTGGAGTAGAACTAATTTATATCTATCATCTTATTTACTATTATGAAACAGATAAGGATGATTGGTATCTTGGGGGGATGGGACCAGAAGCAACAGCCGAATTCTACAAGAGAATCTTGAAACTCTGCCAGATAGAACATGGCGCAGTGCAAGATAAGGACTACCCTCAGGTTGCGATATATTCGATGGCACCAAAGGGTTCGGATGAGTCAGGTATTGCAAACAGGAAGCTCCTTTTGACAGAATTTATCGACGGAATCATAAGGCTGACTGTTTCTGGTTGCGATTTTGTGGTTTTGCCTTGCAATACTGCGCACACATTTCTTGATGAGCTCAAAACCCATGTAAAGATCCCTTTAATCAGCATGACTGAGAAAACAGTGGAGAGAATAAAGAGAAGTGGAGTTAGAACGATTGGCCTCTTATCATCAGAGGATTCATACAAAGAGGAAGTCTATGCGGCTGCACTGAAGAAGGCCGGGATAAAGCTTATTGCACCATCCGAAAAGGAGAAAAAGCGGGTAACAGATGTAATCTTGCACGCCATGGGCGGAAAAATTGTCAAAGAGGACAAGAATGTTCTGATTTCTGCCATAAGGAAAATGAAAGTGGAGGGTGCTGAAGCAGTAATAATTGGATGTACTGAACTTTCACTTGTACTAAAAGCAGAGGAATCGCCAATAAAGGCATATGATACTTTGGATATTCTTGCAGAGGAGACGTTGAAAGAAGCTTACTGATTTTGGGCAGCCGAGGTAGTCGCTGCGAGCGAGCCTTAACGTTAGTTTATGGGCGAGTCGAGCAGCGGGAACCGCCGAGGTGCCGATTCTGATTATCACTATATTGCAAGTAGAGTTATAATTTAACCTTACTAAATCATAACTAGAATTTAGATTTAGTAGAAAGGTATAAATATGTTGCTTTACATTAAACAATCATGTACATAGAACGGGAGATAACCGAGGCTTTCCTGTCAGCATCAAAACTGAACAACGTAGTAGTGATAGTAGGATCCAGACAATCAGGTAAGACTACTTTCCTTAAGGCACAGTCAAAGAATACCAAGGAGAACTACCTGAGCTTTGATGATCCAGATGTAAAAGAGCTTTTTGATGCTGATATCAAAAGATTCGAAAACCAGTATTTGTCTGGTGATAATGTTGTGGTATTGGATGAAATACAGTATGGAAAGGAGCCAGGTAGCAAGCTGAAATATCTTGCGGATAAAGGGAAAAAACTCTGGGTGACCTCATCTTCGCAAGTAGCCCTTGGCAAGGAGGTGCTTGGGTGGCTTGTTGGCAGAGCATCAGTATTGGCTCTCTATCCGTTTTCAATTAATGAGGTGCTGAAGGCAGAAGGCCAGAAAGAAGTTACTCCCAGTATTCTTAACAGGATGATAGAGAGACATATTGTATACGGCGGATACCCGAAGGTTGTGCTGGAAAAGGATATTTCCAGCAAGGAAGCGATACTCAAAGACCTTTACCAACTTATGATACTCAAGGATGTCGCCCGCACTTTCAACATAGAAGACGGGGCTGGGCTTGAAAGGCTTGCACAATATCTTTCCCACAATGTCGGAAACCTGATATCGTATGAAGCTCTATCCCGCAATCTGGGGTTATCTTCGCTTTCAGTAAAGAAATACATGAATGCGATGGAGAAAAGCTACCTGATAGCCAGAGTTCCATCTTTCTATAAGAACAAGCTAAAGGAGATAGTAAAGCAGCACAAATTATATTTTATAGATACAGGGATGCGTAGTGCTGTAGCGAACTCTTTCTACATCTCGCCAGAGACCAAGGGAAAATTGTTTGAAAATTACGTATTTTCGGAGCTGGTCAAGGCGGGCGAGGATGTGAGATATTGGCGATCGAAGACCAATGCAGAAGTGGATTTTATCGTGCAAAGGCACGGTCAGCCGATACCTATAGAGGTAAAGATCAAGGCAGATAAGAAGCACCTCGTAGAGCGAAGCCTGCAATCTTTTATAGAGGCGTACAAACCCAGGAAGGGATTTGTGGTTTTCTATGAGGGTGGACCGGGCACATCAAAATATAAGGGCTGCGCAATAGATGCAGTTAATATAAAAGATTTGCTGACTGCATTGAAGAAAATGGGAAAGCAGAGCATTCCAATAAAGTGAAAATCTGGTGCATCTAACCCCATATTTTTCGACGATAGAACTTTTATTGAAAACTGCCTCTCGACGACAAAAAGTTGGTCATGCTCCCTTCGGGATTTGAACCCGAGTTGCGGGGTTGAAAGCCCCGCGTCCTTGGCCGTGCTAGACGAAGGGAGCAATAAAACCTCCTCTTGGTCGAAGACGGTTTACAATTGCATTTATTTATAACTTATTTAAATGTTGCATATCACTATTATTAGCATGGCTGCATTTAGGGGTAAATTTAACGCGGAGGGCGGCAGGTTTATAGCCTTTGAAGGCATCGATGGGTCTGGGAAGACAACACAGGCAGCTATGCTGTGCAACCATCTTGGCAGGATAGGACTTCCGTCTGTGCTCACAAGAGAGCCTACAGGCGGCAGGTACGGAAAGCTTGCCAAAAACATGATAGTCCAAAAAAGAGAATTTGACAGCGCGCATCTTCAGGAGCTGTTTGCGGCAGACAGGATGCAGCACCTAAAGAGATTTATACTACCAATGCTTGCTGACGGGTTCATTGTTGTTGCAGACAGGTATAAGCTGTCGTCAATGGCATACGGCATTGCGTCTGGCTTGGATGCCGAATGGCTTGCAAAGCTGAACTCGCGTGCGCCAGAGCCCTTCCTTACCGTCATGCTTGACATACCTCCAAAAACAGCCATGGGTAGGATAGAGAAAAGGGGAGTGGAGAATACTGCGTTTGAGAAAAAGGAGTTTCTTGGCAGAGTGCGGAAGGCATACTTGAGCCTTGCAGCAGGCCGGAGCGATGTATTGATAATGGATGGAAGCGGCAGTAGGGATGAGATAGGCAGGAAGGTGGCGAGGGCTGTAGTAAAAAAGTACACCGGGCGAAACTTAAAGCGTGGGTAATACCGGCATGATGCCTTCCCATTGTGCAGCGATGTCGGCACAGCCAAGAGCGTGCGGGTCTGGCGAAATCCGTCTGTTTGGTTGTTTCAGTCAGAAATCCTCAAAACTGCATCAAGGACAGGATGCAGGGATGTTATGCCATCCTCTATGGTGAAGTGCCCCATGTTATTTATCACCACAACCTCTGCACCAAGCTTTTCGCCGAATATTTTCCCGCTATCTTCAGCTACGTACTCGTCGTTATTGGAGTTTATGGCGACAAATTTTTTGCAATGCTTCCTTATTTCACTCCACTCGATATCTTTCTGAAAGAACCCCCTTATATCTTTCAACCCTATATTTTCTGCAAACCCTGCCACAAACACAGCACCTCCGACGCGCTCCGTCTTTTCGAGCGACTCAAGATACCTCAGTATTGTGATGCAGCCCAGCGAGTGCCCTATGAAATAGCACTGTTTGTCAGGTACATCAACAACCTTCCTGATATGGCTTACCCATTCGTAAACATTGGGCTTCCTTGGGCGCGGCATCGCAGGCACCTCCACCGTAAACCTGTTCTCCTCCAGCTTTCTCTTCAACCAGCCGAACCAGCTTTCATCAGGGCTGCCTTCAAATCCATGTATTATAAAAGCTCTTTTCTTCATATTTTCATCCTCTTGAAAGAATATGTGCCTATCAGCAGCATCGCAATGGCGAAGCCCAAAATAACCGCGAAGTCCAGAGGAAGCCCAAAGCTGCTTTTTATGCCGAGTATTACAGTTCGCAGCGCGTCGACGGCGTATGACACCGGGTTGACGGCTACGAAGGCGTAGAGCCAGCCCGGCAGCTTGTCTACAGGGAAAAGGGCTCCGCTTAGAAAGAAGAGCGGGAATATCACGAAGGTGACAACTAGCCCGAATCCCTCAGGGCTGCTCATCAGCGCACCGAAGATAAGGCCCATGCTTATCACAGCCACCATGAGTATGAGGACTATTGCGATGCTTACCACCAAGGAGTAGAGCGTGAAGTGTATGCCGAAGAACAGCACTCCGAGCAGCATCAGTATGGCGACCTGCACCACGCCGTCTGTCGCACCTCCCAGCACCTTTCCAAAGAATATGGTTGTCCTGTGCAGCGGAGCTACCAGCACCTCCTTCAGAAAGTCCACCCTCTTATCCATTATTATGTAGAGGCCGAAGAACAACGAACCGAACAGCACCGTCATTGCAAGTATACCAGGAAAAATGTAGTCCGTGTAGCCAACCCCGCCTATGGATAGGATCGAACCCAGCCCGGTGCCGAATATGATGAGCCACATGAGCGGCTGCACAAGTGCGCCCACAACCCTAGACTTCTCCCTAAGGAAAACCTTGAATTCCCTGTACCATAGGGCATAGAGCCCCCCAAGTTCGCTCATCCAATCACCTGTTGCCCCTGTGCATCATCCTCTCGAAAGTCCCGCCCTCTCCTGCCTCCTCCCTTATCTCCCTGCCGGTATAGTGCAGGAAAACATCATTCAGGGTAGGCGACCTCAGCTCAACACCATCAACGCTGCCCACCTTCTTAAGTATTTCCTGAAGGTGTGAGCCAGCGTCACTTACAGTTAACGTCAGGTATCCTCCATCAACTTTTATGTTCCTGACGTAGCCGAGCCTCTTTAATGCCGCAATGTTGGGTTTTGCTACCTTGAGCCTCACCACGTCGCCGCCGAGCTTCCTCTTTAGGCTTTCGGGGGTGCCCATCGCCACGATTTTGCCGTGGTCTATTATGGCTATCCTGTTGCACAGCATATCGGCTTCCTCCATGTAGTGCGTAGTTATCGTTATTGTGACCTTTTTCTCCGATGCGAGCTTTGTTATATATTTCCACAGGTGCTCCCTGGTCTGCGGATCCAGCCCAAGGGTCGGCTCATCAAGGAAGAGCACCTTAGGCTCGTGGAGCAGACCCCTCGCCAGCTCCAGCCTCCTGCGCATGCCCCCAGAGTAGTTCTTCATCCTGATGTTCTGCTTTTCGGTAAGGTCCACAAGCTTCAGCACATCGTCTATCTTTTTGTTTGCTTTTTTCATGTCAACCCCGTACATGAGCGCATGGAGGTAAAGATTTTCCCTTCCGGTAAGCATGTCATCAGAGCTTGGATCCTGGAACACGAACCCTATGCTGTGCCTCACCTCGGACGGCTGCTTGCTTACTTCGTATCCATTCACGTACGCCTTCCCTTCAGAGGGCGGTATCAGCGTGGCGAGCATTGATAGCGTCGTGGTCTTCCCGGCGCCGTTCGGCCCAAGCAGCCCGAATATCTCTCCCTCGTTGATGCTCAGGTTCAGTTTGCTTACTGCTGTAAATCCGCCGAACCTCTTGGTAAGTCCATTTGCAACTATAACAGGCAAGCCAACACATCAGAGTTTTGAAAGCCTTTCGGCTATTCTTTCCACCCTTCTTTTGTATGGCAGGAATTTAGACTTATCGCTCTTCTGCAGCTCCTCAAGGTAAGTTGCAGCGCTCTCCATCCCGGCTATCACACTCCCGGTCTCGTCAACCGGCCCGAACGCGGAGGTGTATTTTTTGGTCAGTTCATACTTGCCATCCTTGTTTTTTGATATAAGGCCCTCGGCGCTCATCTGTTCCAGCAGCGGGTAGACCGAACCAGGACTTGGCCTGTACCATCCCATGCTCATCTCCTGTATCCTGTCCATTATCTCTATCCCGTTCATGGGTCGTTCTCCTAGCAGCTTCAGCACCACTGGCCTTAGCCAGCCGCGCTTTGCCAGGCCCATCCTCCACGCATTCCCATATCCAAAGCCTCCCATTCCGCTGCCGCGCCATCCCCCGCGCTGCTCTTTTTCGTAGTTTTCATCCATGCAATCACATATTGTTTATTAGATATCTAATAAGCGATAAAATATATAAAGGCTTCTAGTGCTCACGCGAACAAAATGCCCAGCCGCATCGCAAAGGTATCGCAAGCCAGGGGACGGAGCCACCATATATAAGCCTTTACGCAAATATTTATCAATGTGAGCGGGAAAACCCACACTCTTCAGAGGTGGGATGAGAGCGAACCGCAGAAAAGCAAGGCATATAAACTTTAATAATGTAAAAAAATATGGTAATCTTGAAAAAGACATACAGATATAGGGCGTATCCTTCGCAGCCACAGAAGTCTGCACTCAACCGCCAGATGTACCTATCGAAACAACTCTACAATCTCCTCCTTGAACAATCACAAAAACACTTCAAGGAGACTGGAAAGACGTTCACGAAATACGACATGAACAAATGGATTACAAAACTCAAGAAGAAGAACCCAGAATTCAACGAACTATACTCACAGGTCTGCCAGAACATCGCAGACAGGATTTCAAAGGCGTACCAAAACTTCTTCAGGAGGATAAAGGAGAGAAAACAGGGAAAGAAGGTAAAAGCCGGCTTCCCCCGTTTCAAATCATACATCTCCTCACTGACATACCCACAATCTGGATTCAAACCAGAAAAGAAGAAGGTTTCCATTTCAAAAATCGGCAGGGTGAATTTCGTCAATCACAGAGAGATGGAGGGAAAGATAAAGATGATGTCTATAAAACAGACAAAATCGCAGGAATGGTATATCACCTTCTCGGTAGAAAAAGAGGATACACCATTGTTCTCGAACAACAAACCACAGGTAGGGATTGACTTGGGGCTCAAGGAGTATGCGACCCTGTCTGATGGAACAAGAATCCTAAATCCGAGAATCTCGGATAAATCCATAGATAAACTGAAAACGATTCAGAGAAGGCTCTCAAATAAAAAGAGAGGGGGCAGGAACAGGAGAAGAGCAAAGATAAAACTTGCGAGGATTTCAGAACACGCCGCAAGGCAGCGGGATGACTTCCTTCACAAGACATCCCATCATCTCGTCAATTCATATTCATTCATTGCATACGAGGAACTGAAGATTGCAAATATGGTGAAGAATCATTATCTTGCAAGACAGATTACAGATGTTTCTTGGGGAAACTTCATCCAATACCTCTGCTACAAGGCCGAAAGCGCTGGTTGCAGGGCGGTTGGAGTGAATCCAAAGAACACCTCCAAAACGTGCAGTGACTGTGGAAATATACGGGATATTGAATTGGGTGAAAGGACATATCTCTGCCAGAAGTGCGGAATGTTGAAGGACAGGGACTTGAACGCCGCGATCAATATTCTATCTACCGCAGGACTTGCGGAAAGTAACGCCTCCGGAGACGTTGTAAGACCTCAACTACAGGAGGCAGCCGTCGTTGAATCAGGAACTATATTTGGTGGTTCAAGATGACCAATCAAAAAGCCGCCATTGGAAGCCCACGACTTCAGTCGTGGGAGGATGTCACCAATGTGATAAAATGATACTTTCAGACTACGACCTGCACAACGCCATAGCGCACCATAGGATAGTTATAAAGCCGTTTTCCAGGCATACAATCAGGGAGAACGGGGTGGATTTCAGGCTTTCTGACCAGATCGCCAGGCACAATAAATTTAAGAAAGGGTTTGTGCTGGACCCGACAAACGAAAGGCACGTCAGGGATACGTACCAGCTCTCCAAAGGCGTTAAGACGCTGGTCATCGGGTCAAACGAACAGGTGCTGCTCTCCACTCATGAATATATGGAGATGCCGGATGACGTCATGGGGTTTGTTGAGCTGAGGAGTACGTGGGCAAGGCACGGAATCTCCATGCCGCCAACTATAATAGATGCAGGGTTCAAGGGCAACGTTACCCTAGAGGTAATAAACAACGCGCCTTACAGCATAGCTCTCATGCCAAAGCAGCGCTTCGCACACATAATATTTGTGAAGACGAACAGCAAGGTGGAGAAGGTCTACAGCGGGAAATATCAGGGTCAGGTGGGCGTGCGGCTGCCAAAGCTGATTCAGCGGTCTTGATGCGGCGACGACAGCACCGCTGCCCTCCGCAGCCTATTCAGTGCGCTGGTTATGATTTGCTTCCGTCCCAGAGTTCCATGGCAGCAGGCGTATAACTAATCTGTATTTTTATATTTTGCCTTGGATTGATAAAAAGTGCAATGGCGACCACGGGAGAAAAATGATAAAAGTAATAGGTAGGAGGGACATTCTAGACATAGTATCGATGTTCCTCATCGTGCAGTTTGCTGGGGTAACAATAGCCAGCCTTGTGGTCTACACCTCGACGATATCACTAATACAGAATGGCATAACAAGCCAGTACACTACACTGCTATCCTACATACTGGATGCCATACTTATAGTGACCGTATCTTTCCTGTTCATAAGCAGGCACAGCCACCACCACAAGGCGCTCGAGGACAGCATATTCTTCGGGGTGCTGGAGGCCGTGGTTGTGATAGCCACATCCTTCTTCTTCTTCCTGTATATATTCGACCTGCTGCTCCCCAGGCAGTACATACCGGTCGCGTTCTTCGGGGCTCTCGGGTGTGCTCTGCTGCTCATAGCGGCCAAAGACATAGATCCAAAGATAAGGAACAGCGTCACCATAATATCCAGCATGGGCGTTGGCCTGCTGCTAGGCCTGTACTTCAAGTTCGAGTACGCTCTTATAGGACTTGCCATAGTGGCTGCTTACGACTACATATCGGTCTTCGTGACCAAATCCATGATAAAGCTCGCGCGGGTAGTCACGACGAGGAACATGGCCCTGATAATAAGCACGGCGCACCTCGAGGCCGTGCCTCAGGAAAGGTTCCCAGCCAAAGAGGTCAGGGAGTACAAAGACTACCTATACCAGACGCACAAGGCCAAGGACCCAGCCTACTGGAGGATACTCAGCTCTGGCAGGCTGCCGGTCATGTCGCAGATATCCTTGGGAGAGGGCGACCTCGGGCTGCCGCTCATGGCAGCTGTCAGCGCATACTACACCTTCGCCAGCCCGGTCATAGCGATAATGGTAATAATCGGAGCGCTGGCAGGGCTCCTGGCAGCCATAGCCATGCTCAGGGTGTACAGGGGAGCGCTGCCCGCCATACCGCCGCTGTTCGCCTTCATAAGCATATTCTCAGGGTTCGGGCTAGCAATAACAGGCAACATATCATCATACTATTCGGTGCTGCTTGTGGCTGCCGGCGTAGCCATGATAACCTTCGGACTCTCAATAAAGATAGTGGAGAAGAGGTCGCGTAAGCCAGCCCAGGTACGACACGCCGCATACAGGGCGCAGGGAGGTGCACACAGATGAGCGGCATACTCCTGGCTTTCGGCACAGGCATACTAATAGGGATAATTCTCTCCCTTTTCATAGCAAGGGGAGTGCCGTCCAGGCGCACAAGGGAGAAGGCCGGAATGTACATAAAATCATACGGCAGGTACTACAAGATAGACAGCTACATGCTGGGGTTTATGCTGCTTGCCATGGGTTTGATCGTTTTGGCTGCTGCCGTTCTCTTCCGCGTCCAGCAGCTGGGGATTAGCGGGATCACTGTGGCAAGCCTAGGCCTCGGCGTGGCTCTCGGCGACCTGCCCAGCCTGCTGTCCGACGCAGCTTTCAGGATAAGGAAGAGATACTGAACCATGCTGTTTGCAAAAGCCCATGGCTGAAAGCCCGCGGAGGTAGGATGTCAGTGCTTCCTGACATTCCTTTTTATCCTTATTATCATTTCAAGCAGCTCCCTCTCCGCATCGCCTATCAGGCCGTTGAACTCTCCCTTCAGCAGCCTTTCATCGTCATCGCTGACCCTGGTGTACAAGACCTGCTTCTCCCTGACCTGCCTGCCAAAAGCCGGCTCATCCATGGATATCGCCACGCTGTCCCCGCTCTTTGCCGACTCCAGCGGCGACTTCTCATTCTGTATGCCCTTTATCCTGCCCACAACGTCACCAATCTCATTTATCATGAGGTATCCTGGGCGTATCCTGCCTCCGAGCACGCTAACTCCGAATATGGCCGGGTGGGACACCCTGAAGCAGCTGTTTGGGAGCACCTCAACCTTGCCAGGGAAGGTTATCTTGGCTTCCATGTCTCTTATGCTGCGCTTCCTTATCTCGTCTACAAACAGCCTATAGTCGTCTATAAGCTTGTATATTATATTCCCACTGATTATTTTTGTCCCGCTTCCGAAAGAGGCGTCTGCAGCTTCGCTCTCCAGCGGCACGTTGAAAGAAAGCACCGCTGCGTAGGCAGGATCTGACTGCATCTGGGTGAACGCGTCTATTACATCCCTCTTGGTAACCATGCCCAGCCCCTTTTTGCTGATCTTGAAGCCTCCAGCCTCAAGCAGCCTAGACACTGCCTCTATGCTGCCTATAGAGTCAGCCTTGAGCACCACCCCGACGCTGTCGGTCTTGAATATCTCCTTCAGCTCAGTTCCTATCTGTCTTTCGTAATCTACTCCTGCCACGGCCTGCATCACCGGAGAGCCTGGCATGGCCTCGTCAAGCCCAGTGCCGCTTATCTTGACCCCGGAGGCCGCGTGGACCTCCTCTACGTAGAAGAACCTGCTCGTGCTCTCCCTTATCTCCTGCAGCGGCCTTGGCTTCAGAAGCGCCTTTATCTTGGCAGTGGCTACAGAATTGCCTGCTGCAAAGGCTATGGTGTCATTTACCCTGAGGCTGCCATCGTAGATTATCACGTCTATGGTCGTGCCCAGTCCCTTCACCTCCTTCCTCTCAAGTATGCTGCCCCTGCCAGGGCCGCTTACCTCTATGTTAAGCTTCATCTCAAGGAATCTCTGCGCCAGTCCTGTTACAAGCATAAGCAGCTCCGCGACGCCCTCCCCTGTCTTGGCGCTGAGCGGCACTATAGCCACCTCCTTCTGGAAGTTTTTGATCCTGTCGAACCTTTCGCTGGAAAATCCGAGCTCGCTAATCCTACCTACTATTCCGAATACCCTGTTCTCCACCTCAGCCTGCACCATGTCGTTCTGCTTCTCCATGGCCTCCAGAAAACTCCTGGATTTTGATGGTATCCATCCAGTTACAAGGTCTATCTTGTTCGCTGCTATTATGAACGGCGTCTTGTACTCCCTAAGTATCTCAATCGCTTCTATGGTCTGCGGCTCAAAACCCTTGGTCACATCTACCACAAGGATGGCAAGGTCTGCCACGCTCCCTCCCCTCCTCCTGAGGTTTGTGAACGCCTCGTGGCCAGGGGTGTCTATGAAGAGCAGGCCTGGTATAGTCACCTTTGTGCCCATCCTCTCCAGCATAGGCCCGCAGATGCTTTCAACCACGCTTATGGGCACCTCGCTGGCCCCTATGTGCTGGGTTATGCCTCCGGCTTCCCGCGAGGCCACGGCCGTATTCCTTATGCGGTCTAGCAGCGCAGTTTTTCCGTGGTCCACGTGCCCCATCACGACTATTATAGGCTGCCGTATCACTTTCATCCCCAAAAACAAGAAGTTATAAATAGTATTTTATCTACCAAATATAAAAACATAGGTGTAATCAATGGAAAGAACCCTGGTTCTGATAAAGCCTGATGGAGTTGCGCGCGCCATTATAGGAAGGGTGGTATCGAGGTTCGAGGACGCCGGGCTCAAGGTGGTTGCGCTCAAGATGCTGACCCCATCCAAGAAGATGGCCGAGGCGCACTACCCGATGGAAAAGCAGTGGTATGAGAACCTGTGGAACAATACAAAGAAATCATACGATTCAAAAGGGGAAGAGTTCACGGAAACTCCGGTGCAGACCGGGAGGAGGGTCAGGAACATGCTCATAAAGCACATAACCAGCGGCCCAGTAGTCGCGATGGTGATCGAGGGCAATGAGTCAGTTGACATAGTGAGGAAAATATGCGGGGCAACCTCACCGTCCAGGGCTGACCCTTCAACAATAAGGGGTAGCCTGGCTAGCGATTCTTACTCCCTGGCAGACGCCTCCAAGAGGTCGGTCAAGAACATAGTCCACGCGTCTGACAGCGCGAGGTCGGCGCAGCGCGAGATATCGGTATGGTTTTCCAGCGATGAGATAAACGGATATGCGAGGGCTGACGAGCCAGCGCTTTACTAGTTCGCAGGATTGCATAGGCGGCCGCCTATGTGACGTTGACCGAAGTTATTATCGTGGTTGTAGTCTGCACAGAGGTGGTGGTCGGAACAGCAGGCACCGTTGTAGTAGTTGTTGAGGTCGTGCCAAAAATGGCGTCTATTATAAGGCCGAAGCCGTTGTGCTTTATGAATATGAACAGGGCTATAGTCATGAATATTATCACAACTATAACTATAGCAATCATCAGGGGCAAAAGATCCATAGTAAATTCACCTTGGTGCACCAATCCTTTTATGAAAATTCCATAGCGTTCAGCATAGAAGGCTCAGCTGCTGTATTTAAGGGTGTCGCTCATCATCTCAGGAGTCCACATGGGATCCCAGACGAGATCGATGTCTACCTTCCCTATGCCCGGCATAGCTTCAAGCCTTAGCTGGACGTCGGCAAGTATTATGCTTGTAACAGGGCACATGGCGCTGGTCATGGTAAGGGTCACTTTTACGTCGTTATTTTCGCTCACTGATATGCCCTGTATCAAGCCTATATCAACTATGTTTGCGCCCAGTTCTGGGTCCTGGCACATGGACAGCGCCCCAACTATATCCTTCCTGCTAAACAAGCTTTCACCTCCAAACATTTATATTTTTAAAGCAATATTATTTAGAATGGCATATATTTAATAATTTACAAACAGGACCGGTGCGGCAATGCAAAAATCAATTCCTAAGAAGGACACAGGAGTTACGTCAGCCATGGTGCTGCTGATACTGGGCGGCCTGCTGGTGTTTGCCTCAGGCATCGCGGCGCTGCTGGTCGGAAGCTTTGTAAACCACATACCACAAAACCTCACGATAAACGGCACCAATGGCACAAGGATATACGTTAAGGGCGTAGTAGGGAAGGTCGGGCTGCTCGGGGAGGTAGCAGGCACGCTTGGTATAACATCAGGGATAGTCATGATGGCGTGCGCTGTCATGCTCTACAGGAAGCCCCAGAAAGCCGAGCTGTTCGGCGTGATTGGGCTGATATTCACGATTATAAGCCTGAGCAGCTCAGGCGGGTTCTTCATAGGCTTTGTGCTCGGCCTTGTAGGAAGCATAATGGGCATAATGCACAACAAATGACACGCAAGGAAAAAGCATAGCCGGAAGTCCACCGCGCGAATCAATCCCAACGATTCCGGTAACTATTTGTAGATGAACTCGGCATCCACGCTTTCTTCCACGCTAATCTTGCCAGAGTAGAACAGGCTGTTCACGTTGGCGGTTATGTTCTGCGGGCTGTCCAGCTGCGCGCCGTAGAGCATTATGGGATACGGGTACACTCCGTAGTAGCTGTTTATAGTTACATTGTACAGGGCCGCATTGCTAGAGACTGCATCTGCCATGGATGTTGCGTTGGCTATGGCATAGTTTATCGCTTCGCTGCGCAGCGCGCCGGCCTTCTGGCTTGAAACGCCGGGCTCCACGCTGCTGATGTAGACATTTGGCACTGAGCTTATGTTTAGGAGCGCAGCCACCGTGTCATTAATATCAACGATGGTGACCTTAAGGCTCTCGTAAGCCTCGTAAGAGCTGCTGTTGAACGCCCTGGAAACGCTGTATCCCTCAGTTGACACCATGCTTGCGTTGTTTCCCGTGTATCTCATAAGCGTGTTGTTGAGCACACCAAGGGTTGATGAAAGATTCAGGACCGCTTTTCTGCTGGTTGAGCCAGTCCCGTTCACGTATAGGTAAATTACAGCCTGGTCAGGCGAGCCGTACGCCGCGCCAATCGCGCTGACTGATATGACCTTTCTGCTGCTCTGTGCCCCGAAGCCGTTGGGGAACAGCACGAAAACTGAAACTATAAGCACCACGGCCACAAACGCCACGATTACGGTAATGTTGTTAGTACCGACGTTCTGCACACAAACACCTTCAGCCATAAAGGTTTTTATAGCACTTTATTTAAATCTATTGAATAAATATTACCGAAACAAGGCCTGCAAATGCACTCTGCGCTGGCTCCGGTAATCTTGGCCGGAAATTAGATTACGGGCAGGCACCTGGACGATGATCATGTTTGAAAACATACAGTTTGTGCATTGCGCGCTGCCAGACATGTCGCTCAACGAGATTGACGTATCAATAAAGCTGGCTGACGGGGTAGCGCTCAAGTCGCCGCTGGCCGTTGAGGCGGAGAGCCAGGGAGAGGCGAAGGCGCTCTCAGCAAGCAACGAAGGCATACTATTTTTAGCCAATTCTTCCGGCAGCCGCGCCTTTTTCCTGAATGGCTCCGAGCTGCCGAGCCTGCAGCAGCCCCCAGGCTTCCAGCGCGTTGGAGACGGGCTAGAGGCGGCCAAGTGCCTCAGGGCGAAAGAAGGCGCCATGCCATCCATCGGCGCGGCCGGTGTCAAAGACATAGACACGTTCACAAAGCAGCTCAAAATAGCCATGTTCCTGACAAATTCAAGGAACATAGAAGAATTGAGGAAGGCTCCAATATACCACACCAGTGACGGCCATGCCTGACGAAGTTGTTGCAAAGGAGACGCAGGACAGGAAGGTGCAGCACATAAACATAATACTCAACGAAAATACCCAGTACAAAAAAACCAACATGATGGAGCTGGTGGAGATAGAACCAAACGGCGGGGAGATAGACCCCAAAGAGGTTGACACTGGAATGCGCTTCATGGGCAGGGACATATCTGCGCCTGTATTCATATCCGGCATGACCGGCGGCCACCCGATATCCTTCCAAATAAATAGGGACATAGCTGAAGCGGCGTCGCGGCTGAAGATACCAATGGGAGTGGGGAGCCAGAGGGCTATGCTTGAAAAGAAGGAGCTGGCCTACACCTACGACGTTAAAAAGTTCGTCGATGACCTGATACTGATAGGAAACATGGGCGCCAGCAGGCTGGGGCGCTACAGCCATGAAAAGATACAGGAGATGCTGGACATCATAAAAGCGGATGCGTTTGCCATACACACAAACCCAGGGCAGGAAAGCGTGCAGCCCGAAGGCGACCTTGATTTCAGGGGCGTATACGACAGGATAGTTGACGTTGCAAAGGCGATAAGGCAGCCTGTCGTTGTCAAGGAGGTCGGGAACGGGATATCGAAGGAGGTAGCGGCGTCACTCAGGGGGAAGGTGCACGCAATAGACGTTCAGGGTGCAGGAGGCACCACCTGGATAGGCGTTGAGACGTACAGGAGCAAGGGATCGCACGGGATGGCGTTCTGGGAATGGGGCATACCCACTGCGCTCTCGCTGCTCGAATCCAAAAGCGCGTTTGACGGGCCTGTTTGGGCCAGCGGTGGCATAAGGGATCCAATAGACATAGTGAAAGGAATAGCTATGGGGGC
The DNA here is from genome assembly GCA_021799635.1 of Microcaldota archaeon. Taxonomy (GTDB): domain Archaea; phylum Micrarchaeota; class Micrarchaeia; order Micrarchaeales; family Micrarchaeaceae; genus JAJZAB01. The sequence goes on from JAJZAB010000002.1 coordinate 88,849, forward strand.
CGAGGTCTGCGGGATGGCCAAGCCGGTTATAGTGAGCGAGAGAGAGGGCGGATCGGAAGGGGTCTTCTCCTTCATGTCAGACATGATAGAAGGGGTTAGAAGGGAGATGGGTGCGCTGGGGTTCAGCACCATAGATGAGCTAAGGAATTCGAAGGTATCATTCATCAATCCGCTCAAAAGCATACTTGAGGAGAGGGGAATCAAAAAGCCAGGCCCCGTGGCATAGCCTTCTGCATTTCTTCCTATACAAACTTTAATTTCCCTACAAGCTTCCGCAGCTCTATTCTGAGGACAAAGATATCAACACGTGCAGGTACCATCATGTATGCTTGGTTAAGCAAGGGACTACGTGATGCAGACTTCGTGCATATATATACGTTGAAATATGCTCATATCTATTTATATGGCTACATAAAGCCAAATATACTAATTTGTGGACATTATGTCCACAAGACTTAAATATCTTAATATTGTAGACATATATATGTCATTTATAGAGAAACAAAGGCACGGAAAACACAACTACTATTATCTAGTCAAGAATGTCAGAATATCAGCCACAAAAGCCAAAAAGGTAAGGATATTCCTGGGCAGAGAAGTTCCGAAGCATCAAGAATTGCAAAAATACCTCATAGAAATAGAGAAAAAGGCCGTCTCTAAATATAGTGGCAAATGGTTATCCAAAGAATTAGTAGAGCGGCTAGAGGACTTAAGGGCGTCTGCGGTGGTATTTCATAAGGCGCCTGGAGATGTTTTGCCAAAAGACTTTTTAGTGCGCTACACCTACAACACCAATGCAATTGAAGGAAACAAATTGACGCTCAGGCAGACCGGGCTTATACTTGATGATAAAATAGCACCAGAAGGAGCAAGAACAAATGACGTGATTGAGGCTCTGAACTCTTCAGATGCATGGGAATTTGTAAAAAAATACAAAGGTAAATTGGATAAGAAATTTGTATGTAAAATTCAATACGAGATAACTAAAAATACCACCTGTATAGTGCAGGGGGATTATAGGGACACTGATGTGATGATAATAGGATCCGAACATATACCCCCAAGACCTTCAGAAGTCCCTACTCTCATGCAAGAATTGTTCGAGGAGTACAAAGAATTGAAAAAAAGCTTGCATCCAATAGAACTAGCCACGCTAATACACAATAAGTTGGTCAAAATACATCCATTTACCGATGGTAATGGAAGGACTTCAAGGCTTCTGATGAACTGGATTTTGCAAAGAAACCGCTTCCCTGCAGTGATAATTGAAGTAGCAAACAAGGAGAGATATTACAGCTGCATTGAACATGCAGACAAAGGCGATCAGAAGTACTTTGCTGTATTCTTGGCCGAGCAGATGCTCGAACAGTACACTACCGCCTTGACAACTTGATTGGCGCCCAGCCCACCTCAAGCGGTGTGGACTTTATGTATATCTATATATGGAGTTCCTCATCGCTCAGTCCTGATTTTTTCTTACTTCGACAAGGTGATGTGCAAATTCGTCAACAATGAATTCTGGCGCAAGGGGCAGCGCGGGTTAAAGAACAGCTTCCTTGTTGTTGAATATTTTATGAGGCATGCAAACTTAGAATTGCCAGGTATTGATAAGAAGAGTTCTTAAGCAAGACCTATGAATAGCCATGCGCTTTAAGCGTGACATCTACTTTCTCAACCATATCGTCAAACTTTGAGGCCATAGCCTCAGCGCGCTGAATCATTGCATTGAATTCAGCTTTTTTGTCTATTTGTTTGAAGTCTAGCGGTTTTGTCGGTTTTGGTACGAATGCTGCAACAAATTTTTGTATAATAGTTTTTGGTTTTTCTAGGTCTCTGGCTTTTATTGCTTCATTCAGTTCGGTTTCGAAAGAGGCAATGCGGCGTGCCGAGTCAGTTCTTATTGCATTTAGAGTCTCGCTAATTTGTTTATTAAGAGCATCTTCTCCCAAAACATTTTTTAGTGGTTTGAATGCAAAAGGATTGGAAGTTATATCTCTTATGAACTTTACTAAGTCATCCTCTGTTTTTACCCCAGCTTGCAAAATTGCAGTAGAAATTGCAATTTGTGGGTTTCTATACAAAAGATCCAAACGGAAATTGCCACTATTGGTTGCATCAAGTAGTCGTTCAAGTGCTACCGATGCGCCGTCATAATCAGTTCCCTTTTCTATAGCTCTTTTTGCAGATTCAGAATATTCTTTAATCGCAGCTGAATTCCTTTCTAAATCTGAAGCAACCTTAATAAGGAGCAAAGTGCCTACTGTGTCTGTGCTCTTTAAACCATACTTTTCAACCGCCAAGTATATTCCAACAAGATCTGCGAGGGCCTCTGAAAGCTGTGTCCTCTCAACGAATGGTTTTGGGCCAAGCAACCTTTCTACTACTGCATGTGTGAGTTCATGGCCTATAGTTGCTTCGTAACCTCCAGCCGTTGCAATCACTTTTCCTCCCACGTTCTTATAGCTAGCATTCTTTTGATGTTCGTAACTTGGAAGCAATACAGTATCATTGAACTCAACGGTATTGATTGGTGTTACGTATAAGGCCGAAATCACATACCCGGCATTTTTATTTTCAACTTTCTCTGTAAATGCATATTTAGGCTCTGGCAAGCTTTCGCCAAAAAGTTTCTTTGCTAGTCTGTTGGCAACTGCCCACTGGCCATGCGCTTTTTCTATAACATCGTTTCTATAAGCTACAATCCGCTCATCAGAAATTTTACCTACGGTTTCTTCAGACCCACCTCTTAAAGTAGTCCCATGCGGTGCTGCAGTTTCACCTTTTTCTGTTCTTAGCTCTCTCGATATAGAGGGTATAGCTGTTTTTGTAGCTAATTCTGCCTTCATAACATTCGCCTTCTTTTTGTTTTTCTTAAAATGAACTTTATATGGTTTATAAATAAGCCCCAGTTTTCTTGCCCTCATAAAGCCTGTCTTGTTTAGTTCCTCAAAGAGGTCATCAAGTGTTTCTGTGCTTCCGTCTTTGAAAATTATATCTTTTTCACCTATATTAATAAATAGCTTACCTAGACCTAGATTTATTTTTGCTATAGAGCTGTCAGTATCTTTCAATTTCTGGAGCAGCTCAATATTGTCTCCAACCTGTTCCTTCAAGTCGTCAATATGAATAATACCACTCATCCATTCGCCCATGGTATATTAGCAGCATTTATGATATTTAAAGCTTTTTTCACTATTTATGTATTTCCAGACAGTATGACAGATGTGCGTGATTAATAATGTAAGTGCAGATCCTGCTGGTAAACGGCGGGATTCAAACCGCTGGCGACAAGCAAAAATCTTTATTTTGCCTTTACGATGACAAAATCTTCCGAAAAAATAGTATGGACTTGGCGGGATTCGAACCCGCAACCCCCTGCATGCCATGCAGGTGCGCTACCGTTACGCTACAAGCCCAGCAGTAAATAATTATAAATAGTATTTTTATTGCTTGCCATTAATACACATTTGATTTTGTTCACCATGTTCCAAATCTGTACGGCATGCTTTGGTATGCCGCGGCAAGCTGCGCTTTAATATTCTACTATAGCTTATATATACTTTTTATGTATATTTTGTAAAAGTCAGCGGCGTGCCAACAGCATTCACTCTTGGCGCAGCTCTATCTGGTTTGATAAAATGGCTACTAGGATTGGCAGCAAAAAAGGTTGGTATAGCGGTAAAAGTTCATACAAGATAGTAGAAAAGATAATAAAAGAGAGGGCCAACTCCCTGTTGGTGATATCACCTTACATAACCACATACTATGCCCGCATGCTGCTATCAGCATCTAAAAGGAAGGAGGTCAGGGTGATTACATCAGATTCTCCAGTCACATCAGAGGCCATGAAGATGATGGCAAGAAAAAGCAGCGCTTCCGGTTACATAAAATCGGCTCTTTACTTAATTGTGCTGGATATAGTTTTGCTAGTTATAGGATTATACTACTTTGCGCTGCTGTTCGCCCTGGCCTTCGCTATCTTCGTTGTGCTGGCAATAAGGAAGCGGGCAGCATCAAAGAGCACGAGGGTTTACGTAAAGGTCTCCAGGGGCACCTCAATACATGAAAAGCTATACATATCTGACAGCGTTGCTGTTGTAGGAAGCGCCAACCTTACGTATTTTGGGATGCACAGGAATGTTGAGCACCTGGAGATAGTGACCGACAAAGACAAAATCACGGAAATGCGCAGGCACTTTGATTCCCTGTGGAACAGCCTGAAATGAACATCATGGTGCCGGAAGCCGCATCACTATATAGACAGGAAGATGCGCCAGAAATACGTCAAAACACGATACTAAATATCCCCTTTTTAAACAGCAGCAAATTTTTTCTAAATCTGTGTTAGAAAGTTCTCCTAAAGATTTAAATATAAAGTCTGCGCTAATCTCTATGTAAGTGTAATAGGGGGTTGAAAAAAACGTGGGATATATGACTAGATCTATGGGTGGAACCAGGAAACGCACAAGGGAGAGGATAAAAAAGATGGCAGAGGAAGCGTTGAGGGAAAGCAACATGGATAGGATCTTCAACGCGGCTGGGGCATCAGAGATAGACGAGACCGCAGGCATGGCTCTAAAGTCATTGCTAGCCGCAAAGACAGCAGATTATACGATGCTCGCAGTCAAAGAAGCGAAAAAGAGAGGGATGAGACTAGGCGCGGCTGCGCTGGTAATAGCTACAGAAAGCAGGCTTGGGTAGGGTGTAGGACGTTTTGAGCCTGAAGAGACGGTGTCAATGACGCAGGCTCTCATTTTATAATTTATTACGCTCGGCGCTACACAACGCCATACAATACGTGCGAATGGCAGTTAGGCCTTTCTTGTACGGACATTAGCGCTCTATTTATAAATTTTGCACAGCATAATTAGCTGTGCGATCGTAGTCTAGCCTGGTCAGGACTTTGCCCCTCCAAGGCAAAGACCCGGGTTCAAATCCCGGCGATCGCATTTCATATTTACTAGAAAGGCGTGTGCAGTTCCCTTACATGAAAGCGTAAATACTTTTCTGCGGTATATCATCAAGCTATAATCGTGGTGCTATGGCTACTACAAAAGATATGGATCATGGGCTAGGCAAGATGCTCAGATGCCAAAACGAGAGGACCGCTGACGAGTCATATCTTTCTATAGTAAAGGATATACTTGATAATGGGGAGTGGAAGCAGAACAGGACCGGAATAAAGACATTGGCGGTAGCAGGTGCAACATTCGAACACGACATGAAGAACGGCTTCCCTCTGCTAACTACTAAAAGGATGGGATTCAACAGCATCGCAACAGAGCTTGAGTTTTTCATAAAGGGCTTAACCGATAAAAAATGGCTGCAGGATAGGAACTGCCACATATGGGATGAATGGGCCAACCCCCAAAAGGCCAAGTATGGCCATGACGAGGCTTCAAAAAAGCGCATGCTCGAGGAGCGCGATTTAGGTCCTGTATACGGCTTCCAGTGGAGGCATTTCGGCGCAGAATACAAAGGCCATGATCATGACTATAACGGGGAGGGGGTAGACCAGCTTGCCGATGTGGTTAAAACGCTGAAGGAAGACCGGAACAGCAGGAGGATGGTAATCTCCTCATGGAACCCGACCCAGGAGCACATGATGGCCCTTCCTCCTTGCCATTACGGCTTCCAGGTTACTGTAATAGGAAGCAGGCTTAACCTTATGTGGAACCAAAGGTCTGTAGATACAATGCTTGGGCTGCCATACAATATAGCAAGCTATGGCATCCTGCTCCACCTTTTGGCAAAGGAATCCGGCCTTGGCGAAGGGAAGCTCATCGGCTTCTTGGGGGATGTGCACATATATGAAAACCATATTAAGGGGGCGACCGAGCAGCTCTCGCGGGATCCAAGGAAATACGGCAGCCCGACCATAAGGACTGAGAACTTCACAAACATATCTGACTGGAAAGCTTTGGATACAATTGTTGAGGGTTACAAAAACTATCCGAAGATAGAGTTTAAGATAGCGGTATGATAAGATGCCCTTGCACACAATAGCAGCCATGTCGAAAGATAGGATTATAGGGAGCAACGGCACAATGCCCTGGCACATACCGGAAGAGGCTAGGCTTTTTAGGGATATAACAATGGGCAATACAGTAATAATGGGCAGGAATACGTGGCTTTCATTGCCAGAAAGGTTCAGGCCGCTGCCTGACAGGGTTAATATAATAGTAAGCGCAACCATAGGCCGGCAGGAAGGGGCGATAGTCTGCACCTCAGTTGATGCCGCCATAAAGGAAGCGGCATCGCACAGTGGCGAAGCCTTCTGCATAGGCGGCGCAAAACTGTTCGATGAGATGCTCCCATTGTCTGATGTGCTGCATATATCATGGATAAAGGCTGATTATCAAGGTGATACCCGCTTCCCTGAGATCAATTTCAATGAGTGGAGGGTTGTGGAAAGCAAGGAGTATAAGGAATTCACCTACAAAAAGTACCTCAGGAGCAAATAAAATAAAGAAATAAAGGAGAAAAAGCTGCTTTAATCACCAAAGCGGTTATCTCATCGCAAGGTCAAGTACCTCTGGTTTTGCACTACTCTCCTGCTGCCTCTGCTGTTGCTGCAGGGGCCGGGCCTGTGAATGTCAGGCCAGGGGCTACGGTTACTGTCTGCGTGGGGAGCGAGGTTCCTGCTATAGTATTGATGTTAAGGTTCAGCCCATTTGTGCCTTGCGTCACGGTCATTGCCGAGCCTGCTGGCACATTCTGGAAGCCCTGCTCGCTGTCTGGTAGGTATTCCAGGCCTGTTCTACCGCTTGGTCTTGGGCTTTTATAGTGCCCAAGGGCACTCCTGAGACATTCCCAGAATAGGTGAATGTGTTGCCGTTAGGCGGATTCACGTTCACAGTGAATGCAGAGCCGTGGGGATCTGCGGAGCTGAGCTTTGCGGAGGTGGATCAATAACAAACTATAAGTTATCTCAGTTTGCAAAAGAATATGATAGGACAACACCAAACTGTCCTATATATAGCGATAACACAATAGAATAAGATATTGTGATCAGATGGATAAAATGGCGCAAAAGCTGTTTGTTGACCTGGCTTCTGGCAATGAGGCGCAGAATTACACAATAGGAGGCAAGGCGAGCCCATTGCTTAAGCTTTCATCAAAATTCAACGTGCCAAAAGGTTTCGCGATAACAACGTTAGCATTCGATAAATTCCTTCAAACGAGTGGAATAAGTGAGATGTTAAGTTTTGATAAGACTTCTTATCCAGACTTTAGCGCGGTCAGAAGTAAATGCAAGGACTCTAAGCTTCCAGAGTCTCTTTTGAAAGGCATTGAAAAGCAGCTTGATCAAAAAGACATGGCAGGCGTACCGTTGGTAGTGAGAAGCTCTGCTAGTATAGAAGATTCCAGCAGAGCTAGCTTTGCAGGCAGGTTTAAAACTGTTATAAACGTAAATGGCGCGCGCAATATCGAGGCCGCCATAAAAGAGGTTTATGCGTCGACATTTACTAAAGATGTTCTGTCATACTGTGAAAATGCAGGTAAAAGAATTGAAAGCGTAAAAATGGCCATAATAGTGCAGGAGCTTATAGTAGGGGACGTATCAGGAGTTATGTTCACAAGGAACCCAAACACCTTTGAGGAAAAGATGCTAATCGAGGCTGTTGTCGGGCTAAATGAAGGGCTAGTATCAGGCAAGGTGACGCCTAGCAAGTTTGTATATGATAATAACAAGCATGTAATCGAGAGTGCTGAATACGTAAAGCAGCCGCTAGCTGTCACTGTTAAAAGGAATGGGGTAGGTCTCACGGAGAACAATAGAGAAATCCAAGGTATTCTTGATGAGAAAACAGTAGCAGAAATAGGTCACCTTGGGGAAGAAATAGAGAAGGTATTTGGTCTACCACAGGACATAGAGTGGACAATAAGCAAAGGTAAAATATATGTGCTACAAAGCAGGCCGATTACAACACATAGATCTTTTTACGTCCAACGCGCAAATGTCAGCAACGCCGCTGATGTATTTAAAGGATATGCTGCCTCCAAGGGTGTTGCAAAAGGCAAGGTCGCACTTGTGAATAGTCCAGATGAGACAATACCAAATGATGCAGTTTTGGTAGCAGAGGTGGTTGATACTGACTATTCCATTGATACCATAAAGAGAGCAAAAGCGATAATAACAGAGGATGGCGGAATATTATCTCATGCTGCAATACTCGCAAGGGAGCTCAAGATACCCTGCGTTGTGGGCGTACAAAACATCATGAAAAAATTGAAAAACGGTGACTTTGTCGTAGTGGATGGCTCAGCCGGGGTCGTATATAAAGGTGATGCTGCATCACCTGGTCTCAATACAGGCCGCACTCTAGACTACTCATTCATATATGACTTCAGCAACATGTCAAAACTTGGTAGCACAGGGGTATACTACGAGCAGTTTGATGATGCATTAATATATTATGCGGAAAAGGAAATGAGCACTGCAGAATTGCGGAAAAACCTTGGCAATAAAATTGCTGGAAAGCAAATAATTCTCGGCGGCGTGCCAAAGTATTACATTTACAAGCAGTATGAGCTAAACAATAGAGATCCAGAGATGAATAGACTATCACTGCAAGCTATAAGAGCCGCAAAATCTTTAAGAGCAGCAGAGATAGACTCTGTTGCTAACATGCTCTTTAAAACTGCAGAACAGCATATAAAAGAAAACAAGGAAATATCAGATAAGGGGACTGTCGCAGCAAAAAAATTAATGCTTCTAAACCTTATGCGAGCAGGATGGTGCTACACCCTGCTGAACGAATTGATATGTGAAGGATATGCAATAACAGCTATGGATAAGAAGCTGCACGATATGTTTAAGAGTAACAAAAGCATCATACTTGACTTCACTTCCGCTATTGACTCAGGGGAAAAGTTCAGCCATGACAAGCTCAATCCTGTCAAAAAAGATGAGCTCAAGGCAATAAGTGATTTCTACATAGCAGTGAGAAGGTGGCGCCTAGATTCATATCCGATGTTTGAGACCATCGGTGCGACAGGCGACGCGTATCGATCCAAGGTTAGCGAGCTTATAACTGCCTTATCTACTTCAGGAAAGGGACCAAACGAAGTAAAGGAAGAGGTAATAGATTTCTCTAATTTCCTGAATCAAAGATATCGTGAGCGTGTGATTTCGCCTGAAAATTTGGTGGGTAAAAAAGACAAAACCTAAAAACTTAGTGATTTAAATGATTTGTAGGGATACGCAGACCAGTTTATAGATGTTGAAATGAAAGGAAAGAATGATGCCAAGAAAGAGATGCCTGTTCTTAGCGACCTCGGGCAACTTGCGCAGTCTATGTACATACGCATGGTGCCATCGTATGGCAACAGCTTTTTCTTCACCATAGGAGTCTACCTGCTCGAGCTTTTTGTCATACTTGCAGTAAGCGGAATGATAATGCTGATATTCGGCCCGTACTGGTGGGATCTCACCGCAGCAGGATCATTCCTCCGTAGCGTGCACCTGTGGGCTGCGGAGGCCTTTGTAACCCTGATGCTCCTCCATCTATTCGTCAATTTCTCCACGTCTGCGTTCAAGAGGAAGAAGCTCATATGGGCGATAGGCAGCGTGATGCTTATGCTGGTGCTGCTCCAGTTCGCATTCGGCGTAGGGATAGCCGGCGGCCTGCTGTCCCAGTGGAACGACAAGGCCGGCGCGGACCTGTGGAACGGCCTGGGGCTAGGCTACTGGGTGAATCCGCTTAACAACGGCGCAGTGCTGGGATGGCACGTGGCCATAATTCCGCTGCTGCTGGCCGTCCTGATGTTCGTGCACTACTCTCTCGTTAAGAAGAAAGGCATAAGCAGGCCTTACAGGAAGGACATTCCATACCATATGGTCCCCACAGACCACGGGAAGATGTACAGGAGGATGGCGTATGTGTTTATAATAGTTCTGCTGTTCGGTGTGTTCTTCCGGGTTCCATACGTGCCTCCCCTTACAATAGCCGAGGCAGCCAATTCCCACCCAGACAACACAGCCACGACAATCCTTAATGAATTCAACTATTCATCGGGCACTGCGGTATACAACGATACAATAGATCCGTACACTTTCAGTACAAGGCAAGTCTATGTCACCATCCCGTACATGACCCTGATAAATCTCACGCACTCAGAGAACTACGAGGCAAATTTCCTTTCCCTCAACAGCACAGAACAGAGATTGCTTATGGCTGCGGCGTTCTCATACTTTTCTGACAACGGCAGCGTTGCAAATGGAACAACATCAACAAATCCTCTTATTTCAGTTGCGTCGTCGTTGACATTGATGGCAGAATCGGGAGCCTATCAATCTGCAGTTCAGGATGAAAGCGCAAGCGGCCTCAACTATACTTATGTGATACGTTTCCTTTTCGACTCGGGCGCGCTGCAAGGTGCAGCTAGCAAATACGGCATGAGGGTGTCGCAGTTCGGTATGCTCAATGTGGCCAAGCAACCATGGTACATACAATACTGGCTGCTCCCATACAACCTATTGGAGATATCGACCAGTGGCATATCGTGGTGGGGCGACCTGGAGAACGGCATACTCGCCACCGCTGCGTTTATCGTGCTCCTGGCTTTTCCGTTTATACCGTATCTGAACGAACTGCCGGACAGGCTCGGTTTCTACAAGCTGTTCTGGAACAGGTTCACTGTCCCTGAGATGCGCAAAAGGACAAAAAATAGGATTAGAAAATGAAAGACTATAATATAATAGTGATAGGATGCGGTGCAATGGGAAGTTCAGTTGCATACCACGCCGCAAAGGGTGGAATGAAGGCCCTTGTCATTGAGCAGTTCAGCCTCAACCACGAAAAAGGCTCCTCGCACGGAAAAACAAGGATGTTCAGAACCGTATATCCTGAAGGGTATTTCTACGTTCCAATGGTAAAAAGGGCGATGGGGCTGTGGAGGAAGCTGGAAAAGGAGTCTGGTATGAATCTGATCATGAAGACAGGGTATGTTGTTATAGGTAGGCCGTCCGGAGGCCTGGTGCGCGATGCTGTGGCGTGCGCAAAGAGGGAAGGGCTCACGTACAGGGTGCTTGGAAGCAAGGAGGCGCGGGAGCGATTTCCCGCGTTCAGCCTGTCCGATGATGAAGTCGCAGTTTACGACCCAAACGCAGGCATAATGTTTCCGGAGGAGTGCATACGCGCTAACGTAATGGTAGCCCGGAGACTTGGCGCCGAATTCAGGTTTAACGAAAAGGTCCTTGGATGGAAGGAGCACTCCGGCCGGATTAGCGTAATCACAGAGAAGGGGGAATACACCGCAAAAAAGCTGGTAATAGCGGCTGGTTCCTGGAATGCCAAGCTCGCAAGAAGCCTGCCAATAAGTCCGCGCCGCGTCGCTGTCTTCTGGTTTAAAGATGATTCGGATAACCACATCTTCTCTTCCGGAAAAATGGTGCCTTTTATATGGGAAACAGGCCCAAAATCTAATTTCTATGGAATACCAAATCTGGAGGGGAGCGGCGACGGGCTGAAGCTCGGCATACATTCAGGGGGGCCACGGGCGCACGGCGGCCTGCACAGCAGCACAGCCGAGTTAAAGAGGAAGGAACTGAGAAATCTTATCAGGCTGGCGAAAAACCGGCTGTCGCCCCGGTCTGAGCGCCCTTCCAAAAGTTCCACGTGCATCTATACCTATACCCCGGATAAAAACTTTATAATAGATTTTTATCCAGGGAGGAGGGATGTTGTAGTGCTGAGCCCGTGCTCTGGTCACGGTTTCAAATTTTCCAGCGTGATAGGAGAGATAACAATCAAAATGCTAAATGGCAAAGCTGTGCCGTACATGATGAAGAAATTCAGCATGTCAAGGTTTAGGTGATAATCGGAACGGCATCCCTCCATAGCATTCTCCAGCCTGAGAATAAAAAGGCCTTAGCCGGGAATCGAACCCGGTCTTGAAGGTCCACAGCCTTCCGTGCAAGCCGTTACACCACTAAGGCCACGTAGCTTTAGTTAATCCACGCCCACATATTTAATCCTTTTGAGGCTTTACCTGCCTGGTGGCCGGCGCACCGCTATGTTTCTACGGCAATCTGTGATTCCATCTCCTTTCCGCCGAAGCGCTGTGGCCTAGCTCCCGGACAATCCAGCCTGCCATTTCGGCCTTATCGCTGCCTCTTCTTAGCGCCCCGGAGATGAACCTTAGCCTTCTGTTGAATTCCCTGATGCTGCTTTTTATGCTTATTGCACTGGAGCTGGAGTAGCGCATCAGTACGCTTGACCCTGACAGCGATTGTGCATTTATGGAATGGTCAAGCTTGATGCACTTTGAAGCAAACTGATAGGGGTTATCATCCAACCCCGTAGCCGTTGCCCCTCTGCAGAGCCAAGAGTATTCGACAGCATCAAGTGCGCCGGATGATGGCCCACCTGCGCGGCCGAGCGATACGATTATATCAAGGAATCCAACCATCCAGTTTTCTAGCTTTGCCTTCCCAAGCCATGTAAAGCCAGCAGCAGGGGCCAGTCGGCCGGACTCCATAGTTAAGACAAACGGGGTGCCGTAAATAACCCCTGAAAATATATCAACTGTATCTTGTGCCGACGGCTCTGACGCAAACAGCCTGTCCGGCCTCGCGGCAAGAAGGCTTTTTATCTCCTTCCCAGGCCTGGCCATCCCTGCAGCGCCGCTCCCTCCCGGCGATCCGAAATATACGAAGCCGTCGCGGCAATCCGCTTCCTCCTTCTTAACCCCCGAAACAGCTACCCTGCAGCTCCGAGGCACAAAATCATAAAGGCGTTCAAGCGCAGCCCGCCTTTCTGCAGCCGAACCGCCACAAATCACTATGTTCATCCCAATGTCCATGGCCATCCATAGGTAAGCCAGCGCGCAGGCCGAGTCATAACCACTACCGAGCGCTCTCACACCGGCCGCCTCCCTGTCCTTACGCAGCTCGGCAACGGCGTATCTGACACGCCTATCCAAGCCAGCTCTGATGATCCCTGCCTTCCTGTAGTCAAACGCAACATCCACACGAAGGCCTTTTACTCCTGGCCAGCCGCCCAACCCAGACGCCCTTAGCGCCGCAGATTCCATTTCCGCCCTGCTCCTGAACGCCAGGTTTGTTTCGCACAAGCCGTAATCGGAATGGCGCAGCCTCACGCGCATTGACCCCGGGTCTGTGTAAAGCGCTTCAACCCCGCAGCGCCTGTCGAGCAGCATGCTGAACGGCCCCGCGCCCGCGATATCATGAGCTACCAGATACGCCATCGCGCCAGCCAGCGCCGGCTCTCCAGATTCCAGCGAGCTCTTTGTCGCAACCTCAATCACGCGCTCCAAGCCCAATCCTACGGGAGGGATGCCATGTAACCTTGAAATCGTAGCTCGCTTCAAACTGTCAAGGCGCGGCATAAGCTTCCAGCCAAGGTCAGGCGCCATAATTGAAAAGATTGTGCTTCCGCGCAACCTTCCCACTGCCCCGTGGCATCCCGGGTAGGACATGAGCAGCCTTTTCGGGCGCACGTTTGTCAGCTTGAAGCCCATCCTGCATGCTTTACCACTTTCTGGTGACTGGTCTGGCACCGCACCAGAGCCTGCTTTTCCGTCCATCAAAACACTACATTTTACATAAGTATATTTATATATATAAAAGTAAAAATATTTATATGTTTATAAAAATAGTGCCCTGTGCAGCACGTGCAGCCGCAGGGAGGTGCCCATACCGGTGCGTTTATTCAGATATAACTTGCTGTAAGAAAGGAAAAGAAATGGGCACAGCTACAAATATTTATAAACCTTTACTATGAAGTATAAAATATGGCGAAGGGTGAGAAGCCTAAGGATGAAATATGGGCCGTGCGGAAGGCTATAAGCAGACCCAATTATGCAGTCATGGAGTTGCTGCTGCAGAAATCCCCAAGGACTACGAGAGAGTTGTATTCCATACTGGAAAAGCGCTTTACGAGGAAGACCCTCATCATAACCCTCAGGGAACTGTCGCTGGACCTCAACGTAATACAGCCAACCCACATAAGGACAGAGAAGGGCTACGGCCTTGGCTACAGGCTAAACCCGAAAATGAAGGATGTGGTTAAGGGCGTTCAGAAGCTTTCAAAGATAATAGAAACTGTAATACAGGAGTAGCGCAGCCCTAACTGTCCTCCGCCCTAACCCTCTTCTGGTTGCGGTACATCTCAATTACTTCCTTGGTTGTTGTTGCATCTTCAGGACCCTTGTCCTTCCTTATCGCTTCATCTCCGACAAGCCTCGGGAACCTCAGGGCTAGTCCCACCCTGCCGCTGCCGCCTCCCTCCTCCATCCCGCAGGTATGTGTCGGAGATTTGGTTATCTCATCAGCCCTAACCGTGACAACGTGCCTGGGATACACCCAGAAGTCAGGGTGCACAATGGATTCTACCCTAGGCGGCTTTTCCCTTACCACCTCCTTGCCGAGTATACCCTGAAGCTCCGACATCTGCTTCTCCGTGAATCCTGTGCCTATCCTTGATATTGTCTCGAAGGCATCCTTCTTCTCATTGTAGGTTGCACAGAGCAGGCCGCCGAACTTGAAGTCGCTGCGCATGCCCCTGCCTAGGTAGTACCCAACTACGACCAGGTCCAGCGTGTCAGAGAGCTCGCCCTTGTAGCTCCTCTTCATCTTTATCCATGAGAATTTCCTAGCTCCGGCCACGTATTCTGATTCAAGCTGTTTTGCGACTATGCCCTCAAGCCCCTCCTCCACCGACTTCTCGAAAAAATCCTCCAGCTCCTTTGGGCTGGATGCAAGTATCATAGTCGCAGGGCTCATCGTTGCAGAGCCGGCCAGGGTGGCCTCCAGCGCTTTTCTGCGCTTTGAATAGGGCTCAGAAATCAGGTCCTTCCCGCCAAGGCTCATGATGTCGAAGGCAAACAGGTGAAGCGGGAGCTGCTCTACCTTTTCGCTTATGTTGTGCTTCCTCTTCCTCTGTATGGTCTCCTGAAATGGCAGGAATTCGTTTGTGACGTTATTGTATGCCAGCGCCTCCCCGTCAAGTATCAGGCTCTTCTCTCCAATCTCATTAACGACTGCAGCGGCAAGGTCCGGGAACATCGGGGTGGTGTCCTCAAGCCTTCTCGAGAATATCTTGACCTTGCTGCCGTCCTTGTGTATCTGGCACCTGAAACCATCATACTTCTGCTCAACAGCGCATGTGCCCCCCATCCTTTCCATTATCTGCTCAGCCGTAGGCAGCCTCTCGGCCAGCGCCGGCCGTATCGGCTTGAAAAGGGTGACCTTGAATCCAGATATGCCCACAAGCCCTTCGGCCGCGGCCACCTCACCGACAAGCCCAAGGTCGCTGCACAGGTTATACGCCCTCTCAAGCTGCGCCTTGTGCTTCCTTCCTCCGCAGTACGCCGCAGCCAGGGCCTCCAGTATGGTTGCGTCCCCAAGACCCAGCCTGAGCTCATCCATGGTGTATTTTACTATGTATTTTGCCTCCAGCGGGCTCGACTGCGACAGAAGGCTAGCCAGCATCTTTATCTTGAGATCCTTGCTTCCACCTCCCGCAGTGGTGGCTATCTTTAGCATTGACCTGTGCACCTGATTAACCGAAAGCTCATTGCTGGACAGGCCCCTGCTTCTTGATCTGCCCTTTATCAGTCCGGCAGCCTTGCCCATATCTCCAGCCTTCCTGTACTCAACCTCGACCTCCTTCTTGGTGCAGCCTGTGGAGAAGGCGACCGCCTCCTCCACCATCTTCTCAGCCATACCGAACTCGATCCCTTCGAACGGGGGCGCGAGTACCCCCTGCGTTATATATATTATGCCTCTTACCTCATCCTTTCCCGCCCTGCTGAACATTTCAGCAAGCAGGTCTATCATCTCCAGCCTTGAGGATATCGATGAAAGCTTTTCGTAGTAATCAGACAGATCCCTGAATTTCATCTTATCCCACCAGTCTAATCATGCCCCCAACTTTATTTATTCCTTGCGCCAGTGCTGGCCCAAGTGCCCCGGAATGGACTACGGCGCGCAGGTTGAGCTTGACTTGTTTACCCACGTGCAGCTAGATTCAGAGGAGCAGTAGTTGCCACCAGTGTCTGTATCTGCGCTCCTGCCTATCGATGAGCCTACGCACTCAAAACCAATCAGCCTGCCGCTGAAGTTGTCATTAGAGAAAATGTTTTGTGTGGAATCGTTCAACACAATCCCGATCCCCTGCGGGGATATCGCCGTATCTCCATTCACTACCACGCCGCTCACGTTGTCAAGGAAATACGCCGTAGAAGCGCCGTTTATTATGTTGTGCAGTATGTCACCGTAGTTGTCGTTAGCGAGGTACAATCCGTAGTAGGTGGAGCTTATGTTGTTGTATTCTATCTTTACGTTTGAAGTGCCGAATATGTTTATTGCACTCAGGCCCTCAGGCGCCGTTCTATTCAGGTCAATCGTGTTGTTTATTATGCTCAGGTTGGAATCGTGCGCTACAACGGGGCTGGTGAAGCCCTTCAGGTAGCAGTTTTCTAGCAGTACGTTGTTGGCGCCCTTCGCGTAAAGGAAGGTTCCGCCGTTCGTGGCTATGATCGTGTGCCCGTTGCAGTTTATGGTGGTGTCGTTTCCGTATACGTTGAAGCAGGTCGTGCCAAAGCCGTAAACGCTGTCAGCAAGCAGCGAGAAATCCTCAGGCCTGAACGCAGCTGTGCACTGCAGCGACGACTGCGGGCTGAGCTCGACCAGCCAGCTGCAGTCCTCCTTGCTGGATCCGGTGTTTATTCCTCCGTTTTCTGCCTCCAGCCCGCTATCCTGCGCCCCGCATGCATAATCATACTTCGAGCTTGCGTATACGCTGTTGTTGTATATGGTGTTGTTCTGCGACTCGCCCTCTATGCTGATGCCTATGTAGTTGTTGCTGCCTATGTTATTTGTCACCAGGTTGCCCCTGGAGTTGTACAGGTACAGCCCGGAGTTTTGCGCTGGAGTATAGGAGAAGTTGTTGTTGTACACTATGCTGTTTGATACCGATATCAGCCCTATGCTGTAGTTTTGTATATTCTTGATAATGTTGTTGCCTACGAACGAGTCGTTGGCGTTCGAAAGCAGTATGCCGTAATCAGCCTTGTTATCGCTGGTGTTTATGATATTCAAAAGCCTGACGTTTGTTGCATTTATCCCATAGTTGAAGTTGTTGATGTTGCATCCCTGCACGGTGACGTTGCTTTCGTTCGCTATAACAACTGCCCCGCCCAGCGCCTCTCCTGAAACACTGTCTATCAGGTTCCCGTTGCAGTTCAGCTTTACGTTGCTCGACTTGATGTATATGCACGATTGCAGCGTTGTGGATACGCTGGCCGTAAGTGAGTAGTTGCCCGGCCTGCTTATGACGCCGCAGCTTTTTATCGGGTAGAAGAGGAGGTTTGATGTTATGTGGCTAGCGCACGGCGCCCACGCGGCATCTGTTACGCCGCAGGTTGTTGTGGACATCAGGTTGTAGGTGGCGTTTGCGGAATTAATCGTTGCGTACACGTCAAGCTTGGAATTCCCTTCCAGCTGACCTCCGAAAAATATGTTGCCTAGGGAACCTGCAACGTAGAGCCCGTACTGGTTTCCGTTTGCCTTGAAACTGCTTACAGTGTCGGTCGAGGAGTTCTCCATGTATATTCCGTATATGTTGTTGTCTGTTGTCGAGTTCGAAACGAAGTCTACTATTGAGTTGTACAGCTCAAGCCCGATTACGCTTCCGCTGGCAGTCAGCCCGTTTATGTGGGAATCCGTTGTGTTGTCAAGCAGTATCCCAACGTTCGCTGTAGACAGGTTGCAGTCGTTCAGCGTTATGTTCTCCTTATTCTTCGCCAGTATGCCTATAGTCGAATTTGTTATAGGCTTCCCGCCGCAGTCCAGCGCTACGTCGTTGGCCCTTATCCTTATGCACGGCTCCTGCGACGTGCTGCCCAGCAGCTCTGATACGTTTATGTAGTTGTTCATGTTTATTTGTGAAGATAGGTGGTACGTGCCAGGCTGGTTTATCGCCCCGCAGCTGGTTATGTTGCTGGACAGCGATATGGTAGACAAGTTTGTAGGTATGTTGTACCCTTTGCAGTATGCGAAGCTGCACCCTGTGTTGTTGTAGCACAGCCCACTGAACACGTTGTTCTTCTTTATCCCTCCAGACGGGGTGCAGTAAAGTGAGGATGGCGAGTCGTTTATATGGTTGTTGAGGAATGAGTTCCCGCTGGAGTTTATGAATATCCCGTTGTGGAGATTGTAGAGTATCGTATTATTGTAAAAAATGTTGTTTGTGGATCCGTTCGCTATGTGCAGCGCACTCTGGTTGCTTGTTGACCTGAACAGCTTGTTGTCCGAAACGCTGCTGTTGCTCACTCCCTCAAGATAAATGTCGGACATGTAGTTTGATGACACGTTGTTGTATGAAACGTTGACGTTTGATGAGGGCTGAACGAACACCCCGTAGGAAAAGTTCCCAACAACGCAGCCGCTTACCTTGACTCCGCTGCTGTTTATGTTTATCCCGTAGGTGAATGGAGGTATCCCGTCGTATGGGCCGCTGCCGTGTATCACGTGCCCGTTGCATTCAAGGTCAACGTTGCTGGCCCTTATGTTTATGCAGGCTCCCGATTCTATCGATGTGGTTATATTCGACCTGAGGCTGTACGTGCCCGCCGAATTAATATTCTCGCAGCTGCCCACCGAATTCAGGCTGACGGCTACTGTGGTGGTTGAGGATGTGGTTTGTACGGGATGTGGCACAAACTTTATTACGATTATGGCCGCCGCCAGCATAACAACGATTATTGCAACTGCTATGATGGGCAGGTGCTTTGCTTTCTGCACCGTGTGTACCTCTGGCCCAGGCATAGGAGCGTGCTCCTGTCCGCTCTTTGGTGCAGGCTGCGGCTGTGGCTCTGGCCGCTCCTCTGGCGGAGCAGCCGGTGCAGGTGCAGGAGCGGGTGCGGCAGGCGCAGGCTGTTGGTACTGTGCCCCTGGCTGCGGCGTTATCTTTGTATCGGCCCCTGGCTGCGGCGATATGTTAAAATCATCAGCGTGCAGCTCATTGTACGCTGATTGCATGTAAATCGTGAAAGATTCCTGCCTTTTGGCATCAGGATAGATTCTGAACTTGTAGGCTCTTGCCTGTTCCATTAGATTCCCTTTTGTTTGTCTACGTATTCCTAAATTTTTATACCTTCTTGTTCTGCGGTTCGCTCTCATCCCACCGCTAAAGCATGCGGGATTTCCCGCTCACGGCGTTAAATCCATTTAACTACCTTAGGGTGGCTAATATATAACACATTAACGATTTTAATAATATCTTTTTAAATCTATTTGTGCAGAAGCCCGGGTAACTCAGTGGTAGAGTGCTAGTCTCGTATCCCATTTCTGAAATGGTGCACGCGAAAACTAGAAGTCGAGGGTTCAACTCCCTCTCCGGGCTTATCTATAAATGGTTCAGTTCCCTATGGTATGGTTATTTATTGCTTAGAAATTCTTTTGTTCTAGTTATCATTTCGAAGACTCTTCCATCATCATTTTCTCTTGTCCTACCCGACAAGTTAGTTATCCATGTCTTCTCGAATGCCTCTTTCCCATAGAGTGCGCCCATTGCTGCACCTACTATAGAGGCCACTGTGTCATTATCTTTGGAGTAATTAACCGCCTGTATTATTGCTTCTTTTGGATCCGTAAGATATTTTGATAGTATGTAGAGAAGCATTGTGTCTGTCTCCAATACATAAGCTCCAGAGCCAAAGTATTCGCTGAACTGCTCTGCTGTCATGTTATTTTTGTATCCAAACTCCAGTGCTTGCCTTATAAAAATAGGGGCAGGATTAGAAAACCTTGATTTTATTTTAGAGTTTCTAATATTGCATTCTGTATCGCCTGTAAAAGTCCCAAGGAGATCAGTAAATTCTTTAATTAATGCTCCAGAATTCGGTTTTCCTTTCAAAGAAACAAATTTACGTAGCATATTCATAAATGCAACAGATGAGCCAATCGCCAAAGAACTGTTGTGCGTCAACATTGTGGCAAGTATCGTATCCGCCCAGAGGTTTTCGGTTTGATTTGCAAGGGAGGAAATTAGGACAGGTGCAATTCTCATCAGTGCTCCGTTTCCTGCACCATCCACTACCCCTGACAGATACCACGGCTCTCTGTAATCCTTGTAGTTTCTAAGAAATCCCTTGACTGTTTTTCCTATTCCGAAAATCCTATGCGACGAAAATAATTTTGCTAGTTCTTCCATGTCTAATTTTCCTTTATCCAGAATTACGCTTAGTGTATCAAAGGCAAGTTGGGTATCATCACTTGGGAGTCCTATCTTCTTATTATGTGCCTGCTTGTTCGGGAGATAATCAGTAATCAGGCCGTATTCTTGCTTTCTCTGTTCTGGCGTCATAGTTTCAGTGGTATTACCAAGCGAGTCGCCTATAGCTATGCCAAGCAGCATACCTTCTATCCTGGAAAACCCAACTAATTTGGCCTTTGGCTTAGTTCCGTAGATAAAACTTGGTTCATTTGATTTTATTATGCCGTCTTTGAACAGCTTTTTCATCATTTCTAAATTAGAATAACCGCTTAGATTTTCTGTAATGTCCTCCAATTTCGTTGCATCAATTACTTCTGCCATGTATGTTATAGAAGTAATGGGATGCCTGGATCGCGTTCCATATTGGTTCTGCCCGCTACCATCCGAACGAGTTACCCTTTTGTCAAATTTTACATTTGATACGGGAGTTAAAAACCTGTGCTCCTTATCCAATTTTACCCTTATCGTGCATATTCCTTTAGATACAGAAAAGCTGCCTGGAAGAACCTTACCAGATATAATCATTTTTACAGTCCTGTCTATAACCCGGGTTGTAACGTAGACCTTTTGACCTACCATTCTCTCCTGGATGCTGTTATGAGGGCTATAAATTGACCCCTCTTTGGGCTTCCATCCAAGAGTTAATCCAAGTATTCTCACAATTAGTTTTGCACAGTCAAATTTTATAATGCTTCACAGTATCAAAAACTAATCCAGGTATCTATGATTTGTAATGGATTGGAATATTAAAAGGACATAGAATTGTATTGCGTTGTATATCGTTGGCAAAGCGATTAATTTATAGGCGCCCCCTCTCCGGGCTTATGATTTTTCGTTTAAGGGCAGCAATGCATAAATAGCCTAGCTTAGTAGTGTATATATGGCCAGCAGAATGTTAAAGAGGTACGGGCTGGAGGGCGCAGCCAAAGTACTCATTGTGATCGGATTGCTCCTTGTCCTTTTTTCCTGGATTGCAGGAGCTTATTATTACGGAATTACTGGTAGGGTTGCGCTGTTCATAGCCCCTTTCGTATTCACCTGTGTGACGGCTGCGCTACTTCTTGTGATAAGATACAGGTATACGCTGTTTGAGAAGTATCCATACCTAATGAACCTGCCCTCGCTTTTCTACCGCATCGGGTCCAAAAAGGGAAAGGACAACCAAAGTGTTGCGTTCAGCATGATATTCACCGTGCACGCGCTGGTCATCGCCTTCATGGGAATATTGAGCCTGTTTTTGACATTGACAATCAGCACAGGCTACATCGCCCACAAGAGCGGGGCTTACCCATTCC
>JAJZAB010000003.1 GCA_021799635.1 Microcaldota archaeon
AATATACGGAACCGGCATGGATAAAAATATGCTATTGGGGTTTAAACAAGGCAACGGTTTGAATAATGTTGAATTTAAGGGATACCTAAAGGAAGATAGCAAGCTAAAAGCTTACGATAGCTTTGATGCCTTTTCGTTTCCAAGCTTATACGAAGGCTTGGGTTCTCCGATTTTAGAAGCTCAATCTCGCGACCTTCCGGTAATAATCTATAAATACGGAAAGATTCCAAAAGAAGTCAGAAAGTACTGCTTCGAGGCGGAGAGTCCGGAGCACACGGCCCAGATAATAGAAGACTTAAAGGAAAACGGTTACAATGAAAAGCTTAGAAAGAAGGCAACAGAATATGCGAGAAACTTCACATGGGAAAAATGTGCAAGGGAAACGTTAATTGTTTACAAAGCGGTTTTAAAATGAAAATTGGAAAAAATTCATTAGTTGTGATTATAACTTCAAATTACAATGGGGCATCATACTTTTATAAAAAGCATAATATTTTATGGCACATTTTTTCAAGCCTAAAAAGAACCAAATATAAGAATTATAAAATCGTAATGGCTGATGATAAATCAACAGATAATAGCGTTGAATATATAAAGAAAAAATTTCCATATGTTAGTATAGTGATAAACAATGCAAATGGTGGATTTTCAAAAAACAATAATAACGCGATAAAATACGCAATACAGAAATATAAACCAGATTATATAATGTTGCTAAATAATGATATAATAATAACTGATGATTTATGGCTTAACAAATTAATAAATACTGCTAGATTGAATTCAAAGATAGGGATTGTAGGTTGCAAGTTAGTTTACCCAGATGGAAAAATACAGCATGCAGGAATGGAAATTGGTTGTTATGGTGGAAGAAATATTGGAAGGGGTCAAGAAGATTTTTCCAAATTCAATTATGTTAAGGAGGTTGATGGAGTTACCTTTGCCGCAGTCCTAATAAATAAAAATGTGATCAAAAAAATAGGATTGTTTGATGAGAATTTTTTTATGGGGTTTGAAGATGTTGATTATTATTTAAGAGCAAAAAAAGCTAAATTTAAAATATATTACGCAGGTAATGTAAAATTAATACACTTAGAGGGGTTTACCAGTACTAATTCAAAATTCCAGAAAATTAAATATAATAGTTTTTACCATAATCAGGTTAATTATTGGTATTTTATGCTTAAATATAGATATATGAAACAATTTAGAGGGATAAATAGGTTAAAATCCATTTTTATTTTTTTCATTAGCTCAATAATAAGTATTGAAGGACGAGATAGAGAAAGAAAATTATCAAGTATTAGATTTAAAGATAAACCACTAACTAGATTATTACTAACTATAAAAGCGATAAGCAAAGCTAAAAAGTTATATACAAAATTAAACAAAATTTAGATTATTTTTAGAATCGTGCTTACAAGGTGAATTTTATGGTATCTCATATAAAGCGGTTCTCAACAAAACGCATTTTATCAAACGAATTTCATTCAGTGTTGCTTACAGAATTTAACAGAATAATAACTGACAATACAAATTACAAGAGTATAGATAATTTTGATTTTAATAATGATGATATTAAAGCAAACTCAAAAATACTTAAAAATTGGGTAAATTTACGATATAAAAGAGTTAGTAGTATATTATGGTTTATTCCACCCTTTCTGGCTCCATTTGCTGGTATAAATAATATTCTTAATATAGCTTCTTTTCTGTAGAATAAGGGTATAGAGCAGAGATTTGTATTACTTGGTGATCGTGAAGTATGTAATTTATGTGAAAAAAATTTTAGAATCGGTGCGCATGGTAATAATTTCAAGAATATAAAGATATATAAAAATCCAAAAATAGACCAGTTAGAATATGCTGACATTTCATTTGCAACAAGATGGGATACGGCATTCAGTGTGCTCAAATTTAAAAATACTAAAGGTAAATTCTATTTTATTCAAGAAGACGAAAGATTGCTTTTTCCAGGTACGATTTTTCGTGATCTTGCACAACTAACATATACATTTGGCTTTATTGGTATAACTAATGCTCTAGAACTTAAACGTATGTACAACAATGAATTTCACGGAAAAGCAGGGTACTATTTTCCTGTCCCTGACAAGATTTTTTTTACTAATAGAAAAAACCCAAGATCTAAAATAAAATCCATCTGGTTTTACGCTAGAACTAGATCAGAAAGAAATGGTTTCCATTTAGGAATCCTGACCCTGAGACAGATAAAGGATAGACATCCAGAACTAAAAATTTATTTGGCTGGAGAAAAATCAATAAAATCACATGCAGATTTTGATTACGTGGATGTTGGAGATATCAAAGACCCTAAGGAGTTATCTAAATTTTATTCAAAATGTGATGTGGGTATATACCTTCTGTTCTCAAAACATACTGGTGTAATCCCGTTTGAACTTATGGCTTCAGGCTGCATAACTTTAACTAACAGAAAACTATACAAAACTTATGCTCTTAAAAATGGATTTAATTGCATTATGGGTGACCCTATTCCAAAAAGACTTGCAGAGAGCTTTGACAAAATATACTATGATATTGAACTACGTAAAAAAATATTCAAAAACGGTCTTGAAACAGTCAAAGGTACTAGCAAAGAAAAAGAACTTCAAAAAGTTTATGAATACATAGTAGGGATCCGGGAACCTGATTGAATTTTTATATCGGTTTTAATATAAAACACGCTTGATCTCCTTCTTCTTTAGAATTAAGGCTATCAGAGAGTAGCTTCCAGTTTAATAACTGTTTGTCTGTAAATTTAAAATCTTTGATTAATGATAAATTAAGCCCCATTTTATATAGTTCACTTCCAATAAATTGAGATTCGTTTGAATCATAAATAATTTTAACAATATCAAAGTTAAATTTTGAGGCCAATAGGTAAAGCGCTTTCTTACTTAATAACACTAAATGCCTTGGAGGATCTAAGTCAACCCAGTTTGAACCATATTTCTTAAATGCATAACTGTCTATTAGTGGTGTTCTAATCACAAATAATCCATTATTATTTATAATTTTTCTTGCAAATTTTATAATTTTTTGTGGATTTTGGGAATGCTCTATACTATGATTAGAGATAATAAAATCAAACTTACCTTTGACAGCCTTAATATCTCCCTTTAAAATTTTAAAGTTTCTATTATATTGGATAGTTGATTTAATAAAAGGATCGACCCCAACTCTTTTTTTAAACCCAAGAAGCGAAAGCCAAATAAGCCACTGCCCAGCACCAGAACCTATATCCAGTATACTTTTATTATTAAAGGAGGTAAATTTAGATTCTTTTAGCATATTATTGAATATCTGGAATATGTTGGGGGTACCAAATCGTTTATCTATAATTTTACGTAAAGTGGAATTCGGAGATACTATCAGGTATAGCTTAAAGAGAAACATGACTATTAAATTTTTATATTTAGGATAAATCTTTTTAGAAAGGTACGTTTCAGGATAATACTTTTCCAAATTTTCGGGTTTATTTATTATAGCAGCAGACCCACATCTTTTACATATATGGTAATAAAACGTACCACCAAGTCCAAACATATTTTCTCTTGTTTTAATAATTTGGCCTATACTGTAATAATTACATATAGGACATTTTCTTTTTATGGTTAAGTCATTTGGCTCTTTATTACTTTTATCTATTTGCTGCATGTAATAAGCCATCAATGGTATACAATTTCTGTAAAATCAACATATTAAGGTATGGATTAAATTTCTTTCCCATTAAGCATATTTATTAATTTACCTCCTTTATCAGTAAACCACTTTAATTTTTTTGTTGCGAAATCTAGATAATTCCATGCACCAATTAAGATATAATCCGGCATGTATTTCATATCGGGGCTAAGCAATTTTTCATCAAAAACTTTAATATTAGCTTTTGGTATGATTTTATTTATTTTATCTGGAGTAGAATCATATGCAGCAGAGATAATAGATGAGTCTATTCCACAAAAATTTAGTAATGTGGGGACTTTGGCAGGAACCGCCCATATGGCTATTCTTTTGTTTTCTGATTTTAATTTTTTAAGTAATTTTAATAATTTGACTTTGCGTATTTCAGCTCGTTTTTGGAATTTTAGCATTTTTTGGGCCGAGTAAATCCCAGTAATAATCTCTTTCCTTTCGAGCTTTTTCAAAGATTTAGACTTCTTCCCATGTAATTTTAAAGTACACCTTATTGAACCACCTTGTTGATCTGGAAGGTGTTCTACATTTATTAATTTTACCCCACAGCTTTTTGAAATTTTATCAATAGCTTTAATCGACCATTCATAATAGTGTTCTGCGTATAATGTTTCTATAGAAAGTTTTTTGAACACATCACGGAACCACTGCATTTCAATTATTATTTGACCATCAGTATTTAGTAGATTCCTCATCCCGGATAACATATCTTTAGGATCAGGAATGTGTGCGAAAACATTATTAGCAATTACAACATCTGCTTTTCCATATTTTTCAATCATATTTTTACTTAATTTTAGTGTAAAAAAATCATTTATTGTTTTAAAGCTACTTTTATTAGCAATGGCAGCAATATTTTTTGCAGGTTCAATACCAATAACTTTATTAAATCCTGCTTGTTGCAATAAACCAATTTCTGTTCCATCATTAGATCCAATTACTACAGCAAATTGCCTATTCTTTATTTTTTTACTTATACTTACAGATAGCTCTTTAAAATGTCTAACTGCAGGTTCATTTACTCCTGTATGATAAGTATAATTATTTTTAAATAATACCGCGCTATCTACTTTATCTAATTGTTGAAGTAAACCGCATTTATTACACCAATAGTATTTGAGAGGGTAACTTTTTACATTTTTTAAGTCTTTAACAGAAACAAGCCCATTAGCATTTGGTACATTACCAAGATTAATAACTAATTTTAATTTATTATTACCGCAAGCGACACAAACTTTTTTATGAACCATCGTATTTTTATTATCATATTTATTTTTAGTTATTTGCATAAAGGCACGCTTTATTTATTTCGATTATTACATAATTTTAGATAGCTTAATTGACATAAGGTAAAATATAAAATTATCTAAAAGCAATTTCTACTTTTCATTATGTCTATATAATTTAATGATTACTGTTAATTAACCTAGGTAAACTTTTATCCTTTTTAGTAAGCAAAGGTTTTTTTATGGGCCATTTTATAATAAGAGTTGGATCATCCCATATTATGCCACTTTCACTATCTCTTGAATATACATTGTCAATATTATAAACAACTTCTGCTTCATAACTTAATACTTCGAAACCATGAGCAAAGCTTCTTGGAATATAAAGCATATTCTTGTTTTCTTCTGAAAGCCTTGCAGAAACATACTTGCCGAAAGTAGACGAATTTTTTCTTATATCAACAGCCACATCAAATATCTCGCCTTTTATACATCTCACAAGCTTTGCTTGAACATATGGCTCTTTTTGATAATGCAAGCCTCTTAATACACCTTTAACAGACTTTGAGTGGCTTTGCTGTACAAATTCACCAGTTATTCCTGCTTTTCTGAACTCATCCTTTTGATAGGTTTCCATGAAGAAGCCGCGTTCATCAGCAAAGACTTTTGGGGTTATTAAAATGACATCCGGGATTTCTAATCTTTTAAATTCAAATGGCATAATATCATTTAATATTGTAAATATTTAAATATTCAATCATTTTAAGTTTATACTATGAAAAAACTGCTCTTAATTGGCGCAAGCGGGCTTCTTGGTAATAAGATTTACCAGTCTAGCAAGGATCGATATGAAACTTACAGGACATATAATTTTCATAAGCCAAAATTTGGCAACATATCCAGACTAGATGTTACTGAAAAGAACAACGTTTCAAAGCTTTTGCGCGATGTAAAACCTGATTTGGTAATAGATACACATGCTTTGACCAATGTTGACTATTGTGAGTTGCATCATGAAGATGCATGGAAAATAAATGTGGAGGGCACAAAAAATGTTGCTGAATCTTGCAAAGTCAACGGATGTAAGTATATATTCATCTCCACCGACTATGTATATGACGGTTACAAGACCACTACTTATTCTGAAAAAGATAAACCTCATCCAATAAATTATTATGGAAGAACTAAGCTCATCGCAGAAAAGGTAATAGAAGCACTTGATATGAACTACATAATAGCTAGAACGGCCGTACTATTCGGAGCCAGTGATTTATTTGACAAGTTGCCTTTTCCTAGCTGGGTAATGCAACAACTAAAACTCAAAAACAAAATAAGGGTTGTAATGGACCAATATAGCAATCCAACATTAGTAGACAACCTCGGAGAATTTCTTCTGTCTTTATATGAAAAAGATCGCTCTGGTGTATTCAATGTCTCAGGAAAAGATAATATAAGCAGGTTTGAATTCAGTAAGATGCTTGCGAAAGAATTTGGCCTTGACGAAAAGCTCATAGAACCAATAACAACAGCAGAACTTAATCAGCCAGCAAAAAGGCCTCAGAAAGTAGCTTTGAATGTATCAAAAGCTGAAAAAGCTTCTGGAGTAAAGGCATTGAAATTAGAAGAAGCAATTAAAATATTTAAAAATCAGCTACAAAAGTGATTACAAATGAAATTACTTGTTACTGGCGGATTGGGTTTTATAGGTTCAAATTTTATAAAATACTGGTTCAAGAAACACGGTAAAGATACAATAATAAATCTAGATAAAGTAACTTATGCTGCAGATCAGCAAAATCTTATTGGAATAGAAAAATATGATTATACTTTTGTTAAAGGTGATATTTCAAATTCTAAAACAGCATTTATGCTTTCAAAGAATGTTGACGCTATAATAAATTTTGCTGCAGAATCCCATGTAGATAATTCCATACTTAATTCATCGAATTTTGTGAAATCAAACATAATTGGTGTACACAATTTACTTGAAGCAGTAAGAAAATATGGAACCAGATTTCACCAGGTATCTACTGATGAGGTGTATGGTTCATTACCCCTTAATTCTAAACTGAAATTTAACGAAAAAAGCAGGTATAACCCAAGAAATCCATATTCGGCTACAAAAGCCGCAGCAGACCATTTAGTAAATGCCTATTTTAATACGTACAAATTGCCTGTAACCATATCAAATTGCAGCAATAATTATGGTCCAAACCAGCATCCTGAAAAACTTATACCTAAAACCATAATAAATACAGTTAAAGAAATGCCAATATCTGTATACGGCAATGGCCTTCAGATAAGGGATTGGATATATGTAGAAGACCATTGCTCTGCACTGGAGCAAATAATAAAAAGAGGTGTATATGGGGAGACATATCTTGTTTCTGCAAATAACGAGAAGCGCAACATAGATGTAATAAAAAGTATACTGAAAGAGCTTAATAAAAGCGATAAACTTATTCATTTCGTAAATGATAGACCAGGTCACGATGTAAGATATGCCATAGATGCAAGAAAAATAACTAAAGAGTTAGGTTGGAAGCCTAAAATAAAGTTCGATTATGGCTTAAAGCTTACTATAAGTCATTATCTCAAAAATCTAGACTATTATAGCAAAAAGGCAGTCGTATGAACGAGAAAATAAAAGGGATTATACTAGCTGGAGGTACAGGTTCAAGGCTTTATCCACTTACAAATGTTACTAATAAGCACCTTTTGCCAGTGTACAATAAGCCAATGGTGTTTTATCCTTTAGAAACACTGAAAAGCCTAGGTATAAAAGACATCTGTATAGTCAGCGGTGGAGAACATATTGCTGATTTTATTCGATTGCTTGGTAGCGGATCAGAATTCGAATTAAAATTGACTTACAAAGTTCAAGATGGACCAAAAGGTATAGCTCATGCGCTTCTGCAAGCAGAAGAATTCGTAAAGAAAGGAGAAAAGGCTGCTGTTATATTGGGTGATAATATATTCGAAAAAGTGGAGACACAGCCAAATATATTCTCAGATGACAATGCATATATTTATCTAAAAGAGGTTGAAGATCCAGAACGTTTTGGTGTACCGAAATTAAGCGATGAAGAAAATGTCGTGGAAATTCTAGAAAAGCCAAAAAACCCACCATCAAAATTCGCAGTTACTGGGTTGTATATTTATCCTAACGATGTTTTTGATTTTATTAAAACCTTAAAGCCTAGTCAAAGAGGAGAGTTAGAGATAACAGATGTTAATAATTGGTATATAAAACAAGGAAGACTTAAAGCTGTTTTTTTGGATGGATTCTGGTCAGATGCCGGTACGTTTGAATCATTGCTAAAAGCAGCAATTTTTATAAGCGGTAATATTAAAAAGTCTATCAAATAAAAAATATTAAGTTCTTTTAGCGTATAGTAATCAAATAAACATCTTTTTATTTTCTGCTTCAGAATTTATAATTAGGGCTTTATTCAGCCAAATATATATGATAGCGCCAAGCAAAAGCATAATAACCCCGATAATAGGCACGAGGCGTGCCGGAAGACCTATCTCATCTATTCGTTCATAAAGTAAAGCGCGCTGCCAGTATTCATACGTTATGTCACTTACGTGAACCCGCTCACCTGCGGGGTTGACGGGATGAGGGGAGCGCTTCTGGGTGCTTCAGTATTTCCGGTTTGGATGGATGCTGCCATACTTGGCACTATAGCGCTCGCCATACTTGCCCTTGGGGCTTATTCATTCTCCAAGGCAAAGGCGGTTGCCTAAAGCAGCTTAAGCATTGCGCTGCGAATTTAGGCCACGCACAAAACAACGCAAGACTACGCTCTCAAAGGCGTTGGGGAATGCGCTGCCCGAAGAGTATGGGATAAGCGCTCTCGATGCAAAATCTTATGCCCTGGAAAAAGGGACTTTCTCCTCGCTTCTAAGGAAGTTTACAGAAAACGAGGTTGACACCTTACAAGGCACTAACGTACTCTGCAGCATCTTTGATATATCAATAGTATTCTAAATCCATGTAAAGGAGCAGCCCTTTTCCATAGCAGCATCAGAACCGGAAGGGCGTAAACATGGCTTATTGCTGCTATTCCAATTGTATGAGAGAGTGTTGCTATTACTGCTTTATTCCTGCTTAGCTTTCTATGGGGTTAGATCAAGTTTTAGGTGCTTGGCTGCCTTTTGCAGCGCTTCCGGGAATCCGTGGTAGTCTAGCCTTTTTGCAGCTTCTTCGCAGCTCAGCCATGCATATTCCTTGTGCTCGCTGCTAAGGCGTATTGGCCCGTCATATCTTGCAATGTACATAACTATCAGCCTGTTGGAACCTTTTGAATTGGCAAACCTTACCTCATCAACGAAGTCACTGTCAAGACTAAAGTTGCCGATTCCACACTCTTCCATAAGTTCGCGCTTCAGCGTATCAATGTCTGCCTCTTCTTTTTCCTGGTGGCCCTTAGGAGGCTCCCATGGTGACTTCACATTATCGGCTCTGCACATGACCAGAAACCTTCCATTCTTATCAACTACGAAAGCGCCTACTGACTTTTCTTCTTGCTGCTCTAACTTATCCATCTTACCCAATCCTCTTTTCTTGTTTTAGAAAGCCTAACTTCCCAATTACTCATGAATATTCCAGCAATCCTTCTTATTTCCTCTGCTATTGCATCTTCGCTGATTCTTTCTTTCGAAGAGCTTCTATATTCCACTTCTATCTGGTACATTAGAACTTTTGTTTGCTGTTTCCATTTTAACTAATTAGTATTTTAATATTTGCTGGGCATAATCTGCATAATGGTTCTATGGAAAAAGGGACAATTCTTGTAACTGGTAGTTCTGGCTTCATAGGTAACCATGTAGTCCGTGAGGCTTTGAATAATGGCTATGCAGTAAAAGGGCTTGACCTGAAGGATAACAATGAATCTGCAATAGAATTTGTAAAGGGCGACATCCGCGACAAGTCTGCAGTGTCCAAGGCGATGGAAGGCGCTGACTTCGTCATACACCTTGCTGCAATAACCTCTATTGTGCAGTTCGAGAAGGATCCAGTGGAATGCTTTGATATCAATGTAAACGGTTTTATGAACGTGCTTTGGGCAGCACATGAGCAAAAGGCGAAAAAGGTCCTTTATGCATCAAGTGCTGCAGTATATACTGGGGAACATTTTTCCGATTCTATGCCACTAGATTACAGCAAGCAGCACAATACCTACGCACAATCCAAGATTATGAATGAAATGCATGCCGATTATTTTCATTTTTCAAAAGGCATCCACACGATTGGCATGAGGCTTTTCAGTGTGTTTGGCGAAGGCGAAAACGAAAAAGGCCAGTATGCAAGCATCGCCACGCAGTTCCTGAAAAACAAGGAAAGAGGCGAGCCGTTGGTAGTATACGGCGATGGTTCGCAGGCAAGGGATTTCATACATGTAAGCGATGCGGCAAAGATAACCTTAATGATGCTTGAGAAAGGCAGCCCTGGAGTTTACAACGTCGGCACAGGGAGGGCAGTTTCCTACAGGCACATCGCGGAAATGATAGACAAAGAGCACATTATACATACAGACAATCCAATCAAAACTTACCAATACCTCACAAAGGCCGACACCACAAAGCTTCATTCAGCAATTGGACCGTACCGTTTCAGGGCAGTCCAAGAGTGGCTTGAAGAGATGGTTCACCAATAAAATGAAACGATGTTTGGCGCATGATAACTATCAGCAACGGCATTGTGATAACCCAGGACGCAAGGAGGAGGGTAATCCAGGGAAACGTCATAGTTGAGGGCGACGCCATAACATCGGTGGGCAAGCAATCCGACAGGTCAGACATTGTCATAGACGCGAAAGGAGGCATCGTCATGCCTGGGCTCATTAACATGCACACCCATGTCGGGATGACAACGCTGCGCGGCGCGGTGGACTGCAGCAACCTGACGAGATTCCTTGAAGAGACGGCCAAGTTCGACAGGAGGAACACGAGGGAGAAGGTAAAGGAGTCTGCGAGCATGGCAGCTGCAGAGATGATTGCAACCGGCACTACGTCCTTCCTCGACCTGTATTATTCTGAGGATGCTATAGCAGAGGAGGCGGAGAGGGCAGGCATCCGGGCGTTCCTATCATGGGTGGTTCTGGACAAGGAGTACACCACACAGGTGGGTGATCCTATAAGGAACGCAGAGGCTTTTGTCAAGAAGTACAAGAACAAAAGGACTGTGATGCCATCGTTCGGCCTCCAGGGCGTCTACGCCTGCTCAAAGGATACGATACAAGAAACGGACAGGCTGGCTGAGGAGCACGGCACAATACTGCACATGCACCTTGCAGAGACAAAGGAGGAGGTCAGGAGCCATGTTAAGAAGTACTCGATGAGGCCTGTGGAGTGGATGCGCAGGAACCGCTTCCTGTCTAGCAGGTTAGTGGCTGCCCATGCGGTATGGGTTGACGACAAAGAGATGTCGATGCTGGCAAGATCTGGAACCACAGTTGTCAACAATGCGGTAAGCAACGCAAGGCTTGGGAGCGGCACCGCGAGGATAAAAGAGATGCTGAAAAGGGGGATAAATGTGGCGTTGGGCACTGACAGCGCCGCATCGAACGACAGCCTTGACATGTTCCAGACAATGAAGTTCTCCGCGCTGATCAACGGACTGACAGCGCAGGAGGCGCTTGACGCGGCGACCGTAAGCGCCGCCAAGGCGCTCCGGTGCAACACCGGCAGTATTGAGGAAGGGAAGAAGGCGGACATAATAGTGATCGGGAGGCGCCAGTCAATCTGCCCTCTAAGCAAAAAGAACGCGGTGAGCAACGCGGTCTTCGCGGCGCAAGGAAGCGACGTTGCAAAAAGCATAATAAATGGAGCCGTGATAAACGGTTGAAAATAGATAGCAAGGCACTTACACATATATTTATTGGTATGGTGGCGGCATGAAAAAAATTTCAGGCAAGACTGTTATTGTAACAGGCGGCGCGGGTTTCATAGGCAGCAACCTCGTCGAGCTGCTTTCCACGGCCGAAAGGGTAATCGGATTCAGGGCGAAAATAGGCCTGGATGAGGGAATAAGGAAGTGCATTGGCGGCGGCGCATCAGGAAGGTAGGGGCGCCGGCATCCAGACAGCCCCTGCTTTTTTGCTGCCTTTGCAAACTTATAAAAGACTTTTCATCAAAGATAAAGCAATGGATGAATTGGATGGGAAAGGGCATTGATGCTGCAATAGTCATTCTTCTTCTCATACCGCTTGTAGCGTTGCTTCTCATACCCACATACAATTCCGAGTATCCGATCATAGGAGGGCTGCCGTTCTTCTACTTCTACCAGATGCTGTGGATGCCGCTGGGAGCGTTACTTTTCTATATAGCGGCAGTGCTGTGGAACAGGAGGGACAGGCGCGCAGGAATTTCAGGCAGAGGTATAGGAAGGAAAGCGCACAGGGGGTCTAGGAGATGATAAATTCGGTGTCCATAGGGGTCTTCGTCGCGCTCTTCCTTGTGTTTATATTCCTTGGATTCTACGGCAGCAGGTGGAGGAAGGGAGACCTCAGGAAGCTCAAGGAGTGGGGCATGGCAGGAGGCAGGCTCGGCACCTTCCTCGGCTGGTTCCTGCTCGGCGCTGACATATACACCGCGTACACTTTCATAGCTGTGCCTTCGTCGCTCTTCGCGAAGGGCTCGATATACTTCTTCGCAGCTCCGTACGTCATAATAACATACGCATTCGCGATGTGGGCCATGCCAAAGTTCTGGAGGATAGCGAACAAGCACGGCCACCTGACCGTAGCCGACTTCGTGAGATCTGTGTTCAACAGCAGGCTTCTTGCAATATCCATAGCTATAGTGGGCATAGTGGCTGAGCTGCCTTACATAGCATTGCAGATAGTGGGCATGCAGGCTGTGCTGATAGCGCTGCTGAGCGGGCTAGGCGCTGTGAACACCATAATAGAGGTGGCGCTGGTACTGTCGTTCATAATACTGGCGGCTTTCACCTGGACAAGCGGCCTCAGGGGCGCCACGCTTGGAGCCCTTCTCAAGGACGCTCTCATACTTGTCACTGTGGCTGTAGTGGTGGTGTCGGTAGCGGCTGTGGGAGGCTTGCATTCAGCCATTATCAACGCATCAGCCACCAACATACACTACTTCACGCTGCCATCAAGCCTCTACAACGCATACTGGAGCCTGTTCATACTGAGCGCACTGGCGCTCTACCTGTATCCTCATGTGACCAACGCCACGCTGGCCCAGAGCAGCCCAGAGAGGGTTAGGAAGACAGCCTCGCTGCTGCCGCTTTACAGCATAGGGCTCGGCTTCCTAGCCATGTTCGGGTTCTTCATATACGGCATACCGGCAGCGCTGAAGTACGTGAAGCTGTTCCCAGCCTCTGTGCAGGGTACCCAGATAGTCCCAGGGCTCATACTCACGGTGTTGCCGTCGTGGCTGTCAGGAGCCGCGCTTCTCGGCATATTCATAGGGGGATTGGTCCCGGCCGCGATAATGGCCATAGCTGCGGCCAACCTGTTCACAAGGAACATAGCAAAGGAGATAAAGCCGAAGATGACCCCACACGGCGAGACAAGGACCGCGCAGGTCTTCGCTGTCATATTCAAGTTCCTGGCCCTCGGCTTCGTGTTCATAATACCGGCTACCTTCGCCATACAGCTGCAGCTCTTTGGCGGCATACTCATACTGCAGATACTCCCGGCGTTCGTGTTCAGCATGATAACTAGGAAGCTGAACAAGTGGGCGGTGTTCCTAGGCCTTGTGTTCGGCGTATTTCTGGGCATCTACATGATGCTGGCGGCAAACCACTACGCGACGTGGACCACCACGCTGATAGCCACTGGCATAGGGCCTGTGTTCATAGGGCTGATCGCTCTGCTGGCTAACGTTGTAATAGTCATAGTGGGCACCTTCATAGCCAAGGCGCTGCTGGGCGAGAGGGCGTACGCTGCCGACCAGGTGTTGGATTAGGCCAAGCCGCAGCCTGGAAGCGTTCAAGTGCATGCGCGTGGCGCTTTTGACCAAAAGCAT
Organism: Microcaldota archaeon; assembly: GCA_021799635.1. Lineage (GTDB taxonomy): Archaea > Micrarchaeota > Micrarchaeia > Micrarchaeales > Micrarchaeaceae > JAJZAB01. The sequence goes on from JAJZAB010000003.1 coordinate 13,938, forward strand.
CCCAGAACCACTGCAGATATCTATAAATATCACCTTTTTCAGAAGTGAAACTGTGATTGTTTGAGGAAAACCCAAGCCCCGGCATTTCCGGTGTCGCAGACCCTGCTGATAGAGAGAGAGGGGAGGCAGAGCGCTGTGCTGAACTTCGAGGCTCCGCTGCCTGAGAGGTCAAAGGCGTGGCGCTGGCTGCACGAGCAGCTGGAGAGGGAGAGCAGGGAAGGGGGGTTCAGCTATGAGGCAAGGCCTGCTAAAGATACGCAGGGCGCAGCTGTTGAAGGTACAATAGCCTCGATAGCGGTTAGGGATGCCCCGAAAGGCACAATAGACGATCTTATATGGATGGAAAAAGAGGCCTCGCAGGAATGGCTGAAGAACAGGGCCATGATGCCGGAACCACCTATGGATAACCTGCTCAGGAAGGCAAAGCCGGCCACCTACAGGGATATGCTAAACATGTGCGACAAGTGCTCCAATTTTTTAAACACGGCAGGCGGAAACGTCCCGCCAGTGCTGTCTGCGGTGCTCAACAGGCTGGGGAACCACAGCACAAGGGTTGGATACGGCATCGGAGGATGCGTGTCTGTCAGCAAGCTGCCAGGCAAGGACGAGGATAGGAACCCCGAATTCGTAGAAGACTACCTTTACGGTAAGAAGCTCACGCAGACCGAGGCGATGCGGAGGGGCACGATAGCCCACGAGGTGCTGGAGCTGAGAAGGAACCCGGCGTTAGATCCGGATGAATTCGTTGGCAGGCTTGCCGATGGCACGTCATCGTGGGTTCCATGGGTGCTTCCTGTATGCAGCCCAAAGGACGGCCTCAGGGCCATAACGCCTGACGTCGTCATCTCAAGGCTGGAGAGGGGCGAGAAGGGATACCACCTCACCCACGTGATAATAGAAGACAAGCAGTCCGGCAACCCCGAATACCTCAAGCAGGTGTACGGCGAGGGCATGATACTGAGGTACAGCAGCTGGCTGCTCCACTACAACCAGAAGAAGGATGAGTTCCACAAGACGCCAGGCGTGCCGTTCAACTCAATGCTGGCCCAGAAGCTTGGGCTCGCTGGCCCAGAGGACCTTGCAGTTGATGTCTACGTAGCAATAAACGTATACAAAGACCCTATGCACCCTGTTGACAACTACAGCTACATAGGCAAGGGTGGCGCACCGCAGGGGGTTGAGCCTCCCCTCCACTGGTCCAAGGACGGGATCACTCTTCCTGAGAACTTCGGCAGGGAGGAGTGGGTGAAGAGGGCGAAGAGATCCAGGAATGACGCCCTGCTAATGGCTCTGACTGATGAGATCAAGAAGATGGGAATGCCTGAGATGGAGGTGTTCATGCTGGAAAGGGAGAAGAAGGATGGAAATGAGGATGGCTTCAAGAGCCCGACCCTGCTCGGGGCGCTGCGCATGGCAAAGAATAGGGAAGGTGCGGCAGGGCAGCAGTGAACTCTGCAGCCAAATGGACTGCGGCGTCCTACTACGTTAACTTCTCACCTCGGTCTTAAACCAGGTTCTGGAGCGGTATTTGACATACAAAAAAGAGGGCTGCCAGCCTGCGACGTGGGCTGCTACAAGGAAAGGCAGATGACAAAGCCGCGTTCTATTTGATACCTTTATTACAGCAGCGGCTTCGTTTAATGACGGTTTTAATCAACGTTTTAAAGCTTTAATATCCATAAAATTAATTGTATGCCAGAAACCTACGCAACCGCACCGGGCGTATTCAAGCTTTATGGAGAGCATGTTGTACTGCACGGCAAGCCATCAGCAGCAATGGCTGCAGAAATGAGAGCCAAGGTCGCCATATATGACGCGGATTCTGATGGGATAGAATTCGAGCTGAAAGACCTTGGCAAAAGCGAATATTTGCCTGCAGGTCACATTAAAACGCTATTCCTGGAATATAGGGAGGCGACATCAGGCGACGCTGACCGCGTCAGGGACTTTGTCGCACGCGCTATAGGTGACGTATCTGCGGAAGCGCTCCCATATATTATAATAGCCGGCAGGCTCATGGATGAATCAAATACAACAATATCCGGCAAAAAGGTCATCGTAAGCTCAGACATACCCATGAGTAAGGGACTGGCCAGCAGCGCGGCGTGCTCTGTGGCGTTCACAATGGCCATGGCCAAATGCCTTGGCATAGGATTGGCTGATGAAAAGTTGATAGATATTGCCAGGGACGGGGAGCGCATAGTCCACAAGAACAGGCTGGCAGGAAAAATAGACGTGAACGCGTCGTTCTACGGAGGCTGCGTAGTATACAGCGACCAGTCAGGGGTTGTAAGGGAGAACCTGCCAAAAAACATCCGCATTTTAATAGTTGACACAGGGCCGAAGAAGCCAACTTCAGAGACCGTGAGAACGGTTTCAGAACGGCTGGAAATGGACAGGGCCGGGACAATGCGCATATTCGACATGATAGAGGAATGCACAACCAAGGGCATCTCAGCGCTCAGGACCGGCGATCTCATCGATGCAGGAAGATGTATGTACCGGAACCAGGAATTGCTCAAGGAACTGGGTGTCTCGAATCCAGGGTTGGATGCGGTCGTAGCCAAATCAAAAGAGCTGGGTGCCAGCGGCTCCAAGCTAAGCGGCGGCGGAGGGGGAGGGATAGCCATAGTGCTTTCCGACGATCCCGCGCGCCTTTCACGTGAGTTCACATCCACAGGCCTGAAGGTTTATAATGTCAGCATGGCTGAGTCAGGCGCAGCGGCATATATAAAAAGATAAAAAGGGATGAATGAAACATGGCAGAAGCAAAAGCTCCGGGTAAAATCTTATGGCTAGGTGGATATTCGGTCCTTGAGAGGCCTAATATAGGATATGTAACTGCAATAGACGCATATGTGCACACAAATGTCAATCTTTTGGAAGGCAGTAGCAAGGTACACATAAAAGTACCGGATTTCAATCTTGAAATAAACGGAACTTTAGACGCGAAAACTGGCAAGATAAAAATAGAGCGCATCAAGGAGCTCAATTTATTAATCACGACGGCAGAGGTTTCGCTTTCTTATGTTATATCCAAAGGGATTAAACCAAGCGGTATTAGTATTGAAACAAGAAATGATAAAGCATTTGGATATGGCATTAGTGGTAATGGGAGCAATAAAAAGGTTTCAAAGAGTGGCATGGGCAGCAGCTCTGCTGTGACAGTAGCGCTTGTTGCCGCGATACTGGGATCTTATGGCTTGGATACGAAAGAGAATGAGGCTCTGCATAAGATTGCGCAGCTGAGCTATAGTGTTGCCACGGGCAAAATCGGAAGCGGATTCGATATAGCTGCAGCCACATATGGAAGCATACTGTATTCAAGATATTCTCCCTCTATAATAACTGGATTCCCACAGAATTTTACCATAGATGATGTAACAAGCATGGTTGATAAAAAGTGGGATTATACTATAAAGAGCGTGAGTTTCCCAGATATATTTAGGGTATCCATGGCAAATTTCGTAAACGAAGCAACAATAACTACGTCTCTAGTAAGTGTGGTTAATGAATTCAAGAAGAGAAACCCACAGAAATACAAAGATATAATTACTGAAATAAATGATTCCACAGAAAAAGCTACCATAGCTTTATCTAAGATCAAGGATGAAAATAGCACCCACAACATAGCGGAATTTATAGATAACTTTGAAAGAGGCAGGCTGGCTACAAAAAAACTGGGTGAATTGAGTGGGGTAGATATAGAACCTGCAGATACGACTAGGCTGATTGAAGACAGTAAAAATGAGGGTGCATTAGTAGCCAAGCTGCCCGGAGCTGGGGGAAAGGATTCCATAGGTGCTATCTCAGCAGACGACAATGAAGCACAGCGCCTCAGGAGGTTTTGGTCCAGCAAGAGCAATCTAGAACTCCTAAACATATCAATGCAGAATGATGGGGTAATTTTATTAAAAAAGGAACACGGGCGCACCTAAAAGAGGCACATTGCCGTATTGTTCAGAAACCTATAAATATCTAAAATGGCGCATACCGTAGCTATGGCATAAAATATATTAAAGAACATGCAGGCAGAGTTGCGTGGGCATTGGCCACCGCCTCAAAGCCTGAATCCATTTTTTAATATAACAAAGGATTTCTTGATAAACCATTAACGCTGAGAAAGTTATAAGGTAGATGAGAGATGGCAGCGCATGATTAACGAAGTGTGATCTGTATGTATAAAGAACACCAAAGCAATGAAATAGTGCATACCGCAATCGCAACGCCCAACATAGCATTGGTGAAGTACTGGGGCAAGAGAGATGATAAGCTTATACTGCCTATGAACAGCTCTATAAGCATGACCCTAGGCGAGGAGTTCAATACAAGGACTAGCGTATTGTTCACAGACAGGATAAAGGAGGACATATTTTACATAAACGGGGAGAGGCAGGACCTTTCCAACAAGGATGTGATAGAGAGGTTTACTATAATAGATATAATGCGCAGGATGGCCGGAAGGGACGACAGGGTCATGGTGGCATCGGAAAATTCCTTCCCTACTGCTGCAGGCCTGGCATCAAGCGCAAGCGGCATCTCTGCATTGGTATTTGCGGTCAACGCAGCTCTTGGACTCAACCTGAACGAGAAGGATATGTCAATCATAGCAAGGCAGGGCAGCGGAAGCGCCTGCAGGAGCCTTGCGGGCGGTTTCGTAAAATGGGAAAAAGGTTCAAGGGTGGACGGCGCAGATTCCCACATACGCCAGATAGCAAAGGCAGATCACTGGCCAGACCTTATCGACATTGTTGTCATAGTGTCCAGCTCAAAGAAGAAGGTGTCGTCCAGATCTGGGATGAAGCAGACCGTAGAGACAAGCACGCTGTACAAAGCCAGGCCGCAGTACGCTGAGCACATGTGCGCAGAGGTTGAGAAGGCGATCACTGACAGGGACTTTGAAAGCCTGGGTTTGCTTACAATAAGGGACAGCAACAACATGCACGCCGTAATGCTTGACACCTACCCTCCTATACTTTACCTGAACGACGTATCCAAGGAGATAATGTTAGCAATAGATGATTTGAACAGTAGTGAGGGCAAGATCATTGCAGCTTATACTTTTGACGCAGGTCCGAACGCAAATATACTGACGCTTGAAAAACACAGGGGCAAGGTAGAGAAAGCAATCTCAGGAATTGAAGGTATAAAAAAGCTGCACGTCACTAAGGCAGGGAGCGGGCCAAGGCTAGCAGGTGAGGGCGAGTCGCTTATAGACGCCTCCATCCTCAAGATAAAAAGGACTGAATGAGACACGGTGGAAACAAAGCTCCGGGATCTTGGTTAGCACAATGGGCTGCACTTAAATCGTCGAAATGTCAGTGATAAATTTAAATCCCAGAGGTTGGATGTATATCTAGGGTTTAACGGTGCCTACAGTGTTCACAGGCGGAACGCTAGTAATGGCAGCTGGAATATACACGTTCTTAAGAGGGGAGCTTGCCTACAACTCACTCAGCGCGCCTACAGGTTGCAGCCTCTAGACATTCAACATGAGGTCGGGCCCAGCCCGTCATGCTGGGGATGGATCAACAAAGGTATTTATATCTGAATAAAGTGAGTAGTGGCGTGGGAAGATGACAATGCCAGTCAAAAAAGGAATAAAGGATGCTAGGTTTAGGCTAGACAAGCTCCTATTGCGTAATGACCTAGGGGGCGCAAGGCTGGTCAACAGGGCAACGGACGCAGACATAGAATCTACAAGGGCAAAATATCAACATGCTGTGCCTGCACTGCTTAGGCCGGACGCAAAGCTGACCACGCTTAGTGCTGACGAGACATCAGTGCTAAACTACATAGACGAAGCGCGGATGGATTTCGGCCAAAGGGTCCTAGCAGTGGCGGTGCGGCTGGAACTTGGTATGACAAGGGAACGCGTAGAAAAAGCGCTAGAATCTCTTGTCAAGGCCAAGCTTGTATCTGGTATGGCGTATACTGTAGACGAGGGCCTGCCTGATGCTACCTGCTACGAGATAACAGAGCTTGGCATGCAGCATGTTGAGGTTGCCGTGACAAAAAAGCAGAGATGCAGGAGCTAAGGCCAAATGATACTGTAACCGATGAGGATGCGATTGTTTTTCTCAGGGGCGCCAGCGGAGCAGCGAGGCGCATTGCGGATATGCTTTCTGAAGGGAACTCAATCACCGGCCCGGGCACCGCCGGCAGGTGGGAACCGCAGTAGTCCCGACTTCCTTCAACCCTCTTGGCAAAACCAGGATCCTCTTTCTTTTGCTCTTGAGTGCTTTAAGCGAAAGGCTTAATAATCTGTATGCTGTATATAGTATACAGATATATGTGAAAACAATAATGATAAAAGATGAGGTGTATCAGAGGCTTTCGAAGATCAAGGGCAAGAAGAGCTTTAGCGAGCTTTTGGATGAATTGGTTTACGATAGGAAGGAAGCGAAACTGGCCGCCTTTGAGAAGATAAGGGGCATATTGTCTGATAAGGAGGCTGACGAGGTGCAGGCCAGAATAAAGAAAATGAGAGAAAGCTTCAGATTGGGACCAGTATGAGCCTATTTTTAGACACCTCCGCGATAATAGAATGGGAGCGGAACAATCCCAAGGTAGTATCATTCATCAGAGCCGAGAAGGAAATAAACATAAGCTCTATATGCGTATATGAAACTCTGGTAGGACTAAAAAGGGAGAAAAGAAGAAAGGTGCTGGATTTCTTCTCAAGCTTCCCTCTGACTTCATTTAATTCAGATGACTCATTTCTTGCTGCGGAGATATATCAAGCCCTTACAAAGAATGGAAAGGTTGTAAACTCCAGAGACATTCTCATCGCAGCGCAAGCAAAAAGGAGGAACCTGAGAATATTGACTGGAGACGTGGATTACAGCGTAATAGACAGGGCTTTTGGATTAGATGTCATAAAGATTGAAGATTTGAAGTGACCGATTTCCTTACAGAGACACCCCCTGGGTTTCCACAATTACGTCGAAGCAAGTGCAAAAATGTAAGAAAATGTCTACGTTCTGTAAGAATTAAAAAGCTTTAAATATCAAAAAAAAGGAATATTATCATGTTAAATACCAATATGGCTAAGTACGCCCCTCCGGTGAGCGCCAATCCTGTTCATTACTTGCGCGGGCATTATCAAATGCGCCAGGCCGCAAATGAGTTGAAGGAGGTTACTGGTTATAATTTACCTGATAGGCCAAAGCTAGAAATACATAATGTTCCTGATAGTGAAACGGTCGCCCAAGTGCATTCCAGAAGACTAATTGTTTGGGATCCAAAGACAGCACTTAGGACGCGTGGCGACGCAATACCACATGAGATTTATCATTATGGCCAGGATAGTTTCAGAAGCGGGATGGGCGACCATGAAGCAGAACTGCGTTATGTAATGAAAGCTTCATCAGACCAAAACAGTGCCAACATAGCATCCGCCCTTTGGAACGGAACAAACGAGGCAGGCGCTTATCTTTTCGGTTTTCAATCCGAATTAAAATATTTTTTTAATGGAGATGAGCTCGCAAAAAATATACTTTTAAAGCTCCAAAATCACGTAAATGGACCATCGTTAGAAAAGTCAAAGTACACAGCCCTGGATTTAATATTTGCACCAGATGGGATAGACGCTGATCCTAGCAAGACTGAGACAATCAAAGCGTTTGGACGCATTACAACTTTGATAGTAGCTGCAATTGTACTGGACCAAAATGGATTTGATGTCTCGGAAACGGCAAAAGACTTTTTGCATGCGCCAGATGTAATACTAAAGAGAATAAAGGCCCTCGGATACAATGGTGCGCTTGCAAGTATTAATAGAGCTGAAGAGTTTATAAAGAAATAGTTTTTCTCGAATTTTTTTAGATATCGGACACCCCCTAGGTTTCCACACAAGAAATGGATAAAGAAGATGATAGAATGAACAGGAAATTCATCAGAATACTCAATAAAGAGAGAAAGAGATGGGCTACTCTTGAGTCTAGGCTAAGAAATGAGGTATACGCCAGGGCATTGCAGGCCAAAAGCAAAATGCGCTAATTGTATTAGTTTTTCTTCAACTCTCTTAGCAAGTGACGGAATGGTAACAAAAACAGTACTGACACAAACAGAAAAGCGCGTGCTAGGTTATTTATGGGACACATATCTAAATGGAGAGCTTATGATAGCTCCGGCGCAAGTGCGTGTTCAACTTAAGCTAGGTGATTTTGTAACCGGAAAAGCTATTGAAGCATTGAAACAAAAGGGCCTTATAGAAGAAAACAAAAACTCTTGGCTCGGGCTGACACCTATGGATAAGAGTACAGCAGGGATCATAAGTGACTCCACACTATAAATGTGTTAGTTTTTCTCTACTTATCTTAGCAAAACCTAATTCATCTGCCATTTGAGGCGCTTAGATAGGCTAGTTTACTGCATGTAAATAGCCAATGAGAGTTAGATCTCTTCACCTAGCGCAAATGGTGCGATATTTTGTAGTCGAAACATCATCATAGACATGTTTTCTAGGGTAAAAAAGCATGGTTTCAAAATTATGAGTCTAGTGCTTTTCTATTCCATATTACTGAGCTCAAATAACGCCTCACGAGGAAAGACATAATCTTTGGGCTAGTTTGGCCAGCAATCTGGATGGGTTAACCAAAACCTGGCCTTTTCCAAAATAGTGGAGTAAGTAGGTTTTGAAGATTGCATTTTTGTTTTGTTATGATGGAACATTGAATTTAGGATGCGTTATTAAACACAATTCCATTTTCATGATTTTAGTGGCTGCTTGTGGCTATTTTTTAATCTTAGGTAAAATATCTCCGTGTCCATATACAGTTTCCCACGCTTGACAAACTTTGGGCCGAAGGCCCATCTCTTGAAGCCGAACTTCTTTAGAAGCCTTTTTGACGCAGTATTTCTAGAAAATGTTCCAGCTGTCACTATCTCGTATTTGCCCTTCGCCATCTTTAGCAGCTGCCTGACTATGGCCGTGCCTATGCCCTTGCCTCTATATTCTTTTATTATAGAGAAGCCCATATCAGCTATGTGCGGTGCCTCTGCCCAAGCATGCCCCTGCAATTCACCAATCCCCACCATTCTGCCTGCATCATTTTCCGCAACAACTACAATGGCGTTGTGCGAAGCCGCACGCTTATACAGCTTTGAGAATGCTGCTTTAATACCCTTCTTTTTAATCTTCTTGCCATAAGTCCCAATTCCAAAGGCGGGATTTTCGAGGAGTTCCTTGTAATACGATACTTCATTTTCATAGTAAGTTGTAAAATCGCTTCTTTTAAGTTTCCTAATTTTATACATAAGCGCATCTCTTCCTAACACTTTCATAGAACTTCTAAAAGTTTCCCTATAAAGCTCTTATTAAACTTGGCAGGAAGCCTTGCCGTATATCAAGCCATTCCAGATAACTATATATCTTTGGCCGCTGTGCCTAGGCGCACTCCCAGCCTCATCCTTTTTTCTTCATCACCTTCTTGGCTAGGGAGCTCTCGAACAGCCAGTATTCGTTGCCATCAGGATCTAGGAACTTTGCGTGCTTGTAGCCATCGCTGTCTACAGGCTTCTCGCTGAACTTGACCCCGTTTGCCATCATTTCCCTGCATGTTCCGAAGAAGTCGTCAGCCGTGAACCCTATACCTGTGTTGCCTGGCTCCAGCGGCGCGTATCCGTCTCCGCAAAGGTGTAGCACAAGGCTTGGTGTCTTCACGTTGGGGCTCACAGCAATCGCATGGCCTTTGTCAAGCACGACCTTGAAGCCCAGCTTGTCCACGTACCATTTCTTCGCCTTCTTTGCATCAGAGACCACCACAGCCACGTCTGTGTAACCGTCTATCATCGCATCACAGCATGGCTTTTGCGGAAAAATATTTATTATGGTGGTATAGCAAGGTGCTCTTGCCTGTTCCAGGAATACCGACTATAAGAATTTTCATTATACCAATACTTTCATGGAAATTCTAAAAGCATTCTAACCTATAAAGTTAAATTGTGCATGTTTGCATCAGCTTCTTGCTCAGCGTTTATTATGAGAGCCATGAACCCACCGTTGATATCACTATCACACAAAAATCTACTCCATATCCTCTCCATCGCCTTCACTTCGTTCGGATGAGTTAATTCAATTATGCTCATTATCTTAATCCAATGCCCTTTCAAACTAGGATTTCCATTAATTAACTCTCTAACCCACGCTCTGTATTTCCGCTCTAGCTCACTTATTGCCACCAAGCACATCACGCATTAAGTTTACTTTAGTAAAAATATATATACTTTACTATAATCATGCGGATCTTATCCTTGATTTGAAGAATTCCTCTGCGCTTTTATTCATAAAATAGACATAGACCCCTTTATGTGCACGTGACATTAAAACTCTATAAACATTTTTCATGTGATTGGTAAATTTTGATTTATCTCTCTTTGCCGCTGGGTCGTGGGACTTTTCCGGTATACCAATCCAAGTTTTATTTTCTCTATCATAAATAAAATCGTCCCCGACTATTACACCTATGTAATCAAATTCGAATCCCTGTGAAGTATAAACCGTACCCACTTGTTCTATACCTTCTGGAAATGTTGGCCACTTCCAGAAGTTCTTCTTATTCTCCCAAGGCATTTCAAAATCGCCTATCTTAACATCATTGACCAACGTACCATCCGGCCTCGGTGGGCTCCATTTCCAGCAGAAACCAGCCACAATTCGAGCTGAATTCTGTTTTTCTTTATTTTTCTGGTAAATTGCATCCCTTAGCGCAGCCGGCGAATCAAATATCTTGAACTCAATTGGCTCATTTTTATCTAGAAGCCATATATCTGATGGTGTAATATCTAATGTGTTATCTAGCCATTGCATATACGTCTCTGAGCCTCCGCATCTAAACTGTGTCATCAATTCAAATTCAATTATCTCAGCATTAAACTTTTTGGCTGATTCTTTTATTAATTCTACATTTCCGACTTCATTTGGTCTAACAATCTGATGTTCGTCAAGGAAAAATACGGATAATCTGGAAGGCCTTATTATATCGTCGACCTGCGGGGCATCAGACTTCAAATTTGCTGGTACGCCATAGTCTTTGCTATTTTTCCTTAATCGATGTGCCTCGTCGCAGATTAGAACATCAATCTCATTTTCTTTATGATGTGTAAAGCTAAAAAAGTACTTGAATCTATCTTTAGCTCTGCTTCCAACTACACTTTTTAGCGTCTTAGTGAAGGTAGCCGAGCCCGTGATATAGAAAACCTGCTTTCCTAGCCTTAAAAGTTCTGCCATTGACTCCAGCGCTATGACTGATTTTCCAGTACCCGGTCCACCCTTTACTATGATAACATATTTTTTATCACTTTGGGCTAGTCTTTTGGCATTACTTATTATTGTATTGCGTGTTGGTATCTGCTCATCAATAAGGTTAAAAATCTGCTGCTTATTTATCATGGTTCCTACATGCTTTATTAACTCCTTAGAAGGCTTCAGTGGACTACTCAGAAATCGGTTAAATAGCTCTACGCCTGGTTTTTCAGATAACCTCTCTTTAATATAATTGCCAAGATCGCGATAGTCCTCCTTAGAGAATAAAGGGCATTTCTTAATAATCTGCTTGAACTTCTCTTGGTATAATACCCTGTCTTTCTCCCTAGAGTAATTATGGCAATAAACTAAAGGATATAATCGTATTTCTGGCTCCTCGTCGAATATGGCCATATTGTCTTTGAGTCCATAATAGTAACCCTCTACTTGTAGAGATGGGTGTGATACTCGTATACTGTGACCACCCATGTCTACGTAAATGTTGCCCTCCTCCTCACAATCGTGCACTCCATCATTTGACCACTGCTTTAGTTCTAAAATTACCAGCCCATCAAGGCCATTCCCCCTTCCAAATATTATCGCATCAATTCGTCTATTTGTTAATGGCAGTTTGTATTCTAGTATTATCTTGTTAGAATAAAGTGAAGCGGAGTCAAACACATTTTTTAGGAACTGCAACGAGTTCTCCCATGATCGGTATTCTGATTTACCAACTGGCCTATTGAAGAATTCTTGATATTTCTGTGCTAAGATATCTGCAATCTTGTTGTTACTTACATCCACTCTAAACTGACTTAAATCACCATCGTAAAGTCTCATCTTTACATCTCATTGTACTTTTTATTGGAACCTCTCCATTTATCCGCGGGATACTTCTTTTCGTTCTTTTCAAGTTTAGATGCTAGTCCTTCGGAGAGGTCAAAACCATACATCTGCGCGAATCTCAATATGAAATAAAAGGTATCTGCTAATTCTTCGCTCATATGCTCACGTTTCTTTGGATCTTTGAGAGCCTCGCCTATTTGTTGGTCGGTTAAAAATCTGAAAATGGCTAGTAATTCAGCTGCCTCCGTAGACGCCCCTATTGCAAGCTCCTTTGGGCCATGGAATTGATCCCAGTCTCTATCATCACAGAACTTCTTAACTGCATTCTTAAGTTCTAATATTGTAACATCAGAATCCGTCATTGTATCACCATTTTAACTTTACAATCTAAACATTAAAAACCTTCTTAAATTGCTTTAGATGCTACCATTCCTAGTAGATGTGTAAGTTCTAATTCGAAATCAACTGATGTATCTGATGCACCGCTTATTGCATGTGCAACTTCATGCAGAAGTGTACCAGCATATGTTTGAAGATTCTTAAGTTGATCTCTCTTTATTATTAATCGCCCGGTGTCAGGTTCGTATAGTCCAGATGCCTCTCCAAATCCAACTGGATCTAGTCTCATGGTTTCAGATATCAAAATCTGTTTGACATTCTTAGGCCTGCCACCTATCAAATTTAGAATATCTTTAGTTCTACTGAATATCTCCCTTTCTTGTTTAGTCAGATTTTTTCGCTTATGAACTTGAATTTAAAACTGTTATTCCATTCAAACTTATATTCACCTAAATCTCTTATCGGATTGCCTTCAAAATCCTTTAATCCGACTATTTTTGCCTTTACGCTCTCAGGTATCGTTATGATTTCTAGGCCATCATTTTCTGCTCTTTCTACCATGTCTTTTGCTGCAATTAATTCAGCTGGGGTTAAGAAAATTACATCTTCTGCGGCATTTAGGAGCTTGCATGCATGAACTGCTACATCTACCCACTGTAACTCGTCGTGTAATTTACCATCCTCAAAATGCTTCAAATCAGCTACAAGTATTTTTGCAATTTTTTTTATTTTTACATTCTAAGAGAAGTGCCTTAACTCTTCCAACGTATGCAGTTCTCCCGACATTTGTTCTTTCGCGGTTTAGTGCCTTCTTTATAGCCTTATCCAAAGAAGTTATATTATACGAAAAAAGGAAGTTTTCTTCCTCAGCGACTTTAACTCCGCTTATGTATATTTTTGCTGGCGGTTTTTGTTTTTCTAATATTTCCCCGTATTTAGTCTTGGCTATCTCTTTATTGCCTGAAAACTTTAGAAATAACTCTTTTGCTTTGGAAATATCTTCATTCTTTATATTGCCAAATATGAACTCAGTTCCCACAAACTTTGTATCACTAGGTGGGGATATGCAGGCATGAAGGGTGATTATATCCTTAAAATCTTGTTTTTCGGAACGGTCTAGGGTTATATCTCCATATCTAGATTTTATTAGTACTTTTACTCCTTTCCGGTCAAATGTAGCCAATGCATCTTTGAGTCCTATGCCAAATTTACCTATCATATTAGGGTTTTCTAATTTTTCCTTGTTTTCTTTTTGTGTAAGATGGTTATATTTCAAACCTCTACCATAATCTCTTACATGTCATTGTCCTTTGGAATCTTTAGAAATTGTTATGTCTTTTGTATGAGAAAGCGTCTGTTCATCTATTGCGTTAGCAATAACCTCTCTCAGTCCGTGATAAACCTCCCAGTCCTCAAGAATTTTCTCTATATTTAAATCGAATTTTTTTATTTCTTTTGGTATTGTCTCACCTTACAATTTATGCTCTAATCTTTGCTCGAACTTCTGGTTCCAACTTTATTTCAGATGTTAATATACCATTTAATTTCAAGCTTTCAACTACTTCCTTGTATACTGGTGCTACACCAACCGGGTCTTTTAATGTGATAAGTACAACAAAAGGTATGGGTTTTGTAAAGTTAAATCCATCTCTAGTTAACGAGCTAATTTTTATTTTCCATTCGTCGGCTTCGATCCCTCTTGACATATCTCTTTCATATTTCTTAATTGGTTTCCATTTGAATGTTTCTTTCACCAAATCAGATTCAAATACTTTTTTTGCTTCTGCAGTTCCGAATACTTCTGAAATTTCATTTGAAGACCATGTCGTAATCGCTTTACCTTTTTTATCCATTTTTGTAAACTTTCTTTGAATTTGAACGCTAAGTTCAGCTCGTATATATTCAGCTCCATATCTGCGATCTAATGGTGATTTTGCTACCAACGTTACTTCTAGCTGCCCATAACATTTACCATCTTTAATTAACGATTCTGGCCAATAAAATGGGAACTCCACGTGATAACCTGGTGTTACCTCTTTTTCTAGTATCAAGGTTATTTCGCCCTTTTTACACTTTAACATATTTTCTGAGTGAGTAGGTAAACCAAAACCAACATATTTCAGAATTTTATCTTCTTTTAATAGATTTTTTGGTATTTTTGAATTATGAATTAGTAATGCCCTTAATAAATTTGATGATGGATCGCCTTCAAGCCTTTCATTGAGGGTACATAGTATCTTAGATACCAACGGAGTTGAAAAGCTAGTTCCACTGTCAAAAATAATTTCTGATTTATGATTTGTAGATCGTATACCGTGTTTTGAGGTATCTGGTTGATCTCCTATATATGCCAGATTTCCACTATAATGAACGACATCTGGTTTAATCACATGTGACGGGCCCGGGCCAGAGCACGAATAACTTGTTGGTTCATTTTTTCTTACTATACTAGTTTTTTTATCATCTATGGCCAGCGCACCTACTGTAACTGCTCTTATACAATCCCCAGGGACGCGAAGTCTCTCGTTTGTGGTGCTACTCCCTACTGGTGGCCAAGTTCTCTGATGTTCATACTTTTTGATATTTCCACTTGGCAACACAAATACAATGTCATATCTGTCCTGTATTTTGTCCAAATATTTAGCTAGTTTAGAGAAACGCTGTTCCGAGCAAGATTCATCTTCGTAACCTAAAGACATATTGAAGACTTTCACTCCAAATTCTTTCATTATTTTTGGTATTGCATCATCAAGACATGCAATAAGTTCATATTCTTTGAAAGAAGTGCCTATTGAAGGTAGCACATGTACGTCAACGATCATAACATCTCTTTTTTCTGGACATACCTGGTCTCCAAGGATATGATTTCCTACCGAAAGAAGACCACCTACGAATGACCCGTGCATATAATCTGAATCCTGTTGGGCTACGTATCTAATATGTTTTTTAACCCACGGTGACAATAAAATATGATTGTCTGGAATTCCTGAATCTATCATTGCCACTATTGGATATTTAATGTTGGATTCCGGTTTTGGGAAGTCTGTTACCTTCTCATCAATACTAAAACTACTTGGAGCAAGTTGATATTGTGGGAAATAAGACATTTCCTTTATTGCCGGGTGTTTCAATATGGTTGAAATTTTGTATTCTTCATCAATTTCAGCCTTGAATATTCCAGTATCTACAACACTAGAAAGGTTTTGTAGTTTTATTCCAAGTTTTTGACACATAGTTGTAAGATTTTCTTTTACCAAGACGTTTAATTTATCATCTTGATAATCAAATAGATCTAAACTTATTACCCAACCATTGCCTTGTTTTGCTTTATCCGTCAATGATTTAATGCTTAATCCACACAGTTTTTCATTGTCACTAAATTCTGTCAAGTTTTCAATTGCAGTTAGCTGAGCAAGTTCATCGCCCTCGGCAGTTTTCACTTTATTTTTTAATTTTTCTAGGCCTTCATGTGTTGCATTCAAAAGCAACTCTCCAAGATCCATAACCCCTATTATCGGACAAGTACTCTTGCTCAAAATCTTTTTAGGTCTATTGCTTTTTGATACTGCTTTCTCAATAAGTTTTGCTTTTACCACACTAGGTAAGTCTTTATTTTCGAGTTTTTTATTCAGATCTCTAATATTATCTATCTCTCCTAAAAGTGCATTTCTATGATTTTCAAGTTCTTTTGGATCTGTTATAAACCAGTTTGATTCACCCCCTCTCTTTCTTGGATTTTTTTCAAGGAAGTTCTTATCAGGATCAATTCTCCTAATTAATGGTAAATCATCTGGCATAGTTATCACTATTATTTGTTTGTTTCAGCTTTATCACCAACTTTATCCCAAATTCTTTTCAATTCGCTTTCAATTAGATTATTTGGCACAAAATGATAGCTAAGGTTATTCTTTACTGTTTGCTTTATTTGACCCTTATCGCGTAGGAATTTTAACCATGGCGCAAGAGATCCTTCCTTCATACCTAATTCATCTAGTAACTCTTTGTTTGGCACTTCTATTTCATTAGTATAACCTGCTACTTTTGCATAAACTTTTCCTACGAGATAAAGAACTATTTTATCCTCTCCTCCTAACTTATTATGATGCGCCAAAATTACTTTACCTTCCGGTGTTAGCATAATCATTTTCTTGGCAAGCTCAAAATTCCTTTCTAGTGCATTTCCACTATCAACTGTCATTCCTTCTCTGACTATATCCCCGAACTCTTTTCCTTCTTTAGCCATATTATCACCATAGCTATATTAAACATTAACATTATTAAATGTTGTGTCTAAAAATAGAACATTTAAGTATAATAAGCTAAATATAATAATTACACTATTTTAGTGAAAATACTACACATTCACATTCTTCAGCACTCCATTTGCCAACAGAAACAGCAAATAACCCCCTTTATCCTCATAAGAATACGCCTTTTTTCTCAAGGCGTTGGCCTTTCCAAAACCTTTAAATAATTAATACTACGCGAACTTAGCAAGGGGGGTTCAATTGGTACTTCTTGCAGCTTCAGCAACTAACCTTATCTACAACTTCTGGCTTTACTCAGCATATCTCTTCTTTCTCCTTGTAATCACTATATCGATAGAATACTATCCAAAGACTTCAAAGAAGGCTATAGACGAGTTCTTCGCCTATACTAAAAAAGGTCGCAAAGGAGTGGCTAAATTAGGAGATTTTCTTCTATACTTCTTCATAACACAGCTTCTATACATATTCTTCTTTCTTATCCTATCATTCTGGCTCTATTTCATCATTTCATTGCCGATATCTTACACTATAGCACTTTACTCTGAATCATTCAAGAAGCACCGTCACAACGGCATCCAGATAGGTTACGAATGCCCACACCCAATAGGCATGGAGACAACGCAAGGAGTAACACTGGAAGGAAAAGTGCAGCCTGCAACAGTAAAAATATCGACTTCTGGCTCAAAAGGTATCTATGACCTGCAAACAAAATCAGAGCCAAATCCGCATACAATGTTAATAGGAGAGTCAGGTTCAGGCAAGACAAATCTAACATTAACGTTCCTGACAAGGAGCTACTCCAAATTCGGAATACCATTCCTGATAATGGACTGGCCTGGGTCATACAAGCATTCAGGCATAGATGTGAACACCTGGAGAGTGCCTACAAATCTAAAGATAAACCCATTTCCATTGCGTGGTATGTCAATAGAACGCAGAGCAGGAATAGCTTCGGAGTTACTACAAGTATCATTAGCATTAACTGATCTTCAAGCCCAGAAAGTAAGGGAAACGCTAGTTGACATGTATAATTAGGATAAAGAGCCTACAATAAGGACTCTTCATGATAGATTGCTTGCTGAGGCTGACAAGGAGCGCTACAAGGAGATGAAGTTGCAGCTCAGGTACATTACAAATAAGTTAAGGCAGGCATATGAGATATTCGGCTACGAATCAAGCGAATTCTGGGATAACTACGACAAGACATGCAATATAGTGGACATGGAAGGATTGACTGACATAGAGAAGAAGCTTGTCACACACACGATAATGCAGAGAATAATTGAAGAATTCAAAGTTCAGGATAGAATCAAGCTCTATATAGCGCTTGACGATGCATACCAGGCAATTGCGAATTACAACAACAAGGAGACCAACATAACAAAAATGGTAAGGGAAGGAAGAAAGTATGGGTTTGGACTGCTTATATCTACCCAACTACTTGAGGACTTGCCTGCAGCTATAATTGCCAATACCTCTGTCAAGTTTGTAATGTCATACCATGAACCTATAGCATTGGACAAGATACAGAAGATGCTTGTATTCACTGAAGTGGAGAAGTCTCTGCTCCATAGGATGCTAGTCGGAAGCTGCATGCTCTTCGACCAGAACGCCATACAGAATGGGATGCCGCATCCTGCCTTCATTGAGGTGGACCAGATAACAAGGAATGAGAAGGATAAGCTGAAAGAGAGCATTAAACGCTTGAAGATAGACAAAGCCTATGATTTCCCTAAGGATACAATACCTAATAGAGAAATGCATGCAGTGATAAGACAGCTTGATATTCCAAGTGTGAGCGTGTATAGATTCCTTGTCGCATTTGAAAGGACGAAGAACATTACTGAGGCACATGCAATGCTGAAGAGTAAGAAGTGGATTACTAGTAAAACGACTTTATATGGAAATAATAGTAAACCATCATTACAACAGAGAGCCATAGATTCAGGATATTTTGCAGATGGAAAGTTAACTGAGAAAGCTGTGAGGTTATTGGATCCCTATTTGTTAATTCAGAAGCAAGGAGCGAACAAAGGAAGCGAGGAGCACGTAAGCCTGATGCAGAATACTATAAGGATGATACAGGATACTGGTAATTTTGCATTTGTCTTGAAGGAAAGAGAAGCCTTTGATGTAGGCGAGTTGCAAACTGATGTAAAAGTAAAAGGCTTGTGGGATTATTACAGAGTCAATGCCTATGAGATCCAGACCAATGCAATAAAGAGCGAGATAATACGATGCATGGAGAAAGCTAAGGATCAGGATACGGATTTGATCTTTGTAACAAACAGCCAGAAGACTAAGGAGGAGATTGAAAGACTAACAAACAATGAGTATAAATGTTTGAAGCTGCCAATAGCTAATGACGTTGTGGTTATATGAAGATAATCTTTATAGATGAATCCGATAAGCAAAAGGGCAAAGGCGGAAAATATTTCTTTGTCTTATGTGGGTTGATAATAGACTCTGAATGTTTGCTGGAGGTCGAGCGAAGAATAGAACTCATAAAAGAAAAATATGGATTCAAAACTCTTAAAGAGCTCCGAAAAGTGGATAAGAGCTTAAAGCTTGCGGTCACTAAGGTAATCTGTGAAGTATTAAGGAAATATGATGCAACAATCATTTCTTCTGGCATTGGTAGAGTTTCATTAAGGGATATGGACAACCCAACAAGCAAATATAAAGATGCTTTATATTTCTTAGCTGAACGCTACTGGTGGTATTTGCGTGGGCATAAAACATCTGGGATGGTCATTTTAGATAGCGTCGACAAGGAAACTGAAAAAAGTGCTTCAAAGTGGTTCTTCGAGTTTGTGCACAATAAGGAAATGAGCATGTACGGTGAACAGAAAGGGAATATGATAGATAGAGTCCATCCTGCATTGCTATTTTCCAATGACGTTTATACTAACATTCTTCAAGTAACAGATCTGATTGCCCTTTCACTAAATGCTGCAATATGGAATCGTGTAAGTGCAGGCGAAAGTTGGAGTATAGAGGAATTGCCATCTCACAACGAATTTCTTGAGATATACTGGCCTCTGTTCAACAGCAATGGTAAAAGGGTGGATGGTTATGGCTTGAAATGGTGGTCATAAAATTTATGCATGTAACTGTTTCTTGGGTTTTGGTTCTTCATTATTTTCTAGATAGATTTCTTCTGAATCTATGCGCCTCAATCCTTTAAGTTCGGCCCAAGCATTATTTGTTTCGACTTTAATTTTGCTACTATAATGTTTTTTGAGTTGTTCTAATATCTTTTTTTTCATATAGTGATACATTTCTGCACCAAATTCACTAAAGAAACCTTGCCCGATAGCAAGGCTAATTCCAATGCCTACGCCTAATGCAATCGTCATTACTTCAGATTCGCCTTTTTCGACCTCTACGCGTAATGGGATATTATATTTTTGTGATGAAAATGTGAGCTTGTTAAATATCCACATTGATCTATAAACTTTGCTTCTTACTGAAGTACCGGTATAAGTTATGCGCATCATGGGGATTTTGCTACTTTTAAATTCTGAGTAATCCATATCTTCACCTAGCATTAATTTTTTATTCGTTAAAATATATAACACTAACCCTTTTTCCTACAGTCGCACATATCGTTAATCACAAACCTTCTTTTACCCCCATTTTCACCACGCTCAAACCCCTCAAACAATGTACACACCCCCTCCTTTTCCAGTGTACCTTCACAGAATCTTGTCAAGGGAAAGAAAGAGGTACACAGGGTTGGGAGGAGATATAGAGTGTGTACCTTTAAGCTAAATAGAATCAAACATTACTGCGCGAATCGCTTCAACTAAAGCTTTATTCCTTCCTTACCAAGTCCTTCTATGCCCTACACCCTCTCCAACTCGTCATTATCACTAATGGAAGACTGCAACCGCTGCTTCTATCTTGACAAGCACAAGCTCTGGAAGCGTCCAAATGGCATATTCCCATCTCTTCCATCAGGCATGGACATGATACTCAAGAGGCACTTTGACAGCTACATAAACAAGGGCAGGCTTCCTCCTGAGCTTGGCAAGGAGCTTGATCCAAGGCACTACAAACTCTATAAAGACAAAGCGAAGCTGAATGAGTGGAGGGATTGAAGAAAGGGATTGAGATGGAGCGACAGCAGGGGCAACACGCTCACAGGCGCAATAGACAACATACTGGTAAGGAACAACAGGCTCATAGTGCTTTACTACAAGACCCGTGGCTTCGAACTCAAGGATGACACCCACACACATTATCAGAGCCAGATTGACATATACAACCTATTGCTTGAGAAGTCTGGATACGCTACAGAGAAGTACGGCTTCCTGCCATTCTATGTGCCTGATAAAGTGGAGAAGGATGGCTCGGTGATATTCAAGACAACGCTAAAGAAGATGAGAGTGGATAAGAGGAATGCATTAAGGCTGTTTAATAGGGCGATAAGGCTGCTGGAGGGGAGGTGTCCTAAGAAAGGTTGTGAGTGGTGCGAGAGGGTTGGTTAAGGTTTTAATCCTTTTCTTGCTCGTACTTTCTAGTATCGATTACTGTCTGCCTATGAGCCCTCTTTTCACCAAAGCCTTTTTTTCTATACTTTATCTCCTGAAATTCATGATAAAGGATTATGTCACGCTGTTTTTTATATTTCTTTGAAAGCCACGCTTGGTTCAACGGTATCTTCAACTTGCTAATCGCAACTTTTGGATATATTTGCGTGTCCTTGTAGATCACATTGTAGCACTTTTCACAATTACTTTACCATGAACCCTTCATCCACCCGCCGCCGCCTCTCAACACAGTACATCACCTACCTTCTCCAACGCATCATTAAGAAAGCATTAAATATTTAACTGTTTATATTAATTAACATATAAGGTTAATTTATGTCAGAGGAGTCGTACACTTTGGTGAGGGATTTAGAAAGTGGCGATATCGTAAGACTGGATTTTAGATGGAATATGAGCAAAAATAAGATAGTCGACTTTACGATAAATGTAAGCCTTATTGATGGCGAGAATATGATGGAAGTATACAGGATAGATACAAAGCATGGTTATCCGCATGAGCACAGGTTCTGGAAGGAACAGAAGCCAAAGAGATTAGACATGGACTACAGTAAGTTATTCATGGAGAAGAAAGAAGAGGTTTTAGAGAATTATCATAAATGGATAGCATTGTTTAAACAAAATAGGTGAGAGAATGGACAAAATAGATAAAATGATGAGCAGGATGTTGGATTATGCAATAGCAAATCCAGGAAACGCACCAAACAGAGTATTGATAGTCAACTTTAGCACTAGCAGCATAGAGAAGATCCTCACACCGGCACGCTTGGAAATACTTAAAGTCATACTTCATGACAAACCAAAGACTGTTGGAAGGCTTACTGCTTTGCTAAAACGACCTAAGGAATCAGTGTCAAGAGATATGAGGATACTGTCAAACTATGGATTACTGTCATTTGTTCGGGTAGGCAGGGAGAAGATGCCAAAAGTTGAGAAGGACGTAATAACTATGCCATTAACGGTTTAGAATGTAAATCAATAACCCCCTCAGTCATCCTCCACCCTCACCTCTCAACCCAGGACATGACTTCTCTCTCTAACCCTCTCAAGTATCACTCACATTCTATTATAAAGCGCACGTAGCCGATAGGTTTTTATATTATACCAAACTTATATTTTAGTATAATTTAGGTAATATTATGGTGGAGCCGATTGAACTGGCACTTAAGAGCGAAGAACAGGTACGGTTAGCACGGCTGCAAGATGTTGTAGTCCAAGTTCTATTTGAATTGGACCAGAAGTTAGTAATGCATGGAGGTACAGCAATATGGCGATGCTATAATGGCAATAGATTCTCAGAGGACATAGACTTGTATGCCAGCGATAAGGCAATAGAATCATTAGTAAACCAGCTTCCATGGCAGCAGACAAAAAGAGGCCTCAGATTGGATTACCCTAAATATAGTGATAGCAATAGAGAATTCTATCTATCCAATGAATTCTCAAAAGTCAAAGTGCAGGTGCAAAAACCGGTAAAAGGATTAAAAGCAATACAAATGCCTTACAAAAAAGCCGACGGCACCAATTTTGTGATAAATACGATCTCGGTTAATGATTTTATTTTTGAAAAGATTACGGCTTATGAAAGCAGATATTACATTAGGGATTTGTATGACATATACCACATGATTATAGGTTATCCAATTAATTCAAAATCAAAAACTGGCTTAAAAAAATTCCTAAGACGCATAAAAGAACCAAAAGAGGCAAATTCATTAAGAGAGTTTGTCTATGTGGGCAATGCACCAAGTTTTGATGAAATGATTAAAGCAATTAAATGGAGATTGGAATGAAATACATTGGAAAATTAATTGAAACATTTAACAGCCCGTCTTTTCCCGTTTTTACAATTAATGATGTTAAATTGCTTTTTACAGGGACTTCGATGACCGATGGGTATCTACACCTGATGATGCATAATCTCCTGAAAAAACGCAAAATTACGCGAATTACGCGTGGTGTATACACTTTCCATAATAACGAGGCGCTGGT
Organism: Microcaldota archaeon; assembly: GCA_021799635.1. Lineage (GTDB taxonomy): Archaea > Micrarchaeota > Micrarchaeia > Micrarchaeales > Micrarchaeaceae > JAJZAB01. The sequence goes on from JAJZAB010000003.1 coordinate 37,184, forward strand.
TGCTGGTTTTGCCTTTTCTCCATTTTATTTCGGTTTGGAGCATGCGCTTAGAATTCATAAATTTTCACTACAAGTTACAAATCCATTAGTAATAACCTCTAGGAATGTAAGAAATGGAGTAAAACATTTTTCTGGCAGGAATTACGTGGTTTATAAACTGCCTGCAAAGTACTTGTTTGGATATGCTTTGAAAAATTATGCTGATATGTGGATACCAGTCTCGGACATAGAAAAGACAGTAATAGATATGATTTATTTCAAAATTGCTATAAGAGATGAAATATGGCCAAAGCTCCTGAAAGAGATTAACACGCAGAAGCTTAAGAATTATCTAAAGAACTATAATCCAAGATTTAGAAGCAAAGTTATCAATATAATCGCCATATCAAAGGCCAGGAACATTGCTAATATCCGGGAGCTCGAAAAAAGTCGAGTTTGACCTTTCGCCCTCACCCCTCAACCCAGGGCATCACCTATACTCTCCAACTCATTATTATCTAAATATCTACCTCTCAAAGCCTCTAATAATTATGGTTCTTGAAGGAGTGCCTGAAAATAAAGCCAAGGAGTGCAAACGCTTAATAATATAGTCTCAAAATTTGTATTGCTTTTATGGTTAACGTTCTGATCTCAGGGGGTGGCGTAAAGTCTGACACAAGGCTTGCCAAACTAATAGTTTCGCTTATTCCAAGGAATGGAAGATTACTCTATATACCAGTTGCAATGCCGACAAACAAATACAGTTTTGGCCAATGCTATGACTGGGTAACTGCAATATTCAGGCGCTATGAACTTGTGAGAATTGATATGATGACAGATCTTAGTGACAGAAAGTATGAAGACATTGCAAAATATTCCGCGGTTTTCATAGGTGGTGGAAACACTTTCCATCTATTGAACTTGATAAGAAAAACCGGCTTTGATCGCTTGCTTGTAGAGTACATAAAAAGCAATAAGCCAGTCTATGGCGGCAGCGCAGGAGCCATACTACTTGGTAAGGATATAGGCACAGCCTACTTTGGCGGTGATGCTGACAAGAACGAGGTTGGAATAAAGGATTTAAAGGGATTAAATTTTGTAAAAGGTTATTCGATAGCTTGCCATCAAAATAAGAAAAGCGATGTGAATGACGCAATGAGGTATTCGGTCAAAACTAGAATACCCACAATATCCCTTCCAGACGGAACAGGCTTGCACGTCAAGGGCAAAAGAATACTTGTAGTTGGGCCAAACTCTGCCACTGTCTTCAAAGGAAAGACGAGAAAAGTATTCAAAGCCGGTTCTCTAATAATATAAAAAGCCTGGCGTGGCTAGAGCTGCCATTCATCTTTGAGGATCATTGGTGTGCCCTTTTCGGCAGCTTCTGCAGGTCCTCAAGCCTCCTGCAATCATCGCATCCGTATAGGCCCTTCGGCGGCCCTTCCATGGAATATATTTTAAGAGCTTTCCCCATCAGTGCCTCTATTTCTCCAGTGTCCTTTCTTACCCTGCGTAGGTTGGGCTTGAACGGCATATCAAAGCCGTAGCCGTTGACGTGCTCCCTTGAAAGCTCCTCAAAGCCTCCTGATGGCGGCTCAAAATAGACGAGGTAGAGGGATTTCACACCACCGAGTAGGAGCGACTCAGCTATATAGGCGTAGCCGTTCAGCTGGATCTCATACATCGGAAAAAAGGAATCCTGCCTGTCGGTATACCTTGCCGTTTTGTAGTCTACTATTATTATGTCGCCATCAGTTGACCTAAAAATCTCATCCGGAATCCCAGTAAGCCTAACGCCACGCCTTTCCACAAAGAAGCCCTTTGGGATGCTGATTATGCTATCTACATCGCCGATGCCCTTCAGCCATTCAGGCAGGCTGCCGGTCCTCTCAAAGTGATGCTTAACCATCCTCTTTGTATAGGTGTCTATAGAAGAGAATATTCCTGGGAAGCCTCTCTGGTACGGAAGCTCCATGTGCCTTTCTATCCAAAAGCACCGCGGGCAGAACCCGTCCATTTTCAAATTCCCAAGGTCCTTGGCTGATATTTTAAGGGAGTACACGTTTTTACACTCCTGCTTTTAGCTTTAAAGCACTTTTGGTGCACCCAAATGGACCGCCCGGGCTGTTTCGCATGAAGCTGTCAGCATTCAGGAAACAAGGCAGCGTAGGGTGGCGCATCTGTAAGTGGATTATGCATGTTGTGTGGAGTTGTACCCCGGGCTCCGTGGCGCACAGCCAATAGTTTGCATTCCTATTCTTGTGCCTTTGCGCCAACGCTGTGCAGGCTTTTGTGTGTTTGCGGCTCACTTTCCAAGCCTGGAAGCCACCACGCCATGGTGGTTCTCCATGTACGGGCCTGAGGCAAAATGCAGCATCATTACCCTTGCATCGTTGAAGCTGAGGCGAAAACGCTCGTATACGCCTGAGAATGAGCGCGAGAGGCTGCCTATATTCTTAACTATCGTGTAATCTTCCCTTGAATCTTGTATGTCTACGCCAGTGAAACCGGCCGACTTCTCCAATGAGTGAAAGAGCCCATGCCTTAGCAGGTGTGCTACCGGGAGGGAGCTAACCGACTCATCTACCTTTACTTCAAATATGTTTTCGTATATATGGTTATGCACATCGGCAAGCACATCGAAGCCCAAGGAGCCTGCCTTCTTTGTGTACTTGATGTATTCCCTTCTGCGGTAACTAAGCCCGAATTCGCGCCTTGTAACCCAATCCGGCCTTTGATACTTGGTAAACAGGGCAGAGCCCATGTACATCTGGCCTAGGAGGAAGCCCATTTTCTCCATTTTCCCCGAGGACAGGTCCCTTACCATGTCGTGCAGCGCTGCGTTGCTGATCCTAATGGTGCTGTCCCCTGCTCTTCTGAAGGCTAGATAGCCGTTGTCCTCCACTTCAACCACAGATATGGGCTGTCGTAGTAGTCCGAGGTCCACTATGCCTTCAACGTGGTACTTGTTGTCGCTTCTTGTCGCTGCAGACATGTTATAACAATAGGGAATAAAAAATAAACTATTTAAACCTGCCCTACAATCACGATGGGAAACGAAAAGGAATTTCAAGTAGGCGGCTGACCTACCCCATCTCCTTCCTACGTTTCGTGGCGCCGAAGAACTGCGCCACAATGTAGGCGCCCATTATTGATGTTACATCCTTGCTGTCGAAAGGCGGGGAAATCTCCATTATATCCACCGCCCTTGTGGTCTTCTGCCTTCCCACCTCGTACACAATGGTAAGATAGTCGCTTGGGGTGAGTCCTCCCGGAGTAGGCGCGGCTGTGCCTGGGGCATAGCAGATGTCCAGGCCGTCTATGTCCATGCTCAGGTATATTGCATCTGTGCCTTCCTTGACTATCTCCAGCGCCTTCTTTATGACGCTGCTTATGCCCTTCTCTTTCACCTCTGCAGCTGTAAAGCACCTTATGCCGTTGTCATCCAAGAACTTCTGGTTGGCAGCGCTGTTCTCCCAGCCGCGCATCCCTATCTCCACGAAGTTGTCAAATTCTACGTGGTTGTCTATTTCTGTGAGCAGCCTCCTGAACTGCGTGCCTGATGATATCTCGCCGTGGTGTGATTCCCTTACGTCAGGGTGGGAGTCTACGTTTATCAGGCCAACCTTTCCCTTTGTAGCCCTGCAGAGAGCCTTGACAGTTGCATATGTGTTCCCGTGGTCCCCTCCTATTATAGCCAGTGACATCCCTGACTTGAAAATCTCGTACGATACCGTTTCGGTGCGCCTGTAAGTTTCTTCTACGCTGGTATGCATGACGTCTACGTCGCCGAAGTCCACTATTCCTATACCATTTGATATATCTATCTTGAGCTGCGGCTCGTAGGAGCCCAGGTACTGGAACATGCGCCTCACAAACTCCGGCGCCATGGAGCTGCCCCTCCTCCCAGACCAAATTGAAGTGGTGTCAAATGGTATGCCCAGTATGCCCACGTCAGGCTTGTCCACGGCGTCGAACCCCTTTATCACGCTGTTGAGCTCGGTCTGGTACCTGTCGGGGGCGAAGCTGCTGGGCAGCGACGCCTTCTTTAGATACTTCAGGGCAACTTCGCTTAGCTTCATTATGACGCACCTTGCCTAACCTACAGTAAACTCCTTCTTCATAGCTTCGGCCTGCTTGGGCGTGAGCGCCGAAAGTATCCCCAGCGGGTAGAACAGTGCCAGGGAGACCACCAGAACTATGAATGAGGAATAGAAGAACGGGACTACAGTCAGGCCACCTACGCTGCCGATGTAGGTCATTGCGAGAAGGAATATGATGTAGAATATGGCCCAGAGCGCGTTGACGAAGTGCTTCCTGACCTTGAATATCAATGAAAATATCACTACAGCGGCTGCCATTATCAAAACCGAGTACGGGACAGCAGGCCACCCGCTCCAGAAGACAATCAGGGAGCCTACGGCGAAGGCTGCCGCTGCGGTTATGCCGCCCAGCGGCACGCGCTTCTTCGTCAGCCCCTGCCTCCTGGCCGCAGCCATGGATACAGCTGAGAAGGAATACGCTATATAACCTCCAACCAGTGCGTAGGATATTATGCTGAATATGGAATGCACAGGCGCAGATATGAAAGCGAGGAAGGCACCAACGGCGGCGAACGTCACGACGGCGTAGTTGGGCGTGTTGTACTTCTTGTCCAGCACAGACAGGTATTTGTTGACATACCTGGACCTTGATGATGCCAGGAGCACCCTCGACCCCCCTCCCAGGTAAACGAAGCCTGTCAGGAATGGCATTACTATGCCCATTATCACAGCTATGGCAATCAGTACATAGATGTGCGAGTTGGTGGCAAGCAGTATGAACGGATTCGAGGTAACGGTGGAGAGGTCAGCCCAGTGCCCAGGCGCTATGCCGAGCTGGGTCCAGTTTATCCCTGTTATGAATACAAACTCGAACAGTATGTATATCAGCACCTGCCCTATGATCAGCCAGAGGAACGCCTTCTTCAATACATCGGTGGACATCACTTCCTCGGAATAGTCTGCCACTATCCTAGCTGATGCATAAGTGAACATGACCAAGGGCAGCGCCGCAAAAATCCCTGCAAGTCCCAAAGGCGCAAAGCCGCCGAAGCCGGTTAGGTTGGCCGGGTTGTGGAAGACAGCCAGAAGGGCCAGGCCAAGGAGCGCATAGAGCAGGACTTTGAATATGCCAGCGATGAAGTTAGATTTTCCCATTATCCTTGAGCCAAAGTAATTGAGTGGTATGAACAGCAGGGTTATTATGACGCCAACTATTGCCCCTATGTACGTTGGGAACCCTGATGAGTTTATTAATACTGGTATGAACTGGTTCAGGCCCTCTATTATTGCGAAAGCTTCGAACGGAGCTATGAATATGTACCAGACCATGTTCGCGAACGAGTTTATGAGGTTTGTGAACTGGCCGTGAGTGTAGAGCGGATATCTAGCAGGCGCACCGGCCTCTGGAAACGTCCTGGACAGTTCGAACTGGCTGACAACCAGTGGTATGAAAAGAAGGGCGCCTATCAGGAATGATATTATTCCAGCAGGGCCGGCCGAAGCGGTAACTCCTGCTACATCGAATAGTATGGCAGAACCCAGGGCGCCGTTGAGCCCCAGCAGAGTGAGCGTAGGCGCGTTGAGCACCTTGCTCATCCTTCCAGATCCCCCCTTAGCCATATTTTATATACTGTACAGTTAATAATAAAAAGCTTCTTTATTTTAGCCATGGCAGCGCTGGCGCAAGAAGGCATACCCGCAGCGGCAGGTTTGCTGGTAACTGACATGTGCTGGTCAATAATAAGAGGAAAAGAAAGGACAGGCTGTGGGGCTGGTTGTTTGGCGCTGCGTGGGTCGACTATTCTGCCTCAAGCCTTTTGAGGTCCAAAACAAGGCTTTCCACGCTCCTGCAGTCTCCACTGAAGGCTTTGGAGCCGTCATGGCTGTTGATGTTCCTTCCGATATAACCCCTGCTGGCGTACCTAGATATGTTTTTGTTTTCCTTGGAGACGAAGCTGTTTATGCTGCCGTACTGATGCCTTATCACGGCGAAAAGGTCAGCCTTGTGGTGCGGATCTGCTTTTTCCACGTCATTCACCACGGCGTTGTACTTCATTATTATGAGCTGCCACGGGGCTACTACCCTTGCCTCTGACGTTTCGCCCTCGACAGTTACTGCGATGTTCCTGCCAAACCTAAGGACCTCGTTCACCGGCACCCCGCTCACTGTGCCATCAGCCTTCTTGCTGTCTGCAAAGGTCTCCGGGCTTCCGGCCGGCTTGAAGAAAAGGTCAACCTTTATACCTGTTTCTCTGTCTGTAAGCTTTGTCATTATGCCGTTTGGCTTGAAGTTCATTCTCTCTGCCATGGCCCTAAGGTCGTTCAGCCTGCTCTCGGTAAGCTCCCCTTTTATCCTTACTGCGATGTCTATATCAGGGCTGAGCCTTTCTTCGCCTCTGCACAGCGCGTTCACAGCCCTTCCGCCAAGAAGGACAGACCTCGAGAAGCCCTTATTCGTATCCAGCATAGCGTCTACCCTATTCATTATGTCTTTTATGCTATGTGCAGGTATGCTGTAGCGCGTTCTCAGCATTGACCTGAGCTCATCATCACCGGTTCTTATGCTAAACAGCTCCGCGTGACGATAGCCGTCTTGGTGCAGACTGCTGAAAGTTGTGCTTGCCATCAAATCAATTTTTATCGCGTTTGCACGACGCATCCATACGCGCTGTGGCGCGGGATGATAAATACTGTTATACAAATATTTATATATTTTCTGTGTAAGTCACGATGGGCTCGGTGCTGCCTCTACCCTCCTTGATATGCCTGGAATTTCAAGCCTGCGCATCCAGCCGGTGAACTGCTTTGCGCCGCCTTCAACCCATCCGTTCTTGTTGTACCTGTACAGATTATCGGAATTCTTCTCTAGGAAGCTAGCTGACGAGCTGAACTGCTGGTTTATGAGCTCGGCGATGTTCTCTTCCCTGCGTCTGTTTGGCTGTGCTGCTTTCTGTATGTCGTTGTACTCCATGACTACCAGCTGCCAGAAGCCAAGCACTGCGACCTGCCTCTTTTGCCCTTCAACCATATCGTATGACCTGTTTGCTGTGTTGATTAGCTCAGATGTAGGTATCCTAAATATTCTGCCCTGCGGTACCTCGTCTGCATACACTATCCTTGCAGATATCCTGCTGCCGGGCAGCCTCATCTGCACCGGCTCTATGCCGCTCCTTGACATTATTGGCCCCCTTTCGACAAGAAACTCCATTTCGCCTGGGCCCACGTTGCGGTTCCTGTAGAAGTTGTCAGCCCATGCGCCAATGAGCACAGACCTGTCGCCGAACTCGGCCCTTATGCATTCTACGAGCCTCATTCTTTCTATAAGAGGCGCCTCGATCATTTCTGTAGAGTTTCTGGTTTGCGTTGGCATGTGTTACACTGCTGGTTTTGTTTTCTAGAGCACGTAAATTATCTTCATTTATATAGGAATTATGCCGGGGGTAATATTTATGCATTACCATTATGTACGGCTTTGCAGCCTTCATGCCGCAGGCGCTGTGCAAGCGCAGGAATCAGTGCCTTTTCTTTCCTAGTTCTATTGCAACCGCGCTGTGCGCCCTGTTCAGCACAATGGTTATGCCGCCGTACTTCCTGACAACCTGGTTTAGATGGGTTTTGTAGAACTGCAGCGCCTCGATGTCACCGTTGGATGCCTCCCTCTTGTATATCTGGCACAGATAGCAGTTGTGCGCCCTCTTTTCCCCGTTGCCCTCCTTGTATACCTTTAATACCACTTTGTCCGTCGCGTCATTTTTCATAGAATTATCGCTTTTTATAGAGCAGCAATTACTCTATGCAATATAATTATATATATAGGACTTCAAGATATTAATACCTTCGCTTTGAGTTGGCTTTGTAGTTTAATCCACCTTCTGTTTTTACTGGCAATTAAACTACAAATCTTTTTGAGTCTAGTAGGTCTTTTCCATGCTTATTGTGGACCCGCGCCTCCGGAACCGCATGCCGACGCGACATCCTCCGCCAATAAACAGTGTGGGGCTTGCAGCCCACGTTGCTAAGCATATTCTTTCATATCCCTAAGCAGGTACCCAAGGTAGTCAGGCCTGACATCTGTAGCTGCCCGCGTGTGCGGCCCCAGCTCGGTGTGCTTTGCATTCCTGCCAGCTATTCTGTATATTGGCGGCGCGCCCACCATACTAACATCAATTGATGTGGAGGATTCACCAATAAAGCAAAGGATAAATTCGAGGTCGCCCTTGGAAGAGAGCTTGTGGGCCACGCTGTAGCCGAGCTCTATTTCCTTCTTGTATCCTATCATCTTTATGGCATCGCCAAGCAGTCTTGTCGCGGCCAGTGACTTGTATGCATTATCGCTTTCCTGGTCAACCTTGCTCTCTATTATTCCGACTATCTCTGCCGCGTGTTCCTTTATGGATTTGCTCGCAAATTCCCCGATCTTCTTATACGTCTCCTCAACGCCTTTTGAAGCATCTGTGCCAGAGCTCTTAAGGCTTATCTCCTTTCCAGTAAAATACATCACCGAAGTGAGCGAGCTGCGCAGCATGTAATCGTTCACGTCATCGATACCTGCGAGCTCTATTGCGGCGGTCTTTAAAAGCTTGATGTCATCGCTGTACCTCTCTATCGAGTTGTTTATCTGGATGTCGGCCAAGCCATCATACCCAAACCATATGTGCGCAGAATGCAGCTTGTTGTAATCGTGCCTGGCTAGGCTGCTGAGGAAACCGGGAACCACAACCGTTGCTTTCTCCGATGCATCCTTTATAGAGCTCAGGAGCATTTTGCCCATCTCATGCGCAGTTTCAAACTCTCCGTTCCTTTCCAGAGCGGTGATGGCGGAGTTGGCCATGTGACCTACGATGTAAACGGTTGAAATCGACGGGCCTTCAAGTATTGGGAGGCAGATGGCCTTCTTAAACGCCGACAGCCTTTCTTCCTTGCCTGCCCCTGATATAAAATCAACAAACTCCTTTGATGCAGCCTCGATTTTTTCCATGCTCGGATTGCGCTCCATCTCCAGCATCCGTATGCTCCTGCTTATGTGCATTACAAAATCCTGCGTGTATTTTTCTCTGGTGGTCATGTTGATTCCCAAAAAGATAAATTAATTAAAGTAGATGCAGATATTTATGTGTTGCCTGTGTGGGTTTGGCTGGAGCGCAGCTCCATCGGCGACCTTTGTAGATGGTATTAAATGAACAATTCGAAAGCCGACAATCCCACACCATTTGGAGGTGGGTCATTCGCCCATTTGGTTTCAGTGCCGCTGGACCCGCGGATATCTGAAAGCATTGGAAAGAAGGGCTCGCAGAACGGCATAACCTTTTACAACAGGAGGGCGGGAGACGATGTGATTGTGTGCCTATCGCCGACCTCGATAGCTGATAAATTTTATGCGGCGGTGCAGACGATTATGCTGGCCAGCCAAGTGGTAGTCAGCACTGAAAACCCGGATCAGCTCTTCGGCGAGGTCGTGGTCGCTTGCGCCATGCTCGGCAAGCGGATGATATTCACCGATGACAACGACGTTGCTGGCCTGTTATCTGGGGTTGGCGCCGTAGATTATGCCGTCTCGTCAAGAGATGAGCTGATCAAAAACATAACGCAGTATAAAGGCGCCGCGGTACCACTGGCAAAAAGGGTGGACCTGGACAAGGCCTTCCCGGTGAAGGGGCTGGGCACCGTAGCGCTTGGGATAGTGACAGGAGGGACGCTTTCCAAGCACGACGAACTCTATCACAGTTCAGGGAAAAAGGTTTTGGTAAGATCAATACAGAGCCTGGATGTGGATATAGATTCGGCGGAGATCGGCACCAGGGTGGGAATTGCCCTGAAGAATATAGAGCCTGACGAGATCGCGAGCGGCGACCTCCTTACAGAAAATGAGTGCGGCAAAGCGAGCGCCGTGACGGCAGGGGTGGTGCAGAGCGGCATTGCAAAGGAGGACATGGTGAATGGCAACAGGTATATTGCCGTTTCGAACTTTAGCTATTCGAATGCAAAGGTTGATGAGGTAGATCCCGCAGGAGGAAAGATAAAACTCACTTTTGAGAGAGGCATGACGCTTCTTGATGGGGATAGGATTGTGCTGCTGCGCCAGAAGGCGCCAAGGGCGTTTGCTGTCTGCAGTGTGCTGGATAAGAAGAGATGATTAGCCAACCGGCTTCAGGCATTCAGGCGTAGCCCTTGTTGGAATCATCGTCATAAACCCTTCTGAAGGCCGACATTATAAGCTTGTTCGCATACTTGGGCGACACCTTGAGCAGTTCCCCGAAGGTGCTGCCCTCGCCGACCAGTTCAAACCTCCAGTCTCCCTCAATGGACTTGTAGCTCCTCACAATAGCATACTCCTTGCTGCCTTCATGGTTAGTCGCGATGTACAGGCCTACAAAATCGGTGCCCTTCTTATCGCCAACACAAGTGTCGTCTTTGTATTCTATAGTATCTTTTATGCGCCACTCCACCAGGTTGCTGATGAAGCTGATGAGGTTTACTCCGCCTCCTTTATCTTCGCTCCTCGTCTTGAAATTGAAGTCGAACTTCTCTGTCCAGTGGAGAAGCTTTACGCCATCCAGGTATGTGACTACCCTTTCATCCCCAATCTTGAATTTTGGGAAATTGTTTTCGCTGTTCCGGACAGCCTCGCACATCACATCTCCGAACTTCATCACTATAGAATCCTTTGACTTCATCACTGATAGCCTTCCCTGCTCTGGCGCCGCAACGTCTATGAAAAGCGGATCCTCGCTTATCACAAATTTCTTTTCTGATAGCTGCGCTTCCGGGAGCTCATAGTCCATATCTGTGCTTTGGTCTGTCCCTGATATAATATTTACAGTGGCATAGCTGTTGCCGTCAAACATTGTAACCCCGTAGGCGTGCCTTCTCTCGCCGCCCTTTGCAGGTAGGGAGCCGAGTGACACTATGTCAACCTCCATGTTGTCCTTTATCAGCCTGATCTGCCTGTAGTCATCGCTCTGCCTTATTATGTCAACAGAGCCCTGCATTTTTGAGTTGTCCGCTACCTGAAACCTTCTTGTGCTGAACATTTAGACCAAAGAGTCTTTAGGTGCTTGCAGATATTTATAGCTTACTCTGGGTTGACTTTGTCCAATAATCCAGTTAAACCCAACCGGCTTGCGCTTTTAACGGCCTGAAAATTGGCTTTTAAATGCAAAGCAAGGGGTTTGACTGCAAAAAACTATTCCGAATGGGCTCTTCGCATACCCCCATACAGACTGTATTTTCTGCCCCTCCACGTTATGCTGTCCATCCTGGAGGCTGCGACAAGGTTGGCCAGCAGGATAAAATCTATCATTATGTATATTAGCGGTATCAGGATGTAGTGCTTTCTGGCCCTCCTGTACGCCTTTATCATGCCAAGCAGCAAAGGCAAAAGCAGTATGATGTAAGCATAGGATACCAGCACGGACAGAAGCACCCCCATTATGATGAGCAGCACGTTGCATCCGTAAAACAGCAGCCCCATCTGCAGTATCCTCCTGTTGCCGCTCACCGAGAGCGCGGTCTGACGATTAGACCATTCTACGAATTCGCTGAAGCTGTCAGCCGTGCTCACTGTTATGGTTCCCTTGTTTACGTACTCGATGCGCAGGCCTTTGTCCCTGGCGGCGCGAACCAGCGCTATGTCATCTGATACTGACCTGCAGAACATATTGAAGTGGTCCTTGTCCAGGAGCCCCTTCCTGAAGGCTATGGAGCCGCCCCATCCAAACCTTGTTATTTCTGACTTCATCATTCCGTTTCCAACAAAGGACCATACCATCTTGACCATTGACCAGAAGCCCCCGACAGGCTGGAAGTACGGGTAGGCTGTTGATATGCCTACGCCGCTGTCCGAGAGCGGCCTGACAAGCTCGGCCACGTGGTTGCTTTTGCACATCACGTCAGAGTCTATCACTACGTAAAAATCGTAGCCCGGTTTTCGCTCCAGGGCGGTGGCGATGGCGCGGACCTTTCCGCTGCCCTCCCTGAACTTCGGCGATGAGACTATGCATCTCATGCCGATTCTCCTTATCACCTTGACTGCGGGGTCACGGGGGCTGTCTACCACGGCTACGACATCTAAGGCCTTGCAGCGCTGGTTCTTAACTGAGCTCAGGTTCTGCTCCATGGCCAGGTCTATGCCCTTGCACGGGACTATTGCCAGCGTGCGCCCTTTTGGGAACCCGTACTCTTTGGGCTGCTTCCTGGCCGCGCCGGCCACGTTTATGGCCAGCAGCGATAGCCAAACAAGGAAAAGAAACGCGACGATTGTGTCAAGAGCAAGGCCCATCTCAAGCTCACTCGTTCTTCTTTGTGAAGTTTACATTGGCCTCTATGATCTCCATGGTTCTGCCTATGTCCCTCTCTATATCCTCCCGCCTGTTCCTCCTGTCGTTGAAGAACTTCCTGACCACTTCCATTGTTTGCTCGTCGTGCACGAACTCCATGTTCCTGACGTACCTGCCGAGCATCAGCGTGCCGCTGTCGTAAGAAGACCTGATCCTTTTCCAGTTGCTCATGGTCCACGCCAGCAGAATCTGCCCGGTAGCCGGGTTTTCGGATACAACTTCTGGTATGAGATAGGAGTCCTGGAGGCGCACCTTCTTGGAAAGCGGCAGCTGGAGCGCCCTCTTCGCAAGGTCCTCCCGCCTGAACGCACCCAATGTCGAAAGCAGCTGCACCCTTTCTTCCGGTATCTCCTCCCTGAGGTATGCATTTAAGACCCAGTTGAACTCGTTTCCGCCGCCGTTCCATGCAACGCTTCCCAGCATGGCGGCCTTCATGTCAGGGTCCACCAGCTTCCTGTCCTTCCTGTACTTCTTGTACATCTCATTAAACCTTTTTATTGTAGGCTTGTGGCCAAGCATGCTCAGAATGTGGGCTGAGCTGCTCCTCAGCATTGACTCAATGTTGCCTTCACCAGGCCTCTTGTTCCATCCAAGCTTCCCAAGCAGCCTGAGGTGAAACTCCCTGCTGACGGTAGCTACGCGCGCCGACAGCCTCATTCCGTAGCTCATGTGATAAAGCCAGGAAAGATGATGCGATATGCTCTCGCTCACAAGCGGCTCGGCGTCCATGCAGTACCTGGTTATGAAGTCAAGGTACTCGGATGCGGCCATCCTGGCCGACCTTGCCATGGCGAAGAGGTCGTTTTCAACGCCCCAGGCATCTATGTAGCCAAGCCTGCCTGAGCTGATGGCCTCGCCAAGCCTGGGCAGCAGCTCGGTCTGGTACTGGGTCCTGTAGAAGCCTGCTGCGCCGCTGTTTATCTTGATCCAGTCAACCTGGCCAGTGGCTATGTCTTGGTCAGTTTTATCAAACAGCAGGAAGCCCTCAGCCCCCCTGCTAGTTTTGTAGCGTACCGGCACAGGCCATACGTTCTCGGCGTTTGGACTGCTGCCTAGGACAGTATACCTTCCCTGGCTGAGGTGCACTGCAAAATCGCTTTTGTACACCTTGACCAGAGGGTATCCGGGCTTGTCTATCCAAGCCTTTGCAACCCTGGAGAATGGGACCGGCTTGCCCCTGGCCCTGGCCTCCCGTTCTATGGATCCCCAAAGGTCGTACTTGGTTGCGTTGGAGTACGCGTTTTCTTTCAGATACCTGTGCAGGCCGCGCCTGAACACCTCCTGCCCGGCGTAGTCCTCGAGCATGCGCAGCACAGTACCGCCCTTCTCGTAGCTTATGCTGTCGAACATCGAGTCTATCTGGCTGGAATCCTTGACCACCATGTTTATCGGGTGCGTGGACATAAGCTGGTCTGCAGCAAAGGCAGACGACGCCTCTATGTTGAGGTACTGGTCCATCATCCTCCATTTTGGGAAGGTGCTATCAACAGCCTTGTATGCCATGAAGGTAGCAAAGCTTTCGTTGAGCCAGAGGTCGTCCCACCATCTCATTGTGACAAGGTCGCCGAACCACTGGTGGGTCAGCTCGTGCGCGATCACCTCTGCCACCCTCTGCTTGGCTGCCACGGATGCATTGTCCTTGTCTGAAAGCAGCAGCACCTCCCTGAACGTTATCGCGCCCCAGTTTTCCATTGCCCCGGCAGCAAAATCCGGCACAGCTATAAAATCCGCTTTCTTAAGCGGGTAGCTCACGCCGAAGTACCGTTCGTAGAATGCTATAAACTTCTTCGCGTAGTCCATGGCGAGCGAGCCGAGCTGGGATTTGCCTGGCCTGGTGACAATCCTTATGCGCAGCTTGCCCAGCCTGCCGTTTATGTACTCGTACCTGCCAACACCCATGTACAGCAGATATGAGGACATCTTCGGCGTCCTTTCAAACGTGACCATCTTCTTCTTGCCGTCGACCTTCACCGTTGATTTTATTTCAGTATTTGATATCGCGTCGAGATCCTTGTCTATTACCAGAGATATGTCATAGGTTGCCTTGAACTCCGGCTCGTCGAAGCACGGGAAGGCCGCCCTGGCGTTTGAAGCCTCGAACTGTGTTGTAAGGCTGTACAGCGTCCTCTTCTTGAAGGTGTAGCTGCTCCTGTAGAACCCGTACATGCCATCGTTGTGCCTGCCCTCGAACTTTATCTCTATGACCGCGTTTCCTGCAATCCTTTCACCGAAGAGCAGCGATATCCTGCCGGCCTTCTCCTTCCTCTTCACCCTGGCCTTCAGGCTCCTCCCCGATGATTCCACGTGCGCGCTCCTTATCCTTAGTTCCTTGGCGTTCAGGTCTATTGCCGAGGTCTTCCTCGCTATCTTGACCTCTATTCTCTCATGGCCTAAAAATCTGAAGCTCTTCATGTTCGGCTCAAATGTTATGCTGTAGTTTAACGGAACCACATTGTTGCCTAGGGTCTCGTGAGTTTCCTTCATGGCACCACATTCAAAAATTCACTATTGCAGGTATGCCGCTGTACTCGCACAGCAGAATGCCGTACTCCTCCTCGTCGACAAAGCCGTCACGGTGCAGCCTTCCCTGCCTTTGCACCCCTTCTTTCCTAAAGCCTAATGCGTTGAGAAGGTTTATAGACCTATGGTTGAATGGGAACACCCTCGCATGTATGCTGTTCATGCCTAGCTTGCTGAACGAGAAGTGCATGAGGAGCGCGACCGCCTCCCTTGCGTACCCCCTGTGCCAGTAATCCTTGCCGAGCCAGTAGCCTATCTCGCACTTCCTGTTCATTACGTCTATATTTGCAGCGGCCGCGGCGCCGACAAGCTCGGAGCTGCTGTCGAGGCGGATGCCGAAGTGGAACTCCCTGCCCAGGGCGGCCTGCTCCACTGCGTGGTTTATGAAGTTGTGGGCGTGCTCCTTCCTGTACGGGTATGGAAACTCACCGAAGGAAGCGGCGTTGTAGGCTATGTCGAAATCGTTGGCTCTGCTGGCCACAGCGTCAGCGTCTTCTACTGACAGGCTCTGCAGGTACACCCTGAAACCGTGGTAGGTTATTATTATTCTGCCACCCCATCTTATATTAAGATTGCCATAGTAATATGTTTATAGCTTCTGCTAGGGGTCTGGTCAGATGAAGGTGCTCAATTCGTTACCGCCGTACAACCTTTTCGGGCTTGAGGAGCAGGACTACGCCAAGGCCAGGGTGGTGGTCCTTCCGGTGCCGTACGACTCGACGTCCACCTACAGGACCGGCTCCAGGGAGGGGCCGCACGCAATAATAGAGGCCAGCAGGAACATGGAGCTGTACAGCGAGGAGCTGGACCGCGACATAAGCGAAATAGGCGTATATACTCTTGAGGAGCTTGCGCCGGATTTCGGATCGCCGAAGGGCATGGTTGACAGGATTGCCAGGGAAGTCACGCTTATACTCGAGGACTCGAAGGTTCCCCTCCTTATAGGCGGGGAGCACACCATAGCGATTGGGTCAGTGAAGGCTGTGGCCGCATTCCACAAGGACTTCAGCGTGCTCCACTTTGATGCGCACGCGGATTCGAGGGATGAACTCAACAGCACCAAATACTGCCATGCCTGCGTGATGGCAAGGATACGGGAGATGTGCGGGAGCTGCTACAGCGTCGGGGTCAGGAGCACGGACCGCAAAAGCCACAAGGAAAACAGGGGCAGCGTGCTGTACATGGAGGAGATTGAGGATTTGGGGATTGATGATATAGCAGAAAGGATCTCCAAAAGCACAAAGAAGAAACTTTACATAACGTTTGACCTGGATGTGCTCGACACCGGCATAATGCCGAACACCGGCACGCCGGAGCCTGGCGGCATGGGATTCAACCAGGTTTGCAGGATACTCAGGAGGGTACTTTCCGATAAGGAATTGATCGGCATGGACTTCAGCGAACTGTGCCCGATACCAGGCCTTACCGCTCCCAACTTCCTGGCAGCCAAGCTTATCTATCTCACAATAGGATACGCGTTTAGGCAATGAAACGAAAATATCCGAAAAGGATATATACCATTCAGCCCCTAAGTAGCTCTGGGACATTAGTTCATCCCAGCATTATGCTGAAGCGGTGGTTTGGTGGTCAACAATATAAAAAGTGACTGGGAGCAGGTGGAAAAGAACATAAAGTACTGGGAAAAAATAGCCAGGCAGAACGAGACTCCGGAGGAAAGGATGGTGGCCCATTTCAGGGATCTGCTCAGGTCTTTCCACGTTCAGTGCAACGAGATTGATGCCTTGGAGAAGGAAAGGGATAAGGCAGCCAGCAGGATAAGGTCGTGGGTGGCTGATCCTATCAATGCAGGCATACTGCAAAGGCACGGCGGTGCTGTCTTCCATGGGGACGCTGATGATGCCGACAAGATTGAGTTTGAAAACTACGTAGTAGCGCTCGACCGCCAGCACGGGAAGCTAAGCGTCAAGAAGCATCACTGAAGGCTTGGCTGAGCTTTCACGGCTGCAACGGCAAGGTATAAAAAGGATTGAAAACAATTACTAAATAGTTTTGGTGGATGATAGAATGGACGCAAAGAATATCGCAATGAGATTAGTCTTGGCATTCTCGGTCATGTCTGTGCTCGCCGGGTATGCTGGTGCATCGATCGCCGGCGGCGAGTGGACTTTGTCAGGCACTGTGTACAACGGAGGGACCTGCCAGCCGTTGGCCAACGTAACCCTGTTTTCTCCTACCTATTCAGCAGCTACAAACGTATCCACATCCAGCGGCGCTTACCTGTTAAGGCTTGGAAGGGGAAGCCAGATTGTGAATGCAACCATGGCCGGCTACAATAATTTCACCTACTCCACCCCGTACGAACCAGTAGGCTCAATCATAGAATACAACATAATGATGCTTAAGCCTGGTGAGAAGCCTGCTGCGAACTGCAGCTTCTCTTCAAGCAGCACCCCTGGGACATCAAACTTTACCACAACTACGGTAATGCCTTCAGCTACAAGCTCTCCGGCATCCACAAGCGCAGCAACCACGGCACCTGTGGCACCTTCGAAAAGCAGCAGCACTGGCTACCTGGCAATAGTCGCCATAATAATTATAGTCATTATAATAGTGGTGGCGTACTTTGCGTTCAAGAAGCGCTGAGCCTGCAGCCTTGGCTTTCCCCGGCACGCGTGCCATAAAAAGCTTTTTTGAAACGCGGCACTGGAAGCCAGAGGGCATGGGATGCCAATGATGAAGAGCAGTCAGCCTAGTGCTGATCCTAGCATTGACCCCCACCTCTCATCGGCAGGCACTATGCCCAGCGACTTGCATTCCGCAAACTTCCTTTTGGCCATGTTTATGTAGTTTGAGGGGTTCCTGCTGTCATGGAACAGCGATTCCTTCGCCGCGCCGGACTTTATGTCGAAGCTCTCCCATACCGCCCAGCACAGCCTGTCAAAAGCCCGTATCATCCTGAACGCCTTCAGCCTGCCAGGAATGGTCTCATCCTCCCTTATCTTAAAATAGCCGTTGAGAAAGAGCGATAGTTGGGAGGAGTCCATGCCCTCCCTGTCGATCATGCACGATATGCCGTACGCTGGATCTGATATGCATACGCTTTCCCAGTCTATAAGCCTTATGCCCTGGCTGCTTACTATTATGTTAGGCGTTGCTATGTCGGTGTGGGTTATTGCGGCCGCCCCCTTTCCTATATCTATGCCGCTCACAACGGCGAAGGCGTCGCTCAGCCCATCAATGACCATCCTGCCTTCCTTGGATTTTGAAAGTAGCTGGCCTATGTGGTCCATCTTCTTATTTATCTCTGAGAGCAGGTCTTCCTTTCTTTCTATCCTGTGCAGCATAGAGTAGGCCTCCTCATTTACCCTTATGCTGTTTATCCTGGCGATCTCGCTTGCAAGCATGCCCACCAGGCTGTCGTCTATCCTATCTATGTGCCTGCCCTCCACGTATTCGGTTATCATGAATGGCAGGCCCAGCTTGTCGTTGGACGGCTCCATGGTGTAAGCCCTTGGAGCGACGCCATACCTGTTTAGAACCTTTAGCGCCTTGTACTCGTATTCTATCCTTTTTTCCGGCTCTTCCGAGGTGCAGAACCTCATGTTGAATCTTTTCCTGTTTATTATAACTGCATAGTTGAAATGCCTGGTTCCTATACCCAAGCGCTCTATGCCCTCGAACTTCAGGGGTCTTTCCATGCCAAGCCTTGACGGATCCATCCCGCATACATACTTTGGTATCAGCTTCTCCAGCTCGGCCTGGTTCTTTATCGTTGCTTTCGGGGTCCATTCCATTGGATTCACTTCGCAGCGGCGGCCTTGCGTTCGGCAATTGGCGGAGGCGGCAGCATCTTCATCCTCTTGGTAAGTATGAATATGCCAACCGTTGATATCAGGTTTGTAATCAATATTATCAAGAACATTTCGTCCAGGAAGTTCGGTATTATTATGCCGAGCGATATGGGAACTGTTGCGATTATGGCTGAGGAGAGGCCCCTGCTGGTGTTGAACGATGCTATCAGGCTCATCTTCCTGCTCTGCACCCCTTTTATTTTCGTGTATTTTCCAATCATGCCAACGAACAGCATCCTTATCATCAGGATAACTAACGATAGGGCTATTGCAAGTCCGACCAGGAAAATGGTAACTGTGGTTATCTGGAATAGTATGCCTATGTATACGAAGAAGAAGGTCGATGTGAAGAAGACTATCTCCGACTGATAGCGCTTTATGTGATCGAAAAGGCGCCCCTGGTACCGCACATACTTCCTCCACCCCCTGCCAGAATGGATGACAGAGCCTATGTTTGAGAACGCCAGGCCGAAAACGAACACCGTTATGACGCCGCTGATGCCGAGGATCTCAGAGATGGCGTATGCGGCGACAACCATGCTTATTGTAAGCGTCCAGCTGTACCTCTCGCTGTACCGCTGGTACCTGTTAAGGAGGTATAGCCAAGCTATGGCGAGTATTATCCCGAGGAGCACAGCGCCTATTATTATGGTGAATATTGCATCTGCTATGCCGGATGCAGTCACTGATAGCGGGGTTACTATTAATCCGATCAGTATCAGCGGCACTATAAGCTGCAGCGTGTCTGTAGCCACGCTCTCGTAAAGAAGCGTGGACTTGAGCTTGTCCGGTATTATCCCTATGACCCTGAGCAGCGTTGGTGATATTATGGCGCTCGGCCCTGCGAGCGCGAAGCCGAATATCAGCGAAGCAAAAGCAGACCAGTGGAATACAAAGTATGCCACTAAGAAAAGCGCGAATGCGGTGACCAGCGCAGTTGTGAATGTGAACGCGTTCGCCCTCGCAAGCACCGACCCCAGCTTCCTGATGTTCATGTTCATTCCAACGTCAAAAAGTATGAACGACACTGCCAGGGCCGTTATGTATGGCACCAGGGCTGAAACTGTGCTTCCCTGCCCTGCCTGTATTAGGTGCAGCACTGGGCCGATCAGAAGGCCGACAAGCATGAGCGGAAAGGCTGGGGATATCTTGAGCTTGAAAAAGAATGACTGCAGTATAAATCCAAAAAATACTATGGAGGCAAAGAGAAGAAACACTATTTCTACGCTAAGCATTATGTCTACCTTTAGATTTTGAATCCGCTTAGATTATGTATAAAAATATACTTATATATTGTAGTATGCATTCGTTATTAAGCGTTGTTGACGCTTAATTACATGATGGAAAACCTGCTCCTGCTGGCCCGCCACCATGCAAGTTGAAGATTATAGTAGGTGCAGAGCCTTTCGTAAGCCCGGCCAAATCTAGGCGATTGTAATCAGTGCCGCTGCCTTCTTATGGCTAGCGTGTAAATCGACAGGTTGCCTGCTCTTCCGCCTTCAGCCCTTGACAACTTCGGCTGATGCCTCGGAAAACTTCAGCTTCTGCCCAGTCGGCAAAGTGACTTCTATGGCCTCGCCCTTCTCTCTGCGCGAAGGAGCTTCAGTTGTTCTGCCGCAGCTGTAGCCTTCGGCGCGGCCTCAGAGAGGCCTGGTCCGACCTGCGCCACCCCAAACCCACCGTCCGGCCAGCCGAACGCACCGACGACCCGCCTTTTCTATGCTTCCAGAATCGGGCCCAAAATTTGGATTTGAACCCCTGTTTTGCCGTCGTATTTTTCAAAATGGGCCCGCGGAGAATTGAACTCCGTATCTTCACGTTGTCAACGTGACGTCTTGCCGATCGACCACGAGCCCTATATTATTATTACCATGCCGTCGTACGCAACGCTGGTGTTGCGGAACGCCCTTCTTGCATCTTTTAAAAGGTCGTCAGGTTTTTTATACCTAGCGCTCATGTGAAATATCACAAGCTTCTTCGCCTTTGCCTTGTTTGCTACCCCTGCGCTTTCGAATGCGGTGGAGTGCATCCTTTCCTTGGCCAGCGCCTTCAGGCTGTCTGCATACGTTGCCTCGTGTATCATAATGTCTGCGCCGCTGGCTGCCGTGGCTGCACCGCTGACCGGCCGGGTATCGGTTATGTAGGCGACCTTCCTCCCCTCGGCGTAGTCCGACACGTCCTCCAGCCTTACCTTCTTTTTCCCAACCATTATAGCTCCCTTCCTCTCGAGATCAGAAAACATGCTGCCCTTTATGCCCAGCTTGATGCACCTGGCCTTGTTGAAACGGTGCCTGCCGTCCTCCTTGAACACGTAGCCGTAGGTAGGTACGCTGTGCCTCAGCCTGAAAGCCGATACGGTGAACCCCCTGCCCGATGCTACCCTCCCGCTCTTCACGCCGACTATAACAATCCTGTATGGTATGTACGCCCTGTCAAAATCGACCAGGGGCCTCAGCTTCTCCTGCTCGCCTTCCGGCACGTATATGTGCAGCGGTTCCGTCCTCTTGTTGAGCGCGAGGGTCCTTATCAGCCCTGCTACGCCTATCACGTGGTCGCCGTGCATGTGAGTTATGAATATGCACCTTATCCTTGACGGATTTATTGAATACAGCATCAGCTGGCGCTGCACCCCTTCTCCGCAATCGAACAGGTATACCGAACCGTCGTACTCGATCGAAACTCCGGGCAGGCTCCTCTCCTTGGTCGGCGTTGAGCCCGACGTCCCGAGGAATGTTATCTTTATCGGAAGAGGCATCTCAATCAATCCCAATGGTGATTTTTTTACCCTTAAGGTCCAGCTCCTTTATGACGATGTCGGGGAACATTTCTTGCAGCTCCTCCTTTGTCGCCCTCCTCCTCCTTTTCAGTTCATCTATAAGCATGTTTATCCTTCCCATGTTGTTAAGTATTGCCTCACCCGCATTTTTATAGCTGGCTATTTTTTCATCCATGCCGCGCATGAGTTCCCTCTGCTTGGCTATGCTGGACTCCAGCTCTTCCACTTGGGTGTTGTCCGCCTCCTCTTCAACGCGGTCTGCGTAGAAATCGTCAAGCAGCGCCTGCACGCTCCCGAGCTCAGTGCGCTTTAGACCAGAGTACTTCGAAATGCTGCAGACCGAGAAATCGGCCTTCCTCCCATCGGCAGCGTACATATAGTAGCTGCCTGCCTCCGACTCGCGCACCACGCTGTCGATGCTGAGCAGTATGCGCTCAATCTGCTCCTCCTGAATGCTGGATATTTTGTCCTTTGGGTTGATTCCTGCGCGGCGCAGCGCCTCCTCAATGTAGAGCGCGCCGATGTTTATGTTCTTCGTCAGGAAGGTTATAAGGGAAGCCTCCTTCCCGGCAGCCTGGAACCTAAGCCTTATCTCTGGATCCAGCTTCCCGTAGTCTACAGAATCATTTTTTGGAGGAACGTAGGCTGCGCCTGGCCTTATGCTCCTGTCCCTGAAAACATGCACAGAGTATGCAAGGGTTATTTTCATGCTGCTGTCGGTGATTATGAGGTTGCCCCTTCCCATCATCTCCACGATGAGGCTGGCCGCTTCCTTCCCGTTTGAAAGCCTGAACTCCAACACCCTGTCGCCGGCCATCTGCCCTGCGTTTTCTATGTGGAAACCGCGAAGCCTGCTTCTAACAGCCATGGCAAAATTTGTGGGCGCGCCTCCCCCCGTTTCTATTGAGGAGGTCCTCCACGCACCAACCTTGAGCATTATCCTGAGATTCTCCCGCTTCCCGCCCTTTGACAGCCTCATCCTGAAGCTGCCTGTGCTCTCCTCGTAGAACTTGTCTATGTAGAAACCATCGAACTCCCTGAGCTCCTTAGCAAGTATTGCAAGCTCCAGGGCCGCTATCTCCCTCATATAATTCATCGGCCCTTTTTCAACTTTTTGAGACCTTCCTCCCTGGCTATTTTTGAAAAGGAAAGCGCAGTCCTCTGCGCACCTTTGATTCCATATCCATTCTCGAAAGCCGTGCCTATCTGTATTATATCTGCGCCGCTCCTGTACGCAGACCTCAGTTCGCTGATTGTCATTATGCCGCCGCCCACTATGTATGGTACGTCGAGCACGCCCTTCACGTGCCTTATCATTTCGGGGGGTATTGGCCCCAGCCCCTGCATGCGCGGGTTCGACCCTGTGTCGGTTAGTATGAACCTGTTCCCCAGGTATTCTCCGGTTAGCGCCAGCGCTGAGGCTATCTTGGGCTTCTCCCTTGGCACCAGGTTGGCATCGCCGACCCACCCAGCCGTGCCTCCTGGTGATACCAGTATGTAGCCTACAGGCAGCGGCTCTATTCCCGCCTCCCTTATCAGCGGCGCGCCGAGCATCTGCACCTGCGCGTGCCAGTAGGAGTTCCTGGAGTTGAGCAGGGACTGGAAGTATATGGCGTCTGCGTTCTTAGTTATGGTGGCTACGTTGCCTGGGAAGAGAACCAGCGGCACGTCCACAGCCTCCCTTATCCCTTTCGCCACCCTGTCCAGCAGTGACCCCTGCGCACCTATGCTGCCTCCCAGCAGTATTATGTCTGAGCCTCCCCTGCACGCAGCGGCAGCGGTGTCGACCGCTTCCTTCTCGCTTTTGTAGTCTACAGGGTCTATTAGAGTGAATAGCATTGCACCCCTGGATTGCAGTATCTCGTTTATATATAGTTCGACTTTTCCCATTTTCATACATTATTCACCTGATTGCGGCTTTCAGTAGCTTTGCTGTAATTTATGAATTCCTCTACCATCAGCATGCCGTCTATAGCTATGGACCTTACCGGCCTGAATCCCAGATCCCTCTTTATTTTTGATATGTCTACTATCCTGTCGCTTGCAAGGAACTCGTACTCGTCGTAGCTTATGTTGACCGATTTTCTCATGAGGCGCGCTATTGTCGGGTTTACGCTGCTGTGCGGTGGAGGTACGTTGAGGACTTTTGCTACAGAGCTGAAAAGCGATAGGACGGTGTGGGGCTCGCCGTCTGTGAGGTTGTATATGTTGTTTGCTGATATTATGGGCTTCTTCCCTGCCAGGGCCAGCGCGTTGGCTGCGTCGTCAACGTGTATCAGGGTGAGGTGGTTGGTCCCCCTGCCTATGTACCTCATCTTCTGATCCCTTATCATCCTGAACGCCTTGAAGAAGGACGGCCTTTCGTAGCCTGGGCCGTACAGCGTGCCCAACCTCATTATGGTATATGTAATATTGCTGTGGATCTCGCTGAAAAGCTGTATGACGTGCTCTGCCATGAGCTTGCTCTCCGAGTAGTTGCTGCCAGGCTTTGGCTCCGAGTCCTCTTTCAGGGGCGCGCCGCCGCGCTTGTACCCGTACACCGACACGCTGCTGGTGTATATGAAGTGAATCTGAGAATCAGGAGATTTGTTCGATTCTATGCACTTGTTCAGGAGGTTCTCAGTCCCTATTACGTTGGTCTCTATGAGCTCATCGCGGCTGAACCTGGAGTTGTACGATGCCCCCGCAATATGGTAAACCTTGTTGATGCCTTTGCACGCTTCCAGCAGGTTTTTCTCGTCCTCCCTTCTCCTCATCGTGAGGTCTGCCGCGTACGGTATCACCCCCGGCGGAAGGTTCCTCCAGTCCCAGCTGTCATCTTTCGGGTTTGATTTGAGTATCACCCTTACCTCGTCGCCGTTGGCTATGAGCTTGTCTACAAGAAGCCTTCCCAGTCCGGTTGTTGCGCCAGTCACCAGGCTTATTCCGTTCTTTTCCTTATTCCTGAGCTTTGCCATATGCATCATTGCCTTCCTTGCCGTTGAGTACGGCAATTGCTATATCCCTCACGCGCCCGCTTGTCAGCCTGTATATGGCATACGGCGCCCAGTCCTTACCGTACGGGACGTATACCTCAAGATTGAGTTTGCTGTTTTTAACCACAGTGCTCACCCTGTTGCTGTAACCTAATGGAACTCCAAATATTAAATCCTTTTTGTGGCTCTTGGCGCTTGCTGCAATCTTGGCAAGCATCTTCCCGTTAGGGTCATAGACGCACACCTTCGCCCTCCTGGCGAGGAGGCTGCTTATGCTGCTGGTGTACCATCTCAGCGCGCTGCCTTGCCGCGCCTTGTCTTCATGCACAGGCGCAGCGTCTGAATATGACCTTGATGTTATCCTCACCATGTCGTCAGGCCTGAGCTTGCCAAGGACGTTTCCGCCAAAGCTCATGTACGATAGGGGTATCTCAACGCCCACCTTGTCGTACGAATCCCTGGCTTCCCTGTAGGCCTTGAGGAGGTCGTAGTTGTCCACACCTGGCCCACCCTCCAGCCATATCTGCGTCCCTGCAGCCCTTGCCGTCTCTACTATGTCCTCCATGCACTTCTGTGAGACGCCGTTGTTCAGCGCAAATCCTATCTGGCCCAGCCTTACCGAGACCCCGGAATTGAGGCTTAACCTAGATATCTGCCTTATAACCTGCACGTATGCGTTGGAGTTGTACCTAGCCTTAAGCTGGTCGCTGACGTGCTCGTTGAGGAAGGTCACTGTTGTGGGGAATCCCTTTCCGTTGAGGTTCCTTACAGTGTTCAACGCCGAGTTTATTGTGGAGCCTGCTATGTGCCTCTTCACAATCCTAAATACAATGTTTTTTATGAGCTTGTGCTCCTCTGCCAATGAAATCACTAGCCTATCTTATTTGATGTGCGCCCCGGGAAATGTGTTGCTTTGCCATTCCGGAAAGCAGCCAGGCGTCCGGTGAACCCATCACAGATGCCTTATTTATGTAATCTGCCCGTGTGTCGATCGGTTTGCTGCCGAAGGCGGTGCCGCAAATGCTGAAGCTGCGCACTGCAATAAATTCCATGGAATTACATCATAGTTCATACTTATATACCTTCTTGCAGTTGGCCATATTTACTACCACATCCCTATTCATAGGCCCTCCTTGAACGCACGGGCTTGTTGACGCTATTGCGACATACTCCTACCAGTAAACGGCGTGGGCTTCCTTTGCGTCATGCAATCACTGCATACAGCAAAGGATGTGTTTTATCGGTTCTCAGTTCCTCGAGAACTGCCTCCTTTTGAGGTCTTACCGAGAACAACATGGATGTGATTTATTTTGTCGTCTCGCAATCGTCCTTGATGAAGACGAATGCCGCCATGTAATTCTCCTTAATCTTAGCCTAAGAAGCCTGTAGTATAATGAGCCATCTTTCCGAAATAAACCGAAAGGCCGCCGATAGCCGCTGGAGAAAAGAGCGAATAGGATTTTCAGGTGGCTGCAGCTGCCTGGCTTTCTGGCTCGGTGCGCTGCGCTTCTGATCTAATTCCTAGCGGCAGCCCCTCTGCCTTCTGCTCCGGCTTGTTGCCGCCTAGCTTCTCCTCCTCCAGCCCTACGCTGAGCAGGGGAGGCATCTCGCTTTTTTGCTGGTTCTTTAGCTTGCCTTTGAGGAATGAGTTCCAGAAGTTATCCTCGATTTCGCTCCATATTTTCTTTTGCCTAACACCCTTAGGCAGGAAGTAGTAGTAGTCTTGGCTCTCTGGATGGACCGTAAGCATCCTCCAGTGCTCGTCCCCTATGCCAATCTCGTTAAGGCTGTCCTTGCCAAGGTGCAGGGCAAATGCCTTCACTGCCTTCCTGTTCACAATGGTGAGGTCTGATATGGTCTCTACCATGTCTATCTCCTTGTCCGAAGGCGCACCGTTGACATAAAGCCCCTTGTTTTTACCCGCCCATTTTTTCAGCATAACCTTGCTAACCTGTATTCCTTCGCCTATGCTCAACGTGCCCTTTGCCAGGTGTTCCTTAGTGCCGTCCTCCAGTTCGTCGTAAGCCTCCTGGACCCAGGTCTTCTCTCCACCATTCTCGGTGCCGCCCATAAGGCTGAAGTATAGGTTTATCCTGGTAACCCACTGCGCAGACGCCTTTTTGCCGCGGTTGTGCAGTTCATATACTCTAGTGCTCCTTGTAGTTACATCGGGCACATCCTCGTGGCCTTTTTCCAAAGTGTAGCTGCGCGCAAGCTCCACAACATCTGCTACAGACGCGCTGCTTGCCATCTTTTCTTTTATGTAGGTGCTAAACCTCCACACCTCCCTGGTCCTGTTCGACCTTTCAGCGTCTGCCTCCAGAGCTGCGAACGCACCACTCTTCTGCATCCTCTCCATTGTGTCTATTATGTCCTCTTTCCTTAGCTTTTCTACGTACTCGCTAAGCTTCGCTAGCCTTCCGGATTCTGAGGCCTGCGTCCTCTTCTGCTCTGCCAGCTTGTCGAGCGATCCTGACAGGAATTCGAGCTCGACGAATTCTGCCGAGCCCAGCCTTATGCCTTTTTCAGATTTGGCGCCGTCCAGGAATGACTTGCCTGCAGACAGCGAGCCAGACCTCTCGGTTATATCTGCGTATAGCTTTGCGAACGCCCCTATTGAGGACTCGTTGCCTTCAGTCTTCTGCCTTAGCAATCCGGCATCGAGCCTCTGCAGGGATGAAAATGTATAGTCTGCCATTTCCTTCTGTCTTTTATCAGTCCATATACCATCGAGCTGCTTGAGGGATTCCGTGGCAGTTTTTACCAGCCTTTGCACCTTGTAAAGATTCCTTGTTTCCTCTTCAAACCTGCGGCCTTCCCATACTGCCCTCCTGCTGGCCATGCCCTTCGGATAAACCTCAGAGCTGCGCGCTGGCTTCTCTGCAGCCTGCGCTTCCTGCCTTGGCTCCTTGTCTTGGATTATGACGTACTCAGCGTCGATAGGACTAGAAGTATTTTTACCGTTTATACTCTTGGCAGTAGTTGCCACAATTTTCACCCCTTCCATCGTATTATACTGTATTTAACATATTTATATCTTTTGTACCATCGGCTTTGCCCAATAATTCCACTAATTCGTAGGGGTTTTTAGTCCCTAGGATGCACGGACGTTTGTAAACGATTGTACAAACATATCCCAAATTTCAGGACGATAATATATTTTCGAGGAAAAAGAGAATATTGGGAAAGAGATAATTGCAAAGGTAAATATTCTAAACTAATTTGCAGTTGCAGATTAATTCAACTGGCAGGCCTAAACGGAAGTAGGGCTGTTTTCACCTATTTATTGGACAAAGTCACGCTTACGGTAGGTTTAAATATTATGAAATTCACAGTAATTTATAGTGAGATTATGCAAGCTACTGCACCACAGACAAAGGAAACATCAATATTTTCTCTTATCGAAAAGACTACAACTTACGATAATGTAAAGGTAAACGAAGTAATAGGAAGCGGAAAGACAACAGCTCCAGTAATACCTGTAGTAATGGACAGGAAGTTCATAGAACAGAACAGAAACTCATTGATGTTCCTTGATCGCAAGAATGCAGTAGATTCAAAAGGAAAGCCTCTGGAGGCTGACACTTGGTACAAAGTGAACAGAGAAGCCAGAGTCCTTGAAAAGATAACAAAAAAAGAGGCCGGCAAACTTGAATGGCATGAAAGATTTTATGTTCATGAAAGCGCATTGCGTGCAATAGAGGAGCGAAGGCCGGCCCTGTACATCTCCGGGTACGGGTTGGAGCTCATTGGCTACTACTACGACTGGCATGCTAAGTATAAGAAGCTTGAAACAAAGCAAAGTGTAAGAGTTTTAGTTGCAGACCTAGAAGTCATGCTTCGCGAGCTGAAGGAGACTTTGGCAGCAGGACAGAGTAAAGAGCAGATATTGCAGAAGGCTCTTGACGATCAAAAAGCTGAGAACGAGAAAACCGCTGAAAAAATACCAAGAGTAGAGGCTTTAGTGCAGGAAAGCAAAGCATTAGAGGACGATGACGCAAAGCTTTCAGAAAGAAGGAAGGCTCTAGAAGCAAAGGCTGTAGAACTTATAAGAAACTAATAAGTATCTAAATAAACAGCTAATTTTTGCCTAGGTTTGCAATGGGGTTATTCCCGCAAACTGCGAAAGCAGATGCAGGTCTAGGAGCCACACATCCACCTATAGCGCTGATAGTTCAAGAACATATCAGACATGAAATTCAGCAGCGACATAAAACCATGACGCTGCGGTGAGAGCCAGAAATGGCATGCCTGATGAAAGGAGGGCAATAGCAAAGAAAGAGAAACTAATCTCAGAGAAAGACTTATTTGCCGCTCTCGAGGTATGAGTATGGTGTTTGAGGTTAAGCAAATCCTTTTATGTGTTTCACAAACTTCAAGTTCGTTACCTTTTTAATTAGCTTCCCATCTGCTGTATATAATTTACATCCAAGAAGTGAAGCAAGAGCCACATACGAGGCATCGTATGAGCTAATATCGCATTTTACCGCCAATTCTGAGGTTAAAGACGCAGCTTCACTAGATAACTCTTCAACTTGGAATCCGTAATCATCTATTGCTTTGAGTGCGAGTACTATGTCCACGGAAGAGAATCTCTTGTACTTGAGCACATTGATAAACTCATATTTCATAAGTGAGTTTACCGTAATGTCAAGTTTTCCTGCGAGATAAGAATCCTTTAATTTAAGCGCAGAATCAGAATGCTCTTCCTTGATGAAAAGCTTGACTACTACATTAGTATCAATTACTACTTGCTCCATGTCTAGATCCCCTCATCTTCCTAATAACCCCTGTGGAGTCTAAACCGGATGCTTCTCTAAACAAAGCGCTCCTAATCCTCTCAGCTTCATTCATTCGTGCTTTTTTCATGAGTTCTCTTTCTATAAAATCTCTTATTCTGCTTGACCAGTTGACGTCTATGCTATCCATTCTCTTCTTGGTCTTCTTATCAACCTTTACCAATATTGTACTATCCAAGCCCATCTAATCACACGTATATACTTTGTATATACTAATATAAAAACCCATCGTTACATAAACAATAAATAGATATATCAATATAGTTGTGAGATTTAAACTCCTAACAGACTGAGCATCGGGCCCATGTTGGAGATTTGAAATCATGGGGTGATGGACCAAAAGCCCATTCCTTGTACCGGAGAGTATGTTTAAGAAGGAGGAGGGCATGTTTAAGAAAAAGCATATTTCAAGAGAAAAGAAAGTTGATGCTAAAGGAGGACCACATCAGTTGACCTTGTACGTCAGGGATGACATCGACACTCGCTACTTTGGCGAGCGTTTCGTTCTCTTTAGCACACCTTGGCTTGGTGCTAATGTGGTGGCTGGCGTTCCGAAGGAATGGGCGCCGCAAAACACACCTGTTTCTGACAGCAAAATAAAGGAAATGCTAAGGAGCACTGTGCCTCCTTTATAGCTGCGTTGGAAACAATAACAAACAAAGAAACCTTGGATAAGCTAAGGGCTTTGCAAAGAGCGGCATCGACTTTGTCTAACTATTTGGCGCATTGCTATTGAATGGAATCACGCCGCTCAACTGCAACATAGGAAAAACCTACGGCGCGGAACGCGAAGACTCAGGAGACGCATTCGTACCAGGTGCACTGCTGCTTTACCCCTGTTGTCGTGACCGGGCATTTTGGGTTAGCTGTGCATAGCGGCACCACGTTGCAGTATTGGACATAGCACGACGGGACCGCCATGGTCGTAGATCCTGACCCTATTGTGGTGGTTGACGTGGTTACCGCGGGCTCGATAAATTGGATTGTGTAGCTGGCGTTGTAGCCGGCGAAATGCGCCGTGACGTTTACGGTCAACGGTGCGTTGCTTGATATGAAGCTTTCTGCAACTCCGGACGGGTTTGCGTCGGAGAAGCCGGGGCTCAGCACCGGCAGCGTGGAGTTCTCCGTGAAGTTTACCGTTGCGCCCCTGAGCGGGTAGCCCAGAAGGTCTACTGTGGCATACATGGTCACGCTTGTGTTTACCAGTACAGGTTTGCCGTCGTTGCTTCCGTTTAATCCTATTGTTACTGAAGGTCTTAATTCAGATTGCGCGTGAGAGCTGAACTGCCCTGCGAAAATCTGCGGCGCGGCTGAGCTGCAGCTGCTCGGCGAAGTGGCGTTTTCGGCGAAGCCGCAGTAGGTTGCATTCAGGAAAAGGCTGCCCCCTAGGAAGCCTCCCAGCTTTGTCGATATCGGAACTTTGATCTCGCATATGATGTCTCCTCCTGCCAGTATGTACTTTGGGTAGCAGGGTGCCTGGGAAGAGTTTGTCCCGTTAAAATTCACGAATATGGCTGGGTTTTCCACAGGGTCGGGCTGCGTGTTGGTGAGCATGAGTGCAAGCGCCGTGGTGTGCGTTGTGAGGTTGGTGCCTAGTATTATGTCATCGCAATAGAAGCCGAGCGCGAAGCTGCAGGTTGATGGCGTTACTGATTTGGGCAGCGCAACATACAGATATAGGAATGTGACGAATATTGCAATTAGCAGTATAGCCCATGAGTAGGTTATAAGGTATTCCAGCGCGGATTGTGATCTGATTCCGCAGGAGCTGGACCGCGGCGCGCCTGGTTGCTTTTTTGCCGCGCATGCCGATAAATTATGCTGATTATTCTCTGCCGAATCCCTGGGGCGCATGCCGCTTGCCCTGCTGTGCGTCTCCATCCCAGTCATGAGGGGCCATACACCTGCGGCGCCATGCCTGTAAAACTACCGCTGTTAATATATAATAAGGTTTGCCACCTAGAATTTTATTTCCCCTCCATTTATCTTTTTTATTATGCTCCTCGGGTCCTCGTTTTCACACTTTACGCCCATGCTCTTGCATGTGCCAAGAACCTGCTTCACCCTGTCAGCCTCTGTGTTGCCGTACAAGGCCAGCGCTTTCGCCTTGGCTATCTTCCTTACCTGGTCTATGCTTAGGTTGCCGACTACCTCGTCTTTTGCCTTCGCGCCAAGCTGAACGCCGAGCTCCTTCAGTATTAGCGCGCTTGTGGGAGGCGACCCAACCTCAACCCTGAACTTTTTGGTGGACTGGTCTACAATTATCTTCACCGGAATCTTCAGCCCCTCGTACGCCTTGGTCTTGTCGTTTATCTCCTTTATTATGTCGTTTATCGGCACCCCAAGCGGCCCCAGGGCCGGACCGAACGGTGGCCCTCCTGTTGCTTTCCCTCCTTCTATCAATCCTGATATTGTTACTTCGGCCATGCAAATCAGCCTTTTTGTACTTTTTGTATAACCCTGGCTGTGCTCATCTTTGTAGTTATCGGTATCGGCACTACAACATCCATTAGCTCCACGGTTATTTCGCTCTTGACGTCGTCGACCTTTAGGACCTTCGCCTTGTAGCCCTTGAACGGGCCGGTGGTGAACTCCACAGTATCCCCGTTGTGTATCTCCTGCGCGTAGCTTTTCACCTCCAGGAGCTTCTCCACCTCCTTTTCCGACAGCGGCTTTGGCAGTATGCCCCTTATGTTCCTCTCCTTTGTTATGAAGGTTCTTACAGAGACTTCATCCTCGCCCTCTACGACTATGTAGCCGCGCATCCCTTCGACCACTATTATAGAATATATCGGCAGGTCGTCCTTGGACAGCTTGTTCTGCAGCATATTGGCAGCTATGTTTTCCTGTCCAGATGTAACCTTTACGACAAAATACACAAATTCCACCTCTACGGTCCTGCTAACAACATTTCTGATTTATTTTATAGATTTTTGCAAAGAATATTTCTATAGCCATGTACGCGAAGATATCAAAGGACAGGGCAGAGGAGCTCAAAAAATTCCTTATAAGGAACAGCGTCCTTGTAAAAGGATTCAAGGTTCTGCATAGCAACAGCTATGTCCTATATCCAGTTGATATTAAGGTTGCAAAGATTAAAAAGCTTATCGAAAAGAGGGGCGGCACGCTTGTAGCTGACTCTTCAGGCAGCAGTACTGCTGCACTACCGGAAGCAGCGGCCAAAAAGCAAAATTTCAGGATGCCAGGCTATGACATACTGGGCAACATATCTGTAGTTGAGATACCGGACAGGATGGAAGGGGAAGAAGGCGCCATATCAAAGGCCATTATGGAGTCCCACAAAGGGGTAGGCACAGTCCTGGCAAAGGCCGGGCCTGTCACCGGCATATACAGAACCAGAAAGCTGAAGTACGTTGCAGGAAAGCGAAGCTACATCGCAACGTACAGGGAGAACGGCTGCACTTTCAGGTTCAACGTCAGGGACGTCTTCTTCTCGAGCAGGCTCTCGTATGAAAGGGCGCGGATAGCCTCCCTGGCCTCGCCTAGAGAGAAGGTTATTGTGATGTTTGCAGGGGCGGGCCCTTTCGCCATAGAGATAGCAAAAAGACAGCCAAGTGCCGAGGTCATAGCGATAGATATAAACAGGAAGGCGTTTGAGTGGATGAAAGAAAATGTATCTATAAACAAAACCAGCAACGTGACTCCGGTGCTTGGCGATGTTGACGCCGTGGCTGAAAAATACGCTGGCTTTGCTGACAGGATAGTTATGCCCCTGCCAAAAAGCAGCCACCTGCACATGCGCAGCGCCCTGCTCATGGCAAAGAAGAAAGCGGTGATTCATGTGTACGCGTTCGGCAGTACCGAAGGCGCTGCGGCAGACACGGCAAAGGAGGTAGGAAGGCTAGCCGATGAAATTGGCTACAGCGCCAGGCCGGTCTTCAGCAGGGTTGTAAGAAACTATTCCCCGAAGGAAAATGAGGTAGTAGTTGACTTCATCGTGAGAAAAAGGGATTTGAGAAAGCGGCAGTGACTGCCGGAAAGGGATTCGCGCATTTGTGGAATGTTTATAAGGTTTTGTCTACATATTGTATTGAGTGGTAATATGGCGACCACCGAAGTAGAGATATCCTTACCAGTTGTAGTCGGCGGCAGGCTTGACCTTCAGGAGTTTGTGCAGAACGCTACGTGGAGGGAACTGCTCACCGACCTTGTTTCATCCAACCGCCTGGATCCGTGGGACATAGACATAACCAGCGTAGTCGATGGTTATCTGGGGGTTATAAAGAGGATGGGCGTGCTCGACCTCAGGGTTCCTGCAAACATAGTGCTTGCAGCCTCAATACTGCTCAGGATGAAGAGTGATACCATATCTATATTCGGGAAGGAGGCTGAAGAGGAGGAGGTACAGGAGTATGCTGAGGAGCACGGCAGAATGCCAAGCGCTGATGCGCTGATACCAAGGAGCAGGATGCAGCCGAGGAGGAAGATAACCCTTGAGGAGCTTATAGACGCGCTGGATGCGGCGATGAGGCTGCAGGAGAGGCGAAGCGTAAGGGCGGCGGAGATGTCCGTCCCGCAGATAAATTTGGTAGTCGGCGATGTTGATATAGATGAAAAGAAGGAGCTTGTGCTTGAAACCCTGCGGCGCTGCGTTGGAAAGGATAACATGACTACCTTCTCAAGCCTGTCTGCGTGCTTGGAAAGCGGCAAAAGCGTGCTGATGGACCTTTTCATACCAATGCTCTTCCTGGCGCAGGATGCCAGGATATCTATGGTGCAGGATGAGTTTTTCGGCGAGATATTCATACGGCTGTTGGACTTTGGAGTTGATGAGCATGGAAAAGCAGGCTGATCCAGAAAAGGAGAGCATGAAGATGATAGAGGCTGCCCTGTTCGTTTCCGGAAAGGCTATGGGAGTGAGCGAGCTGGCCGGAGCGCTAGGCGTAGCTTCGATAGGATATGTGAGGGACGCAGCGGAGAAGCTTGTAGCCCAGTACAGCAATAGGGACTGCGCAATAAGCGTGATAAAAATAGGGGAAAAGTATATCATGGGACTGAGGGAGCCCTACGCAGGCAAGGTCAACGGACTGGCAGGCCAGCCCGACATATCTGGAGGGGCTTTGAGGGCCCTGGCTTACATAAGCAAGAACGAGCCGATACTGCAAAGCTCGATGTCAAAGAGCTTCGGCCCCTCTGTATATATTTATGTAAAGGAGCTTATAGACAGCGATTTTATAAAGGCGAGCAGGTCGGGAAGGACAAAAAGGCTGGAAACCACCCAGAAGTTCAAGGAGTACTTCAACTTCTGACCTCTCGCATGCCTCCAATGGCTGTCAGGCTGGCCTTTCATGAAGGTCAGTCGTATGTGGGGTTTTTTTCTGCAACCCCTTCCTTTTTGTTGACAAAAAGCGCGGCCACGAAAAGGAAGGATGACAGCCTGTTTATAAACGCAAGCACCTCCTTGTCAACGCCCCTGTTCTTTGAGAGCGTGACTATGGATCTTTCGGCCCTTCTTGCAACCGCTCTTGCTAAGTGCAGCTGGGCTCCAGGCTGAGACCCGCCTGGCAGCACAAACTTTTTTTGCTCCGGCAGGTCGCTTGAAAGAATCTGTATGTTGCCCTCGATCCACTCCACGTCTGCCCTGGATATCTTCCTGCTAAGGGCTGCACCGGAGGCGATCTGGGCGCCGACTATGAAAAGCCTGTCCTGCAGCGCAGTTAGCATATCGCTGAGGCGTTTGTCTGCAATTCCTGACGCCGCCAGGCCTATGGCGCAGTTGAGCTCGTCTACGTCGCCGACGGATACCGCGACGCAGTCATCCTTTGCAATCCTGCCGCAGCCGAGGCTGTCCGTGTTTCCGGAATCTCCCCTGCCAGTGTAGTACCTCAATCCACCACCATAGGGATACCTTATTACGCTTAAATATTTTAAGCTAATAGGTTAAAGCATATTGCTGGGCCCGTGGTCGAGTGGCAAGACGCCACCTTCACAAGGTGGAGACCAGGAGTTCAATTCTCCTCGGGCCCATTTCCATATTTCCATGGGCCGCCCTTCATCGGCGTCTTCACAGCGGGCTGTTTTTATTTTTGATACATGTGCCGTGCCGCTTATCAAAATCCGCGCCAATACCTCCGAATTTTGCGGATTTAAAAGGGTTTTTAAAGCGAGCGGGCAAAGTTAGATTGAAATATATGAGAGTAGCGATGTTCGGATATTTTGTGCTTGGGCTATCGCTGTTGGTAGCAGGGCTGCTGCCGTTGTTCTATATTTTGGGCAACGGCATAAACGCAGTGACGCTGGCGCTTTATATTTCAGTGGTAGCAACGGCTGGCTCGCTCGCCATAATGCTGGCAAAGGGCACTCACACAGAACTTCGCAAATACGCTAAGAACAAGCGGCAGGTAGGTGCGCTGGTCTTTGTCGGTCTTGTGTTCGCGCTGATGACGCTGATATTCAGCTATACTACGCACTACATAAGCGCATCCCTGCTTGCCGTAGTCTACAGGTCGTGGCCTCTTTTCCTTATACTTATCGCGCCTTTGGTGCTCCGCGAACGGATTACAAAGTGGGACGCCATTGCAGTGATGGTAGGGTTCGCCGGGATGGCGATGGTGCTGCTCGGCAGCGAGCAGTTCGGTGTGCCTCCGTCTGCAATCCCATTTGTACTGCTCGTGCTGGTCGCCGCGGTGGCTGATGCCGTTGCGAGCGGAGTCCAGAAACGCTACCATTATGAGCTTACAAGCTCCCTTTTTGTATACAACCTGGTTGCCCTGCTCGCGATAATACCTTTCGCGCTTTACTCTGGAGCCTTAGCTCTTCCCAGCATTGGCACAAGCACGCTGATTGCGATTTTAGGCCTTGGCCTGATGCAGAACATTGTTATGACATACCTGTTTACGCTAGCATTGAGGAGCACCAAGACCTCGCTGGCTGCTAACTCTTACATGATTGTGCCGTTCATAACCATGGTGCTCGATGCGCTAATCCTGCACGAAGCCATCGTGGTTGGCTATCTAATCATTGCGGCCTCGGTCGTAGCAGGGCTCGGCATCCAGAAACTCGCGCCGCGCGCTACGGGCTACCTGCCGCACAAAAAAGGCGCGAAAAACCTCCCGACTATTTTTGATATCACAAGCGCGTTCATCAATACGGAGAATGATGCAGTACGCAAATTAATGCAGGGAAACGGCAGGGTGCTGGCCTTCTGCAAGCGCCTGCCGCCGGGGGAGCTTGCGCAGCATCTCAACGCAGTTGATTCATTACAGAATGGCGGCGGCATGATAATATTTACAAACCGCTCTAAATCCCCCCCTGCAAGCGCGGATGAGCTTGAGTTTATAAGGGAAATATTGGGGCACGGAGAGGACGACCTCGTTTTCATAGGAGCCGGAGCGCCGGCGAAGCTGGAGGAAGCCTTCGAAGCGCTCAATGAAAATGCAAATGGTATTTATTCCAAGCCGGGGCGCGACGTGTCGTAGCTTGCCTTGATATCGATGTTTCTTATCGGTGCGATGCCCTTAATTACCTCTGTTACTATGGCACTCTTTACGATTGGAGAATCTATCCTGTACACCCTCGCGTGCGTGGCCACGCTACTCTCAAATCCCTTCTTCTTGTCATCGTAGCACGCCCAGGTGAATGAAATCTCGCTCCCTGTCATAGAAAACATAAGCTGGAATTCGCTAACTACCGGAAACTCGCTGGTTTTTTTGAAATACATGATTTCCCGCTCTTGCATTATCCTCTTTTCTATGCCCTCCTTGACTGAATAATTGGCGAAGTATACAATGTTGTGCTTAAGCGGCGGCTTGGTGATTATTGCAGTGTATCTCTTTATTATCTTCTCCTTCTCCATCTTCGCCAGGTGGTACCTGACAGTGTCCTCATGCATGCCTACCTGCTCCGCCAGTTCCCTTATCGGCATCCTTGAGTTGCCGTTTAGCGCAATAAGGATTTTTTTATATACATCTTTTGTGTTGGATCTCGCTATAATTTCATTATCCAAAGGTAGAAAACCGATATGCGCAATCGTTGTCTCAGAGGAGTGAATCGCAACTCCGTACCGCGCCATAGAAATGAACTGCTTGATCTCCCAGTTGAAGTACTCTTTTGATGTTTTTGTGATTGCAAATAATATTAGGTCAAAATCACCCTTCGTGGCAACAGCCAGCTGCACGATATTGTCGTTTTCAAAAAGGCGTTTTAGCTCGGCCGGATTCGGCTTCTTTGCAAAATTTAAGTACATGACATGCTGCCTGGAGAAGCCCAGCGTATCATAATCCAATTCGAGAGTGAAGAGCAGCCCCAGCTCCTTTGTCAGCGATCTTATGCGTTGCGCGATTGTGATGCGCGATACGCCGAGCTTCTTGGTGAGATCGGTCACGCTGATTCTCGAGTCGGTGCAAAGCTCCCTGACAATCTTTTTTCCAAGTTCGCTAAGCTCCATGATACAATTTGGATGTTATTATTTATAAACTTTTGCCGTCTGCGTGCTTATTAAAATCCGAGCTATCCTTGCGGATTTTTCTGAATTTAATAATGTATTTAAATCAGAATGCCTACTATATTAAACAAGGTGTGGTGGGGCAAGATGGACGGGCAAAAAACAACTCATGCAAGACTGAGTCTATTTTCAATCAGAATGATCCCCCAAAAAATATCATTCACCCTAACAGAATCCCTAATTCAGTCTGCCCCGTTCTCTCATCCCCCTCACCACTCCATATCATGATTATCGGTGGGTTTATGAAAATAAACACGTGGATAAGGATGGTTATGTTGGTAAAAATACGCGAAGCTGCGTATACGTGCTGGATGTGTGGAGAAGGCCATGACAATCCAACGGCATTCCTATGGCATATAAGGACTTGTGAGATTAAAACAACAGACAGACCAGCGTAGAAACTAATAGGAGTTTATGCTCCTTGTGCCTTTACGGTGGCAGGAGTGTACTTCGGCCATGAAGCTCGATGTACCAACGATATCATTTAATATACATCTATATGGTTTGATATCGTCCAGAAGAGCAAGTCCACCTGGAAGTCCACCTCAACCGATATTGACATAATACAATCTATTTATGTTGTATTAGCTTGTTCAGCAGTGGGCCTCCCTTCCTCGTCTTCCTTCTTGTTCCTTGCCAGTCAGGTCCACCTTCTAGGAAAATAGACCTTTCAATAGTAATGAACATTATTGTTCACTGCCAATGAACAAGATCAGTACAGAAATCCAAATAGGAATAATGGTATTTTGTTCTCGCTGGAAGCTAACCCGTCAAGTGCCAGGTAGTCCGCCTTCGCAAACTTTTTGTTTGCGCCTCCCACCTCTATTATTTTTCCTTCGACATTGAAGTCCGGAGTCTTCTCGCCTCGCGTGGTTTTGAAATAGCATACAGAATCCGTATGATTCACCAGAAATTCTTCCCTGACCACTCCGATATTCAATGGAATCTTTCTCATCTGGTTAAGCACATACCTGAATGGAGGCCTAATGTATATTTTGGGTTCTTTCTGCTGTTTCCCACCACAAGGTAAAAGTATTCTGAGAAGACCGACCTTCTCTAAATCTTCGACCAATTTTATTACGGTTGACTTATTTAATCCCAAACTGTTTGCTAAGTTAGAATAGTTTGTTTCATATGGCCCTGACGAAGCTATTTCGAACAATATCTTGTAAATATCATTTTCAATCTTCACATCTATGCTCCTCAGGCACGCCAGATCGACGGTGACTATTTTATCGATGCTATTCTCGGCGGCTTTCAAGAGGTCTTCATTTTCCCCATCATACAGCACACCGCCATACTGCATGTATTCTTCCAGATAAATCTTCCATTTGGAGTTTGCAAAAGCCGCTTCCTTCCTGCTTTTTTCGTTGAACAGCTCTTTTATCCCAATCGGTTCGATATTAGCACCTCTCTTGATGTTCAGATATTCCCTGAACGACGCGGGTTTTAATTCATAGATTATTGCCCTTCTGCTGAGATCGGCCCCTTTTCTCAACTCGAAAGAGGACGAACCGGTGAAAAAGATGCTTAGCCCGCCTTGATCATATAGCGTCTTTAGGTCAACAGTCCAGTCGGGACGCGTCTGTATTTCGTCTATGAAAAGATTTGTGTATCCTTTATCCCTTGCGTACGTGGCAATCTCATAAATACTGTATTTTACGAGTTGCTTTGCGTCTGCCGGTATGTAAAGTGCATTTTGTTTTTCTGCCGCAAGCTGCAGAAGCATGATAGTCTTGCCAACGCCCCTTAAGCCATGTATTCCCCTGTAGAAATTGCCGTCCGATTCTTTTAATTTTGCAAATAAATATCGATGTGTCTTCACAGGCTTGGTTTCGGCAATTTTTCTTCTACTGAACTCAAGTATACTGGAAAAAGTATTCTCATCCATATTACTATAATATGCAGCAAGATATTTAAAGCTTTCTACATCTTGTCTATAATGGCATACAATATGTATACATCTTGTTTGTTAAAGTGGCGGGGGCGAGATTTGAACTCGCGATCTCTAGATTTCTCGTCATCGCTTTCGGCTCAACACTCACAATGCTTGTGCATATGAGTCTAGCGCTCTACCAGGCTGAGCTACCCCGCCAGCGCGGTTCCGCGCCAACCTGCGCATCCGCTGCTGGAAAACCAATTTAGATTATGTGAAAAGGTATTTAACAATATGAGTGGAAACTCCCAGTTTTTGTGAGAGCGCTGCCGTTGCACCGCCATGCTATGCAACGTTTATAGCTTCAGCCCGGTCCTGCCTGTGTACCTGGAGTCCGGCCTTATCAGCTTGTTGTTAGCCACCTGCTCCATGTAGTGGGCTGCCCATCCGAAGCTTCTCGCAGCGGCGAAGATCGGGGTGTAGAAAGCCTCGTCTATTCCGAGCAGGTACATGTATATGGCGGCGTAGAAATCCAGGTTGGCTGGAAGCCCCTTCTTGACCCACATCTCCTTCTCCACCGCCTCAGCCATCTCCAGCAGCTTCCCCATTTTTCTTGACTTTGATAGGGTGCGCAGCTGCCCTTTTATGAACTGCGCCCGCGGGTCCATAGTCTTGTATATCCTGTGGCCGAATCCCATTATCTTCTCTTTGTTGCCTAGCTTCCTGTCGACCAGCTCCACAGCCTCGCTCTTCCGCTTCATCTTGAGCATGTAGTTAAGTATCTCGGCGTTCGCCCCGCCGTGCAGCGGCCCTTTTATAGTGGCGAGGGCAGTTGTGAAGGCCGCCTGCGGGTCAGCAAGCGTAGACGCGGTCACCCGAAGCGCAAATGTCGAGGCGTTGAACTCGTGCTCCATGTACAGTATCAATAGCCTTTCGAAATACCTGGCGCTTTCAACGTCCTCCTTCCCGGTGAGGAGGTAGTAGAACCTCTCCGCGTAGTTTCCCTCTATGCACCCGAGCGGCTTCATAGATCTCTTCGCCCTGTAGCAGTTTGATATTATTCTGGGCATCTTTGCAGCCATCTCCAGCATCTGCATGTCGGGCTTTTTCTGCCTGAGCGGCAGCATGGATACCACAGACCTCACCCCGTCTATCACCTTTGCATCCATGGGGAGCAGCCCTATAACCTCATCAGTAGCCCCATCTATCGAGGAGTTTGATTCAAGGAAGCTGCTGAACCTCTTGAGCTTTGCATCGTTTGGGAT
The DNA here is from genome assembly GCA_021799635.1 of Microcaldota archaeon. Classification (GTDB taxonomy): domain Archaea; phylum Micrarchaeota; class Micrarchaeia; order Micrarchaeales; family Micrarchaeaceae; genus JAJZAB01. The sequence continues at coordinate 78,029 of JAJZAB010000003.1, forward strand.
GGAGCCGTACACCACAAGGTAGGCTGCCTTTTCAAAATGCAGCTTTGCGGCCAGCTCGGTCGCCTTGTAACCCCTGTATATCAGCCACCCGTCCTTGTCTGTGGCCGCTATGCTGGTTGTATCAACCACTACCTTGTCAAGCCCCCTTGGCACCTCCAAAAGTCCATTCTCAGCCACAATACTCACCCTTTCCTTTTTGCCCTCTTCCTTCCGAGAGAGCCGAGCTCCCCGTCCTCTTCCTCATATTTTCTGTATCCTATCACATCGTAGAACTCATCTCTGCTCATCATCCTGCCTTTCAGGCTGCGCTGCGTGCCGTCCCTTGCAAGCACCTCGTAGGATTCCTTGATCGCCCTGGCGGAGACCCTGAAGGCTGTGAGCGGGAATATTACTATGCTGTAGCCGATCCGCGCCAGCTCATCCACGCTAAGCAGCGGGCTGACGCCGAATTCCGTCATGTTGGCCAGCAGGGGTGCCCTCACTCTCTTCCTGAAGGCGCGAAACTCCTCCTCGCTCTCCAGCGCCTCCGGGAAAATGCAGTCGGCGCCTGATTCAATGTAGGACTTGGCGCGCTCTACCGCGGAATCCATACCTTCAACCGCCCTCGCATCAGTCCTCGCTATAACCATGAAGTCGTCGTCCTTCCTGGCAGATACGGCAGCCGATATCTTCCTGCACATTTCATCTTCAGGCACCAGCTCCTTACCTGGCAGATGCCCGCATTTTTTTGGCAGGCGCTGGTCCTCTATGTGAACGGCGGCAGCTCCGGAGCGCTCCATTACCCTTACAGTCCTTATGACATTCAGCGCTTCTCCGAACCCTGTGTCCACGTCCACAATAAGCGGCAGCTTTGTAACCGAGGATATGCTTGCCACGCCGCTGGCCACTTCGCTCAGCGTGGTCAGGGAGAGGTCTGGAAGGCCGTCCCTGCCAGCCAAGCCTGATCCTGAGACATAGAGGGCCTTAAAACCTGAATGCTCTGCCAGTATGGCGGATATGCCGTCAAAAACACCTGGGGCTGACACGCAGGACGACTTTACAAGCCTTCTGAGCTCTGCCGGCCCGAGGTTAACGTTGTCCCTAAGAAGTGACATCATCCATCACATCGAAAAGCAGGCGCACTGGCTTTTTGTCCATGCCACTGCCTGCATCCATTATCTTTTCTAGCATCTCCTTATATTTTATTATTGCTTTCCCCTTCCTTTCAATGTCATTCCAGGTATACGGGTTTAGGAAGTGCCCCTTTGGAACATCCACCTGCTCTGAAAAGGCCCCGTTTTCTGCAGCCACGCTTATCCTCGCTGGTGTCTTCTCGGGGTACATAGAGTCAAACCTCTTCGATACCTTGAGGCTGGTGCAGCGCATCACCCTGCGCATCTCTGCGTCGTTGATATACCTTGAAGAGTACATTCCGGTGTTTGGCGCCCCGTGTAGCAGCGTGTATGCTATTATGTACTGCAGGCTGTGGTCTGCAGTCTCCTTTGTCCTCGGATTGATCTTCTCAGCCCCCCTTCCTATGATATTGTAGGCTACGGAGAAGGTCTCAGCCTCCACCTTCCTTATCCTGCCTCTTATGCAGCTCTTCAGCATGAGCGCTGCTTCCGCTGCGCTCATGGCGTGGTACTCAACTGGGAAGTTTTTGATCATGGTCCTTCCAACCCGGTCCGGCCTGAGGGATAGGCTGAGCTTTCCGGACACCTGCCTTATAAATCCCATTTCGCCCTCGAATATGGGGGATGGCCCCGTGACCCCGCCCCTTGCCAGCATGGCTGCGAATACGCCGTTCCTGGCTGCGTTTGCAGCGGAAAGCCCTTTCCACATGCTCAGCTCCCCGACCCTTGTCTGTCTTAGGCTTATGTTGCTGTCTACGGCAAGGTTTATGGCGCTTACAAATTTTTCCTTCCCAAGCCCCATGAGCGCTGCCGCGCCTGCCGCTGCCGATGCCGACACGTATGTTACGTGATCCCAACCCCTGTCCCTTATGGACGCGGCGTCAGCCAGCGCGCACACGACCTGGTACGCTACTTTTATGGCTTTTATTGCAGAAATCCCGTCCTTGTTCATGGAGTCTGCGAGGCACAGCACTGGGGGTATGTTGTCTGATGGGTGCAGGGCCTCCTTCGAAAGGTACGTGTCGTTGTAGTCGTGGTACCTTGTCATGCCCCCGTTTATGAAAGCGGCGGTATCTACCGACGCCCTTTCCCCTGTGAAATACACCCTGGAGTTGTACCTGCCTCTTGACGGCAGGAGGGCTTCCTTTATAAGCTTTATGGGCTTGGCGCCAATTGCTGCGTATGAAACGATGATGGAGTCAACCACACTCATCTTTATCCTCTCTGCATCGGCGTCGCTTATCCTATTGCTCATCACAGATGAGGCGTATTCCGCTATCTGCTGGGCGATCGTTTCTTCCATCCAATTACAGTAAGTTTAATGAAAGAAAAAGATAAAAAGGAAGCACAGAAAAAGAGCCACAGGCTTTTGGTATTGCCTGCCAGGCTATGCGGTCTTTCTTATCCTGTCCTTGCCCATGTATGGCACCAGCACCTCAGGCACGGTTATGCTCCCGTCTTCGTTGAGGTAGTTCTCTGCTATGGCAACAAGCGTCCTGGTGTCTGCTATTGCTGTGGCGTTTAGGGTGTGCACGTATTTCCTCTCGCCCCTGTCATCGTACTTTATGTCCAGCCTGACGCTCTGCCAATCAGTGCAGTTCGAAGCCGAGGTGACTTCCCTGTAGGTCTGCTGGCTCGGCATCCACGCCTCAAGGTCGTACTTCTTGGCTGCCACTGTGCCTATGTCTCCGGTGCACATCTCAATGACATGATATGGTATGCCGAGCTTCTGGAACAGTTCTTCCTCGTTCTTTACCAGCTCACTGAAGTACTCCCACGAATCCTCCTGCCTTGAGAAGATGAACTGCTCCACCTTGTAGAACTGGTGCACCCTGAATATGCCCTTTGTGTCCTTCCCGTGGGCTCCGGCCTCCCTCCTGAAGCAGGGGCTAAGGCCGACATACCTGAGCGGCAGCTCCCTGCCGCTGAACACTTCGCCAGCGTGCATAGCGCCCAACGCGTGCTCTGCGGTAGATATCATGAACAGCTCATCCTCCACCCTCTCATAATCCCTTTTCCCCTTAACCTCCTCTGGGTCGGCTACCCTGTAGAGCGCGTCCTCGAAATCAGCCAGCGCCGTCACTCCCCTGTAGTACTTTTTCCTTATCATGAATGGAGGTATTACCACCCTGTAGCCCTTCTTTGATATCTCGTCAATGGCGAACCTGGCTAGGGACATCTGCAGCATCGCAAGGTCCCCCTCCATGTAGAAAAACCTGGAGCCGGCCACCTTGGCAGCCCTCTCGATGTCTATGAGCCCCAGGGTGCTGAGTATTTCCTCGTGGCCCTTGCTCTGGGCCGTCCTGGGCTTTCCCCACTTCCTGAGCTCTACGTTCTTGGTGCTATCCTCTCCGTAAGGCACGGATTCGTGCAGCACGTTGGGCATGTTCCACAGCAGTCCGTCAATCTTCTCACCATATTCCTGCAGCGCGGCTTCGGCCTCTCCTATCTCCTTCTTGATCTCCCCGCTCGCTGTTATCTTGGCCGACGCGTCCTCCTTCCTCTTTCTCATATCTGAAATTTCCAGGCTGTCCCTGTTCCTCCTTTCCTGCAGTTTCTGCAGCTTGGCCTTTATCTCCCTGTACTCCTTGTCCAGCTTGAGGAGCTCGTCTATTGGATAATCGCTCCTCCTCCTCTCCAGCGAGGCCTTTATAGCGTCCAGGTTGTCCCTGACGTATTTTGTTGTTAGCATGGAATCATTGGGTACACATTTATCAACTAATATAGGAGCAGCTTAATAGCTGTTTTCTCCAACTACGGCTGATATGCCTCCCCGCAGGCTGTAGGCCTCAACGCCGAAATTCTCCCTTAGGTGCTGCGCCAGGAAGAGCGAGGTGTTGCCGTGCGGGCAGACCAGCACGCTGTCGGAGAGCCGCTCTGCGAGCTCGCCGTCGCAGTGGTATACTTCGTCAGGCCCAATCATTTCGACCGAGCATCCTTCGATTCCGAGCGCCTCGGCGATGTCTATCCTGGGCCTGCCTCCCAGCCATATCAGCTTGGAGCCTTTCTCGGCCACCAGCCTCCTTGCCCCATCAAGGTCCACTTCCAAAGTTGCATCCTCAGTCATAGCCCACACCCGTAATTCTGCGTGCGGTGCATCACTGCGGTGGCGGCGTGACGGTTTTTGCGTTCTTCAGACAATCTCATCTCTTGCGATGACGCACCGCCATCCGCAGCATTCACCTGTACATGTTCTCCGGCTCGTGCTTGAATTTCTTTATCCTCTCCGACAGTTCCTTTGGTATGGCGGGCTTGACCTCAGCTAGAGCCTTCATGAAGTCATCCTTGCTTACCACTGTGCGGTTGTACCTTATCGCGTACATGCCGGCCTCCCTGCATACATTCTCTATCTCAGCTCCGGTGTAGTTCTCCGACAGATCTGCCAGCTCTGCAATTATAACGTCCTTTGCCAGCGGCATCCTTTTCGTATGCACCTTGAATATTGCCTGCCTTGTATCCTTGTCAGGCATTGGTATCTCTATTATCTTGTCAAACCTGCCAGGCCTCAGAAGCGCTGGGTCTATCATGTCTGGCCTGTTGGTGGCGGCCAGCACCATGACCCCCTTCATCTCCTGCAGCCCGTCCATTTCTGTGAGCAGCGTGTCTACAATCCGCTCCGTAACGAAAGAATCGCCCCGGCTGCCATCCCTGACCGAAGCTATCGAGTCTATCTCGTCTATGAATACTATGCAGGGCGATGCCTGCTTCGCCTTCCTGAAGACCTCCCTGGTTGCCTTCTCGCTCTCGCCCACGAACTTGCTAAGCAGCTCTGGACCCTTTATCGATATAAAGTTCGACTCCCTTTCCGTGGCAACCGCCTTTGCTAGCATGGTCTTGCCAGTGCCAGGCGCCCCGACGAGCAGTATGCCCTTTGCCGGCCTTATGCCCATCTTCTCGAAGGCCTGGGGGTTCTTTATTGGCATCTCCACTGATTCCTTGAGCTGGGCCTTGACCTCGCTCAGGCCGCCAACGTCGTCCCAGTGAATGTTGGGCCTCTCCACAAATACCTCCCTGAGCGCGCTCGGCTGTATGCTGTTGTAGGCATTTACAAAGTCTTCCCTTGTGACGTTCAGGCTGACCAGCAGCTCGTTGGGCACTGACTTCTTGTCTATTATTGTAGGGAGTATGCTCCTGAGCGCGAACATTGCTGACTCCCTGGCCAGCGATGTCAGGTCTGCCCCGGTGTATCCGTGCGTCAAATCAGCCAGCTCATCGAGGTTGACGTCCTTTGCAAGCGGCATATTCCTTGTGTGTATCTGCAGTATCTCTTTTCTCGCATTCCTGTCAGGCACCCCTATCTCTATTTCCCTGTCGAACCTGCCTGGACGCCTCAGCGCCGGGTCTATGGCGTTGGGCCTGTTTGTCGCACCTATGACTATGACCTGGCCGCGGGATCCCATCCCGTCAAGCAGGGCGAGCAGCTGCGACACCATTCTGCGCTCCACCTCGTTGGTGGCCTCCTCCCTCTTCGGCGCTATGGCGTCTATCTCATCCATGAATATTATTGTTGGGGCCTTCTCCTTCGCCTCTGCGAATATCTCCCTGAGCTTCTCTTCGCTCTCGCCCACGAACTTGCTTACAAGCTCCGGGCCTGATATGTCTATGAAGTGGGCGTCGCTCTCGTTGGCCACGGCCTTGGCTAGCAGGGTCTTGCCTGTTCCAGGCGAGCCGTACAGAAGGACCCCTTTCGGCGGCTCTATGCCTAGCCTTTCGAACAGCTCTGGGTACCTTATGGGCAGCTCCACCATCTCCCTTATCTTCTGTATCTCGTTCTTTAGTCCCCCTATGTCCTCGTAGTGAACGTCGCCTATCTTGACCATTGACTCTGATATGGGCTCTGTTTTTACCACCATCTCCGTGTTTCTGGTAACCCTTACAACACCATGCGGAGTGACCTGTCCTACAACGAAATTAAAAACATAGCCGAACATCGGTATCGGAACCACGTCGCCCCTGACAAGCGGCTTGTCCTCCAGCTTGTTCTTCGCGTACTCGGAGAAGTCTGGGGATATTGGCGTCCTCTGGTTCGGAGGCGGGGCTAGTATGACCTTCTCGGCGTTGTTGACCTCGGCCTTTGTGACGAAGACCTTGTCCCCTATTCCTATTCCCAGGTTCTGCCTTATCCAGCCGTCTATCCTTATGAAGTCCAGCCCTTCGTCCTGCTGGTAAGCCGGAATTACGATGGCTGCAGTGTACCTTCGCTTACCCTTGATTTCTAGTATGTCCCCAGAGGTCACATCCAGAAGCTTCCTTGCCTTGGAGTCTATCCTGGCTATGCCCTTGCTGTCATCGGTTACCAGTGCGCTGGCGACAGTTAATTCTATGCCATTAACCATTTCTTTTCACCCATAAAAGCCACTGCGCAGCAGCGGATGGCCGCATCGGCAGTTCCTGCGATTTGCCTGCCTGAACGCGCGATACTTTGCCAAATGAGTACTACAATAATTTTCAGCACCAACGCCTATATAACTTTCCATAATGTTAGGTTTTTCTGGGCGCCGCCCTGGCTTGCACGTAAAATAAATTATAATAAAATAAAAAACAAAAAGCGGCTATCAGGATTCCTCCGAGGTGTCGTCTTCGTCATCTTCGTCTTCGTCGTCCTCCCAGTCTTCGTCTTCCCCTTCTTCGTCTTCGTCGTCTTCCTCCTCTGCTTTCGCTTCTAGTCGTGTCATTTCAATCAACCATTTTTGGTTTTTGGGCGCGCACATAACAAATGCGGCCTTTGCATCTGCTCTGTTATAAACAGTATGATATAAATACCTTTCTGCTGTGCTACGTTGGGTGGCATTCCTTTTCCTGAGACTTCCAAAGCACAGAACCATAGTTATGCCGGATTTTGCCCTGCTGCGTGCAATGGTAGTTTATCTGGAACTGTTTGCAGGAGCATTTTCAACAACCCCTCCCCGGTCTCCTATCGCAAATTATATATATCTGACGGTGCAATATTATACGGGACTCTAGTCCTAAAGGCAGAGGCTACGGCAATTTATTGCTAAATGGCCTGCAGATTTTGCTTGGTTTCTTGGGTAAGAACCTGGGAGGACCGAGCTGAAGCGCTCGCAAAGATGCCTTTTACATTCATGATAACAAATTTAGGTGAAATTATGGCAGAAAAACCACACATGAACCTGATCTTTATAGGCCACGTAGACCACGGAAAATCCACAACCGTAGGCAGGCTGCTCTACGAAACCGGAGTCATAACCGACAGGGACCTGGCAAGGTACAAGGAGGTAACGCAGCAGCTCAACAGGCCGACCTTCGAGTTCGCTTTCGTCATGGATACACTGAAGGAGGAGCGTGAGAGGGGAATAACCATAGACATACAGCACAGGGACTTCCAGACCCAGAAATACTACTTCACAATTATAGACGCGCCAGGCCACAGGGACTTCGTTAAGAACATGATAACCGGAGCAAGCCAGGCAGATGCTGCAGTGCTGGTTGTCAGCGCGGCGGACGGCATACAGGCGCAGACAAGGGAGCACGCAATACTGGTCAGCGTACTGGGCGTTGGTCAGCTTATAGTAGGCATCAACAAGATGGATGCAGCAAACTACTCGCAGCAGAAGTATGACGAGACCAAGAAGAACGTGGGAGACCTGCTGAAGACGCTTGGCTTCAAACCGGATCAGATATCGTTCATACCGTACTCCGCACTGAAGGGAGACAACATCTCCAAGAAGCCGGAGAGCATGCCGTGGTACAACGGACCTACGCTGCTGGCAGCGCTGGACCAGCTCAAGGTACCTGAAAAGCCTGTAGACAAGCCGCTCAGGCTTCCGATACAGGATGTGTTCAGCATATCTGGGTTCGGCACAGTCCCTGTTGGAAGGGTAGAGAGCGGAGTGCTGAAGGCTGGAGACCAGGTGGTCATAATGCCTTCCGGCATAAAGACCGAGGTAAAGAGCATAGAAATGCACCACCAGCAGCTGCAGAAGGCTGAGCCTGGGGACAACGTAGGATTCAACATAAAGGGGGTAGAGAAGAAGGACATAAAGAGAGGCGACGTCGTAGGCCCTGCCAGCAATCCTCCAACTGTAGCTTCTGAATTCAAGGCGCAGGTTGTAGTGCTTCACCACCAGAACGTGATAGCCAAGGGATATACCCCCGTATTCCACATACACACAGCGCAGGTAGCCTGCACTTTTGAGGACATACTTGAGAAGAAGGATCCGAAAACAGGGCAAACTCTTGAGAAGAATCCGCAGACGCTGAAGACCGGAGACGTAGCTATAGTCATGATAAAACCGACAAAACCAATAGCCCTGGAGAAATTCAGCGACTTCAAGCCGCTTGGCAGGTTCGCCATAAGGGACATGGGAGAGACGGTAGGGGCAGGCGTCATACTGGACGTTGTTGCCAAAAAGTGATCGGGGTAAAAACTGCATGGCGATAGCGGTAATAAAGCTGGTGAGCACAAAGGCGAAGGATGTAGATACCGTAGCCAAGCAGATAAAGGAGGTGGTCACATCTATAAACGTGAAGTGCAGGGGCCCGGTGCCGCTGCCAACGCACATTATATCGCAGACTACCAGGAAGACCCCGGCCGCTGACGGCAGCCACACGTATGAGAAATGGCAGATGAGGTTTCACAAGAGGCTAATCACTATAGACGGCAGCGAGCAGGCCCTGAGGCAGATAATGAGGATCCCTGTGCCTGACACCGTACAGATAGAGATAAGCCTCAGCTAGCTAATTCATACAGGCACAAAGGGTTTTGGCAAATCGTTTTTTCCCATTTTCCATGCAGGCCTACGCCACAAGTGCGGCGAATAACTTCGCGTCCTCAACTATGTTGGTCTTTATGGTTTTATTGAGCAGCCTTACTATCTCCGGGTTTTCGCCGGTCATCGGGGCGGCGTCCTCCCTCTGAACGAACTCGAGGTCAATCCCAACCTCCCTGAACTCCTTCCTCCTGGATATGCCATTTATGAACCGTGACACATCATCTATCCCTTACCCAGGCTCATCTGTTATCTCCAGATCCTTTTATCTTGTTTCTTCTAGCCCTGTCTTTGAGCTTTTCGATATTCATGTAAGCTATATATCCTAAGCTGTTATCAGTCCTTGGAGCTATATGCCTTGAAAGTTCAGATAAGTACCAAAGTATATCTCCAAGCTCTCCTACTGCATCTTCAAACAATAAGTCGTTCCTATCCCTTATTGTTTTCTTTACCTTGTTCGCGAATTCCCCCATATTTAAATGGGGATTAATATGAATGAAATAAAAGAATTTGAAGAATACCAAAAAGAAGCGCACAAGACAGCAATATACCCAGAAGAGAGAGCACTGGAATACCTAACAATAGGATTAGCCGGGGAGGTGGGTATTCGGCAGCCAGTCGCCACCGCTCTACGGCGATATGACCTTTATGGCTACCATCCTGCACATGGTGCCGGCCATAGCATCCCTCGATGAACCGATTAGGTTGTCAAGGGCAGTGGCTGCGCTCTTCATTATAGCATATCACAAAAAAGGATTATTAAGGCTCTGTGTAGGCGAGAACAGTCTGGCTGGGCAAGCCCGCGCTGCAGGGAAGCCGGGATTGATAATGGGTTTTTATGCCACACGGCTATTCAGGCGCGCTTCCTCCTTGTTGTTACCGACCTTGAAACCACGTATCCTATTATTACCGCTGCCACCACAGTTACTCCTATAGGCACTATTGGAGGTACGTGTATGACACCCTTCTTTGCAAGCGAAGTTGTGGATGCGTTGCTTGATACCGTTGTGGTTGGTATGGTTGTGAACGGCACCGTGGTTGTAGGCACCGTGCTTGTCGCAGGCACCGTTGTAGTTGCAGGCGGTGTGCTGGACGGCTGCGAGTATATGAAGAGCTTGATTGTCTGCACTATAGGTATGTATGATATGTTGAGCAGCTCCAGGTAGGATGGATCTGCGGTAACGTTTATGACCTGACCGACAGAAAGATCATATGAATAGCGTCCGTTTATCGTTATGCCAGCGGTTGTCGGGGTTATGAAGTTCTCAGTTATGTTGAACCTCTTGCCGCCAACCACAACGCTTACGGTGTTGTGCTGGGTGAAGTTGAGTACTACGTAACCTGTGCCTGTGGAGTTGCTAACGTTGAGTACGACAGGCTTGAAGTTGCCTCCGGGGACTGCTGGGCCTGGAGAGCCGCCTCCGGTGTTTATCTGAGGAGGTGACGGCGACCCGCTCGTCTGGTTTGTCGAGGTGCCGAGCTGCGACAGCAGCAGCGTTGTGTTTAGGCTGTATGTTGTGTAGTTGGAGTTGCCGTTGGTGAATGTGAAATTGTACGCGCCTGGGCCAGGCGTTCCTGTTGAAGACCCTGTCCATGTTATTACAGAGTTAGTGCTGCCGTAGAACGCGTGGTTTACATATAGCGACCACTGGCTCTGGTTGTTTATTGTGCGAAGGCCGTTGAAAGTGAGCGTCATGATGTCGTAGTAGCCTGCGGTATAGCTGCCTCCCTGTCCAACGCCGAAGCACTTGGTGGTGCCTGACGGGAGCAGGTCGCAGTAGCTGGCGGTTACAGTATTTGCGCCGAAGGTATTGTTCTTGAACACGCTTATTGGATTGCTTTCTAAGCCAAGTGTGAACGGAACTGTGGTCCCGATGTCAATTGATACGACGTTGAAGTTGTAGCTCCCAACGCCTGGCAGCATTATTGTGTTGGTTGACTGCCTGTTTATCAATGGATCGTTTATAGTCACGTTGTTTGCGTTGGCGTTGTTGAGCGTCCATCCGTACAGGAACGGGCTGACACCGTTGAATGCGAAGTCCTGCGTCAGTATGTCGTTGCCGTACATGAAGCTGTTGGACGGTGTTGATGAATACAGTGTGTTTGAGCTTAGCGTTGTGAATGGGTGCGGATACACCCTTATCGGAATCGTTGCCATTGAGGTGTTCGTTACTGGAGTGTTGGCGCTGTCAGTCTCCTGCAATTGGAAGAAGTACGTGCCAAAGCCATACGGTGTTGTGATCACGTTGGCTGTGTTGAACAGGCATGACACCACGTTGCCTGCGACCTGCGATGAGTTGCTGTACTGGGATGGATTGCTGTGTGTGGAACATACACCAAGCTTGGCTGGATACCACGTCAACCCGGTGCTGGACGTCCCGTTTAATGCGTTGAATGCGACTTCCCATACAGTGTTGTATGTGAAGGAGCCGCCATACGGCCCTGTGGTGTTTACGTTCGGGGATGTTCCGGCTGGCAGTATAAGCGGCTGCAGCGTGCTGTTGAGCGTAACGACCTGCCCCTGATCTACCCTGACTTCGCTATCGGCTTGGACCGTTGCGTTAGTAAGCGTGTCTACCTTGACGCCTGATATCGAAACATTGCTGTTTATCACAGGTATGGGCGGCAGGTCCACCTTAACCTTGGTAGGCGCGGAGTATGTTGTCTCCGGAGTGTTCGCGCCGTCAGTCACCTTAAGCTCGAAGCTGTAGTTGCCAAGTGTAGTGCCTGCTGTGGTATAGAACAGGCAGTCCACCTGCGTGCCAGGCTGTACCCCAGACGCTCCTGAGGAGTTTATGCAAACCACGCTGTTGGCTGCCTGGTAAGCAGGGTAGGAGCCAGCTGGATAATAAGGTCCGTTGTCTAGCGAGACGTACCACTCATAATTGTATAGATATGTGCCTGTTGTAGGCATATATCCTACAACATTAGCAACCTGCGTCAGGTCTATCACCCCGTTCTGTGTTGTGGGCGTGTTGGCCTTTGTCAGCGTGGAGTTGAGCTCTATCCATGTTGCTGTGGAATTCTGCACCTGCGGGGTTGTGGCACCATCCGTAGTCTGCAGCTTTAAGAAGTATGTGCCGAAAGGCAGGTTGTTGTTGCTGTTGAACGTGCATGTTTCAATCGTGTTGATCGGCTGCGATGCACCCGTTGGTACTGCGCACTGCGATGGCGTAGCAACATTCCATATGCTGTTGCTTGGCAATGGCACAGTGTGCATGGAGTTGTATGTGCCTGGCTCGAAAGCCACGAACCACTGGTATGAGTATGGATACGTGCCGGTATCCGGAAGCTCGCTGGTTACCGTAGCTATCTGATTTTCATCAAGCCTCGCGTTTTGCGTGCTTGCCGGAGACGAAGGAATAAGCGTTGTGTTGACAGCTATTGTGTTGACTGGTGAATAGAACACGAATGGAGTGTTTGTGCCTATGTCCGTTGCCTTCACCTCATACGACGGGGTGAAGCCGTTTGGAGATGTTCCTTTGTAGGTTGCCGGTAGTGTTATAAGGCCGCTTCCGGAATGTGTTCCAATTATGTTTACCGGGTTTGCAGTTGTCGTTGGCGTAACCACATTGCCCAAAGTCTCATTGAGCAGCAGCGCGTTGTAGCTGCCCTGGCCATAATTTATTATTACATTGTAGGTTTCAAGCTGCCCGTTGTCTGCAAGGACGTTGCTCGGCACTATGACAGCGGTTGGCATCCTGTTCAGGACTACCGAAGTAGGCTTCGACACCATCACGTTTGGCGTTGATGCGCCGTCCTTGAGCTGGAGCTCATAGCTGTACGTTCCAAATTTGGTAGAGGTGTTGGTCGGGAATACGCAGACCACGTTCGATCCCAAAGCGCTGATGCTTATGTTGACTCCGGGCGGCACGTTGCTGCATTCTGACGCCAGCGATGGCGTGAACGAGCTCTGTCCTGGTGCCTCGACTAGCCACTGGTAAAAGTAAGGCGACGATCCTCCTGGCACGCCTGGTATGGTGTCTTTTATAGTTGCTACCTGCGTCTGATCTATAGTTCCATTGATAGTAGTTGGTGTGTTTGCAGGTATGAGCGGAGGGTTGAGCAGTATAGTCTGTGTTGTTGGTGACATCGCATTCTCTGGTGTGGTGGCGCTGTCCTGCACGTATAGCTTGAATAGGTAGGAACCCAGCGGTGTTGACGTGCTGGTTGCGAAGTCGCACGTTACTATCTTATTTGCGCTAACAGAGTTTGTGGCAGTTCCATCAACGCACTGGGCGTTCGCCGGTGCAAAAGAGGAGCCTCCGTCACTTGAGTACATCCAGGTGTACTTGTACGGCACCGCACCATTTGACGGTACTATTATTTTGCTTGTTATGAACGCGCTCTGATTTTGGTCAAGTGTGGAGTTTGTTACTGAAGGCTGAGTAGGCGGCACTGTAAGAGGAGTGTATACGTTTATTGTGTTTGTAGGTGAGTTGAAAACGTATGGAGTGTTGGCTCCTTTGTCAGTTGCGCTTACGAAGTATGTGAATGCGCCGATATCGTTGGCCTGGAATGCATTGAATGTTGCTGTGCTTGGTGAAACTATATTGACAGTTTGCATTACCGTATTCGAGTTTGTGTAGTTTATGAGATTGACTGTGAATGGGCCTATTCCATTTTTTATAGTAACCTTGAAAACTTCGTACTGCTGCTGGTCTATTGAGGAATTGCTTGCAGTGAAGTCGGTTGCCGTAGGAGTCTTCGCTACCAGAAGGCTAGCCTGTGCGGAATTGAACGTGTATGGGGTAGAGACTCCGTTGTCAGTTACGCTTACATAGTATTTATTGTTGCCAAGGGCGTTTGCGGTGAACTGGAATTGGTTTGTTCCGTCAGAAGGCATCGAATTTGTCTGTATTGGGATTACATTTCCTGAAAGCATGAGATTGACTGTAAATGGGCCATTGCCACCGGCAACATATACAGTGTATACTTCATTAGACCCAAAATATGTGCTCTTTGGCGATAGCGAAAACGTTACGCTGGGCTGTGAGTATACCTCAATTGAATTTGTAGGTGAGTTTGATGAATACGGTATTATTGCCCCGTTGTCAGTTACGCTTGCAAAGTATATGTAATTGCCCGGTGCTCCTGCCAAAATAGGTTTAAATGATATGGTTCCATCTGAATTTGCAGTTACTGACTGCACCACTGCATCGTTTTTTGATTGGTTTATGAGATTGACTGTGAATGGGCCTATTCCCCCTGATATAACGGTGTTGAATATCTCATACTGCCCTGGGTCAAGTGTGCTGTTGCTTGCAGAAAAGCCAGTAACGCTCAGTGTGCTTGCGCTCACTGGAGCATCGCTTATGTAAGCTGTATTGTCTATTGCATTTGCTATGTCATTAGGGGTCTGTTGGTATGAGGTAAGGTTCCATATGCCTGCAAGCACAAGATATGCATTCTCGGAAGGCACGTTAATAGCATTCGTGTAAAGGCCTGCATGGTTATTATATGTGCTTGATGATACATAAGCATATTCATAAAGCTGGCCATTTTCGAATGTAGAATTTGACGGAGAGCCGCTGCTGAATATCAAGTTTCCTGCTATCACAACATATTTTGTATTTCCATTGTCCAACACTTCAAGCGTGTTGTTCATGGTTGGGCTTGCGACATAAACTCCATTTTTACTTATGAATGTTATGTTGTCCTGACCTATTACCGTAGCGCCAGTAAAGTTGACCGGCTTCTTTATTATCGCTGTGTTGCTGCTGTCCACATATATTATATTGGGGTAGTTGAGGTGGGTGTTGTAATCCCAACCTGAATTTGCTATGGCGTTATTGCCATTTGCTGTTGGAGCCAGGCACTCTGAGTTTGTTATTGCTGGATAGTTGCCTGATGGCCAAGCATCTGGGCAGTTTGACCAACTGCCAAATTGTATATTTGTATTAGAATAACCGAACCAGTAGAAGAAGTTTACGTAGGGATTAAACTGCTCGCTTATAAATGTGCCGCCTGCGTGTGAAGCGCCGACCATTGCGCTCAGTGCCAAAAAGCCTACTATAAATACTACTAATTGTTTCATGTACCCACACTGCCTTTTAAATAAATAAGTTACCCCCGTAACAAAATTTATTGGAGTATGTTAGATTAATATAATATTTATACCTTTCGGAAGCATCGGCTTTGTAGTTTAATTAGTTTTCTGTAGTTTTATTAAGCTTTTTGTAGTTTAAATAATATGCGACATATTACAGAAGTAGGCAAATCCATCACAAGCGAACTGACGGGCATAAACACTTTTGAGTGCTATTTAGCTTTCTATTCTGCTATGGTTGCATTTGACCAAGCAGAATCATGTTTTAAGAATAAAGAGTATGAAGCTACAGCAGTAATGTGTAGGGCAGCAATAGATTGTGCCATATACGAAGCCTTATCGAGAGGGGAAAATGCAATAGAACCCGAATTTATAAGAGAGGTAGGATTATCTGATGGTAGTATAATTAGTGTCGTTATCTCTACCAAACTAAATCATGCAGAGTGGGACAAATTAAAAGAAAGTGTAAAAAATTCAAAAATAAAGATATTGACAGAAAACGAATGTGATGAGATTAAAGAAAAAATACGGGATAGAGGCGACTTTGAAGCTCATGCTGCACAATTGCGAGATAGATTCATGAAGGAAGACACAAAAGCCAGATTTGAGATAGCTCCTCTGGAGGCAGAAGAATCCTTTAATCTGACCAGAAATTATATCTTGCATATTATACGTCGTTTTTTCAAGGTCGAATCAATCAAGTAATTTAGGCTCTATCCCAAATTCAAACATAGCACTTATCAGCACACATATATTATAGCATAATACCTTTAGAAGCACTTCGTTTATCTGTGCTGTCTTATCTTTGCTTCTTATCAAATCACCAAACTTCACTTTCATCATAAAGAACGTAGTCTCTACGTTAAATCTTAGATGATAGTGCTGCATAAACTCCTCTTGCTTTAGCTGGTAATACCAGGACATTCTGCGTTATAGCCTTGCCCTATTGCCCTTACTCCTGCTGGTTCGTTCCCGTTCCTCCAAAAAGCCCAAATTATAAATATTTGGTGCATTTATATTAACCATGTATCGAGGCGGATGGCATGACTGAAGTCGAGATTATACCTGCGAGCCACCACGACGGCCCAGAGGCACGGCTGCTCAGGAAGAGAAGCCTGGAACTGAACGAATACGCCGGATGGGCAGGAGTAGCAATTGAGATAAGATCAACTCCTGCATTCAGGTCGTTCCTTGACAACATCGCTACTGCGAGCGATGCGGAGCTGAACTTGG
>JAJZAB010000004.1 GCA_021799635.1 Microcaldota archaeon
GGGCAAACAGCAACTCTAGACTTCCACTGCCCTATAGCATCAACAACAGCAGGCTCCCCGTTTTCTGGAGATCTTTTCATAGAATACAACGAAATCAACTATCCAACACAGGTAGTGCGCTTTGCAGCAATAAGCACAAAGGCAAGCCTGATAGGCCAGACAACGATACCAGTTATACTATCTGTGCCGATTACAATCACAAACGCGCAGGGCGTGCCCACGCCTGCGCCCTTCCAGCAGATGATATCCTTCGACCCGTCATCTTACTCCAGTTATGAGAGCGCTGACCTCGGCAACATAAGGTTCTTCAGCGGAGTGAACGAGCTTCACTCCTGGTGCGAGAGCGGCTGCACCAATTCATCGTCCAGCGCCATCTTCTGGGTGAATCTGCCTGCCGGGGTGCCAGCCAGCTCAAACACTGCACTAAGCATGGGGTTTGAATCTGTAGGCACAAACTACGACGGGGTTTTTGCAGGCGAGGCGCCGCAGCTGAGCCCTACCTACGGAGAATACGACAACGGGGCGAGCGTTTTCAGCTTCTACGACAACTTTGCAGGGACCCACATATCGGGCGCGTGGGACACGGCCGGCGGCGCCTACAGCGTAGACAACGGTTTGATAATAACTCCTGCCAACCTTGTAGGCGAATCCTTCTCGCTGAACAGCAAGTACACTGCGCCTCTTGTCATAGACACGCTGCAGTACTTCACCACGACCGGGTCGCCAAACTATCTTGGGATATCGTTTACAAACATGACATCAACCACCTACGACTATTCTTCCGGATACTACACCCAGATAGAAGGAGGGAAACAGCTGCTGTGCTCAACCGGCGGCGCCCCTGCAACATGCGGAAGCCCCAGCGACACCGCAAACCCGAACCAGTACACCGAGCAGGTGACCACTCTCGAGGTGAACGGCGCAAAATCTGCGGCTGCACTGCAGAACTACGGCAACATGGTAGTCAACAACAACCCAACCTCCTCGGCTTCAGAATACCCTGGTTATATGGGATATGCCACAACTGGCCAGACCATATTGTCATACTGGTTCAGGATCAGGGCATACCCACCGAACGGCGTAATGCCCACAGTCACTCTGGGATGATGCCAGCGGTCAGCTATATTCTATATGGAATATCTTGGTATCGTTGTTCCTGTAAACTAGCTGCATGGTGACGTTGGCGTCGTTGTACGGACACTCCAAGGTGTTGCACAGCACAATCAGCTTGAACATGTTGCTGCCAAGCATCTTTGGGCCAAGGATTGTTCCTCCGGTTATGCTGTTTTCCTGGTAGTCCATCATGAAGGTGTAGTTTATTGCAGCCGTGGAGTTTGAAGTGTATAGAGCGTAGCCGCCGCTGCTCTGATTGACCAGAACTATGTTCTTGATAAGCGCCACGCCGCGCTGGGCCACGCTGCCCAGGTAGGCAGAGAACTGGGTGCTTCCGTTGTGCGATGGCGCAGCCACAAGGTCTACGCTGTAGTACGGGTATGAGCTTGAATTGAATATGTATTCGGTGGAGTTCGCCAGGCTCTGCACGTGGAGGGAGCTCATCGTGTCGTAGCCGTAGGCTGTAGAGTTGGTTATGTTACCCTCAATCGCTATGCCGGACAGCTCAGCGAACCAGTAGTTCCTTACAACTATATACTGCGGCCTGTTTATCTTTTCAAGGTAGGCGTAGTCTGTGCTCTCATTGAAAAGAAACCGCGACATGTTGTATATCTGCACCTCATTCTGCCCGCCAACGCTGTCTACAAGGCTCTGCCTGTGCGCCCAACCCTCAACTACAGAGCCGTCTGGCCACAGGGCAAGCACGGTGGCGTTGGCAGGGGTGTTGTTCCTCATCCACTGCATTGCGGCAAGGAACTGTGAATTTATGTCGTCTGCCTGCACGCTTGTGAAGGACTGTATATAGGTCTGTACGAAGTTCAGCGTTATGATTATGGCGAAAAGCCCGACCAAAAGAAGGAATATCATATTCATTATCTTTTTCCTTTCAGGATCCTTCTCAATGCCGAATACGTAAGCTATGCTGCCCAGGAAGAACACCGAGTACGCCACCAGCGCGGACACTATGCCGTTCTTCGAGACAAGTACTGCTATGTAGAATACGGCAACGAATGCTGCAAGCATAGCCATGACCGGCGCCATCCTCGTCTTCCTGTAGGTAGCAGAGAGCACGCTGTAAACCGCGTAGGCAGACAGTATGGCGAACGGCACCGATACCAGCGAATTATACCTTATGGCGTTGATCTGTAGGTAGGTGGTGAGGGCAAAGTATGACGCTATGGCTATGAAGCCAAGAGTAGCGCTCCTGGCTGCGCTCATGTTGTGCCCGGCGTTGTATAGCCTCTTCCTGAACGCCAGGAACATAATTATACCTAACGGCGCCAGTATGACCTGGTAGCTGAAGCTTGCCCATATGAAGGATAGGGTGGGCTTCTGCAGCTCCTGTATAGTGGTGTATAGCGCACCTGACGCTATAACCCCTCCTCCTCCGCTGGCAAGGTACGATACGTATTTGGGCGCCCCTGCAAAAAGGACCACAATGAATACTACAAGTATGGCAAGCACGAAACCAGCCCTCCTGTAGGGGGAGCCTGCTATGACGAACAGGCGGCTGCTGTTCTTCAGTATGTAGAATACTAGCAGCCCTCCCAGAAGCAGCGGAGCATAGAAAACGAAAAAGTGGTAGCTCCCAAGGGCAGGTACGCCTCTTATTACATTGGCAAGGATGAAAAGCCTTTCAAGGGTGTATGTAAGGAGAAGCGCCAAGGTCAGCACTACAGTACTATATACAAGGTCAAGCTCCGCCTTTGTGAAAGAGTATACTAGCATAACTGCCAGCGTAACTATATACACCACTATGGCAAAAGGCGCGCCGTTCCACACGGTTATGCCTACCGCAAGAACCACACCGCTGGCTATGGCATAATAGTATTTGTGCATGCCCTTCTTCGCGTTTACCGACTTGAGCGCCAGCAGAAGCGAGGTTATCAGGAATATAGTCACAAAGCCGTCGCCTCTGTAAACCAGCGCAGCGGTCCTGGCTATATCACCGCTCGATATAGCCACGAAGGTCATGGCCAGCAGCCCGAGAACCCTGCTCCTTGACAGCTCCCTTGACAGGAAGTAGGCGCCTATAGCGTCAAGCATGCCGAACAGTATGGGCACTAGCCTCATTATGGTGTAGTAGCCTATGCCGAAATACCTGAGCAGCATGTACGGTATTATTGTAACGTAGTAGAAGCCTTCAGGCTCCGTGACCCTGTAATGGCTAGGGAATCCGGAAAACACGGAAACGTTAGGTATTATGTAATTGTTTTCAACAGCCTGCGTTATGACAGAATAGTGGTAAAAGCCGTCAGGCTCAAAGAAACCGGAGTACTTCAGCATGCCGACTCTGAGCACTACCGCAATTGCAAGTATGAGTATGAAAAGCGCTAGGAACAGGTACCTGTTGTCAAGTGGGGAGACGTGCTTAGCCTGGTGCTCGTGCAACTGCGCCTCGCTTCCTGCATGGGCTGCGCCCCCATCCTCTCTGGCTGCAGGCTCATGCCCCTCAGAACGCTTCTGCTGGCGCTTCAGCATCTCAAGCTTCTCCCTAAGTTCCTTCTCTGCTTTATCATCCATTGGCAACCACAAAACAAAGTAGACAGCTAAAATGCAAGACAGATTGGTCTCTTGTGTACGATTCCCAAGCGAGCTGCGATGGCTTCCCGAACGCAAGATGGCCTATAGGAATATGGAGGGATAAGGATAAATATGTTTGTGACAAGGCGGTACTTGCAAGTCCGGCCAGCCATCAGGTCTACGCAAATTGGAAGTATGCAGCGCGCTGCACTGCAAAACCGCGCAAGGCAATGCAAAAAGCCGCTTTTGAGGCCAACGCTACCATTTTAAACCCTTGTGTACATAATATAATAGAAAGGAAGCCAAACCAGCGCTGCGGCAGCATTCGCATCCATCCAACAATCGAAAGCCGTTGGCTTTCTGCCATTGACTTTTGTAATATAATACCACTACATTCCAATTATAACATATGTGCCATATGGATTGCAAACTGCCTGCGCCGCAGAAGGCAAATGCGTTGATAAAAGAAAACAAATATGACAAAAGACGAAGTATAAAAGTTTATATATAAAATAAATTATAGAATTAACATATCTATTTAAATACTTTGCTTCAAATGTTAATTCACAAATGTTTAAGTGAGACTATGAAACGTCTAAATGCAAAAAGAATAGCAGCAGTTGCTGCAGGTGCGGCACTGCTAGGAGTAGGTCTTGCGTTTGCAGGCCCAGTAACCTTCCAGAACGTACAAATAATAGGAAGCAGTGGACAGCCGCTAGTTCAGGTTGTTGTTGGATCCAAGGCTCAGATTACCGACGGTATAGCAGCGGCTAACATCGCAGCCGCGATAGGCAACCTCGCGTACACAAGCGTTGGAGTCACGGCAAGCGTGAACACGACAAATGCGCAGAAGGTGCTGCACGTGTCAGTTTCAAGCCCTTCAGGCTATTCACTTGCAAACCAGCAGGTATACCTGAATGAGACAGGAGCTGCATATGCATCAGGCTCATACGCATTCGGCGCACTTATAGGATCAGTGCTAAACAGGGCGCTCCAATTGGGATCACCGCTGAACACCAAGTCGCTGCAGCCGTCAAGCACAGGCTACTCATACCCTGAGTCAAGCCCGCTATCTTTGACAGCGTCGCCGCAGGCGTCGCCGTACAGCGCGCAGAGCTTTGTGCCGTTCACAACAGTATCTGGATCTACGAACGGTGGCGGAATGTCATTCTCCTCATTCCAGAGCAGCGGAGACAACATACTTGAAGTGACAAACGCACAGCTTCCAGGATTGCTGAGCAATTCCGGATCATACGGAGAAACAGAGGATCTTTGGATAACCGGTTTCCCAGTATATGACCAGGCATCAGGAGTGAACAACTTCATGGTCGGCAGTGTTGGCGGTGCATACCAGGCTGTATTCAACAAGCCAATACAGTTCAGGACAGGGTCCAATTCCATAAACACAGCAGGGATAAGCCTGCTTGGAGAGAACTGGACAATACTGAACTACGAGCTGCCAGGCACAAGCGGATTCAACCAGCTGCCGTCAGCTGTAACTGCTGGATTGTCACCGACAACGGCAGTGGCCGGAGGAGAGCTCCAGCTTGCATCATCGCTTTCGCCTCTTACTACAGTGTATGTAGGCCAGAACATATCTACTCCAGGAAACACGTTCAAGGTTGAGCTTACAGACATAGGTCAGCCCAACAGCAACGGCGTATCACCTGCAGGCTTGGATGTGTACTATCAGGGAGCGCTGACAAACGTAACAGCAGCAAGCCCTGGAACTACTACAGAGTTCAACGTATCAGGCCACAACCTTTACGTAAAGGTTAACCAGACATTCGCAGGTCTGTACGCATACCAGAAGTACGCAAAGCTGCAGCTGTACTCAAACGTGTTCAACGTAACAAGCGGGAAGGTATTCAACCAGACAAACGATCCTGGATGGTATACAACGCTTTACTGGACAAACACATCATCCACAAACTCAAAGCCTGAGGCTTTGCAGAGCATTATAATATACAACACAACCCCAGGGTCGCTGAGCCCAGGGCAGAGCTTCTCTTTCATAGAGAACCCTGCGGTGTGGAAGTTCGAGTTCGTAGGTGACAACCTAGGCAACAACTTCGATCCTCTGACATGGGATCTGTCCACGTCTGGAAGCATAACCTACAACAACACGCCAATAGGCATAGGCAGCGGTCTTGGAAACATAAACAACATAACAGAGCCGGCTCAGGTGCTGACTTTGACAAGCTCGATACCAAACGCGTTCAGCTACGCAGGGCAGGTCAGCTCAAGCGCAATGTACGATCTGACTCCGTACATTCTTACGGAAGACTCCGTACAGACTCCTAACACTGTGACTGTAACTCTTACAAACACTGACGGACATGGCGGTTTCGTATCAGCTACAAACCCGCTGACTATAACCATAAGAGGGTATCCGTCAAGCACAGCGCCAAGCGCGGTGTCGAACTCCATAGTATTCACCGCAACAGGAGGCCCAGTTACAATGGCAACTGACTTCTACAACATAACCTCAATACAGTTGTCGCAGGCGTTGCCAGGAGTCATTGTATCTGTAGACACCCCAGGAGCCGCAGCACTTGCTACGCTGACCACAGGCAACCCAACAGTTCTGTACACGCAGTCAGGAAAGGTGTACGACCTGCAGGCACCTGGTTCGTCAATACAGTACAACCAGCAGAACGGCCAGTCGCCTACAAGCATAACGCTGCAGGCAGTAAGCCCAGCGCCATCAGGAACTGGCTCATTAAAGTACTTTGTTGTGAACGCAACGGAATACCCAGTGCCAGGCCAGACCTCGCTGACAGACAAGCTAGGCTTCGGGATATACAACAGCACAGCAGGGGAGAGCGCAGCACCGCTGTTCCAGCTCAACCAGTCCTCAACAGGCACGAGGAACAACATGTCGTACACGTCAACGCAGAACGCGATCGTGAACGCACCTGTAGGGTTCAGGACTGAGCGCGGAAGCAAGGTTGCAGCCATAACGCCTTCAAGCGTTACAATAGACTACGCAAAGGCGGTAGACGAGCTGCAGTTTGTTGTTGCAGCGTCAACAACATCTGTGTCCACAACCCAGCATACGTACGGGCCGTTCGGCATAGGCCAAAGCGTCAACATGCCAGGCGTGAACCCGAACGTAACAGTGGCAAAGGTCACTGCAAACGTGACTCTGGGAAGCGGAAGCAGCTACACAATAACTGGATTGGACAACCTGACAGCAGTTCCGTCAGTGACAACAGCAACTACTCCAGTGCTGCTGAAGAACCTCACAACTACACCGTTGGTGGTCCTAGACTCGCAGGCAAACCCGGCTAGCTCGCTGGTACTGATAGGCAGCGGGTACGTCAACACCCTGTCGCAGCAGCTGCAGACAAGCGAGAACATAACGTTCACGCCTACTACGCAGATAGTGCAGGCATACGGGAACAAGATCCTGGTTGCTGGATACACGGCAGGGCAGACAACTGCGGCCGCAAACCAGTTCATACAGGACCTGTACGCAGCGGCAAGCAGCTGAGCTCTGTAGCAATAGCACAGATTTAGTGGAAAGGCATTTTTGCCTTTCCATCTTCTCTTTTTTTGTTTTTTATCAAATACTTGCGTGAGCCATTTTTCTCATTATGTTTATAAACATTTTGATTCAATATCTAATTAGGTAAGACCAGCATGAACTTCAGGATACTGTTAGCATTTGCTGTTTTGCTGCCTCTGATGGCGGGCGAGGCCCACGGTTCAGGAGTAGCCGTGGGCGCGCAGCTGCACTCCTTCCTGTCGCAGTATGTACCGAACTCAACAATAGATTCATCGTCGTATTACAACGCAAGCATAGGGCAGGACAGCTACGTCATAATCCAGCAGGGCACCTACAGTTATGCAGTTGTAAACACTACCAAAGGCTATTCATTCGTGCTAAACAATCAGACCGCCTTCCTTGTCCTAAGGCCGTTCCTCCTGAGCCAGTTCTATCCAAGCAACTCCGAGATCAACTACCTTAACAACACCCTGCACGCCTTTGAGACTGAAGCAAACCCCCCGCTGGCAGACTGCCTCACAGAGACTGGCCTGGTGCAGTACACCTGCACAAATGCAAACTCGTGCTTCTCCTGCTCTGCGGTGCCGGTGTGCAGGAAGGCGATGGCGCAGACCGGGGGGCCGTCTGGAACGCTAGGCCTTGGAATAATGAACTTCTCGTACTACTACGGCATACTTAACGGCAGCTACCGCAGCTACTACTCAACATTGTCATCCATGAACCAGAGCAACATCGCCACAAGCCTGGCAAGGCTTTCAGGCATAGTGTCAGACATATCATCTGTAAGCTCTACCATGCCAAACAACCCCATATTCCCGCTGCCAGCCAGCTTCCCGCCGTCGGAGCTCAGCTCGTGCAACAGCTACTCTGCCACCTCTGCACCTTGGTACTGCCAGTCCCTCGGCTTCTGCGAGGCCACAACCTTCAATGCTACAGCGCTGTCATCGCTGCAATCAAGCATAGCAGCGCTGCAGGCAATGCCGCTCTCAAACTCCAGCATATACAGCATTGCAGCCAACGCGACAGAAGCGGCAAGGCAGTACATGCAGCCGCTCATAATAAAGCAGTTCAACGGGGTCATAAACTCCACCTATGGCAGGTACAACTCAACAATAAGGAACGCGACCTCCCTGCTATCAAAGTTCAGCAATCAGAGCCTGGCGAACTCCATATCAGCTCTTGAGGCAGACTTCTCCATGCTCAAGGCCTACAATACATCCAGGAACGCAAGCTACTACAACCAGTCCATAGAGGCGCTGCTGTCCAACGTATCAGTCCTTTATTCATCAGTGCATTCCTCTTACGCGGCGCTGCAGTCGCTTGCTGCGAACAATACCGCCGCGATACTGTCATCAGAGCTGAACTACAAGAATGTTCCGCAGGGCCTTTCATCCATAGCAAGCGAGCAGCAGTCCATCAACGCGCAGCTCGCCTCAGGTATAAATTCATCCCAGTACCAATCTATGTATGCAAACCTTGTCTCTATAAAACAGAGGTTCTCTGCGCTTGGGCCGATAAGCCTTGCGTCTGCAGTAAAGGGCATAGACGGCTATCCGATAACGCAGCTTCTGTCCGGATCAGGCGCAACAGTGCAGCAGAAAATCTCCACTACGCCAGCGTACGCATTCCTGATATCCCTGCTCATAGCGATAGTTATAATACTGGTGGTATATATGGGCACCTTCCACAGGCTTAAGAGGAAGAGAAAGCTCAGGTTGCACCCGAGGGCCAGAAGGGCGTGGATACTGCTCTTTGTTGCCATGGCTGCCATAGGCGTTGCATACGCTCTTGTGACGTATTCATTCGCCCAGTCTGCCAACGCATTTCTGCCAATGAGCGGGTTCTTGAACTCGGTATCATCCCACAGCACAGTATACATAGCCTTCAACGGCGTAGCCGTCAACAGCTCTATAGTGAACTGCTCAGATTCGCTCAGGCAGACGCTTGTAGGCGAAGGGAAGGTAGTACACGTAATAACCATATCGAACTACAGCTGCGTATCGGCTGGCTCTTCGGCTTCAGGTGCAGGATGTTTCAACAGCATACTAGCCAGCGGCGACCCGGTAATTGTGATGGGTGGGAGCGGCAGCGGAATCTCATACAAGGGCATGTACGGCTACACGTTGTACGCCAGCGGCTATCCGGCCTCAGGAAGCTACTGCGTTCTAAACGATATTTTCAAGGTGCAGTGATGGACAACCAGAAGAAGGCGAGCCCAGGCAAAGATGACGTCAAAGCTAGGGGAAGCCCATCCGGGCACCCAACGCCGCGCCACGGCCCAAGCGCAGGAAAGAAGGCCGCAGCCGCCATAGGAATTGTGGTTATAGCCATAATAGTTGCCGGCGCCCTGGCTTTCGGCCTGAACCGATCTCCCCCCACAAGCATCAGCACATTCCTATCAAACTTCTACTCCGCGCCAAGGGTTGCCATATACACTACAGCATACAACGGGACGCAGATAAGCAGCACTATAGGCTGCGCAAGCGCGCTTATAGAGAGCGTTGTTGGAAGCCCTTCACACCACAGGAACGCCAGCACCATAGATTTTTTTGCAATCAACGGGACCTCCTGCACGTACGAATTGGGTATAGGCGGCATCATAAAAAACTATACATATAACAGCATAAGCAACTGCATAAACATGAGCAGGAGCGAGCCTAGCATATTCATAAACTACAGCGAATCAAACTCAACCATAGTAAAGCCGGAATCCCTATACATATACGGAAACCAGAAGTTCCTGGCAATGTGCGGAATAACCACGGAAATAAGCTGAGGCCAGAAAGGCGTGCGCTAGGCTTTGTACTTGAGCATCGCAGCGACGCCGCCAAACCCCAGAAGCAGCTCGTTTCCGTACTGGCTGTTTGCTGATATAAAGACCACATCCACCACGGCCCTATCGGCCAGCTCTATGAGCTGCTCTATCGCGTCTTTCTCATCAACAACCTGGAGCGCACCGCCTTCGCTGTGCCTGGTCTGCCTGGAATTGCCCTGTTCCACCGCAACTATCTCGGCCCCGCATGTGCTGCACCTGTACCTCACCTCGGAGAACTCCGCGTCCTCGCTTATTATCAGCAGCGAGACGTTGTTGTTCATCAGAGCATTTTTTACCTTGTCGTATCCGGAGGCAGCCAGCCCGTTCCTGGAAACCTCGGTCAGGAACCTCTCCATAACCCTGCGCTCCTTTATGGCTGCCTGCTCGGTTAGCACCTCCTTCGACCTCTCAAGCAGCTCATTTATGCCCATGCTCTCATCAGTATAGCCTGTGTCGAATACACCAAGCACCTTTATCTGGTAGTTCAGGTTCTTTGATTTGACAAAATTGTCCTTAGTAGGTCCCGGGCCTCCGACCACCAGCCCGCTTATCTTGTAGGAATACTTTTCAAAAACGCTGTTCACCGAGTCTGCCACGCTCTTGTAGTAGTCGTTTATGCTCTCGTTTATTGCCCTCTCATACCTGCCGGCAGACTGGCCTCCCTTCCTGACCTTGGCGTGCGCAAAAGACCTTATCTTTTTCTCAACCATTATGCTGGTGCCCTTCAGCACAGCTATGGTGGCCTCCCTGCCGTCCATCACCAGCAGCGCATACATATCCTTGGCCTCCATCATCGATAGTATAGGCTCGAGCAGGAACTGGGAATCGCACCTGTATATGTTTGACTTGACGGGCTGTGGCGGCTCCATGGAGAAAAGCTCGATATCGGGCTTCGCCTGGACGCTGGAGATGTTGCCGCAGAACACTACTATGCCGTTCTTCGGAGGCGTCCTGTAGAGCTTGAGGTACTGCATTATCTTCTCCAGCGCGCCCTGCACGTTGAGCCTTGTGGTCTTGGACTTGATGTTGCCTGACTGCGAATGCTCGTCGCGCAGCTTGGCTATGGCGTCTGCTATATTGAAGCCTGGAGGCACATAGAAGCTTATCAGCTCGGTGCCGGCGCCGTGAACTGAAGCAAGCCTCTTGAGCTCTCTCTTTATGCTGTATTCATTCTTCATTTTCATTACCCGGTCTCGACAAGGAAGCCCGCGCCGCTTACGGGCGGTAGGAATTGTCGAGTTAGTATCATATATCATTCCAAACATATATATTTGGTTAGTGGTAATAAACGCGCTATTCTTTTGCAGATTGATGACGGATATGCAAGGCTTATTGACTGACTTCCAGGATTGGTATTGCCGCTCATCTCTCCAAAGACGAGTTTGAATCGCCTATCAAGAGGAATGTTCTCGGCGTTGATGTGAACAGCAAATGCTTTGCTGTTTCTGTTCTTCCCCCCAGCGGAAAGGCTATGCATCATGAAAGCAGAAACTATTTCATGTTCGGATGCAAGAGATGCGGAGTTGCCGTTAACTCCGTTAGAAAGGCAAGCCCGAACGCTGCCATAAAATCCCTGCTGGAGCGGAGAGACAACACTAACCATGATTATTTCCAGGTTTCCAATAGGCGAGTCCCTGTAGACTGACTTATTCGTCAAGGTGCGGTTGTTGAGCCGATTGTTGCTGTGCGACATGCGTCTTCAACTTATGGAAAGCCCAGAGGCTTTAGCCGTGGGTAGTTTACAAAACGAGGGCGCCTGAGCATGCGCCATAATAAGCATAAATTATTATATAAAGTCTATACAAAAGAATATAAATTGTAGCTCAATGCAGGGGTGGCAGAGCTTGGCCAAATGCGACGGGCTTAGGACCCGTTCCCTTTAGAGGGTGCGAGAGTTCAAATCTCTCCCCCTGCAAATGAAAATTACGACGTCAAAGCAGGGTTCGGAAATCCGAAAAGCAAACCACCAGTGGCCGAAGGTTTCGAGTATTTTTCCCAAACCTCCAAGCGCTGCGCACGGGCTGTTGGAGTGGAATGGAAAGAAGCCCACACCATTCAGCGGTTAGAGTATGCCAACAATCCCAAAGGCAGGCACATCGTCTGTTGCCAGTGCTGCAGGATAAATATAAATATCTCTATTATTAACAGATTTTCATGGATAACACAAAGGACAATTTGATCAGGAACAACGTGGAGATTAGCTCTATAAGGGATCAGCTTAGGAAGGGGTGGGAGACCGCAGCGACTGCGCAGGGCGGCACATTTTTTACCGTACCGGATGGAAGATACAGGATGGAGGGATTTTACCACTACACAGCGCCGCCCATCCTGACAAAAGGCGGAGTAACAGGCCAAAGCGAAATACTGCATTTCATAATGTCAAGGGATGGAGGGGAGGGGGGATTAGTCCACTACGAGAGGGAAATAGAAAAATTTGCCATACCACTCCTAGGACAAATAAGAAAATACATAGGAGCTGAAATAGATTTCTGCAATGGAAATGTGTACGGTACAAACAAAGCTGAAAAAATCAATGATTCAGATGCGACCCTTTTTGCCCTGGAGCCGCTAGCCAGGAAGAGCGTTGCGTTCTTTGATTCTATAGGATTTAGCGACTTGGGGTACCTGCTGCCTAATGAAAAATACCGGATATCAGAATACGAGTTCCTAAGCGAAATGCGCGGCCCGGGAAGAAGGCATAGAATACGCGCCAAGATTGATACGCTTGACAAGAATAGCGGCGACCCAGCACCCGATGGCACCGAATTGACGATTTACATAGGTAAAAATGAGGAATACAACATCAACAGGCTAGCAAGCTTTTTGAAGGAGAAAAGAGGGATCCCGTTCTCGCCTCCCTTCCCCGTGCCCAGGTTTATCGGCACAAATAGCATAAATACAATATCAAAATCGCTATACAATGACACCCCAGAGATAAAGAAGAAGCAGCTCTACGTAATGGACGGAGTCTCAGTAAACAACGGGGACATATTCCTTGACTTTCACAGCCTGGAAGACCACGCAATGTTCAAGGAATTTAGCGAGATGTCAAAGCGCGGTCCATCAGCTGAAAAAAGGCCAACAAACGGCGCCAAAAGCGATGATGAACTTTACAATGTTAACCTGGCCCTAAGCGTGATAGAGAAATCCAACATGATGCGAATAAGGGCGTTTCCGGATGAGTATGCCATCAAGCCCAGGTTTGTCGGAAGGCGTGTAAGCGATTTAAAGAAATACTTCGGGAGCATGATCAACGTGGATTCACCCGAAGGCAAGGTAAAGGTGTTCTCGGCCAGCGACGACGTGTACAAGTGCTCCGTTGATTACATGTCTGTAAGCTACGCCGAACAAGACGTGCGCCCGTACTTTTATTCCTCATACGTAAGCCTAAATCAAAGGGAACAGGAGAGGGCTCTCCAACCACCAACTGCAGTGCACACTTCAGATATAGATACAGTTAAATGAGCGTGTATAAAGCACAAGAATCCCAAAACCTGCTAATCGGCCAAATGACTTGGCATCATGCGCTCTTTGTCCTTATTAAACCTGGCACATTGCCTACTATGCTCTGGTACGCTTCGCATGCAGTCCACTGCTTTGGCTCTGATCCGCTCTTTATCTGCAACCTGACCTCTTCCGCATCCTTGCCGTTCCATATGGCGCCCAGGTCATAACCTATATCGCGAAGGTTTGCTATCTTCCTGTTCCACATTATCGATGGATATACATTGCCGAAGCTGTCAAGGAATAGCGATGCCTCCATACTCCTGCTCCTCATTGGAGGGTTTCCGGTCTTCGCATAGTAAACCAGGTTCTTCAGGAATGCGCCTTCTATCGAAGGTATTATGCCCACATCAAACTCTCTCTTCCTGATGAACTGCTGCACCTCAGCTGCGACCTTCTGCCCATCAGGCCTTATATCTGGTGAATTTTCGTTGTGGTAGTAGTTTCCTGATATCTGCCCAACGTTTATATGGAAGTCCTTGTATCTAAGGTCTGGTATATCCTTCCTAACCTCTTCGTACGTCCTGTCTAGCTGGCCTTCGTTGAGCTTGCTCATGGTATAACCAAAAACGAAGAACAGCTGCGGATACGCTTTTTTGAGTTCCTTCAAGGATTTGAACATCTGTATTGCCCTATCATAATTTCCCGGAATCCCCCTTATTTTATCATGCAGTTCCCTATGCCCGTCAAGGCTTACCGTTATCGACAGCCTAGGTATACCAATATCCAGCATCTCTTTTATCCTGCCAATGACAAGCTCTTTGCTGCAGAGCGAATTGGTCGGCATCGTAAGTATGTAGAGACCCTTCGAGTTCTCGTAAAAAGCTCTGGCTATGTCAACTATGTCCCTGCGGAGGAACGGCTCCCCCCCAGTCAGCTCAATCCACCTAAATGAAGTATTTTTTCTGGCAAATTCCCTTACTTCCTCGATTGTGAGCTCTCCCTTGGGCTTCAGCTCCCATATGTTACAGGTAAGGCACCTGGACTGGCACAAGAGCGTAACCGCAAAATTGAGCTTGTACGGCCTTTCAAGCTCCGTGAAGTTGGATTTAAGCGCAGTATAACCTATGCCTGCAAGCTGCTTTATTGCCAAGATAACACGCCCTGCCTTAAGTCTGCACTGATGCTATTAACTTTAAATATATATTTGCAGATATTTAAGCATTCCTGTGGATGCCGGGAAGCCCCACGCTACGCCACCTGATGCGGTGATTTAATCAGATCCGATGCATTGCTAATGCTTTTAATTATATCGTCCATAACCCCTATCCTCGGGCTGACCGGCGCCGGCACCGTGACCCTAACCGGCAGTTGCTCGCAGAGCGTAGTAAATGCTTCCCATAATTACGTGAATTTTTCGCTTATCAACTACGGCAACCAGAGCGCCTCCGGCCTCATAATAGCGCCTCGAATAGTCGGGGCAGAGACCTACAATAGCTACGCCTCGCTGCAGTACCTATCCCCATACCAGAACTACTCCACCAGGTTCTACCTGTACAACTTTTCAGAGCCTGGAGCATATGCTGACGCGTTTGTAGTGCAGTACTCACAGGGCAGCAGCACGTTTTATGCGCTTTTCCCGTGCCTGGTCAATGTGCTTAGCGCAACTCAGAGCCTTGTCGGGATAAGTTCGATAAATCAGACTGGAGACAGGGTGGCAGTTTCGGTAGTCAACCTTCAGGATTATCCAGTCAACGTCATCATATCAAGCATAGTTCCGCCGTCGTTCAATGCAAGCCCGGCGCAGGAGTACATCGATGTAGGGGCAGGCTCCCACTCAAAAGCCACATTCAACATATCATACCCAACCGGATACTCCGCATCCTACGCTGTAGCCTTCGCAAGCTCCTATTCCGAAGGGGGAAAGCACTATTCAAGCATAGATACATACACCGTGAACACAAGCCCAGCGAAAAGCGGCGCCACAGCCGCGGGATATCTGTTCTTCGGAGGCATTGCGCTTATATTTGCCGTGTTGGTGGTACTTATTGTTATATCTGTAATAAAAAGTAAAAAGGGGCCAAGAACCGGCAGCACATAGTGTTTTGATGGGAAAAAGAGCACCGTACATAAGCGTGATAATACCTACCCTAAACGAGCAGGAAAACATAGGCAGGGTAATCCGTGGAATCAAATCCGCCCTTGGCAGATACAGCTATGAGATAATAGTGGTGGATAAGCATTCACAGGATAGGACCGCAGGCATAGCCAGGGAGCTTGGGGCGCTTGTTATAAATGACAGCGGCGGCAAGGGGTCTGCGCTGATAAGGGGGTTTAGTGAAGCCAGCGGCAAAATCCTGATATCAATGGACGCAGACCTCTCGCACAGGCCTGATGAGCTGAGGCTGCTGGTAGCTGGGATAGAGTCAGGGTACGACATGTGCGCTGGGTCAAGGTTCATGGCAAGGGGAGGAACCGAAGACATGCCATTATTGAGGAGGGCGGGCAACAGGTTTTTTGTAT
The DNA here is from genome assembly GCA_021799635.1 of Microcaldota archaeon. GTDB lineage: Archaea > Micrarchaeota > Micrarchaeia > Micrarchaeales > Micrarchaeaceae > JAJZAB01. The sequence continues at coordinate 15,930 of JAJZAB010000004.1, forward strand.
GGCTTGTCAATTTCGTGTACGGCTCGTCATTCACCGACCTGTGCTACGGATACAGGGCGTTTAAAAAAGACGCGGTAAAAAAACTCCACCTGCAAGAGCGCGGTTTCGGGATAGAGACGGAAATGAGCATAAAGGCGACAAAGGCAGCGCTGAAGATAATCGAGGTTCCGAGCTATGAGAAGAAGCGAGCTTCTGGAGCAGGGAAGCTTAGGACAGTTTCAGACGGATATGCGATACTTAAGACAATCTTTTCGAATCTGTAGCGCATCGATCAGCTTGGAGAGCTCTTTATCCCGGTTATGTAAAAAAAGCCGAAGAGTTTCCCCTCCGGGGTGTAGGTTGCATTGGCCAGGCTCTGCAGGTTGAAGGTGCTTTGCACGTAGGTGCACGTGTTGTTTGGGGTATAGCACCAGTATCCGTAGTCCAGCACAAGGCAGCCATACTGGCTCTTGTAGCTTTCGTAGCTCTGGGGGTTGAGATCAAACATCTGTATCGAAGTCCTGTTGTTTATGTTGAACAGGGTAGGGTCATAGCTGAACACAAGGCAGGACGGGGGTATAAGGCGGCTGCTGTTGTATACAAAGTTCTCGTAAAAACGCGCCGAACCAGCCTGTGGTATTGCAGAGGGGCTTACAGCCAGCAGCGGCGCCGCGGCGTAGATGGGGTATGCGATGATAAAAAGCACGAATGCAAGCACGGCGAACCTTGCCGCCCTGTAGATCGGCCTCCTGCTTCTCCTGAGCTGACCCGCAGTGCACGCGATGTACGCGGCGTACCCTCCAAGTATGCCGGCCTGCGCCGCAAGCTCCAGCATGAACCTCCAGTCAACCCCGTACGTCACACCGCCGGCATAAAATGATGTGTATAGGATGAAGAACGCGAGGAACCATATACCTATAGCCAGAAGCTCCCTGCGCATAGTTGCCATCATTGCAGCCGCTCCGGCAATGGCGATCAAAGTGAATATTATCGGCTGCATGATATACTGGCTCTTGAAGGCGTTGAACCAGTAGCTTACGTTGGCGCACACATTGGCGTTGAAATTCTGCAGGTTTATGGACGAGCTCGGGGTTATGGATGTGAAATTGCTATCGCAGCTCTTCTGCACGAAGGTGCCCTGGTATCCGTAGTTTCCAGTCGTAAGCTCGGTATAAAAATATGTTATTTCCGGAGTTATGGCAATTACAAATACAAGGATGACAAGCAGCACCCTGGTGTTCAGGAGGTTCCTCCTTACCATCCTGAAGTTTTTCAGGATAGAGCTGGTGATCCTTTTGTCATCAAGCACAATGTACATCGCAGGTATAACCAGCAGGTAGAGGACCGCATCCACTTTTGTATAGGTCAGCAGCGATATCGAGAAAAGCACAGCAGCAAGCGTAGCCAGGCTCTTCTTGTGGACGAAAACCAGCATGAAAAAAAGCGCTATAAGCGAATACGTGAGCATAGGCAGGTCGGAAGTGGTAGGCCTTGCCCAGACAAGCAATACCGGCGACAGCGCAACGAGAAGCTCGGAGAAAAGCCCGGCAACCGGGGCCTTGGTAATCATGGTACCAACGAAGAAAACCATCATCACGGCGATCACAGCAAGCGCCAGCATGGTGTTGTAAGCCGTTGCCAGATTGACGCCAAAAAACAGGAACCCTACGGCGAGGTTGAACGCAGTCCCTATCGGTTCATGGTATATCTGCCCGGAATAGCAGTAGCTTGGCGTACCGTAATTGCACATCCACGCCTGCCCCATGTGGAGCAGGTCCAGCGCACCTCCCTGGTATATGGCATCGTCGAAGAAGAGCTGCTGGGTAGGCTTTACAATTGCAAGCTCCGCAAGCAGGAAGATGAGCATTATGGCTATCATAATAATCAGGTGCCATCTCTTAACCCCGGCGCCTTTCAGCGCAGATTTTATGTGGTCCCTGGCCGCCACTGCGGCCACCAGTGTGCCGATGAACGAAATGATCAGTGAAACAGTCAGTATATATTCAGCAACTCCGGCAACATTCATTTAATTCCCGCCTTGTTTGTGACAAAAAAACCATTTATAAACATGTACCTTGTTTTTGTTTCTTTCATTGTGTATATCGCATCTTCTGGAGACATTACTATCGGCATGCCGTGGATATTAAAGCTTGTATTGAGGACTATGCCGCGCCCAGAGCTTCTCTTCACCTTTTTCAGGAGCCCGGCATACCTTTGGTTCTCGTTACCTACCATCTGCGGCCTCGCGGATCCGTCCACGTGCATGACCGATTTCGTGTGCTCGCGCATATTCTCCCTGACGCGATAGGCCATAGTCATGAATTTGTCGTAGCCCTTGCCATCGTACTCCAGCAAGCTGTCAACATCCTCCTCAAGCACCGATGGCGCAAATGGCTGGAACCACTCCCTCCTCTTAACGTAAAGGTTCAGCTTATCCCTGACATCATCGGAGTCGCTGGGAGCAAGTATGCTCCTGTTGCCCAGGGCTCTTGGCCCGAATTCCATCCTGTCGTGGAACCAGAACACGTAGTTGCCCTCGCTTATCAGCTGCGCAGCGTGGGAAGCCTGCTCCTCATCAGCCTCCTCCTGTACGCTCAGGCTCCTTTCTTTCTTCAATGACTTCTCTGTAACCGCCCCTTCGTACGCGTCGCCCAGGTACGGTGAGAATGCGTATTTCGATGCACCGTTGATGATGTGGTTTGCGTAAAGCGCGGCGCCAAGCGCGATTCCGCCATCTCCCATGTGCGGAAATACATACCAGCGCTTCAGCGCGTCCAGCCTCCTGATCTGCATGTTTGCCTTTACATTTGAGAAAACTCCACCCGCGAACGCGACGTCGCTTATGCCGAACCTGTCTATCGAATTGCTTACGAATTTGGCAAGTGTATTCTCGAAAAGCTGCTGGGCGAAGTAGGAGAACTGCTCCCTCGGCGTCTTCCATGCGATGCGCTGCAGTGCGTCAAACTGCCTTGCAGGCCCGTACTTACTGCGCATTATGGTGCCTGTGACATGGAATAGCCCCTTCAACGGGTTGTCCTCTGGAGGGAACGGATATGAGTAGTCCGCCATCGCCATCACCTTTCCCTCATCTTCAAGTTCCCTCATCCCTACTATATTGGTGACCTGCTCAAAAAATATGCCGATTGAATCCCTGGCTCCTATCCTTATGTGCCTGGTCAGCTCTTTCCCGTTGAATGTGCTCACCGTAGCTGAGACTCCGTCCCCTAGTCCATCGACAGTTATGACCAGCGAGTTTTTGAACGGCGAGGTAAAAGCCGCAGTGGCGGCGTGGGCTACGTGGTGCTCAACTATGTACAGCTTGTACTTGCTGAAACCCATCCTGTCGAGCCGCCTCCTTATTAAACTGCTGCTTACCCTGTTGCATAGTGGCAATATGCCCACGTTTGTCATAGTATATTTTAGGTTATGGCGCAGGTTTTCGAACCGCGGCCTGAGCATCTTCCTTCTCCTGAAAAGGTAGTAGTTTTCCTTCATTCTCGGGAAAATTCTTTCCAGGGTCTTTGTAAATTCTGTAGTAGTGAACGCTACATGCTTGACTTCGCCAGGCTTTATGCCAGCGTGCCTTAGCGCCGCCTGGATCGAATTCGTTGGGAAGCTCACCTCGAGCTTCCTTTTTGTGAATCTCTCCTCGTTCGCGGCGTATATTATCTGGTCGTCCCTGATAAGAGCTGCGCCAGAATCATGTCCATCCCACAAACCAAGCACATACATGTGATCAACAGAGAAGATGCAAAGCATTACAACGTAAACCTTAAAAACCTCAATATAATAAGATTCATATCAAAGGCTTAAAATATATCGCTGCGCGTCTGCAGCCTGCCCTACCAATCTCAAACTCGAAAGTCCGGCTAGATTGTTATGTTAGTGCTTTAATAGTGACATCAAGCTCATTAAAAAAAATCATGTTGTTCGAATGTTGAAAATAAAGAACATAAAGATAAACACGCAGAGGGCGCTTTTCGTAGTTGCATCATTCCTTTTCATAATCGAGATGAATGGTCCGATGCTGTTCAGCTCAATATCTAAGATATCTCTTCTCCTAAACGCCCTTTTCTCAATTTTATACATTGTCTATGCAATGTTTTTCATACTTTACGAAAGCGGCAGGCTGAGGAACAGGTCATACCTGGTGACGCTGCTGGCTGCAATTGTGCTGATTTTTGCAATGGTAAACTCATACGACCTGCTATTCTTGGGGTCAAATACCTATCCACTAACATTTGAGACTACGCTGACTTTCGGCGTCATACCTCTATACCTTCCAATAATACTGTTCATATTCCTTGGCGTGAACCTCATCAGGCAGAAGTTCACCGCCAAGTACCGCCACAGGGCCAGGGCAATAGCGCTGCTCATGTTCGCCGGGGCGCTCATAATGATATTCATCCTTTTCTTTTCCAGGCTCTTCGGCGCTCAGTTCGGGCTGGACGATGAGGAATTCCTTACCCTCCATGCTGCTACGGCGCTGGCAAACGGGCACAATCCCTATACTGAAAATTTCAGCGCTGTAATATACAACGCGTACGAAAGCAACAGCGTTGGCCTGCCGACTTCTACAACTAACAACATGGTTGTAGGCGGCGTCAATTATCCCGCACTCTCCTTTCTAGTTTCGGTCCCGTTTGCTCTCGCCACCAAGCTAGGGATATTCAACTTTACTGGGACAGGCCTGACAGTCGATGTCGCAATATTCATATTCATAATGATATTTTCTATCGCCTACATACTGAAACCAGAGCACATCAGGTATCCTCCAATCCCGATAATACTGTTCATACTAATATCCATATCACTGCTTTCATCGTTTACTAATTTCCTTATGTTCGCAGTTATAATACTGGCTTTCTACTGGATAGACAGCAAATATGTATGGATACTTCTTGGCATAGCCGCCTCGCTTCAGGAGGAACTCTGGGTTGCAGTGATTCTTTTTCTTGTATACGCATTCAGGAACCACGGAGTGGCCAGAGGTACGTATACCCTGCTCGGAACTGCACTTGTATTTCTCGCGATAAACGGGTATTTCATTGCAATCGGCCCATCTGCGTACATAAGCAATGTCTTTACCCCGGTCAATGGCTACGTACTCCCTTCAGCATACGCAATAATCGGATACATGGTCCTCATACTCTACCCGCTGACGCTCAACGCAATAAACTACCTATTCTACGCTGCAATACTGTCAGTAGTGATAATATTCGCATACTTCAATGAGAAAAATATGATATTCCTGCTTGCTTTCGTGCCTTTCCTGTTCCTCTACCATGCAATATCGCCGTACTTCAACTTTTTTGTAGCCGCGCTGATAGTGTCTTTATACGCGAGGGACAGGACAGCCATAAAAACAAAAGCCAAAAGCAAGGCCAGGCCGGCCAGGCTGCGCAGCCAAGCCACAGGCAATAGCCCCGTGGCTGCGTTAGCCGCCATCACACTGATAGTGATCATAATTGCCATAACGTCAGCTTTGGTAATCCAGGCGCACAAAAAATACGAAGCCTACGGAATATCGGTCTCCGATCCAAGGCTTGCGGCATCCGCAAACTACACATTCTACAACGCCACGATTGCGTATTCCGATACAAATCTAACCGAAATATCAATAATAATGTACGGCATGTACAGGAATGGCACAGTCCCGGCGCAATACGGCATACTTGACCAGGGCAGGATTCTGTACTCCCCGTTCCGCAACAATTCGAACCAGACCAACAGTACCCTCAGCTACAAGATAAATCCAAATATACTATACCTAAACAGCAGCAGCGGGTCAATTAATTTCTCTACAGTTGTACCGAGCAACGCAGTGAACATAGTGGATTCGGCAGAATGCGTAATGTATTTCGGATCCTTCTACTATACGTGCCCAAAAGCCGCGATTGGCGCAAAGTGACGCTTCAGATTCCATAGACCTGGGCAGCGTAGGTATACGATGTAAGTAAAGCAATCCCTTCCCAGAGTCGTCAATCACCGCCGCTTCCAGCTGCCGAAAGGCCGTCACGCCTTTCTGCTATCTCATCCTTTACTTCACTTATGAAATCCTTTATCCCAACTCCGCTGAGCTGCTTTCCATCCCTATACCTAACAGATATGGTGTATGATTCAGCCTCCTTGCTGCCAACAACTATAATGTACGGCACGTAGCCCATCTGTGCATCCCTTATCTTGTACGACAGGGTTCTGCCCGATAGGTCTAACCCTGTCTTTATCCCGGCCTGCACAAACTCCCTGAATACGTTCTGGGCGTGCTCTGCCGCCTGCTCCGATATCGTTATTATCCTTGCCTGTTCCGGCGCCAGCCAGACCGGGAACTTCCCTCCATAGTGCTCCGTTATTATTCCTATAAACCTTTCAAGCGATCCCAGGATGGCCCTGTGTATGATTACGACAGGGTGCTCTTTGTCGTCAGCTCCTGTGTAGTGCAGGTCGAATCTCTGCGGAAGCTGGTAATCCACCTGAACCGTTGCGCACTGCCACTTCCTTCCCAAGGCATCGCTTATGTCGAAGTCAATTTTAGGCCCGTAAAATGCACCTTCCTTCTCTTTTATCACGTAGTCCATTTTGTTGGCCGCGAGGGCCTTCTCCAGCGCCTTGGTCGCCCTATCCCAGAGAGCCTCATCGCCAAGGTGGCTGTCCGGCATTGTTGACAGCTTGGCTTCATACCTGAACCTGAATTTTCCGTACAGGTCATCCACCAGTCTTAGCACAGAGGTGAGCTCCTGCTCTATCTGGTCCTCCCGCATGAATATGTGCGCGTCGTCCTGGGTCATCTCCCTCACCCTGAAAAGTCCTGTCAGGGATCCGCTTATCTCATTCCTGTAGAGCTTGTCAAATATCGCCATCCTCACCGGAAGTTCCCTGTAGCTCCACTTCCTAGATTTGAATATTAGTATGGTGGATGGGCAGTTCATAGGCTTCATTCCCAGCTGCTCGTTCTCTTCGGAGCCGAACAGGAACATGTTTTCCCTGTAGTGCTCCATGTGCCCGCTAGCATGCCACAGGGCTACGTTTGCCAGGACTGGAGTGGCGATTTCCTGATAAGAATATTCCTCCAGCTTCTCCCTCTCAAGCTTGATCAGCTCCTTGAATATTGAATAGCCTTTCTGATGCCAGTACACCATGCCTGGAGATACCTCTTGGAAGCTGAAAAGGTCAAGCCTCTCTCCTATCATCCTGTGGTCGGCTTCCTTCAGCCCTGAATATTCGCTCTTCCTTACAATCGATGTGTCAACCTTCCTTTTTTTTCCTACAGGCGATGCCTCCTCCGTCAAGCCGTAACTCCTGGACTGCTCGGCCAACGGATGCCCTTTTATATCAATGGAAAGGCTCTTGTTCCAGCCGAACGGCGCGCTATATACTTCTGCGCTGTGCTTCTGGGCTTCCTTTACCATGTACTGGAAGAGGTTCATAGCCCTCTGCGGTTCCTCCAGGTTGCTGCTCAGGTGCGCAAAAGGATACAGCAGCACCCTTCCTATCTTGTTCTTAGCTGCAAAATCCATGCCGTCCCTCACAGCCTTGCTGCCCATCGCCTCTGTATCATCCTTCTCTATAGCCACAAGCAGCATCAGGACATTCTCAATCCTGACAGGCTTGCGCTCCGCGTGCTCATGGGCGCTTGATTCAGGCTCTATGGGCCTGAACTCTACCGATTTGGCGTCGAGCTGAAGTATCCTCATACTTACAACTTTGTCAACAAAGATTTTTATATGCATACAAAAAATCAGATATGGTGCATATAAAATGCTCCGCCTTTTCAACACCCTAACCAGATCAAAGGAGGTCTTCAGGCCGATATCGCAAGAGATCGTTTGCATGTATACCTGCGGCATTACTGCGTACTACACCGCGCACATAGGCAACATGAGGACCTATATAAATGAGGACATCCTGAAGAGGGTGCTCCTCCACAGGGGCTACCGTGTGAATCACGTCCAGAACATAACGGACGTCGGACATCTGGCCAGCGATGCCGGGGAAGGGGATGACAAACTGCGCCACGAGGCGGAGAAGGAAAAAAAGAGCATGAAGGAAATTGCCGACATGTACACCGCCATATTCACGGATGACCTGAATAGGCTGAACGTAATAATGCCAAACACAATGCCAAAGGCTACGGACCACATACCAGAGATGCTTGATCTGATAGCCAAGTTGGACAGGAAGGGCTATCTATACAAGGCTGAAAACGGGATTTATTTCGACACGTCCAAGTTCGCGGGATACGGCGAACTTACGGGAATGAGCTTTGAAAGGCTTGTAAGTGAGCTCAGGGAGGGCGCCAGGGTAGAAAAGGTGGCTGGGAAACGAAACCCCACAGATTTTGCGGTTTGGCGCTTTGCATCCGGCTCAGAAAAGGAATGCATCTGGGATTCGCCATTCGGGAGAGGCTTTCCTGGCTGGCACATAGAGTGCAGCGCCATGAGCATGAAATATTTGGGTAAGCATTTCGACATCCACTGCGGCGGGATAGACCACATACAGATACACCATACAAACGAGATAGCGCAGTCGGAAGCCGCGACAGGCGAGAAATTCGTCAACTACTGGGTACACAACAACTTCCTGGTTGTAGATGATAAGAAGATGTCAAAGTCACTGAGGAGCATCTACTCTGTAGACCACGTTATGAAAATGGGATATTCTGCCATCGCGCTAAGGTTCTTCCTGCTTTCAGGGCACTATAGGCAGACCCTCAACTTTACGTTCGAAGCCATGTCAAATGCTGAAAAGACCATGCGCGGCATATACCAGTTCCTGGAAAGGCTTGCGTCTGCCCCAAGAGCGGAGAAATCCGCCGACTCCAGAGCGTTCATGGCCAAAATAAGAGTCAGCGTAAGAATGTTCTTCAAGAGCCTTGACGATGACCTCAATATGCCAGCCGCCCTTGCAGCGATGCACGGAGTTATAAAGGATACAAATATCAGGATTGCCGAGGGCAAGCTTAGCAGGACAGAGGCAGCCTGCGTAATTGATGGGATGATGGAGATGGACGAGGTGCTAGGCCTGGAGTTTGCCAAGCAGATTAAAAAAGGAGAGCCAAAGTCGGCATCGGAGATAGAAGCCCTAATAAATGATAGGGATGCTGCCAGAAGGGCGAAGGACTTTGCCAAGGCAGACAGGATACGCACCATGCTAAAGCAGAAATTCCACGTTGTAGTTGAGGACACCGAAAGCGGTTCAAGATGGCACGAAGAGCAAAGCCAATAAGACCATAAATAAAATACTTTTTATAAATATGAAAAATATGCCTTCTGAACGAAAAGCTTTTAAATGCTACTGCAAAATATATCCTAATATCGGTTTTATTTGCCGATATGAAAGTGATTTGAATGAACGGACTACACAAAATATACGCGAACTACAGGCTAAGAAGGACAATACCAATGTTGGCGATGTCTTTTCTTATGGTGAGCGGATTGCTATCCTCTGTCTCTTTTTCGGCAGGAGGGATAACTACTAGCGTAACCAGCACCGTATGCGCACTATACAACACTGTGCACGATGTGATATTCTTCTTGGGCCTGGCTCTGATGATAGCAGGTGCAGCTCTGTATGCTGGATCAACAGTAATGCCGGCAACGCAGAAGGGGCAAGTGCAGGGATATGGAATGGGAATGATTATGGGAGGCATAATCGGTGTTATAATAGCACTGGCATCTCCATTCATTCTACAGATAATAAGTGGAAGCACATCCCTTGCAGCAAGCTGCGCAGGGTACGGAACATTCTAGCTGTTCTATTGAATAGCTAGATTTTTTTTCTTTTTCTTTTTTCTTTTTTATGCTTTATAGCGTAAGCCCTGTCAAACCTATTTATTCCTTTGCCAACCTATTATATTTTAGAGGTTTTTATGCCTATTATAGGTGTGCTTGAATGACCAACGTGCTTGTATACTCAAAGGATACCTATCTTAAGCACATAGGGCACCTCCTCCTTTTCTCGATTTCCTTTATAATAGCGCTGCTAATACCGGTCTTTGCAGCCTTTCCAACATACAACGACATAGGCGCAATATTCGTAAGGACTGCTAGCATATTCGTCAACATAAACGCGTTAAGCAGCGCGATAATAGTAGCTTCTACGATGTTTTCGCTGCTGTTCCTCAGCTTCGCCATAGTGGCCATAAACATCATAGTGAAGCACAGCAGAACCCATGTAAGGATAAAAAAGGACGTGCTGGACGGGCTGGAAAAGTACACGAGCAGGGTATTTGTAGTACTCCTGATATACCTTCTGCTGGTCACCGCAGCCAACCTCATCACATACCACTACAAATCGTCAGGAATCATCACAGCTGTTGTTGGGCTGATTTTAATTCCATTCTTCTTCTACGCCCCTTCCGCCATAGTCATAGATGATAGGAGGATATGGAGGTCCATGCGCTCCAGCGCTACATTTTTTGTAAAAAGGTTCGACTACTTCCTGCTCTGGCTTGTATTGTCAATACTTCTACTAACTCTTTTTGACTTCATATTCATAACGATAAGCGGGACGCTGCTGTCAAGATACGCCATGCTGGTCTTCGATTCGTTGTTCATACTGCCATTCCTGGTTGTCCTGCAGAGCGAGTGCTACATGAAAAGATTTGCGATGCTCAAACGCTGACGTTAAACCTTTTTTTTTACCTATACCATTCATATAAATACCTTTTTAGCACATTTCTAGTGTTTGAGGAGTATGCGCAGCATAATTGTTGCTTTATTTTTTGCTCTGACGCTCCTATACATAGCACAGCAACTCACGCTGCCTAACGCACAGAGCGTGGCTATAAATCCGAGCGCAACGCAGAACCTAGACCTTGGCCAGTTTGTTAACTTCATAGCATTGGCGACAGGGTTCCACGGCCCCCCTCCAACTTACCAGTGGTATGAAGGAGTGAGCTCAACATGCACCAGCGACGCCCTCATAACAGGCGCCGTAGGCGGTGCCTATACCTACAAGCCAACTGCTACTGGGACTACGTACATATGCACGAGCGCCTCGAGCGGCGGCGTTACGGTTTACTCGAACACCGTGGAAGTAGTAACGAACCCGGCTCTGTCTACCCCAGCCGCATATCCATCTTCTGCGACATACGTCCCAGGCCAGGTCATAAACATAATAGTCCAGCCTTCCGGAGGCACCCCTCCGTACAACTACCAGTGGTTCAACGCAACTTCAGGTCCCGGAACGTTAATACCCGGTGCTACATCGTCAACATTCTCTGAAACTGCAGGAGGAGCAATAAAAACGTTCAAATACTACGCCAGGGTTACTGACAGCGCAACCGCCCCGGAGCTTGCCATATCCCCGCAGTCGTCTGTTGTGGTAAGCAACACGCCGCCGCTGCAGACGTTGAACTGCATAGTCACTGGCACAATGCTTTCCTTTGGCCAGTGCATTTCTTACATGATTCCCCTAGCCCTTATAGGCCTAATGCTGTCACTGGCGCTCATAGCGCTTGCTTACATGATTGGCGAGATACTTGATATGGGCGGGCTGAAGGGTTGGTACAAGAATGAGCTGAAGGAGACAGCAAAGAGCGCGCTTCTCATAGTTATAATAATATCATCACTAGTTATACTAAGTTCCATAGCAGCTAGCCTGGCCGGCGCGGCAGCGGCGACTGGCACCCCAACCGACATATACACCAACCTTGGCGGACTATACAACGTAGTGAACAGTAGCTACCTCACTAGCCAGCGAAACATAGCCTCTACAGCTTATAGCGAGATGGTAGACCTGGACATAGGGCTAGGTGCAGTTAAGGGAATCGCTATATCCACATGGATACCATTCCCAATACTTCCTCCACCCCTTCCCATATTCGGATCTACGCAGTTCGGCTCTTCAGAGCCCATATACGTTAGCACAATACTTAGCTCTAAGGGATCTCCCAATACCTCCTTCGTTAACGACGCAATAATGATAATCGCCCTGCCGGTATACATAATAATGCAGGTCCAGGCAGATGCGCTGTGGTCAATAATAGAAATTGGCATGCTTATATTCATACCGGTAGGTATACTGCTCAGGGCGCTCCCGTTAATGAGGGCGCTGGGAGGCGCGCTGGTTGCAATCGGCATAGGAATCGGGCTCATATACCCAGCCGTACTTGTCGGGTTCAACATGCCGGTGTCAAGCTACTTCCAAGCAGTTTCCCCGCCAGCCGGCAGTGGATGCTCAATCCCCGGCTTTGGAGGTATCCTTGGGAGTGTTGTAAGCATTGCGTGCGGATATCTAGGAGGTATTGTAGGCTTGGGTTCTGGCTTTGCAAGCGTCGGCAGCGTGTATTATGCAATAAACCTGGTGCTTGCATACGAGTTCGACCTTATAATACAGTTCCTTCTGTTCGTGATTGATATAATTATAATTATTACACTGGTTAGTAACATAGCGAAGATGCTTGGAGGCAGCCTGCGCCTAGGAATAGGCAACATCAAATTGATATAGTGGATTGAATGATAGGTGCACCAATACTGAACAACTGCGCCATATACGGCGCCTCAAACTATACCAACAACTGGCTCGGCATAAACTACCTTGTCATACTGGCCGGACTCTTTCTTGTCGCATTTATTTACATGATATCAAAGTTCATGCCGGCGAACATGAAGGCCAGGATAGTGTCAATGACAAGAGTTGAGCTGGTGGAGCTGTTCACCTCAGCGCTCATAATAGTAGTCCTGCTTTTCTTTGCTTCTGCAGTGTGCAATATATCTTCAACTCTAAGCTATCAGGCTACAGGATCATCATACAGCCCTTTTATTTACAGTGATTTCTACATAGGAAACCTTACCTTCAACACCGGGCTGAAACTCCTTTCGCAGGTATATACTCTATCAATAGGATTCGCGATTGATGGAAGGCTTCTTACCGCAGTTTCAAACTTTCTGTCAACACTTGTATCCGCCCCGGAACAGTCCGGCATAATCCAGATAACATTTCCATTCGGGTACGACCTTGGGGTTTTATACAATTCCGTAAGCACGCTGTTCCTGGACTTCCTGGCCCCGATTGTAGTGGCAGCCCTCGGCACCCTTTTCGTACAGTGGATATCAATCCCGCTAATACAGGCCACGGCGTTCGTTGTGGTACTTCCAATAGCGATAATAATGCGCTCTCTACCTCTCTCTGGAGCCGGAGGAGGGCTCAGGAGCGCCTCAAACGCAGTACTTGCCATAGCGGTAGCTGCATACCTCATATACCCGCTTACAATATCCTTTGATCCATGCATGATATCATGGATATACGGTAACAGCAGCTGCATAGCAGCTCCAAACTATTCTGCGCCGTATATTCCTTCGTACCAGCTGAATACCCTTACACCCGGAGTCCTGTCGGCCATCTCTTCAAACAGCACGGCCAGGACAGGGATAGCCGGTATATCAACACCAATGATAAATTCATTCATAGGAACCGCTTTCGATGCAGGAATAGGCGCAGTAGATCCATACACCCTGCTGTCCTCCACGCAGACAATGATAATATACATATCGCAGTTCATTTTCCAGGGCGTGATACTATTTGCGCTCGACATAACAATTACGATAGGATTTGCATTCGGCCTGTCAAAGGCGCTGGATGCCGGCCTCGGGGGGCAGTCGCCCTTCTGGAGCAACATATAGTGTTTTTATGATACCGTACAACAGCCTGATAGCACTTCCGGCCCTCGCTGTAGCTACATCCAGCTTCCCAGCCGCGCAGGCAGCCCTCATGCCGCTTGTTGTCGCAGCCTTGCTGCTTGACACTGTAATCATATCAGTATGGTACATGCTTGGCATAATACTGAACAACTCCACTGTAAAAATATCTGCAAGGGGTGAATTCTACCAGCTGCTTGGAACCGCCATACTAATTGCAATACTGCTTTCGATTTTCCTGATATTCTCGCAGACCTTCTTCTCCCTGCTCAACTCATCAAGCACAGCCGGTGGGCTGATGAGCAATTCTACACTCGGCACCATGTGCAGCAATATAGAAAGCACTACGAAGGTAAATGCGCTGACCAGCGGCGGACTGCTAGGCACAATATGCTCCTACATAACCGGCAGGGCAGACAGCCTTACATACAGGATGGGATATCCGCTAGCTGCATCTGACGTGATAATCGCAAACCTTACCAACCAGACAGCTTTCAACCTAAATAATCTTTTTATAGTTGACTCCTACCTGGGCTTCCTTTCAAAGCTATCTCCTACATTTAGCATATGCATATCTGGTGAGGTGGACTCTCCAGTGTGCTTAGTCCCACTACCTATTCCACCTCCTGCCTTTGATTCTACACTTTCTGCTACCCCATACGCCGGGTTCGACCTTGTATACAAAGGGTTTTCCTCTCTAGGCGCGCTGATGACCCTATCATTCGAGTCATTCATAGTGCAGCTTGGCCTTTCCACAATGTTCCTTTTCATATGGCCAGCGCTGCTATTTGTTGGCATAGTTCTAAGGGCCACGTTCTTCACCAGGAAGATCGGTGGGCTTTTCATAGCAATTGCAATAGGAGCTATAATATTCTACCCGTTGGTATTCTCCATCCAATACCTCACCCTGGGAAGGGGGCTGGGCAACATAACAGGGTTTGGAAATGTGATATCTGCAAACCCAAATTCCATTTCATCAATATATGGATTCAACAGCATAACATCCAATTCCCTTACAGCCATACCAGGATACACCCCAAACTTCTATGTCGAACCTGCTTTCAACAACATAGCATATTCAACGGGCTGCTGGCCTGGAGGGTCGTCCTCGGTCCCGTCTGACGGAGCGCTGGGCGCGGAAGTGACTGACATCGGAGAACTTCAAATTCCTTTTGTATCACTTGTAGAATTGTTGTCATCGCTTTACGGGTCATTTGTCTCCGGGTATCCAAGCATGTCTCTGACCTTCCAGTGCACCGCCTCCCAGGCTCAGAATACCCTATTTGCCTTCTTGAACGCTTACGGTATATACGGAATATCTGCATACCTGCTGCCAATCCTCAACATACTTATAGTAGTATCAGCTATAATAGGTCTCTCTGGGCTGCTAGGAGGAGATACGCAGCTCGCCGGGCTCAGTAAATTGATTTAGTTGGTTTGGATGAACATTAAATTTGCCAGAAAGAAAAATGTGCTTGGGTGCGCCCTGTCCGTGCTCATAGCCATGGCTCTTCTGGTGCAGGCACCAGGAGCAGTAACCACTCAATCGCAGACCTTCTGCTCTTCCATACTTCCCCCTGGTCCAGGCCCGGCCCTGTCAAACTACGCGTCTCTGGATGGGCTTGTTGGTATATCTCTTCTAATACTACTTACAATGTCTGTAATAGCAGGTATTGTTTACGTAATCGGCTCTTCTTTCAGGATAAACAGCCTTGTCAGGTTCAGCAAGCAGGAGGTTGGCGAGATAATATTGACTGCAATCATAGTGCTAATATTTATAGGCACTTTTGCAATAGGCGGAGCCTTCAAGCCGCCCAAGATAATAACCATAACCGGCGCTTACAATGAAAATGTGTTCATATATGACTGCGGGTACCTCGCCAATTCTTCAATCTCCCTAATCCCGCTTTACTTTGATGTGCTCATTGGCCAGGATATGATAAACCTCCTGTCATCACTTAAAATTACTGTAATGCCAGAGGATTTTGGATTTTCTGACACCCCTCTCTCTGGATATAGCGTTGCTGCTTCTGCGACCGGAGTTGTCCTAAATTTCAGCGTGGTTTTAACCGGGCTGCTGGTAGCTACGGCCGTGCTGCTTGGCATATTCTATGCACTACTGCCTATTTTCCTCTTTGCAGGCATAATACTGAGAACCCTACCGTTTACCAGGGCTGCAGGTGGGGCATTCCTAGGACTTTTCATCGCATTCTACATATTTTTCCCAAACATACTGCACTTCACGCTTACCACGCTGCCGACTCCTCCGCTTATACTCACCCCACCGTCCAACGTTCTCAACGGCATACTAAGCAATATCACAAACTTTGTAAATATTATTTCAACATTTGGTGCTATACTATCCTCTACTCTCTCCCCAACCGCCTTGCTTTCGACAGTTATAGGCATACTTGTTGATAACATCTATGCTGCCTTTGCTGCAATAATCTCACTAATATTATCATTCGACTTTATGGAAACGATGGGCGACCTTCTTGGGTCCCCAAGCCTGCAATCCGGCAATACCCTGAAGAGGCTGTTATAATGATCCCAAAAAAAATTTTGACTATTGCAATCATCCTCGCCGCGCTTGCATCAAGCAATGGTATAATAGTCCCAGGAGCCGCAACCCAAGGCTACGGCACCGCGGCACTGCAGCTGCTCCCAATAGATATACACACGTGGATACCCATAGCCCTGCTCATTGTACTACTGATAACCATAATAGCAGCATTCATCTACATGCTTAGCGGAATAATAGGAAGCCAGAATGTCAGGGCGTGGTCCCTGGGTCAGGTAAATGAGGCATTCGTCTCCCTGATATTCCTGCTCATATTCGCCTTCTTCACCTACCTTTTCTTCATCAACCCACAGGGCCCCTTCGGGGCCCTGGGTCTGATCCCGCCTGGCTGTACTGGATCTAGCGTAAATACAATATACACCCTATCTGCTTGCGATATAAACGCCTTCACCACAGACGCATTCACAATGACCCAGGTGGTGTTCTTTACCGGTTACTTTGCCGGAATATCTAGCGGGATCAACGCAGGGTTTTCAGCTCCGGGAATTCCAGGCATAAGCGCAAGCGTATTGCTATCAAGTTTCGTGCCAAGCTCAGCAGAGTCAATACTTGGCACAATGTTCAGCGCACTGCTGTTCATGCTCGTGCTCAACCAGGTGCAGGTCCTATTCATAAGCGCCGCCCTGTTATTCTTATCGCTGTTCATGGTGATAGGTCTGATAGCCAGGACTTTCGGCATAACCCGAAGCTTTGGAGGAATAATGATAGCTTTCGGCCTTGGCCTCGGCCTGGTGTACCCTCTGCTTGTCACAATAAGCTACGGATTCATACTCAATGGCATAGGCACCCTAAACTTCTCCGGGCTGCTGGTTGAACTCACGGGGCTTGTGGCTGAGCTGTTCTTCACCATACTAACCTCAGTTACCTCAGGGTCCGCGTATTTGCTGCCAAACAACTTTATACTTCCGCTTGCATACGTAATAGCAGGCCTGACATTTATACCATTTATAAACTTCACCATACTAGAGACGTTCGTCAGCGACTTTTCGAAGGCACTTGGCCAGCAGGTCAGCTTCCTATCGTTGATATCTACACTATTGTGATCCCATGGCGTGGAAATATAAAACGGCAACACTGTTCTTCGTTCTTACAGTGTTTTTGCTAGCCCCGCCCGGCATTAAAATAGTTAATTCCGCAAGCGCGTCCATAAACATAGGGTACGTTGTTTTTGCCAGCGCCTCCGCCTGTGGCCTCCTTCCGTCTTCCTTCGCCGCAAATGTGCTCTCCGACGCGCCGTGGTACTGCCCCATAAACGGTCAGATTTATACAGCGTGGGCCAATGACCTGCCGTTTGTGCTTTTCGTAGTGCTGCTCGCTTTTATGATAGCCTCTATTATATTCATGGTAGGAGTTGCGCTAAGGGACAACAAGATAAGGAATTTTGGAATCGGCGAACTCTACGAGGCAACCGCCAGCGCAATAATAGTGGTGTTTTTCCTTTACGTATGCGCAATAGTGTTCGGAATAACGCCTGCAATACTCGTCGGAGCCATAAACCCATATCCGGTAGCGTTCAATCTTATACTTTCGACAATAAACTCAGCCGAGGCAGTATACCAATCAATATTCGGGGTATACCTTACAGATATGTTTTATGTATCTATAAACACGCAGCTTAGCGTGTACGGTCTAAACCTTAACGGAATCTCAAGCACCATAACAAGTATATACACGCTATATCTTGAGGTGTTCGTAATACAGCCATCCGCAGTCATCGCCACCTTCCTTGTAGATGGGATAGCCGCGCTATACAGCGAGTACTACCTAATAGTATTTTTTGCAGTCGCCTCGATACCGGCCTTCGTTATACCTGGCGTAGTGCTGAGGGCCATCCTACCCACCAGGGCGCTGGGCGGAGTACTGATGGCCATTGGCATAGGATTCTACCTCGTAATGCCGACAATGTTTGCCGTAGCCTATTATTTCACAGCCCCGCAGATACTCCACCAGCTTGCAACTGCAAATTCACAGCTCAACAGATGGGGAACAGGCTCTGGAGCTGAGACCAACGGCCTGTCTCCCTCGGCCCCGCTGCCGCTAGCCCTGCAAAGCGTGCAGTCAGCGCTGTCCTCTTTCTGGCTCATGATACTTTTCTACCCGGTGCTGATAATAGCAGTAGCATACGCCTTCATAAGCCAGCTTGCCAATTTCCTTGGCGGAGCCAGCAACATTTCTGGCAGGATTAGAAGTTTTATATAGCATTGTGCTCATATAAATATAAAATAGAATTGCGTATTGGTTTTTATGAACCCTAAAATATTCATGTTTTTGGGACTTCTTGGCGTGTCGATAGCCCTTCTAATAATAGCGCTAGCCGTACCACTGTCCATACTCCCATCTCCGATAAAGATACTGATACTGGCCCTATCCCTATTATTTGACATACTGGCGTTCTCATCCAGGCACTATTCCTATATAATAATGCCTGCCCTGCAGCAGAGAAGCAAGAGGATTGTGCTAAGCAACGAGGAGCCGTACTGGATGTCAACCTCTGAGGATTCTATAATAAAGAGGGAAAAGGGCTATTTTATAGCCTCTGTGTATATAAGTATACCAATATACCGTTCCGCAACTGAAATGACCGATCTTGAGAAAGTTGATTTTTCAAGGCAGGCCAGCAAGCTCATAGGGGTAAGCAGGGATCCGGTGAGGTTTACCACAGAGATGTACCTGATGAACAAGGATGCGTACCTGCAGATACTCAGGGATGCAATAAGCGCCGCAGAAAACGATCAAGCAAGGCTTATGCAGCAGAAATCAACCGACCCGGAGGAGCTCGACATGGTAAAGGGCAAGCTCGCGATGTGGAAAAACATATTTGACAACGTAAGCAAGGTGCAGTCTCTTGAGCTTACGTCTTATGTCACAGTGTCAGCCGAAGGCCTGAAGGAATACGAGGCCGTGAGCCTGGCACAGCAGAAGGCCAGAGAGATGATGTCGGGCATAGCTTCCATACTGGGCGTGACGCCTAGTATAATAACTGGCAAGGACATACTTAAGTTTGTTGAACCTGAATACCTAATACCTTTCTCAACAATAACCGAGCAGATAAACAAGAACATAGAGGAAGAGGTGATATGAGTGGACGAAGAAGAGATAATGTACCTTGCCTTTTCGCTTCTCGTTGTGCTAATAGTGTTTGCCTTCCTTTCCTCTTTTGGGAAAGGGTGGTCACTGCTGGCGGCAATACTGGCAGTCATAACCGCTGTTATAATAATTATGATAAACTGGGCTGACTTCATCATATTCCCGTTTTTTACCAAGACGTTCGGAATTACGTTCCAGCCTGCGCGCGACTACAACATAATAAAGACCCAGGACGCAATAGTAAAAAACGTAAACGGGCTGTTCTACGCCACCGGCTTCCTCACCGCAAACGTCTTCTCCTACTCTTTCAAGGAGGAACAGAACGATCAGGATATAGAGTCTAAGCTTCTTGCAGCGCCAGACAACTGGGAGAAGGCTGTGATGAGCACCAACTTCCCGTTCAAGTTTCACGTCCTGTCGGCCGGAAATGACATACAGCAGGTAAGGGATGAGTTTGAGGGCAAGAGAAGCTATCAGGAATTCCAACTCTCAAGGATGCAGCAAAAGGAGGGTGCGGCCAACGAGTCAGCCATAACCGAAATAAGGAGGAACATCAGTGTGATACAGGCAAAAATAGACAGAATTTCAAGGGGCGAGAAGCCGGTATCCTCAATAATGTACATAGAGACCACTGCAGTGGGGGTTAGCGAAAAGGCTGCGGTTGACAACCTCACGGCGCAGATAAAGCAGCTGCAAATATCGATGAGTTCCCTGGACCTGCAGATCAGCAGGGTTGTAGGCCGAGAGCTATATCTGCTGTTCAAGTTTAACTTTTCGCTTCCGTGGAGCATAAAGGAGGTAGAATCGCAGTTCTCCAAGGAAGGCTAAACATAAGTTATATAAAATAAAAGACAGAATGTAATAGTGGTTTGAATGAGTTTGGTGAAGTTACAAAGGCTTATGAGCGATGAGATAGCAAAGAGGACGTTTTTCTCAAGACCGCCAGAGCCTCCGGCAAGCGTACTGCTCAGCGACCCGTTCCAGGCCATATACATAGGCACTACAAAAATATTCAAGGTACCATTCAGCTGGTCGTTCATGAACCTTACTAACCCACACATAGCAGTTGTAGGAATAACCGGCTCAGGAAAGAGCTTCTTTGTGAAAACGCTGCTTAGGAGGGCAAACTACGTCTGGAACACAAATGCAATAATAATAGACTGGGCTGGGGAATACAAATCCTGGGTAGAGCAGACGAGAGGCAAGGTGGTGTCCCTGGCGAAGGGCGACTACATAAACATAATGGACCTCTCCGGCATGAAGCCGCTCGACAGGACCAAGCAGATAATGACCTCCTTCGAGATACTCACTGACATAGCACAGTTTCCAGAGCAGAAAAGGCTCACGCAGGAGGCGATGGAGCAGTCGTACACCAATTTCGGGTTCACACTGTACGAAAAGCCGGTGGAAGGGAAGGAAGTGCCGACTCTAAAGGAGGTTATATCCCTACTGCAGGAGAAGCTCCAGGAAGGCACGTACCAGTATCCAGCTGAGCTGGAAAATGCGATATACAGGCTAAGGCAGTTCGCCAGAGAGGGTGAAGACTATTTCTCCAGGAAAAGCACCATCGACCTTGGCAAGCTGTCAGAATCCGGGCTTGTCGACATAGACCTCTCCGGCTTGCCCGATGAAAAATTCCGCGCCCTGGCAGCGCTGTTCATACTGCAGACGCTGAAAGAAAAGATGAGAGCCGAGGGGTGGAGCGAAACAAAAGGGCTCAAGGCAATAGTGGTCCTTGACGAGGCCTGGAAGGTTGCCGGAGATGATAGGAGCGATGCGATAACGATAGTTAGGGAGGGCAGAAAGTACCAGTTCGGCTTGATAGTGGCTTCGCAAAACCCGACTGATGTAAACGAGGCGATATTCTCCAACGTCGGCACAACGTTCATACTAAGGATCAAGTTTGAGAAATTTATGAATTACCTGCAGGGATCGCTGAGGTTCTCCGAATTCATAAAGGGTGAAATAAGCAAGTTCGGCGTAGGCCAGGCCGCCGTGGAGATGGCGTTCCAGACAGCGCTCAATTTCCCAGAAACATTCGTGCTCGAAAGGATACAGGGAGAGGGGCCGCTCTACGTGTACACGATAGACCTGTCAGATGTGCTGACGCAGAGCGAGATCAGCGCCGGCATAATACAGAAAGAATATCTGCTAGAAAAGGACGAATTCAAAAACAAGTTTATAGAGTACAACATCAACGTCGATAACATAAATGATATTTTTGCCTCAATTGATGCCGCAAACAGGTCGATAAAGGTGCTTGATTTCATACGCCTACTAAAGAGCGAATCCGTTCAGAACTCCAGCATTGTGGCATTTTTCAAGAGCTTGAGCATAGAGGATTCGATTATATCAAGAATAATATCTTATGCTGGTGGCAATGGCTAACCCCAACACTTTCGTAATAAGCAGAATAGAGCTCAGGAGGATGCTGATTGCATACGGCATAACCGACAGGAACATTTCTGCGCTGTTCAGCAGCATGGAGAAAGCACACAGGCACATCAACATAATACAGTTCGTTGCCATGTTGGATAAAGCCGGGATTAGCAGGGACAAGATATCAAACATCTTCAGGAGGCTAAACATGAGCGATATAATGATAAGCGAAGTGCTCAACATGGTCGATGAAAGCAAGATCGTAGCCGAAACCGGTAGGTTGTACGCAGCAAGCATAGATATTGGTTGATGTAGATGGAGAAGCTAAAGCCGCGCTGCATAATCTGCGGGGAGGAAAAGGAAGGCCTTAACATAAAGATCGACAACATAGTAACAACAATAAGGTGGATCAACTCCCACACCATAAGGGCGAAGAGCAGGGGAAGGCCGGTGGTGTGCCGCGAATGCTTCCCAAAGTACTACAAGGCGAGGAAAAGCTATGAAAAGAAGCTTGTGTCATACCTGATAATCGGCATACTTTTCGCTATATTCATAATCGTGGCTTCCAGGGCCCGCCCGTCATCATTCCTTTTTGGGTTTGCCATAATAGTCTTCATGTTCCTGCTTTCAATCATATCATACGTGCCTTCTGTGGAAACGAAAGCTGCAGGCGCAGCCCGTCAAGCCAAAACCAGCCAAACTAATGGGTATAAAAGAGGAAGGCACAAAACATGATGATGCAAAATAGTATTAAAATACGTGAATAACAATTATCTAGAGTGATGCATTGGCTGAGGAACAGGGCAAGGCAGGTTTTATAGAGCCTGACATCGAGGAGATTAGCTTAAAGAGCAGGCTTTCTGGCAGCTTTGAGGAAATCTCAAAGAGAGTGTCGTCCCTGCAGTTCTTCTACGCAAAGCTTGACAGCGATGGGATCTCCATCCTAAGGATAGAAAGCAGAGACATACAGAAAAGGCCATTCCTATTTTTCATAATAAGGATGACAAAGGACAACATAAACGTCCAATATTCGATAGCCCACGATTCTAGCCCGAAGCTGAGAAGGCTTTACATACTGAAGAACCTGCTAGCTATACTGTCGCTTATAGCTGATATATACCAAGCAGACAACGCCGAGCTTTTCCAGCACCTGGACTCTGCCATAGAAGATGTCACCAATTCAATAACCCAGAGCTATAGCGCCCTTTTCAACAACTACGATTCGCTGTTCAATGAGTACAGGGAGCTGAAGAGGCTTAACATAGTGCTAACCGCTTCCAACAAGAACCTCACCGTGCAGGGCATGCAGCTAAGCGCTGAAAACAAGGACCTGAAGGACAGGATGAAATCGCTAGAGATGTATTCTGACGAGTCGCTGATGGTGATGGTGCAGGACTGGATAGAAACCCACGACAGCACCATAGACATAAATGACTTCTCCAAAGTGCACAAAGTACCTCCACCCAGGGTGGAGCAGATTCTTAACAAGATGGTATCGCTCGGCTATATAGAGATAAAAGGTTAGGCTATGAAATACGTGATAAGGATAAACAAGCGCATCAAGTACCTAAAGACGTATAAGATATTAAAAAAAGCCGGACCGAGTGATAACTTCCTTACAAGAGTCTTTGTTAGGTTATTCAATAAAAAGGAGCCCAAAGATGAAATGCCCCTCTGAGTTGGCGTAGTGGTAATATGCGTTTCAAAAAGTTCTTCATCATTGCTGTAGTAATCGTAATACTGATAGCCGCATTCATGGCGTACATAGGGGTCAGTTTCAGGTCGCTGCTTTCAACAGTAACGAAGCCCACACCGCCGCCAATAACATATCTTAATACATCAGTCGCGGCCACCAACCTGCTTTCGTACAACCTTGGCACCTCCCTGATCCCATACGCACTTGTGTACTACAATGAAAAGAACATCTCCTCCATAAATATAAACGCCACGCTCTTTTTGACCCCGCCGCCCAAGAGCATCTACATACTGAACGATAGCAACAGCTGCCCGTTCAACTGCCAGAACCTTCCAAACATAATAAGCGCGGTAAAAGCGGCACTGGTCCAATACAATGTAGTCGGCAGCCAGTCCCAGATATATACCATAGACCAGCAAGATCTTGCATACCTGCCAAACGATTCGGCCCTCATAATACTGGGGAGCGCTATGCCATTCTCAATGTATTCAAAAGTAAACGGGACAAATCAAATGCTTTTATCATATCTCCTAAATAAGGGGACAGATATAGTATACGCAGGCAGCAACTTCTCTTACGCCACACAGGGAGACATACTAATTAACGTAACTTCTTCAACCCTGCCTACCTACCTTTCCTGGACGCAGCACAATGAAATATACAGCAACAGCGGCTTTTTCTTTAACTACAGCACGTTCAGCTTTACGCTCGGCAGCCAGTACGGTCCACTCACATACGTGAGCTACGGGAACGGATCAATACTCGCGTTCCCGAATTACATAACGACATGGAAGAATGCAAGCGACGCTGGCCACGATGTGGCAAAGTCATTATCGCAGCTTTTCTGGCTACCGAAATACGCATTTGGATATGCAAATGCCACAATTTTAAACAGGACAAATTCAACAGGCGACGTCGGAGTAGTTATGGCATATTCGTCGAATACGCTGCAATACAATAATAGAATAAAATCCCGGGACCAGGGCTATGGCAGAATAGTCGTGTATACAAACAGTACATATTCCATAGGAAACTTCACTAATGACATTTACAAGTATGAGTCATACAAAACAAACTTAACGATAAACGGCACAATGGCCATTGATGACAATATAGTTCCCGGCGAACAAATACTGCCGATACCAACAATATCCCTTTTCCTACCGAGTTCGCAGCCGAAGCTCTATTCTCCACACATAGTAATCTCGGATCTCAATTCAACCAGGGTGCAGACTATACCTCTCTCATCTTTCAACGCGAGCGGCAACATATCCGTAATAGAGCCGCTGACCCTGTACCTGCCTCCGGGAAGGTACATAGCCCAGGTGCTCGGTTTCTACGATAACCAGTATGCAGCAGCCCTTTTCAACGTGTACCCGATTGAAATCAGCCTTGCTTCGGCAAACTACACAAACGGCGCCTTCACATTCAAGCTAGAGTCTTCAAACACGCCGCTGTCAAATATAGGGTATAACATATCTGTTAACAAGCTGTATCCTGCAAATGGCACAGTAAGCAACGGGACTATTGTATACGTTCTGCCGAAAGGGTCGCCCAAGCTGAGAGGTAACATCACATTCAGCATAGGCATGCTGACAAAGGTTTTCACCTACAGCACATCAAACAGCCCAATAAAGATAGTCATACCTTCGCAATACATAGAGCTTGCAATTGTAGTGCTGGTAATGTTTATAATAATAACGGTGGTGAGGGCCCCCAACAGGGACGAATTCTACATAGACGTGCCAACGATGACAAAGGTAAAGCCGATACCTATAAAGCTCAAGGCGGAGGATGTTGTCCAGGCATTCGATAAGCTTAACGTCTATTACCACTGGAAGTACATGCCGCTTTCAGTGGCAGAAGCCAAGATAGCCATCGCCAACAACCTGAGGTATAACAATATGACGGTAAACCTAACGCACAGCAACGTAGACGTGATACTGAATCAACTAGTTACGGCGGGCTACCTTGTGGGCGCAGACGGGCTATACGCTCCGAAAGCTTGGATTTCGCAGAGCGGCCACGATATAGAATACCTTGCCACTTTCAAGAAGCTCAGGGTATACCTAGTCAACCACGCCTATGTATTTACAGATATAGATAGCAGCGATAAGGCTGACATAATAGCAACCATACACAACGAAAGGGTATACATCGTCATATTCTCGCAGACCAGCAAGTTCAAGAAAATGCCAGTGTCGCCAAGCGCAAAGACATACATAGCATTCCTAAACTCCTACAAATTGGATGAGTTCGAAAACTACATGCGCGAGTACTCAACGCCTTCTGCAGAAGAACTTAGGATGTACATATCCGTCGGACAGGTGAAGCTAGTGGACGCAGACAATCCGGAATACATACTTACATAACGCCAACAAGGGAGCCCGGACGCTTCAGCAGTTTGTAGTTTATATAATTTTTATTGCATACCTCATGCCCATTGCTACCCATCCACTGGCGTTTTGTCGGAGGCGTCAGAAACTGCACCATCTAAATATGGATTCACCTGACTAGCCTGCTCCTTTGGCTTTGGGAAATGTTTTGATATGACTTTATTCAGCTTTGTCTCGATAGAGGAGCTGTCCTCGCCGGTAAGGTCTCCAAGGTCTTTTGACAATTGTTTTATATACCTAGATATGGCCTTATACCTATTGAAATTAAAATTCATCTGGTCCTGCCCCCTTACGTACCTCTGGACTCCACGCGCCGCTTCCATAACGGCCAGCTTTATCTCTTCAACTATCTCGGCTTCCTGTGAGATGGCTTCCTTCCCGACCCCAGAATACGGTATATAAACTGATGAGACGTTTACAAGTATGCTAACAGGCTGCGATTCTATGTCTATGCTATATCTCCTCCAGTCAATGCCCTTAACCGCTTGAGTTATTGCACACACACCGCTGTCAAACAAAAGCGGAACCCTGTTGGCGAATCTAAGTATATTCCCAGAATATCCATCATCGTCCTTTTTGCCTGAGTTGCCTCCGTATGTGACTGCCGCCTCCACTATAAAAGGAACGCCCCCCCTGAATACTTTCGGCGTTCTCTGCGTCACAGACATGTGGTCTGGATTTAGTATATTGCTTAAAGCTACTTTTATCTGGTCCTCTCCTATCGGCACTATAGATGAGGCATCGGGCGCCACCCATTTCACCTTCCTGAAGGCATTTATTATTTTCTCTGCGTCGTCCCACCCCATTTTTTTTGGGTCTTTATCGAGATCTATGCTCGGATCTGCATCTTTCAGTTCTCCAACCTTGTTTGGCGTAGTCCTTGCAAATGTGTCGGTAAGAAAGGAGGAAATCTTCCTGCTGTTGCTCAAGTGGGAGAACTCCAGCAGGTCATTTGCCGACAGCCCAAGCGGGTGCGGCTTTGCGACCTTTGGTCTTTCTGGCATTTTTTCAACCGCCCTCATAAAAACTAACTCTTGGCCGCTAGGGTCTACCAGGCTTATCTTTGCGTGTGGATTAGACAGCGCTGTTCTGCGCAAATATTCCAATACTCCGTGGTCCCCGGATTCATACCTTATTTCAGAAAACTCGCCCTCAACCGATAGGCCTATAAATTCTTCATCAATATCGACCATATTCTCAATTATCGGTTTGTTGTTCGCAGTATTAAGGCTTATAAAACAGGAGTAGGCGTGTCCGCGGCCGGTAGAAGACTTCACAAAAATCGGCTTACCAGTGGTTATCTGCGAGAATAAAAGGCACCCCGCCGCGCCTATGCCCTGCTGGCCGCGCTGCTGGATGTGCCTGTGGAACTTCGTCCCTGCAAATATCGTAGCAAGCGCCTTCCCAACGTAGCCCTTTGGTATGCCTGGGCCATTGTCTGATACTATTACTGCATACCTGTTATTGCTATGCTGGTTTTCCACTTTCCTTACAACTACCTTTATATCTGGCAATATTCCGGCTTCTTCGCATGCGTCAAGGGAGTTTGTTACGTACTCGTGCACTATTGTGACAAGCGACCTTCCAGCGCCGGAGTAGCCAAGCATCTGCCGGTTTTTCTTGAAAAATTCAGCAGCAGAATGCTCCCTAAACTCTTTGAATATTTTATCTGCTTCGGTTACTGCCATATAAAACCTCTGTATCTAGTATACTAAACCGTTAAAACTTTGCCGAATGGTACTTTTCCTTATTCTTCCTGTGGGCAGCCTCCATCCTCAAGTAGGCCACCTTATGGGTACCGCCTGTTATTAATGTGTTTACCGCGGTCTCTGCCTCATTTATCTCGTCATCGCTGCCTATAAAGCTCACGGTGTCTCCATAAACACTGATTTTTGCCGAGCTTACTCCTTCTATGTACTTTTTGGTCTTACCACCGGCACCTATTATCCTAGCCTTTATCCTTTTGACCCTCTTTTCACTGCCTAACTCCTGTTTTAGATCTATGGAAGAAAAATAATAACCCTCATCTACCAGAAGCCTAGCTACGTTTATGTCAAAACCCCTACCGAAGGCATAGATCACCGCCTTAGCTATAAACTCAGAGTACGGTGTGCCAATTACAGATACGCATCCCTCAGTATCTATCTCTATATCACAGTGGCAAATTCTGCTGATAAGCTTCCTGGCGTTCCTATCCTTTTTAAGTATATCCATTCTTTCCCTTGGTATATATATTTTTTCCATCCTATCAAATAATTATATTTTCATATGCTATTATACTTTCTGCTTGTTGGTATTTAATATACTAATTTCATTAGCAAAACCATATAATTATATATAATTTTTATACATTCCACGTTATTAAGGTAACAATTTCGATTATATCATTGTAAAAATCTATAATATTAGCGGAACGCCAGCCGCTTTCTAGAGTTCCTCTATTTAGAAAGGTTTAAATACTTACTTATTCACAATAAAATCGTGATTCAGTCATGATTGGTGCTTTGGCACGTCATGACTAAATCTGAGTTGGGTAAAGATGCGCTCAAAAAAAGAAATAGAAAAAGAGCTCATGGATATAAAAGCAAAACTCCAGAGCATTTCTGACGGGAAGGTTAACTATAAGCAGTCAGTTCAGGTGAAGGAGGATAATGGCAGCACGTCGTCCAACCTGTTTACAATAGTAAAATACATGTTTGATGAAAATAGGAAAAATACACTTTTGCTTAAGAACATACTCGAAAGCATAGCAAGGCTTGAAACAGAGCTGCGCGACGCATACTACGAAGAAGTAGCTGAACCCGAAGAAAAACAGACGAATGTCAAAGGCATAAAGGAGATTCCTGTATCTGGTTTAGACGCCCAGATAATACAGGCCGTGCAGATAATGGGCATGGCCTGTGCCGATGACATAAAGAAGCGCATGAATTACAAGGGCAGGAATGCCGCTTCTACCAGGCTAAATAAGTTATACAAAATAGGACTGCTGCAGAGATATCAGCTTGGCAGGAAGGTTTATTACAAATATGATGCTGGCAAGGCGACCGACACACTAATTGTTTCACCCCCACAGTAACCGGAGCCCGTGAGATTCGGGCTCCGACTTTTTTTTACACACTATTTTAATAGTTGTTGTGCAATCCTATATAAATTACCTGCAGGGCGTATTGGTGCAGAAATGAACGATGAAAACGCTAAAACCAGCGAGCTAATATCGCGGCTTCCATATAAATACCGTGCAAGCAAGCTGGCCATGTACATAAAAGAAAACTATACCAGGCTGGAAGGCAAAAATGTATCAATAGCTGGCAGGGCAGTGGCCGTAAGGAAGTCAGGGAAGCTTATCTTTGTGGATGTGCTAGACAGCTCTGGAAAGATACAGGCGTACTTTGACTACTCGGTTTTAGGAGAAAAAGTATTTGAGAGCGTTAAAACACTAAACAGCGGCGACATAATAGGGGCCATAGGTACGGTATTCAAGACAAAACCAGGAGAGATTAGCGTAAAAGTAGAGAAGTATAAGATGCTTGCCAAGGCAGTGCGAGTCCTACCTGATAAATGGAAAGGCATACAGGACGTAGAGCTTAGATACAGAAAAAGGTACCTAGATCTTATAGTAAATCCCCAGGTAAGGAATATATTCATTGGCAGGAGCAGGATAAGTAGCCTTATAAGGAAATTCTTGGATAGAAAGGGCTTTATAGAGTTTGAAACCCCAGTGATACAGCCTCTTTACGGCGGCGCAGATGCCGAGCCGTTTAAGGTCTTTGTAAATACCCTCAACGAGGAAGACTATCTTAGGATATCAAACGAGCTATACCTGAAAAGGCTTATAATAGGGGGATTTGACAAGGTATACGAGATATACAAGGCATTCAGAAATGAGGATATAGACAGCACACACAGCCCCGAGTTTACCATGATAGAATGGTACCAGGCGTACGCCGATTACAAGGATATGATGAGAATGAATGAACAATTGCTGGAATACATAGCTAAAAATTTGCACAACTCATATACCATTGAATACCAGGGGCAAAAAATAAGCATCAAGGCACCATTTAAAAGAATCAGATTTATCGAAAGCATAAATGAAAAGGTCGGCGTTAATATATTATCATTGGGAGATGAGAAGCTTTTCGAATTGGCTGAAAAGCATGGAATAAGGTTTGATAAAGGAAAACGTACAAGGTCTCACGCTTACGCAAAGCTGCTGGAAGTTTTAGTGCAGCCGGATCTAATCCAGCCAACATTTGTGATTGATTTCCCAAGGGAGACCTCGCCGCTTACAAGGCCTAAAAGGGGCAATCATAAGCTGACTGAAAGGTTTGAGCTTTACATATGCGGCATAGAAATATCAAACGCATACTCCGAGCTCCAGAATCCATTCATACAAAGGGAGAACTTTGAGGAGGAGAGCAAGAAAAGTGCCCAGGGCGACAGAGAGGCCGAGCCGTTTGACAATGATTTCATAGAAGCGATGGAATACGGCATGCCGCCAACAGGTGGTCTTGGCATGGGCATAGATCGCGTTGTAATGATATTTACCAACAGCCGTTCTATAAAGGAGACCATACTGTTCCCGATGGAAAAAAGAGGGTCCTAAGCTGTTTTCAATATGGTCCTGAGCTTTTTGAAGTCCTCCTTTATAATTAGTATGTGCTTCCTTAGCCTTATTGCAGCGGCGGGGTGCAGGGTTATAAAATATTTGCGCCCCTTCATTTCAACCACAGAGCCGTGCTTCTCCAACACCTTTACCTTATCGTACAGTGCACCAGCCGAAACAGAGCCTAGCATAACTATTATTTCCGGATTTATTATCTCCACCTGCTTTAAAAGGAACGGGAGGCACCTGCGTATTTCTGGCTCTCTCGGCGCCCTATTTCCAGGTGGGAAAAATTGTACAACACTAGTTATGTAAACTTCATGCCTGTCCAGCCCAGCTATTTTTATAAGTTCGTTTAGCAACTCTCCGCTTCTGCCTACAAAAGGCCTTGCCGATGAGTCCTCATCCCTGCCTGGTGCCTGACCGACTATCATCACGCGCGCATTTAGCGCACCCTCGCCAGGTACAAACCTGTAGCTCAGGGCCCAGCCTTTTGATATGCCCGGAAGCGCCCGGTATTCCTCGTTTAGATCATGCATCATTGCTACTCTATCAATATACTCGTTGGCTGCACTGAGAGCAGCTTTCATGTCCCTGAACGATATTTTCCTAATCGCATCATCAAAATCTAGCCATTCATAGCCGGAATGCTCGTCAGATATGGTGATTTTTGAATCGCAGGGCACCCTAGCCATAAATATCCGTAGGGTCTTTTTCACCTTACTTTTTTTTTCGACGAACCAGTACGATGTTGTATAACTGAAAAAATGCTCAGGATGCACCACAAGGCCTGTTTCCTCGTATGCTTCCCTAATCGCTGCATCATTGTAGCCTTCACCTTTCTCCAGGTGCCCCTTTGGTATGTCCAGCCATCCATCTGGGTTCTTCAAGAACAAGAAAAGCCTCCTCCTGCCATTAATGCAATATATGATGAACCCACCGTCATAAGCGAACTTCATAGTATCATACACCATCATATTTCATTTGCTGTGAGGTACGCATTGCACAATATGCCGTAATTGCCGTAAGCAAACCTTCCGCTCAGCGTGTCGTATATGCCTGATTCTATATAGTTAAAAAGCCCGGCAGAGCTGTAATTTAAGCTGCTGCAGCTTCGTGGCACGGTGCTGTTCATTGGGGTAAAAAACTCATAATTCATTGATACATAGCTGCCTGATATGTTGTATGGTGCAGCAAAATAGTTTACATAAAAAGTCATATTTCCTGAAGTGGCAATTGCGCTCGATACAGTTATTCCGTTTTTAATTATGATGGAATGCGAGGAGCGCAGACTGTTGTATGGCGTGGTTATAACTCCAGCAATAGGCCTGGGTGAAAGAGACGCCAGGACATAAGTTACGAAATCTGACCCGCTGTAATCTCCCATTGCGAATGCCCCTATAGTATTAGAAGCACCCAATACTATGCTGTTGCTGTCTACTCTAGATAAGGTATACCCAACTATCTTCATAGAAGCAGAGCTTTCGGCTGAGGTTAGGTTGCTGTAGAAGAAGGTGGGGGAGCTGCGTATCGCGGTAAGGTATGGAAGTGTAAAAAGCATACCAAAAATGCCCATCGCTATAACCACCATGGACGGCATTGCATAGCTGCTTAGGTTCGTGCTCCTAAGTCCATTCCTTATGGCGCTAAGCTCGCCTCTCGGTATCTTCTTAATTGATAGGCCGTATTTGCCTGATGCCAGCAGCATTACTATTATAGTTAAATAGAAAAGTATCTGCCCCGCAAAAAGGTGGAATGTACCTACTGCTTGGGTTATCCCGTAGTAAACCCATTCCGTAGATATGAAAAACATCCTTACAAAATTAAATATCAGCATCAGGGCAACCCCGGACCCCACCCATATGGCTTTGGCACTAAACCTTCCATTATATAAGTAAGCTACCGGAATCAGGAAAAAAACGATGGCCATGAACGTACCTATTGGGGCGCACGTAGAGGCTATAGAGATGCTAGTATTCGAATGGGAACTTATTACAATGCCATTTATTGTTACTGGAGCACCCAGCACCCTAAGCACTTCGTATACAAACTGTGCGTTTAGATTTGCAAATACTGTGTTTTGCGACAGCAGCGGCACCAGAAGCAGCGGAGAAGCGAAAACGGAAAATAAAACCAGAAGCTTAAGCCTTTTCAGTCCTTCAAAGCCGAAAATGGTTATTATGCATGAAATTATAAACATAGGGAATATGAAAGCATCAAGCCTGTACGTGCCAAAAACAAAAGAGAGGCCGACGCGCAGGTAGGATAGTACCAGCAAATAAGCAATAAAAATCCCTATCCCTATGGCAACGTTTGCCATATCCATGTTAAAACGCAGTTTCTCCTTCATCGAGAATATTATAAGCGGAAACAGCATTAGCATTACTACTATTATATACGTAGTTGGATCTGAATCCAGTATGGAGAAATTTGTCACATAAATTATGTTTATGTAAGCCAGAAGGATAGCTATAAAAAGCAACCCCACCCCAAGTACTTTACTCGAATCAGTTGCCATAATGACACCAAGAGTCCTCAGTCGAAATGGGCTTCATCACATATCAGCAGTTACTCTCCTCTTCACAGGACAACTAGTTGTCGAAGTTAATATTAATAAGAGATGCGTCGCAATAGATAATACGATAGAATAAAAATCGAGACGAGGACTGCAATGCCAAAGATGTATATGTTTACAAACCACACTGCAGACATCGAATTTGTAGCTTACGGCAAGGCTACTGCAGAACTATTTAAAAATTCACTGCTCGCCATGTTTGAGGCAATAGCAGATACTAAAAAACTGCAGGGCGATGGCCGGCCAACAAGGCAATTCAGCGTGGCAGCGAAGTCCTACACCGAGGTGGAGGCTTTGTGGCTCCTGCTCCAAGGCGCGCTATCAAAAGCGGATGCGATGGGATGCTTTTGCTATAGTGCAAGAGTTATGCCGATAAAAAAGGAAAAAGGCAAATGCAGCGTCAATGCCATATGCTATGCAAAAAAGAAAACCCCAGAGTCCGCAAATTTTGATGTGAAGGGTGTATCCCTATTTGACATGAAAATCAGAAAGGGCAAGAGGCTCTCAGCCAGCGTCGTGCTAGATGTATGATATCTAGCCGCCAGCCAGGTGCGATGGTATTGCGCTGGTTCCTATGACAAGAGCAAGTATGCTACCTATCAAAAGCGTTATCCAGAATAGGTAAATCAGCAAATACCACAAGTAACTCCTGTTTTTTATCCCTGCCTGCGCCCTATCGAGCATCACCATTACTGGGTAGCCAAGGATACCCCCTACGCCGAATAGGGTGTATAGCCCGAGCAGCGCAAGCGGCTCTGTAGTCAGTTTAAGGGAATAGCCAAATGCCCCATACCACATCGCCATTATTCCAAGCAGAAGGCCGTAGAAGCCTATATACTGCAGCTTCATCTTCAAGTAGATTGTAGCGGCAGCTCCGATGAAAAGGAGGCCTACCAAAGGATATATATCGTAGAAAAGCACATTATAGCTTCCTGGCAGTGGCCAGGTGAACTGCCCGTACAGGCCGCTCAGAAACATATACACTCCTATTGCTGCAAGCGGTATAGTTCCGGCTTTGATTATCTCCTCCGCCCTTTTGCCTTTCCTAAATAAGAAGTAGCTCTGCACCGTCATGTAAAGTATTATCAGACCTGCAAACCCGAGCGCAAACAGCTGGGATCCAAGGATATCTATAAATGCCATAATATAACATCATAAGTTTGATTTATATACATTTCTCTTGATGCCTGTTTTGTTGGAAGGCCAAATTCTGCAGCATTCCTGCATAAATAAATACCTTGGTTAATATCTAATCAATATGCATGGCAAAAGTATCAACAAGTACCTAGTGGTCATCACAGTAATAGCTCTTGCATATTTTGCGATCTGGACTTACTATGGCATACACAAGTACAATACATACAATACAGAGTATTACGACATAGGGATATACGCGTATGCTATGTATTGGCACATACACTACGCAGCCGGAGTTGCTCCAATATTATACATTTCAACATTTGCGAACCACGTATCTCTATTCATGCCTCTTATACTGCCTCTGTTCTATCTTTACCAGAGCCCTGCCATGCTTTATATTATACAAGGAATGGCTCTGGCAATAACCACTGTCCTTGTCTACATAGTAACGAATGATATTACGAAAAGCATGCCACTTGGCTTCGCTTTTGCCGTAGCATTCATGATAAATCCAGGCATAAGAGGATTGACCATATTTGATTCACATTTCGAAGCATTCATCCCATTCTTTTACATATTTTCATTTTACTTTTTCATTAAAGGGAAAAAGGCTCTTTTCTGCATAGGTATGATATTCCTCCTAAGCATAATAGAGGCAACTTTTCCAGTTGCGCTGACCCTGCTGGCCGGCCTGCTGATTTACGAGCTCCTATACGGCAGGGTTTACGAGACAAAAAAGGGATTCCATGACAAAATGCTAATGCTGGGGGTCGGATTCATGATAACTATAATATTCATCGGATTCTATATTCTCGTAATCAATACGGCAATATCGAGCTACCCCAGCGTACCATCCACTACAGTGCCTCCGATAATCAGAACATTGAACTTTATATCAGTTGCATTGTCAAAAAATAACCTTGCTGGGTACAATGGAGTTATTCTGGGCGGCGGCTTTGTCGACCTTATAATGCTGCTGTTCGGCTTTGGAATACTCACGATGGCAAACCCTTTAATAAGCATTATCCTATATTCCCCGTGGCTCTTTGAGGTATTTGTAGAGCACGATCCATTTTTTGTTGCGCAGACCTATCAGTATCTTGCATACGTGGTTGGGGCAAGCTATGTTTCCGCCATAATAGGATATCTCATATTATCCAAAAGGCATAAGAGCGCCAAGGCCAGCATCAGCCTCCTAAATATAAACATTAAAAAAAGCAGGTGGGTAAGCCCTGCATTTGTGCTCACCCTATCAATAATAATATCTGTGGAAATGTTCTTTGTTTCCGGCGCATACTACACTGCTTTCTACACTCCAAACAGTGCAAACTATACTCAGATAAATTCCGCACTGGCCCTCATACCAATCAACGCGACAGTAATGGCGCAGCAGCCCATAGCTGCCCATTTATACTACATAAAGGAGCTGGAGCTGCCGCCGCCAGACAATCCGATAAACCCAGCGCTATGGCACATAAACGTTACCACATACTGGTTCAAGCCCCAGTACGTAGTAATCGACAGCAGGCTGTCCAGCTATTCAGAGCTTGTAAACTCCTCCAACTTCAACATATACAACTACACAAAGTATAACTACACGGTCTACTACAACGAATCAGGATTGGAAATATTTAAGAAAAACAACCAAACGTAACATCCGCAATCCGATTGGAAGCCAACGGTTTCAGTAGTTTGAGGATGTCAGTTTGTAGGATGCAACTTTTGAAGTTGTTAAGCTG
The DNA here is from genome assembly GCA_021799635.1 of Microcaldota archaeon. Classification (GTDB taxonomy): domain Archaea; phylum Micrarchaeota; class Micrarchaeia; order Micrarchaeales; family Micrarchaeaceae; genus JAJZAB01. Next base: position 51,748 of record JAJZAB010000004.1, read on the forward strand.
AAGCCAGGAGAGGGAGTTGAACCCCCCTTTGCCGCTCTGCAGGCGGCCGCATGGCCGATCTGCCATCCTGGCATGCTGCAATACCGTTTTTATTGCTTCTTATTTATATTTTATCATTTATAGATATGTTACATATTAATTCAATAAGTGAGTATAATGGACACGGACCAAATTACCATACCGAGAACCCTAATATCAAAAACTGAATCATTTGACGCAAATACGCCAATTTCAAGGATCATCTCCTCCATAGATGCGCACGGTGCAGTAATAGTAAACAAAAATGAGAAATACTATGGCATAATAGACAATGAGTCATTGTACAAATACGGCAGCACAATAAGGCTCGGCAACAAGAAAAGCGCGGGAAAATTTGTCACCAAAACTCCCATAATAACAGACAGCACCCCCGTAGATGATGTACTGCTGAATTTTTATAATACAAGAGCAAAGGCCCTCCCGTACTCATCAGGTAAAACGGTCAACGGTGTTTTGAAAAGATTTACAATGCTGAAAATATTGTTATCACTAAAGATGCTAAACGATATAAAAGTCAGTGAAGCTATGACCACCCCGGTCCTGGCAATTGATTCGAGCTCTAACCTATCCCACGCCAAGGCAATCATGAGGGAAAGGAACATAAACAGGCTGGTTATATTACAGAATGATAAGCTGTATGGCATAATAACAAACCACGACCTTATGCACAAATACGCCCAAAGGCTGGAGCGGCTCCCTGAAATGAAAGACAGCAAATACAATCCTTTAAACATACCAATATCAAGCATAGCAGCCTCAAATCCCGTAGTGATAGACCAGGGCAAAAGCGTTGCAGAGGCCGCCAGGGAGATGGTAGAGAGGAACATATCATCGATAATAGTGACTAAAGGCAGGAATCCCGTAGGAATAATAACGGTATTGGATATATTCAACAGCATACTTCTGAGGAGGCACATAGAAAAGCATAAGATATTCATATCCGGGCTCAGCGCAGAGCTTCAGGAATACCAGGGTGAGGTGGCCGATGAGCTGACCGCTTTTATGAGGAAGGTGGAGGCTGTAAAGAAGGCACACCCCCTCTACGTTACCGTTAATATAAAAAAAATAAAGGGCAATGAATACGAAATGCACGCCAGGATGGCGGTAGAAAACTTCGGTACAGTGAATGCGGCTGCAGAAGACTATACGATTGAAAAGACCCTCAGGCAACTGATAGAAAGGCTTACAAAGGATGTGATAAAAAGCAAGGAAAAATATATTAAAATAAGGAACAGAACTGAATTCAGGGAAGGCATGGAAGAGAGTGCTGGCTATGAAGAATAGGAGAAGGAAAAGCCTAAAATCCCAGTCAAGCTTTGAGCTACTGATAACAGTTGCCTTCGGCTTGATAATACTACTGCCAATTGTCGTGCTAGCGTTTATACAGATATCTGCGTCAAACTCAAGCCTTTCCTCTGCGGAAGCGCAGGCAGCCGCCGAAAAAATAACAAGCGTGGCGACGACCGTTGGCGCCCAGGGGTACCCTGCCAAGCAGCTTGTGCTTGTCCAAGTCCCTCCCAGCGTGCAGAACATATACGTAGGGACGTTAAGCAATCAGGTTGGGCACGAGGTCGTTTTCGTAACCAGCACCAGCGCAGGACTAAGCTACATCACTTCCTACACTCCAACCAACATAAGCGGGTACCTTGAGGACATAACCTCGCCAGGCACATACCTGGTCAACGTCAGCGCGCAGACTTCCTGCCCCTCAAATGCCAAGGTCCCGTGTGTATACATACAGTCGTCGTGACATCCTCCCCTTAAACGGCGTAGGGTTTCCCGCTCATGCTGCTAAGACTGATCGAACCTAAGAAGATACGCGTTTCTATAAACCTTATTGCCCCTCTTGACACCATATAAAGTGAAAGACCTTTTTGGCTTGAGCTTGTTCAGCTGAAAGAAGCTGGCTGTTATTTTCTTATCGCTTATATAAATGTTATAGCCGTTGCTCAGTTCGTCTATCCTGGATACAAAAGCACCCCTCACTTCTATAAAATTGATCAGCTTCTTCATTATCATATCTGCTTTGCCATTGTCTCCGCGCAGCTGGACCACAGCTTCATAATAGCCAGAGGTCCTTCTGTAGCAATCCATGCACATTGTCCTCTTTGTCTCTATCCGTATTTTCTTTTCGAACTCCACCATCCCCATTTCCTCCTGGCAAGAAAAGCGCACTGCTGCGCTGCTCTCATCGAAGCTTATTACCGATATGTTGCACTTGGTACCAAGCGAGTGCCTTATTGCGTCTTTTAGGGAGTTCTTGCTTACGGGCATGTATCCCTCCGATGTCCTAATCCTCTTGCATGATTTGCACGATTCGACCACGGCATAGTCCCTCAAGGTCTTCATTATTTTGTCAGCAACGCATACCTCGCAGAACTCGCCTATGAATTTCACATCATTGCTTGATCTGTTGCAAGTTGGGCAGTATCTGGTCATTTGCATCATTCTGAATAGTGCTTGCTCAATATAGCGCCATAAGCAGGCCTCGTAATCATGACCCCGAGGAGAGCCCCTATTATGGTGGATTCGGAGAAGCCTATCACCGAGACTAGAGAGGTAGAGAAAAAGAGGGGCAGCATGGCCAGTACCAGCAGCGCAGCGTCAGCCCATACTATGTAGAAGGCGTTGCCCAGCAGCACCTTTGTTGAGCTTTGGTGGGACCCCCTGGCTATAATCTCATCAGTTATTATTATCTGGGCATCCACCCCTGTACCTACAACTGCAATCATCCCAGCCACCGCAGCAAGGTCTATAGTGCCTATGAGCCCTATTATAGATACTATGATGAACAGCTCCATCATAGTCGTGAGCAATATTGGCACCACAAGGAACATTTTTTTGTACCTTATAACTATAAACACGGAAACAAACACTATGGCCAGCACGCCAGCCAGGCCGCTTATGTATAGGAAGTGAGACCCAAGCGTCGGCGGTATGGTAGTAGGCGTCCCAGCTATGACAGCCACAGGCAGCGCACCGCCGCTAAGTATGCTGGCTATCTGCTTTGTCTGCGACGTTGCGTAGGTGAGCTGCTGCTGCTTATTCAGGGTGGTCGGTGCAACACCAGATATCTCATAGCTGTCGCTTACGTTGCCGCCAGTTATTGATGGGTTGAGCACCGGGGCGGTGAGTAGTCCGACTATGGGCCACGATTCAAGCACCGTCTGATTGAGCGAAACCTGTGTGAAGGTCGGGGTCATGTTGGCCCTGCTCTCCAGCTTTACAGTGTAGTTGTTTGCATAAAGGTATGAAAGGAAGGTGCGGTTTATTCCGGCGCTGGCAATTATATTCTTGTACTTGCCGCTGCTCTGCTGCAGAAATCTCTCAGCGTTTGACACGCTAGAGTTTGTGTTGTAGACTTCCTGGAATGGTATGGTCTGATTTCCAAATGCGAGGGCGCTTGTTATAGCTGCAGCCGCAGCTGCCTGGGAGGTGAGCGTAGTTGAGTTGATCGGCACCGATCCATTTATGAATATGGCGGTGTTAGTCGGCCTGTCCAGGAACATGTACAACGGCTTGTTCGCATCGCCAAACACCACATGGGCGAAATTGTTCGATGCGCTCTGCGTAGTGAAAAACGTCACTCCCCACGATACCGTGTTGTTGGTTATCGTAGGGGATAGCTGGCCTATGCTGCCTTTCAGTATGTCGCTTCCGTTCAATGCCTCCCTGCCGTTTACAATCCCGTCAAACCTCCCCTGGCTCTGTATTATCCCTATTGTCTGGTTTATGTCAGATTCTGATACGGTTGGTACTATCACATATACCTCGCTGCTACCTATGCCCTCTACAGTAACCTCCTTGAGGCCGAAAGTAGACACCCTCTGCTGCAGTGCGGTTATCAAAGCGCTCATTGCGCTTGCATTCACACTGTGCTCCAGCGTTACCGGTATCTGTGTACCGCCTACAAATTCTATCCCGAAGTGCAAGCCATAGTGTAGGTCCAGCGCCGCCAGTGCTACACCTATAAATATAAGGACCAGTATCCTCCTGTCCTTCAAATAATCGGTAAACTTCATCTTCCCGCCTCCTTCTTTTTCTTGTACTCAAGCACCATGGGGGTGTTGCCGAACCACGTTGTGAATATGTCGGCTATGAGCCCCGCCAAAACCACCCCGGCTATCTCATAGTAGGTTGGTATGAACGCTATGTATGATATAATGAGAAGTATGGAGAACGAGATTATTGCTGAGGATGTCATAGTCGCGCCAGTTTTGAAGGTGTAGAAAGCCCTCTGCGTTGGCGTATCTTCGCTCCTCTTCAGTATCCTTATGGATGAAAGTAGTGATGTGTCTATGGAGTATCCTATAAGCATGAGTATGCCTCCTATAGACGCTATTCCTAGCGGTATACCGAAGGCGCCCATGGCCCCCAGCGCGACTATTATATCGTTAGCCGCGCTGAAAACGACCGCCATTGCCGGAATCGGGCTTCTGAACACTAAGAACACTGCAATGGCTACTAGTATGAAAGCCGCTATTATTATGGTCTCCATCTGTGATAGGAAGAAGGCGCCCAGAGTTGGTGTAACGTCATTGTAGGAGTACGAGCTGAAGCTTATTATAGACTGCATTTTCGACACAACCAATGACTTGTATTTGGCGCTTGCGTTAGTATAGGCGCCCTGCGCCAGGGCCAGCATGGATGCCGGGTTTGTAGAATTATATGATGGTGCACTGTTAATGAAAGGCGAAAGCACCGAAAGCTCCCGTGCCAGGGTTGTGTTCATCTGCGATGTATATTTTGTTTCGTTTGCCGTCTCTCCTGATACCACTGCAGCCAAGGTGGAATTGTCAGGCTGGCTCTTGAGCTGCGCCTGTGCAGAAGCGAGCAGGAATGCGCTTGTTGTATAGTTGCTGTAAAGATTGTACATGCTTATCGTGTACTGCTCTGCGTCTGCAATGCTGCTGTTTGAATCTATTGTTATCGATATCCCTCCAGGGGACCTTGAGATGCTTGCTTCAGCTCCGGGAATCTTGGAATCTATGACCGCGGTAATACTGCGTATGTTTATCGATGTATTGGAAGTCTGCAGCTGTATGTTTACCCCACCTTTCAATGACTGATCAAGCTGTATTTTCGGTATAAAATAAAGGCTTATCAGCAGCAGCGCTATTGGTATAAGAACAAGAAACTTGTAATTCTTCATTTCGTAGATATTGCCAATAGCCATTAAGACCAGTTATTTCAGATAAAATTGCATATTAAAACATAAAAGTCAGGAAGAAACAAAAAAAGCACAAAAAGGAAGAGAAACTACGCGTATCTCTTCATGAGCTTTAGATGCAGCGATGATGCGAATCCGAAAACGATTACGAATATCGCCATAAGTATGAGGGCCCATCCAAAGAAACCTGCGACTCCAAGCGATCCAGGGACCAGAGTTGCGAGTATTATGCCCAATATGAAAAGGTATATTCCCCAGTATATGCCCCTGAATATGTTCCATCCAGAGTGCCTTTCCTGGTAGTGCAACCTTCTTTTGTATGATAATTCTGGATCTATCATTATTATATTCTTCTTTTCTGCCATTTACACACCATTATAATATTCTATGCAAAATATTAAAAAGATACTACAATATAGAATGCTGCACCCCAAGTTAGCCGCAGCATTAAGAAAGTGATTGGATGTCAAGGATGCGCTCAAAAAGACACAGGCAGGAGCGTGAGGAGTACATTATCAAGGAGCAGAAGAAGGTAGACCAGGGGATATTTGATAGGCAGACGATGATATACCTAAGCAAGTTTTACAACAGCGGCATCATAAGTAAGCTAGATTTCATACTCGCCAGGGGGAAGGAAGCTGACGTCTACGCGGCAGAAGCCGGCACGGCAAAGATAACCGGGGGCAGGCCGTTCGCAATAGTCAAATTTTTTAGGCTGGAGACCTCATCATTCATCAAAATGGCGAATTACATAGTTGGAGACCCTAGGTTCAGCAGGCAGATAGGGAAAAGCAGGAAGTACATAATAAACACATGGTGCAAGAAAGAATTCGGCAATCTGAACATAGCCAACATGGCGGGGGTCAAAGCTCCGAAACCGTACATGGCGAACGGCAACATAATCGCCATGGAGTTCATAGGCGCGGATGGAAAGGCCTCCCCGGAGCTGAAGGATGTGGAACTCCGTAATCCAGAGAAAACGCTGGAGCACATCCTAGGGGACATAAGGAAGCTCTACTCGGTGCAGCTGGTGCACGCCGATATAAGCGAGTACAACATACTAATAAAAGGAGACGTGCCGTACATGATAGACTTTGGGCAGGCGGTCTCGATTAGGCATCCTGCCTCAGCTGGTTTTCTATCGCGTGACATAAAAAATATCCTTGACTACTTCAACAAGCAGTACAAAATATCAAAAGACTTCTCAGAGGTCTATAAAGATATTGTGAATGGCTGAGCACGGCCTTCCTTCACCATCGTTGTGAGGGATAGCGTTTTCTCAACTGCGGAGTCCAGGCCGCACTCCTTGTAAAGCCGCTCAACCTGGGCAGCGTTTGTGGAAGTCGCCGGTCTCTTCGCATTTATGGAGCATACATCCCTGTACCGCTGCACTGAGATACCATACGTCCCTATGCTCTTTGCCATGTCTATTATTTCTTCCTTGTCAAAACCTATCAGTGGCCTAACAATAAGCGTGCCCACTCCGCTCTGGGACGATGAAATATTACTTGCGGTTTGCGATGCCACCTGCCCAAGGCTCTCGCCTGTGACTATTGCATCCGCACCAGACACGCCGGCTATTTTGTCGGCCATCCTGTGCATAAAAAGTTTGAAAAGCACAAGCTCATACCTTTCGTGTATCCTGAGGGTTGCCGCCTGGAAAACATGAAACGGGGCGTAATATGAGGCTACAGATGTGCCGTACACAGACAGCCGTTCAATTATCTTCGGGATTTTTGATGAAAGCGCTTCCTGGGCGTCTCTGAAACCGTGCACGTGTAGGTATGAAAGCCTCAGGCCCCTCTTCATCGCGTAGTAGGATGCTACTGGGGAGTCGATTCCCCCAGACAGCAGGGATACCGCCGTTCCGGAAGAGCCCACAGGAAGCCCTCCGGGCCCAGGTATCTTGCGCCTGAAAAGCAAGGTGCCGTATCCAGTGACATTTACGAAAAGGGTTTTTCGCGAGTCCCTGTCAATCCTGAATGGCGCCTCCTCGGATTTTTTTATGAACTCTCCGACAATGTCATGAGAATCGAAATCAACCTTCTTGTACGATCTGTGCGCAACTATCCTTACAGTCTCTGCCCGGCCCACTATCCTATTCGCTTCGGAAAGTATAGAATCCAGGCTGTTCTCTGATACAGCTACAGGGGCAAACCAGGATACCCCAAACACGTGCTTCAACTCCTTCAGTACTCCGTTCATCTTAGATTTGTCTTCAAGGTCAACCAAAAAATGATCCCTTCTATAGTACACCGAAGCGCCGTACCCCTCAAGCGCGTGTTCGATGTTGCTTTTCAGCTGTCCGATGAATTCGGGCCTGTTTTTGCCCTTTAGCCATATCTCGCCGAAGCGGACCACCACCTGCTTTGGATTATCCATATTCCCACACAAAAGAAAGCTATAAAAATATCAACAATTAACAAGATACTGCAGCTTATGGCGTCATTTGAAAGCGCATTATTTATCTAAACGTCAAATGATTTAATACTGATTGTCATGAATATCGTTGGAGGGATTAAGAGCTTTATAGCAAACTCTAAGCACATAATGTACGTTAGCTACAAGCCTACGCACGACAGGTTTGTCAGGACTGCAAAGATAATAATAGTGGGCATACTGCTAGTAGGTGCCCTCGGCTTTATCATAGCCATAATAATATCTCTTATTACAACCGGCACTCTGTCATTGGTATGATAAGTGTGATAATGGAGATCGAAATAGACTTTACAGAAAGCGCACAGCAGAATGCGGACGATTTCTATAAAAAATCAAAGAAACTGCTCCAAAAGAAGGCAGGCGCAGCCCAGGCAATAAAGGATCTCGAGAACAGATTAAAAAAATTGAAAGCAGAAGGAAAACCGGAAGAGCGTGCCACAAGGATTAAGATAAGGACCCAGAAGGAATGGTATGAAAAATTCCACTGGTCTGCCACAAGCGGCGGCCTGCTGACAATCGGAGGCAGGGACGCACAGCAGAACGAGATCCTGAACTCAAAGCACTTCGACAGCCAGGACCTTTTTTTCCATGCAGACATATTCGGTGCGTCGGTCACCATACTCAAGGGAGGAGTGGGTGCCCCAGCGCCTGAAAGGGAGGAGGCTGCGCAGTTCGCAGCCTGCTACTCGAGCGCATGGAAGGAGATGCTCCATTCAGTCGACGTCTATGCCATGCGAAGGGATCAGGTGAGCAAGTCTACTGGCAAGGGTGCCGTAGGCACCGGGAGCTTCCTGCTCAGCGGTGAGAGGGAATGGTACAGGAATACCCGGCTGGCACTGGTCTTTTTTATGAGAGAAGAAAGGCTAAACGTTGTTTCGCAGCTCACATTCGACAGGATGGCCGAGAAGCCAGCCGCCTATGTGCTTGCTACGCAGGGCAGCTCAAAGAAGTCAGACGCGGCCAAGGTGATATCAAAGGCGCTGTCATACAACGACCTGGATGCGATAATGCAGCAGCTCCCGGCCGGAACCTTCCAT
>JAJZAB010000001.1 GCA_021799635.1 Microcaldota archaeon
GCAGGCGTTGCCGCCGAAGGTGGTGCCGCTGAATATTCCCAGTTCAAAGAGGGCGCCGAGGACTACGGCGACTATGAGTATAGCCCAGCCGTAGGTCATGAGGTATTCCATCGCGCTCTGCGATTTTAGTCTGTTCATTCCAACAGTCACAAGTCAACATTATTCAACAGTTCAAAGTATTAATACATAGATAGTTTGCAATAATATTATTTTGTATCAAAATACCATCAACAGTAATCTATAAATATGCAGGCATATTATAAAATGGAACTTATCGAGGATATTTGACACTTCCGCTTTTCCAGCTATGTAAAATGACGTTGTCCATGTAAGCTTTAAATATCTAGAAATTAGAATGCTATTGTGGAATTTAAAGGATAGGGATTAAAAGACAGGTAAGCGCTTTAAGTTCGGCGCTAGGGGGTGTGAGAATGGGGAAAAATGGTGGAACCGATATAGAAAGATGCGATAGGTGTGGAGCACAAGTATATCAATTCTCTAAGAAGCTTGCACAAAGCAACGGAAGGTACTTTTGTGTAAGATGTGCGGAAGAGCTAGACAGAGACTATCTTATAAAGAACAGCTGCTCGGTATGTGGGAAGATAGTTGGTAAGTATGAGGTAAAATTTGTGCTTCCGTCATCGATGTACGGCTCAAGTCTGCTGCCTCTTATGGACAGGCTTGCGTGTACTTCCTGCTACGACAAGCTGCGCAAAAAGAATGTAACAAGGTTGATATCAACACAGAAATCTGTTACAAATGTTTTTAGGGAGAGCTTGAAAAAGCAGATTGCAAAGAGCCTTGCCTGAAAAACATGCTTCGCATCGAAGGTAGCACAATAAGCCACAGCTGGCAGAATATTATAAACCAACACTAGCTGCTGCTATAAAACATTCGGTATCAAATACGGCAGGAGCCTGCGCCATTCATGGAATGACATATAGCATATGAATACCAATCTAGAAATCACATGCGGCTCAGATGCCATCAGTTGCTAGCATATTGTATGCTCTTCCTCATCCTCACCTTCGTATCCCCACTCTCCCTTCCTGAGTTTTGGAGGTTCCACAACACCGGATTTCAGGTACGCCTTCTCGCTATCTCCTTCGTATACTGTGGGTGCATTCCTATTTTCATCTCTAAATAATTCCGCTCCGCAACCATATACCTTCTCCTCAACTGGTTTAGCCCCTTTAGGGCATTTGTCAGTTTCTTTTGCACTTCTTTTTGATACCATTTTATGACCCGTTATGCTTTTCTCCTAGATAATATAAATATTATTTTTTAAACCGCCGATTAGCGGAAGGCTAATCCATTTGGAATGCATATTATTCCTGTGAAGTCAGTGTCATCAGCTTAGGCTGTCTTGGCATCCATCCCATTCGCGTTCCTATAGTATTATTTATTGTGCTGCCTATAGGAAATGCTTAAATCTGTTTAGGCGCAAGTAGTGTTGATGCTTTATGGATGTTGAAACAAAAATGGCGCTGGCAAAAGCTGAGCCTTTCGAAGAGGCTATAACTGAAAGCGATCTTAGGTCGCTGTTTGAAACAAAGGAGCATCCGCGCCACTACAATGGTCTGGAAATAAGCGGCATGCCACACATAGGCCACCTGCTTGTGGGCGGGAAGAAAATAAATGACCTAAACAAGGCCGGAGTAAAGACACAAATCCTGCTTGCAGACTGGCACACCATAGCGAACGGAAAGTTTGGAGGGGACTGGAGTAAGATAATCAAAGCAGCTGGATTCTACAAGAGGATGTTTTCCATCTTTTGCCCCGAAACAAAGGTGATCCTTGGATCGGATCTTTACAAGGGCAATGATGACTACTGGAAGCTCATTATGTCAATGTCTACAAAGGTCACAATGGCCAGGGCCACCAGGACCCTTATAATAGAGGGAAGAAGCCAGAAGGACACCCTTCACGTTTCCCAGTACATTTACCCCATAATGCAAGCTGCAGATATACATGCGTTGGGAGCGGATATACCACACGCCGGGATTGATCAACGGCGCGTTCATGTGCTTGCTAAGGAACTGTTCAAAGAGCTGAAAATGGAGACAATAGTACCGCTTCACCATCACCTTGTGCCTTCCATGAACTCCAGGCTGGTTTTCGCCGAGGGCGAGAGCAAGGAGGAAAAGGTAGCCGATATGAAGATGAGCAAATCAAAACCGGGTTCATTCATATCCGTAGTCGCCACTGATGATGAGATAAGAAAAATAATGAGCGGTGCTTGGTGCGAAAGCAGGGTTGTTGAAGGAAACCCCGTCCTGATGCTATGTAGATATATAATCATGCCGATAGAATCAAAGCTTATGGTGGAAAGGAAAAGGGAGCATGGTGGCGATATTGAGTACAATGCGTACGCAGACATCGAGGCTGACTTCAGGGATGGCAAGCTCCACCCCGCAGACCTCAAATCGGCTGCTGCGGAGGCGATCTCCAAGATAATAAGCCCGGTGAGGTCTGAGCTGCTCAGAGACAGCGAGCTTATCGCGATGCTGAAGAGCGCAAATTAGGCTTTGGAAGTACCCCGCTTTCATGCAGGGACCTCAGCGCCTCGGCATATGCATCCATCTGCCTCTCCTTGTTATACTCATCGGCTATTTCTTTCGACAGTGAAGAAAGCATTTTTTGCAGCCGCTTATCCGTGAAAAACTTTTCTATTTTATCCCGTAGCTGCTTGGCATCAAGCGGATTAAAAAGGTAGAGCCTGCTTCCGAATTCTTCCTTTATGTCTTCGTTTATGCTGGATTCTGAGAGCAGCAGCCCGGCACCAAAATAAGCGGCCTCTATCGATGTTGCATTGAAGGATTCCCACAGCGAAGGCAGTACGTAAAGGTCAGCAGCGGAGTAGTAGTATGCGAGATCCTCCTCCGGCACCCTCCCGAGTATCATAATCCTATCATCTCCAAGAGACATCTTTTCATATAGATGCCTTGACTTGCCTTCACCTACTATCAGCAGCTTAACTTTTCTGGACTTCAGGAGCCTGAAGGCTGATATTAATGTGCTTACGTTTTTTTGGGCTTCGGAAAGCCTGCCCAGGTACAACACTACGCCATCTTTTTCTATCCCTAGCCTTTTCTTAAACCCCACCAGTTTCTTTTGGTCTATCTTCACATTATCTATCAGCGTACTGCTGTGTATTATAGTGACATTTCTGTTGTACTTGCTTGCGTTCATGAATTGTGTTCTATTTAGCGCTATAACCCCATCAAAAAAGCTGAAGAACCTCTTCCTGGCTTTTTCCAGCCCCACAAACGGGCCTGTGCCGAATGTGAGCCCTACAATATTGTAGTCAAAGGCGCTCCTGTAGCTACCCGAGGCGTTTGCGTGTTCTATATAAATGAGCTTTGCGCGGCCCAGGTGCTTTTTCAACGCCTTCAACACTATGTAGTCCTGTATGGAGCTGGCCAACACCACATCCGGCTTTACTTTGGAAAGCCACTTTTCCACATTCTCTATATTCAGGCCGGAAAGCGAATAAAAGGAATAGTACGCAATCCTCGAAGGTATGCTATCAAGCACCCAGCCCAGCCTATTAGCTTCAAAAGATCTCTTTATGCCCCGCTGCGCAGATTTTGCGCTTATGAAGAAGGCATTCCAATCATTCTTTATGTAATCGGTCCTGTATCCAATGTAGTAGGTGCTGATTCCCCTCTTCCTCAATTCATAAAACAGGTTGCCTGCCACTCTCTGCGCTCCGCCAATGGCCCCCATCTTAGAGCTCGTATCAAATATCAATACCTTCATATTCTTACCTGATCAAAGCCAACGGGCTTTGGTTTGTTGCAGTCACTGGAATATTGCGCTATACCTACTGTCATTGTGCGGGTTGAGCCCAAAATACCTCATTATTGTTGGCTGCACATTGTAAACATAAAGCTTCTTTCTGCTTATCTTCCCGTAGTCAATACTCCTATTGTAGCTCATCACGCCGAATATGCCGTTGCGCTGGTGATCGCCGCTTTTGGCCATCTCCGGATCTATAGTAAGCCCGCCGCTCTTAAGATAACCAAATGCATCCAGTATGTATCCATCACGTATCTCAGCGAATATGTCAGGGGCTATGAAAAGCTTTGTGCCCTCATAGTATTCATCGGCGTCCCAAACGTTTATTATTAGTTTTTTCCCGTCTTTATCCTTTATCTTCGCGAGGTCTTCCATTAGCCTCTTTTTGATACGTGGTCTCTCCATTTTGGTAACTATACCACTTTCAAACCTGTTGTCGTTTATGAAAATAGTGGTTACCGGGCAGTTGGCTATGCTAGCGAAAGCCACGGTTTTTTTCATGTCATAATCAAAATCATGTATCCTAGTGTAGTCTTCGGGGGATGTGCCAGACAGCATCTTCGATATGGTAGACTTGGCGATCCCCTTTAGCGATGGAGGCAGCTTGTCATAAAGCAGCTTCCTTGATCCGCTCTTGCTTACAGAGCTTAGGAGCTTCTCCCTTACCACGTACCTCATCACTCCCTTATTTGTATTTATGCCCTCTTCTATCGCCTTTGTAAAAGCCGCATATTTTTTGTGGACAAGCCAGCCGTTCATAAGAAACTTTTTCTCTATGGGCTGCGCCCCGTGGTCTGAAACCACCATAACCGTTGACCTCTCACGGCGCGCCCTCTCTTCAACCCAGAGCATAAAATCAGATATTGACTCGTACAGCGGCAGTATATAATCGCGCCATCTTTGATTGTTTAGCGAGAAGTGCTGCAGCCTGTCCTGCTCGGTAAAGCAGATAAAAGACAGGTCATACTCATTATTATTGATCAGCTCCTTTGACATGCGGCTCCTAGTATCGATCGATTCTTTGTAGATGGACGAGGCCTTTTGCAGCGATACCTCGCCGCTTTTCATTTTTGTCTCTATTTCAGGCTCACCATTGTAGTGATACTTGTCCGCAATGGCCTTTATCCTCTTGGAACTGCACTTGGATTGCAGCGGGAATCCGGTAATCATGTCTACGTTTGGCTCTGTTGACGGTTCAACGAGCATTGCCGGCGTAATGACAAGGCTCTTCAGGCCATTCTGCGAGAGTGAATCCCAGAACGGCGCCTTTATTTTTGGATCGTAGTATACCACGCTCTTCGTGTAGTTGGGTTCCATCTTCAGGAATTCTGGCACCCCGTGCTCCCCTGGCCTGAATCCGGTGTATATGCTTGGCCATGAGGGCCCTGTCATAGGCGGCATTGTTGATTCCATGTTGGTTAAGGCACCATTTTTAATAAATTCCTCGAACCCACCCATCCTGCCGCGTTTGCAAAAATTCTGTATAATCCACAATGGCGCCGAGTCTATCCCTATCAAATAAAGCTTTTCTGCTTTTATTGTATCACCATCTGCAGCTGGACATGCCGCTATGTCAATACGGTAAGCTGTTTACAATATAAATGTGACAATAGGATTATAACTTAATCGCTATAAAACATGCAAAGCCGGGCTTCAATGCTGAGATTCAATCCGAAGAGCAGCTGCGCAGTGGGAGGCCTAGCAAAAGGTTTATAAATGTTCCTAAATTTTCGTAAGAACATATAAATATCAATTCGCACCATAATCCTTTGCGTTTGTTGCAAAAGACCAGTGCCTTGTTTAGGCAAACCATTATTTATATTATTATTAGAATTTTAAACGTGCAGGGATGGCGGAGCTTGGTCAAACGCGACGGACTCAAGATCCGTTGGCTTAGGCCTACGGGAGTTCAAAATTTGAACAAATCTCCCTCCCTGCATTTTGGGTATGGTGAATAAATGGCAAATGACAAAAAAAGAAGTAAATCAAATACAAAACAAAAAAGACCCAAGCTCAAGGAAGCCAAGATGTTTGACATACCAAACTATGCGCAGACGGAGGAATTTACTAGCTCTGCGGCTTCGGCTTTGATGGTGCTCAAGTTCATAAACAAGAAAACTTCCCTAAAGAAAGAGGCAGAATTCGACATCTGGCAGGAAGCGGTAAGTGGCAGCGTATGGCACGGATCCAGATACGGGCTTGCCTACGCTCTTGCCAAGCGCGGCGCCAAAGTCCAAATATTCTGCAATGTAAAGGATGAGGGATACGAAAAGAAGCTGGCGGTGTACGAAGGCATAAATCTAGATACCTTGAGCGCATCTTTCAATGAGATAAGGGAGAAGGCCAAGAGTTTCCACATAAAGGAAAACTACGCCACGGCGAGCATAAACACAATAAAAAAAGTGCTGAATTCCAGGAAGATACCGATAGTGCTAGTTAACGCAAACATAATAAACCCATATCTAGAGAGTTCACCGCACTGGGTAGTGGTTAAGGGATACGACAAGGACACATTCTATATAAATGACCCATATTCCGACAGCACTGTAACGATGGAACCTGATGCATTCAAGAGTGCAATAGGTTATGAAAACGAGTTCCATATGATAGCTGTAGATTCCAGGAAGTAAAGCACCACTTCATTATCGCTCATCTTTACATTTTCCTTGCCCATCAGTTCTTCCTTCTAAGGGCGTGCAGGGCCTTGCCTAAAATCTGCTTGTGCGTTTTCTTGCCTATTTTGAGCCCCTTGGTCATGCTGAAGCAGGAGGTAGGGGGAACTCAAGAAATCGACGATATTAGGATACCATGTGAAATTTCCGATAATGTGCTGGATTGGTGCTAAGGTCGATACTCGAAGGGATGCAAGCGCATCCCGTGGCGTCGGAACTGCGAGGCAAAGGTCAGCCAACAGAAATCTATAAATATTGCTTGCGACGTAATATATTAGGTGTCTGCTATGGAGAAAATATCTTATCCTAATGCCTGATATTTAGCGGACGCTTGATGCCCTGGCTATTTATTCCCTTTTCAGAGACGGTGTAGGGCAAAACAGGCATGATGTCATGCACGCGAGCAATAATGATGCCATAATAGAGGTTAAGAACGTAAGGAAAAGGTTCAAGACCTACAAAGTCAGAGGCAGCGGAGCCCTGGGCATACTGTTCAACAGGCAACATTTTTACAAGAAGGCGCTGCAGGGCGTGAGCATCACTGTAAAGAGCGGCGAGATAGTCGCGCTGCTCGGCAAGAACGGGAGCGGCAAGTCCACCCTAATTAAGATAATGACCGGCATAATACATCCAGACAGCGGCGACGTGAGGCTCTTCGGCATGCGCCCGTGGGAGGACAGGATAAAGATAGCATCGCAGATAGGCGTAGTGCTCGGCGCGACCCACTCCCAGTTATATTGGGATCTGCCGCCTTTCGATACCTTCCTTCTCATGAAGGAAATATATGGCATAGATGACAAGACGTTCCGCGCCAGGCTCCGCCATTTTGTGGAGCTGCTGGAAATAAAGGACGTCTACAATAGGCAGACAAGGACGCTTTCCCTAGGGGAGCGCATGAAGTGCGAGCTCCTTTCACAGATACTACACATGCCGAGGATAGTCTTCATGGACGAGCCCACAATAGGTGTCGACCTGCCGTCAAGGCTTGCACTAAAGGAGGCGATGAATAAGATAAGGGCCGAGAACGGCACCACCTTCATGATAACCACCCATGTGGTGGAGGACGTGACAGACGTGGACAGGATAATACTCATGGACAGGGGGAGGGTGCTGTTCGATGACACGCAGGAGCGCCTACGGTCCCTTTTCGCGAAGGGACTGCACGTCACAGTATATTCCAGGGTAGACCTATTGGGGAAATGCAAGAGATACGGCAACATCACAGAAGTAGGCCCAGGGTTTGTGAAGTTCACCATAAAGCCATCAATCCTGAAGAGGCGCAGCTTCCAGAACTTTATCACAGGGAGCAAGGTGAGCGACTTCAGGATAAGCGAGCCCACCATGGGTGAGCTGCTCAGGTCCCTGTACAGCAGGGCAAGGAGAAGATGATTGTATGGCTGCGAATCTCCGAAGCTACGTAGGGTACCTCAAGATAGGACTTAAGAGCCAGTTCGCCTATAAGGCGGACAAGTTCATGAGCGTGCTGCTGACCCTGATAGGCCCATTCATATCGATAATAGTGTGGTATGTAATATTCAGCGCATCGCGGAGCGCAACGATAGCAGGCTTCAACTTCACAGACCTGTCAGCGTACTTCCTAATCGTGGCGGGACTCAACATATTAAATACGCCCGGCTTCATAGATGTGATGCAGGGAGCTGTGAAGGAGGGCAGCATAGTTAACTACTTCACCAAGCCTGCAAGGCTACTACCGCAGATGTTCCTCGTTGGACTGCCAGAAGTCTTGGTAGAATCTGCCATAATAATGCTTCCAATAGTTTTGGTAGCGATGTACCTGCTGCACGCAAGCCTCGGCACATACACTGTGCTTCTGTTTATAATGGAGGCGGGCATGGCGTTTGTTATGCTACAGCTCATAAGCGGGCTGATTGGCGTACTGGCAGTATACACTACTGAGATATGGGGAATATTCTCGATTGTTGACTGGATAGTGTACTTGCTTGGAGGTGGGCTGCTGCCAATCAGCATGTTCCCTCCCGGCATAGCCCACTTCCTCTTGGTCCTGCCGTTCAGCTTAGTGTTCTATCTGCCCGCCGCTACGCTGATAGGAATGATACCGCTACAGGAGTCGCTTGCATATACGTTATTGATGCTCGGATGGCTTGCAGCTCTAGCGGCTGCCCTAAACTTCGAGTGGAAGTCCGCTGTCAGGAGAATAAGTGTAGTTGGTGTTTGAGATGTCGCACCTTATACCTAGAAGCATTCGGCTCTTCATGAAGATCCAGAAGTACGGCTGGGTATCCATGCTGGCCTACAGGCTCCAGGTCATAATGTGGATTGTGACATCATCGTTCTCAACTATAATGTCTTACGCCGTAGTGACCGTTATATACAATGTATCCAGCGGCATACCTGGGTGGAGTTACTTCCAGCTGCTCGCCCTATCGGCAACGGCCAACCTGATGTACGGCGTCTCTTTCTACTTAGTGAACCCGTATAACACTGCGAAGAGTCTAAGGACCGGCGGCATTGACGTGTATATAACGAAACCGTACAATCCAGTCCTCAGTATGCTTGCGCGCTCCGGCAACCTAAGCAACATAGGCAATGTTGCTGGAGGTGTCATACTTCTTGCCTACGCGATGATGAACCTAAGCCCCTCCACAGCCGCCGTGGCTGCGTTCGCGGCAATCTTCATCCTTGGACTAGCCGTAGCGCCCCTCTTCGTACTGTTCTTCACCATACTGATGTACGTGATCTTCAAGAGCGGCAACTTCATCAACTGGTTCATGACAAATGTAAGGACCGCCGTCTCGTACCCGATAGGGGTATACGGGATAATCGGCACCCTGATATTCACTGTGCTGCTGCCCTTCGGGCTTGCCACGTTCTACCCGTCCTCTGCATTGTTGGCTAGAATAAGCTACATCTCGGTGCTAGCCGTGGCTGCGTTCGAGGTGGCGCTGATTGTTATGTTCTATAAGGGCTCCCTGTGGCTCATAAAAAACCATTACCAGAGCGGCGGAGGCTGACCTGAACAATCCAGCATAAAGCCTGAGGATCGGTGTTAGCTATATACCTATGGAGACCAATTAACTCAACCTTTGGAAATGATAAAGTGCTTACTTATTTCAGTGAAGTTCCAATAGGATTTACTGCGAGAGATGCTTATAATGTATTAGACCCAGCTTTATATCCAGTATATAGGAAAAAATATATACCTAAAATGCTTGTTAAGGAATTATGGCATTCGCAAGAATTTAGCGAAAAGATATATGATATGGTTAAAAAGCATATCATAGAAGGACCATACCATATTTTAAGGTTTTAGACCACAGGAGTTATATCAGAAGGGCTGTTACAGAGATTCCTAATGAAGAATAGGTAATGCCTTTATAGTAGTTTTCATTTCAGAAACATCGGTAGGTTAAAGAGGGACTAAAATGGTAAAAAAACCATTTAGCAGAGTTCAAAATACAGCTGAGACTTGCTTACCGATATGCTTAATGACACTTCTCGATCATAAGTCAATAAAAGTCAAAGACACTGAAGAAATGAACATACTAATAAATGGATTAGAGATAACCAGACTAGATTATGCATTTGGACAACTGAAGTATGTTGTAGAGAAATACGGAGTCTCGATAGATGCAGCTATAGAAAATACGTTATTCTATAATAAATTGTCCAAGCTAAAACATCCATCTGGGCTGAAATTAGAAAACAAGAAGGTAGATAAAAAGCTTATAGCAGACATAACTAGTAGGACAAATCCTATAGTCTATATAGATAGATTTTATCTGGGCGGAGATTATCATTATCCTCATTTTGTGGTAGTAACATCTTTTGACAATAACAAAACGAGAATATTTGACCCTTGGATTGGCGGGGAAATGCTCGTGGATACCAAAAGATTTATCAGGGCAATAGAGGGACTAAGAAACAACCTTAAACTATCCCCAAAGCTCATCTTTATTCGTTAGATTTTTACAGCTATATTGTAAGAAAGTAAACATATGCTATAATCATGCATAAACTAGGCAGATTTCCGCAGAAGGGGATAAGGACATACAATGAGATAGTAGCACTGAGCAAGAAAAAGAGGAACCTCAACAAAACGGAAACGAAACGGCTCCTCGGGATGAACATCGCCCTAAATTCAATAGTGCACGATTTTGTGGCGGCGGACCTGCGCGCGATGTATCCATTATCGGTTCTGGACATAGGATGTGGCGATGGAAGGTTACTGGCGAAACTCGCAAGAACCAAAGGCTTCAAAGGCTCCAGACTGTTCGGGATTGACAGGTCTCAGAAGGCGATAAATAAGGCAAGGAAGCGCCATGGCAGAATGAAGAGGCTAATAAACTTCAGTACCGGCACCAACACCAAAATACCTTACCCGGAAAAGTTTGATTTGATAATCACGTGCCTCTCCTTCCACGAGTGGAAAGACAGGAGGAGTAGTATACCCTACATATTAAGCAGGCTGAACGAAAGGGGATCCTTCATCTTATATGATACGCTGCCGATAAACGAAAGGGTGTTTAGAAGTTATTGGGATATAAAACCTAACGTGCAGAAAAACAAAGTCATGGTCAGGGTTGTTTATCAGCTTCGATAGATTCTGCGCGCTGATGTCCAGATAAATATACTAACAAACGCACTGGCTACTTGCATAGCCTGGAGAGGGAATTGAACCCTCAACCTCATGCTTTCCGTGCTTTTGAATAGGTATCCAAAAACCTACAAGGCAAGCGCTCTGCCATTGAGCTACCCAGGCACGAATCATATTTGGTCGGCTATTTTTAAATACTCTTCTGGAGCGGCCCTATTACCTCTTGTAGCCACTCCTTCTCCTGTGCCTGAATCCTCCTACGTCACCGCCACGCTCACGAGATTCCCAGCCACTTCGCCTATCTCCCCTGAAGCTCCCATGCGGCCTCCTTCCTATGTATCCTCCGCCTTCCCTGGCCCGAATGCGCCCTTCGCCAAGGTGGTTAAGCACCTCCGCATTCTGGTACTTCGCTATGTCTAGGTTTATCTGGCTCATCCTGACGTTGGCCTCGTACTCAATCGCCCTTACAAGATCCTTCTCATCATATCCGAAAAGGGTGAACGCCCTTCCTTCCTTGCCCATTCGAGCGCTCCTACCTACCCTGTGCACATAGTTGTACGGGCTTTCTGGCGCATCGAAATTTATTATGTCAGTAACATTGTCGATGTCAAGCCCCCTCGCCGCCACGTTTGTTGATATAAGGAACCTTGCCCCTTTCCTGAACCTGTCAAGAGATTTTTCCCTCCTAGCTTGCGTAAGGCCCCCGTGCATCAGTATGGCGTCGTATCCCTCCTTGACCAGGACCATGTGTATTATGTCTGCCGCATTTTTTGTCCTGGAAAATATTATGGCTTTTTTCGGTGAGTATTGCTTTATGTATGCTAGCATGGCTGCGAACTTCATCCTTCCCTTTGCGAAGAAGTACGTGTGTGTTATGGTATCTACAGTAAGCTCCTCCTCCTTGCCAACGCTTATATTCTCATAATCCTGATTCATGTGCCGCTTTGCTATGTCAACTATCTGCTTCGGCATGGTGGCTGAGAAGAGTAGCGTTTGCCTAGTCATCGGCGTCATCGAAAGTATGTACTCTATGTCATCTATGAATCCCATGTCTAGCATAGTGTCCGCCTCGTCAAGCACGACAAACCGCACCCTGTCGAGCCTCAGCGCGCCCCTTTCGATTAAATCTATTACCCTGCCAGGGGTGCCTACTATTATGCTCGCGCCGTTCTCTATAGCCCTGATCTGCACATTCATGGATGCGCCTCCATACACTGTGGCCACGTTGAACCTGAGCGGTGTGCCAAGCCTCCCAGCAACCGTAGATATCTGCAGCGCCAGCTCCCTGGTAGGCACTATTATCAACGCGCACGGGTCCCTGGAGGGGCTTATGCTCTGCATTATTGGGACGAGGAAGGCGCCGGTCTTCCCCGTGCCGGTCTTTGCCCTGACTATCACATCCTTTCTCTTCAATACTGTTGGTATGGTGCGTTCCTGCACCTCTGTCGTTTTTATGAAACCTATCCTCCTGAGTGATTCCACAAGCTCGGGTTTCAGCCCAATATCTTTGAATTCTATCAATAAATTACCTATTTTACATTAACTGCATTACAATAAAGCAAGAAAAAGCTTTACATAAAGAATACTTTCCCTGATTTACTGTATTATTATAAGTACATTTAAATATATAGCTTTTGCTAAGCTCCGCCTCTTAGGAACATTTTTGAATAATTGACAAATACGTCGGTAATCAGGTGCAGCGGGCCCAGCCTTTTGCCGACATTGCCTATGAAATCAATGTTTTTACGCCCAACCGCCATTGTAGCGCAGAGCAGCGGAGGGAAAATCGCAAGCGCTACTACAATATCAACAGGTATTGCATAAACGCGCTGGCCCATGGCGTAGGATATGGCGAAAAGTATTACGCCGGCTGCCACCGATGAAACCGCAATGCGGGCAACGCCTCCCATCCTGTGCCTGATCTTGAACTGCTCCTTGAGCGCCATTATGTATATTATGTCGAGCACTATCGGAGTCACCACGAAGAGAGCGACTATGACGCCGAGCGCCTTGTAGAGTGGAGTAAGTACAACCAAAAGGGCTATCTGCATTGCCACTGCAAATACCTGATACCTCATGAAGCGCCGCGTGTCGCCATTCCCTATTATCAGGCTGCTGGCGTAGGTGCCAATCATCCCTACTGCCATGCCTGCTATTATTATCGAGAAAAAGAGAGGCGCCGTAGTGTAGCTGGATGAAAAAAGCAGCTTCACTATGGGCTCTGAGAGGGCGATGCCGAACGCAACCAGGGGGAGCATGAACAGTGATGTATAGTATATGCTGTTGTTGTATATGCTTTCCATCTTTTCAGATACGCTCTTTTTTGACAGCGCGCTGGAGAAGGTGGCGAGCAGTATGAAGTTTATTGAGGTGACCGTCAGCTCCACAAACCTGCCAAGCCTGAACGCAGAGCTATAATTTCCCACCACCTGCGCTGCGGCGAACGCGCCAAGAAGCAGAACCGAAAGGCTGGATGCACCCTGCACAGCAATGTTAGACGCTACCACTGGCGCAGAGAAAGCGGTGATTTCCTTTGCTGCCCTTTTGTCAATCCCTGTAAAAAGGAACCTTGCTTTCCTGAAAGCGTAGAACAGCCCTACCGCGGCTCCGACAACCAAACCTATCAGCATGCCTGATACAGCTCCTGCCACGCCAAAACCCAAAAGGACCAGGATCACTGAGCCTGCAAGGTAGAATATTGAATATAGGGTGTTTGCTATGGTCGCTTCCTTGACCAAACCAAACCCAACCAGGGCTGCCTGGGTAAGATTGAACGCAACAGATACAAACTCGACCAACGCGGCTATTTCAAGAGCCACGGCAAGCGTTGGGTTGTGGTAAATTGAGTTTGATATAACGCCGCTTAGGAGGAAACCAGCAACGGCTATGACTATGCCAACAGACAATGATATGTAGTAGCCATTGGATACTATCCTGCGCGCCCTTTCTATTTCCCCGCTCCTGAGGCCTGGCAACATTTTCCTGAACGCGGTTCCCATCCCGAAGTTGCTTGCAATCCCAAGAAAGCCTGCAAAAGATATTGCTATGCTGTAGAGACCAAACGCGGCAGGCTGCAGCACCCTGGTCAGGAATATCAGTAGTACAAGCACTATTACCGATGTACCGATCTCGCCGCCAACGTATATGAAACCCTTCTTCGCTGTGCTTATCCCCAGTTCCTTCACTTCGTCGCTAGGGTCCTGGTCTTCATATGCCATTCTATCATCCAAAGGATTAGTCAGTTACCATGAACCTGTCAATTTGCTTCTTGGTCTCTGCTACCCTATCCCTATGCTCTTTAAGGAAGCGGTTTATCCTCGTGGCAAGGTCCTTCTTGTGCTCGCCGGCTAGTATCGTGCCGTTTCTTTCCGCATCAAATATCTTCTCCAGCTTAATATCGTCAGGCTCGAAAAGGAATTTGTAGTACTGGCAAACCATGCATCTGTCCGGGTCACCGCCGTACTTTTTCTGCAGCTCAGCGGTTGCCTGCTGTCCCGTAAGCGCCATTCCCACCTTCTTAAACACGGTTTCCTCCGAATCGTCCAGGAATATCACTCCTGTCTTGTTATCTGACGACTGCGACATCTTATCATCGCCCTGAAGGCCGGGCAGGAACTTGCTGTGCAGTATGGCGGGCTTGTAGTACCCAAGCTTGCCCATCACATCCCTCGCTACCCTGAAGTGAACGTCCTGATCCACTCCAAGCGGTATCAGGCAGGGTACGTTGTGGCCTACCTCCACGGACTTGAGGAACGCAGGCACAGCCTGCATGCTTGTGTAAAATATCCAGCCTATGTTTGCGCTGTTGTCCATTCCAAATGCGTCCTTTACGGTTGAGAAGGTTATCCTGCTGGCTACCCGGACCGCCTGCTTGTACAGCGTCTTGGCGTAGTCGGTATCTATGAATATTTTGGTCTTTTTGGGGTCGAAGCCAAGAGCGGCTATATTCAAAGCCGCATTTTCTGCCAGATTGTGGTATTCCTCCAGTGGCAGTTTTGCATCGCCCTTAAATGAATGGAAAAGGAACTTTTCCTCATCGGGGATCTGTATGTAAACTTCTGCGCCGAACTTCTCCTGGAACCACTTTGTCAGCATGAAGGGCAGCAGATGCCCTATGTGCATACCACCAGACGGTGCAATGCCTGTATAAAGATAAAAATTGTTGCCTTTCTCATATTCATCGAGCAGCCAGCCAAGCTCCCGCTGCGCGAACACTATCCTCCTCCTTATGAAAGGATGCAGCACTTTCGTATGCTTCTCAATCCTTTCGATAAGCCCGCGGTCGAGGTCCTTTATGCCAAACTGCTTCTCAAGGGCGGCATAATCAATCTTGCCCTCGACCTGCCAAGGCGTCACTACGAAAGAGCCTTCCATATGGATCATAGCCTTTATGCCAACAAAGGCTTTTATTCATTGTGTGCGTTAGGGAGGTCTGTTTCCTTGTAGTGCGGATCGATGCAGGACTGGTTCTTTTTGCTGTCGTAGCTGTAGATTCTGCCCTCTTCCTCATTCTGCGTCGCCTTGTGGGAGCCATCGCAGAATGGCTTGTTGTTAGACAGCCCACACGCACAGATATGTATCTCATAGCCGAGCACCTTTTCATCCTTTGTCAGGCTTGGCATTCCTGGCAGGTCCCCGAGCCTGACCCTGAACGGGTGCTTCATGTCGTGTCTAATCAATCTCATAAAATCAACTATTACACGACAACAGCAACATTTAATAATCTTATCCATCATAGACTATTGCTCTTTATATAAAGGGGTAAATTGAGACCCGTAATCAGGAGTTTAAACAAAGGCGGTGCTTAAAAATGGGAAAATTTCCCTTGGCTGATGCCGAGATATCAAAGATAGTAATATGCAAAAGATGCAAGGCCAGGAACAGGGCCGGAGTTGAAAAATGCAGAAAATGCGGCTATACGTACCTGAGGCCGAAGAGAAAGGATATTAAAATCAAGAAATAGCTTAACGCGGTGAAAAAATGGCTGAACTTAATCCGATGGAGGAGTTGATTGTGAAGGCGATGCAGGAGCTTGGCGCTACAAAGGATACTGCAATAAAGACATCAGACGACATAGCCAAGAAAAGCAACAGACCAAAGGGCATGGTAAACAACACCCTGGTGTCACTTGTGCAGAAGGGAGTCATAAAGAGGGTAGCCAGGGAAAAAGCATCAGGTTACTATATAATTGCAGGCAAGTGAGCCAATGGAAGAGCCTAGCGAATACATAGACTTCATGGCCAAGTATAAAGACTGGATATCAATAAAAAGGATGGGCATATACGGAGATACGAGGCCTGAGGAGGTTGTTTTTCACATGGCGCTGATACGCTCTACTATAGATAACAAGGCGTTCGAGCTCCTGGGCATAAAAACAGATGTGCTCGACACAGCGGCCGGAGTGGTGACGGCAGGAAAGAAGAGTGGCTATTCGTCCCTTGCCGAGGCGATTTCCGCCCTGGACTCTCCAGATACAAAGAAAGCCATAGCCGAAGCATGCGGCGAAAAGGGAGACCTCAGCCCGGTGGCCAAGATATACCTGCTTGGTAAGGTGCTTAACAACCTGAATTTTGACTCTGGCATAAACCAGAAGGTCCTTTCAAAAATATACCCTGATTTGAAGATAAAGAAGCCAATGGGCAGGTTTGGGAGCAAGAAGAAGGCTGCGGAAAGTGATTGAATCACAAGCGTTAGGCTCAGATGCCCAAAGTGCAAAACACATTTCAACTATTCCTTCGTCATCGGCGTGCCTGTCAACACTATAAAAACTTGGAACTACAGGTATATGGAGTGCCCGAAGTGCGGGCACTGGTCCAACTTCAAGCTAGTGGGAAAGGGTGTGCACGCCACGCCGGGCCGCAGGGCTAGAACCTAGGGACAACATCCCGCTGCTTCCCATCTCCATCTACATATACTCCTTCCCAGGTGCCGTCGCTGTGCCTCCTCACTAGATTAAAGCCACGCGGCAGCCTGCCGTCAAGAAAATTCATGTTCATCTCGACCAGGCTTCCATCTGTCATGGTTCTCATCGCGTCACCCCTAACCAGCCTGGTGTGCAGCTGGACATACTGGTCTGCGCTTATAGGTATATCTTGGTTCCTCTCCATGGATATGATCAGGTGCTCCCTTGACCTTTGCGTAGCCTTTATCTCTACCAAGAACGCTTTCGCTACAAGCCCACTGCCGTAGAAGGCCAGCACCGCATGCTTCGGCTCTTCTACATTGTGGTGCGAGTCGGTGACGTGCCTCAGGAGGCTTGCAAGCGCAACGGGGAGGGATGTGGTGTACGAGTTGCCTACTACTGAGGGCAACTCCAGCGCCTCGTTTATGTGCAGCCTATCTATGAAGGCATCAAATTCTTGCTGCTTCATAAGCCTCTTCACCCACGCGAGCTCTGCTTTTATTTCCTTATCGTTCTCGAGATAACCTACCAGATCCTTCTCCCTGGAGCCGCTGAAGCTGGCAAGCTTCTCGGTTATCACGTCGGTGAGCTTCCTCCCTTCCAGCGGGTCTGCGCCAACCCCATCCCTCTTTTGGATATCATCCAAAAGCTTGGGGTTGAATCTCTTCAGGTAGTGCGCGAAGAGGTATCCAGCTGACTCCCGGGCCTGCTTTGGGTATGGAACGTGGCTTACAAATGCGTACATGTTGCTGAATGATACGCCATCAATACCAGGGTTTATCTTCTTTGTTATAGAACCAATCACGCTCTTAATTCGCTCAGGTATCACGTTGCTCCTGAGCAGCACGTTTACAGCCTCGGGCTTCGCCGAATACGCAGCCTCCAGTTTTTCAACCGCCTGCGCGACGGCGTATATGTACGCTATGTTCGACGCTTCGCCGTAAACCTTCGGCGTATTGTAGCCGAACTTGGTGAAGTCTGGGAAAGGCATGCTGAATCTTCCGTATCCTCTGCTGTATTTTATTTCAACAAGCTCCGGGTCCTTTGTTATCCACATCAGCGTCGCCGCGGCGCCCTGCGTCTTTTCCGCGTTCTTCGCTCTCGTCGGGTCGTATACCGCAGTGTCTGCGGTTATTATTATCTCAGATTCGCTCCTGCCAAAATCATGTGCGACTTTGACCTCGGCGACCGCGTCCGACATCGCGAGCCCCCCGCCTGCGCATGCGAAGGTCCTTTGGCCTGGCTCGGTTTCCCTGAACACGTTTAGGTACTTCCTGTACCTGGCCTCGTCCTCGTTTAACAGCTTCGACAGCGCCATGCCAAGGGCTGGAGTCACCTCCGGCCTGCTGAAGTCGTCATTGCTCTCAGTACCAAAGTGTATGTGTTTTGGCGGCTCGGCGAAGAACTTTGCCTCAATATCAGGCCACGCCGATACCCTCTTTATAAATTCATATATGGCATCCGCAACCATAGTCATGTTGCTCTGCGAAAGCGTTGGCAGCCTCTGCTTCTTGACTCCGAAGTGCTCTATCTTGCTAACTTCCTCTCCTGTAACCTTGGACAACTCGGAGGAACTCATGTAAGTTGTGGGGGATATCACAACCATCATGTTTATTCCTATCTTCACGCTCTCGCTGTCATTCAGCTTATCCCTTCCTGCGCTTTTTGTCGTCATATTTGTCACACGATGCAGGACATCCCATGCAAGTTTCTTAAATGACGCATGTGTGTTGGACGATTGACGACTTAAGTACTATTGTAAATATGAAATGCGATAGCCGGGATTTGAACCCGGGTTACTGCCTTGGCAAGGCAATGTCCTACCAGGCTAGACTACTATCGCATGCGCTGGAGTATTATTGAGGAATGTAAAATAATATTAAATATAACTTTTTAGTACAGAAGTTTATAATACGTTTGCGGTTCAGTTATAATTACAGGGTATTTTTATGGGTAAGCTTGACGAACTGCTGCTGGAGAGTCCATCAAAAATCAGCAAGAGGATAACGCGGATCTCTGAACTCAAAGATTATGATGGCAAGGATGTGTTTATAAGGGGGTGGGTGTATAGGCAGAGGGCAGGTTCGTCACTGAGTTTCGTGATTGTAAGGGATGGCACCGGGGTTGTACAGTGCGCCGTAAAAAAGCAGGAGGTTGCTGAAGAAACCTGGAAGATGGCCAATGATGTTTTCCTAGAGTCTGTGGTCTACGCCTACGGCACCGTAGCCAAGGACGAAAGGGCGCCGGACGGCTATGAACTGAGAGCTAAGGAACTGATGGTAGTATTCAAGGGCGAAGCCTTCCCGATATCAAAAGACCAAAGCACCGAGTTCCTGCTCGACGTGAGGCACCTCTGGGTAAGATCGCAGCCAATATTGAACGTTTTGAGGTTCAAGGCCTACATCATGAAGGCTGCAAGGGAGTTTTTGGATGACAGGGGATTTTTGGAGGTCCAGCCCCCGATGCTGACTTCCTCTGCGGCAGAGGGTGGCGCAACAGTTTTTGAAGTAAAGTATTTTGACAAAGTGGCTTACCTTTCCCAGACCGCGCAGCTGTACAGCGAGGCGTTGATACACGGATATCCGCTCGTGTACGCCTTTGCACCATCTTTCAGGGCGGAGCCTAGCAGGACTCCAAGGCACCTAACAGAATTCTGGCAGCTTGAGCCTGAGATGGCATTCTACGATCAGGATATGAACATGAGTCTTCAGGGTGAATTGGTTGAGTATATATGCCATTACGCTGCAAAGAAGCATCCGGACCTGCTCAAAAAATATGGCAGGGACCCGAAGGACCTGCTCGATATAAGCGCGCCTTTCAAGTCGATTACCTACGAAAAGGCCATAGCAGAGCTCAACAGAAAGGGACTTCACCTAAAGTGGGGTGACGGCATAGGCTTGGATGAAGAGAAAGTGCTGGTAAGGGAGATGACACAGCCGATATTCCTGGTGAACCAGCCGAAGGAGATGCGGGCTTTCTATATGAAAATAAATCCCGATGACCCAAGGACCGTGCTCGACGGCGATCTTCTCGCGCCTGAGGGCATCGGCGAGATAATAGGAGGCAGCGAAAGGGTGTCCGACTACAAGGAGCTGGTAGCAAGGCTGCATGAGTCTGGGCTGAAGGAGAAGGACTATAGCTGGTATATAGAACTGAGAAAATACGGCAGTGTGCAGCATTCCGGTTTCGGCATGGGGTCGGAAAGGCTGGTCAGGTGGCTGCTAAAACTGGATACGATAAGAGACGCAATACCATTCCCAAGGACGATGAACAGGCTGGAACCGTAGCCTAAACTACGCGCTTACAGTATCAATGGACCAGGCTTCATCCTTTCCCACAACACCTCCTGGCTATCGTTCTGGGCCGCCTTTATGTTCTTTGTCTCTCCACACTTCAGGCATTTGTGACTTATAAGATAATACGTCCTGTTGTAGGTAACAGAAACAGGCTTCATCAGCCCACCGCAATCCGATCTTCTGTCGCCAGGCTTCACATCAACGTGCCTGCTCCAGAGGCATTTTGGGCAGTGGTTTGTATATCCATTACCGCTGACCACGGTGTGGCATATGTCGCATTCAAAGTTCTCTCTAACCCTGCTGAAGTTCTTATCCTCAAGCACAAAGGCTTGGCTCTCTAGATTCATTTGGTCACCAACGCTTATTATTACTAATTTATGTGCAAAAAATATTAAAAGGGGTTGCATTTTATTTGGTAAATCAAGTATTTGAATTCTGAGAGGAATAGAAAAGAAATCCAGCCTAACGTGGTATGTTTTATCTGGAAGATGGCTTTAAATGCCGCAAGCAGGATTTGAACCTGCGACATTCCGGTTTTTGATAAAACTCAATGAATGAGTTTCAGCTTCAGCCGGACGCTCTCCCACTGAGCTATTGCGGCGCACGCAGTTGCAGACAATTATTAGATAGAAAATATTAATAAGTATTGAGCCTTGCGCTGCGGAATGCGGAGCGGCAAAATCACTCCTGGTAATTTCAGCATTCACGATTAAAACTGCAGATAAAGAGTGGAAACAACTGCACATAGCAATCAGCAGAAAAACGCACATGATATTTAATGTATAGGCTACGTGTGGTAGTGCCGTCTCGCATAAAAACAAATTGCGTCAAAATGAAAAGCTAATTAAATGAGATATTTAAATAATATATCTGGTGTTCATGGCGTCTTGGGATGACATCGGAGAGTGCCGCAACCTCCTAAACTTGGATGGGATGGAGCCGCGGGGGTATCAGGTGAACATAGCCAAAAGCGTATGCGGCGGCTCCAATTCGCTTGTAGTGCTGCCCACCGGCCTTGGCAAGACTATGATAGCAATGATAGCAATTGCACAATCGGTCTACAGCGGCAAGAAGGCTATAATGCTGTCGCCTACCAAGCCGCTTAGCGAACAGCACTACGCCACGGCGCTTGGACTTCTGAACATGGAAAAGGAACTGATAATGCTTCTGACAGGCAGCATGCCTGGCAGGGAAAGAAGGGAGAGGGAGAACGAAGCAAAGGTGATAATAGCCACGCCGCAGACTGTGGCCAACGATATCAAGTCAGGCAGGCTTTCCCTAGACGGCTTCGGCGTAGTGGTATTCGATGAGTGCCACAGGGCTGTAGGCAAGTACGCCTATACATATATAGCAGATGAATGCAAGCTGCGAGGCATACAGCTGATAGGGCTCACCGCATCCCCGGGCAGCAGGAGGGATAGGGTAAAGGCGCTGGTGGCGGAGCTCGGTGTTGAGAACATAGAGATAAGGACGTCGGCCGACACCGATGTTGCCCCGTACGTGATGGACAAAACAATCACAACCATAATGACTGAGAAGAACAGCCAGATGGATGCGGTTCTATCGAAGCTCAAGTCAGTAATAGATGAACATATGGAAAAGCTGTACCGGTACGGCCTGAGCCCTTTCAAGACCTTCGAAAACATGCCGAAGGGCAGGTTCCTACAGGTCGGGGACAATATAAGCAGGCTGCAGGCTCAGAACTACAAGCACATGGCTACTTTTAATTATGTATATGTGCTTAACCTAACCCACGCCTACGATCTGCTCAGCACAGAGGGATTCGACCCTTTCATAAAATATTTTGAATCCCTCGAGGCCAGGGAGAAAAAGAGCAGGGTGCTAAACAGCATACTGGGCAATCCAAGCGTGAGGAGCGCCCTCATCGAAGCGAGGGGATACGCCGGGGAAGGCGTGGAGCATCCGAAAGTCTTCAAGATAATAGAGCTGCTCGGCGGCAGGCTGAAGGACAAGACGATAATAATATTCGCGCAGTACCGCTCCACAATAAAAATGATAGTGAAGATCCTCAACCAGTACGGCATACCGGCAGAGTCGTTCGTTGGCAAGAAGGAAGGAGTAACCCAAGCAGGGCAGAAGGTGGTTATAGAGAGGTTCAGGGCCGGGGAATTCAGGGTATTGGTGTCGACATCAATAGGCGAGGAAGGGCTGGACATACCGAGCGTTGACGCAGTGGTTTTTTACGAGCCCATACCAAGCGAGATAAGGAACATACAGAGAAAGGGGCGCGCGGGCAGGATAAAGCTTGGCGAGATAGTTATGCTGGTCACAAAAGGCACGAAGGATGAGGTATACCTCATGATATCAAGGATAAAGGAGAAGCGCATGCACGAGCTTGTTGCTGGCGTCAAGAAGGAGGTCGAAAGGCGCGCCATACACGAAGGCGCAGATGTCGATAACAGACAGAGATACTTGTGATAATATGATAAACGCCAACCTCATATTCATCTTTTTTGCCGGGATAGCCTTCCTGGGTTTCATACTGAACGCGCTTTTCGATAGGATAAAGGTAGCCTCCATACTCCCGCTTATGCTCATAGGGCTTACTGTGGGGCCGCTGCTGAACCTCGTTGCCGTGGGCCAGTCCAGCATAATACCAGTCCTTACCCCTTTCATAACTGCGATTGCGATATCATTCATACTTTTTGACGTAGGGCTGAACATGGACTTTGGAAACCTGGCCAAGGTGATAGGCAGGACAAGCTTTTTTACGTTCTCTCTGGTCTCTGCTACAGCCCTGCTGCTTACGCCTGCTGTGCTTTTCATATTCAGATGGGGGCTGCTTGAGTCCCTGATATTCTCCCTTGCCATAGCTGGGCCCAGCAGCGTGATAGTGCCAACTCTCATGAGGGTCACCAAGATATCGAAAGACCTCAAAACCGCAATGCTCTACGAAAGCATCTCCTCTGATATTGTAACCTTCATGCTCCCGCTAGTTCTCATAGGTTTCATAGGAATATCCGGCGCCTCGCCGTTTGCCGTGGCGTCTACAATATTCTATGATATATTTGGATCCGTTATTTTGGGGTGCCTCTCAGCCGTATTCTGGCTTTACATACTAAACAGGTTTCCGACATACAGCAGGAACTATAGCTGGATGCTTACAATAAGCATGGTTGTGGCAACCTACGGCCTGGCGCAGGAGTTGGCTCTAAACGGCGCCATAACATCATTCATTTTCGGCCTGATACTCGCAAATATAGGTATGCTGAAGTCTGGCATAGCTAGAAACGGCGCAAAAAATGGCTTCAGCAAGTACATAGCATCGTGGGGCGGAATAAAGCACATAAAGGGCTACCAGTCAGAGATAGTTTTCTTTGTGAGCACCTTTTTCTTCGTCTATATTGGCCTGCTCTTCAACATATCGCAGATAAACTACGGCACTGTAATATCAGCCATACTGATATCGGTGCTGATACTTATGACTAGGTACCTGTTCATACCGATGATAAAGGGATTTATGTCAAAGGATGACGCGGCGTTAAAAGCGGACAGCTCGGTCGCCACATTCAACGTAGCCAGGGGCATAACCCCTGCCATAATAGCCACAGTGCCTCTCTCGCTTGGCATAATCATACCGTATTTCCTAGACCAGATATTCCTTATAATACTCATAACAAATATCATATCCACGGCAGGCATCCTTTTATTGTACAGACCCGTCACAGACAAGGCTGGCAGGGACGCATCTGGACCAGGTGGCGCCACACCTTCAGGCCCAAAGCGCAGCGGTGCATGATAGGCTTTTAATATTTTATTGCAATAATCATCCATGGCGATCCAGAGGTATTCTAAGGGTGCAAGAGGAGAAAGGGAGCTCCTGAACGCACTCTACGACAAGGGCTTTTCCGTAGTGAGGGCGGCCGGAAGCGGGGTAAATTCCATAAGCCCAGACATAATAGCAGTCAAGTCCGGAAGGGGTATGGTGTTTGAATGCAAGGCGTGGGACAGGGGCAGCCTATCGATAGACCATGAAAAGTTCGAGTCCCTGAGAAGCTGGAGGGACAACGCCCTCATGGAGACCTACATGGCCTGGCGCATGAACGGCCAGGGATGGTATTTCATCAAACTGGAGGAAATGACCAGGAACGACAGAAGCTACACGGTTACAAAAAAGCGCGCTGTTGATATAGGTAGGAGGCTGGATTCGCTGGTCCAATAGGTGCAGGCAATCTATTTATATCTATTCAAACAGTATATATAAGGATAAAAGTCATCGCAGTCAAACAGGGGTAAAAAGCGTATGCAAATTAATACTTGCTTATTTAGTGATATGGGTAAAGTGCCAAGCACAGCCGATAAGCCAAGAATAATCTAGCGTCAGCACAACGTAAATTCCTGTTCCTGCAGACTTTTGCCTGCATTGCCGCGCGCAATGAAATGTAGTGATGTAATGGCAAAAACATACGTTGATATTGTAAAGTATATGGTAGAAGCGAAGTTTGATATATCAGGAAGCGTTGAGAAGCCTGACATAATAGGCGCTGTTTTCGGGCAGACGGAAGGGCTGCTGGGCAGCGACCTGGACCTCAGGGAACTGCAGAAGAACGGTAAGATAGGCAGGATAGAGATAGACAGCAGCACATCTGGAAACAAGACCTACGGCAAGCTTTTCCTGCCAAGTTCGCTTGGCAGGGTAGAGACGTGCATTCTCGCAGCTGCGATAGAATCTGTTGACAGGGTTGGTCCATTCGAGACCGAATTCAGGATACTTAAGGTGGAGGATACAAGGAACGAGAAACGCAAAAAGATCATAACCAGGGCCAAGGACCTTGTGAAGACGCTGCTGGTCACAGAGCTGCCTGACAGCAGGGAGATAAGCGACTTGGTCGAGGCTGATGTCAAGTCGAGCACGGTAGGAATTTACGGGCCGGAAGAGTTGCCGGCTGGTCCTGACATAGAAAAGGACGATGAGGTCCTGCTGGTTGAGGGAAGGGCTGACGTCATCAACCTGCTAAGGAATGACATAACCAACTGCATAGCGGTAGGAGGCGCCTCGGGTTCTATACCAAAGACAATAATATCTCTTTGCGCTGCCAAGGAAGCTACGCTGTTCGTTGACGGGGACCGCGGCGGTGACATGATAATAAGGAGTATAACCAACGTAGCCGACATAGACTACGTCGCCAAAGCACCCGATGGCAAGGAGGTGGAGGAGCTTACAAGGAAGGAGATAATAAAGGCGTTAAGATCAAGGGTGCCGATTGAGCAGATACTTGCAAACAACAAGAAGCAGATTGATAGGCAGGACCAGAGGCAATACCAGAGATACGGTAGGCAGCCGGAGTACCGGGAGCCGCAGCAGGAGGCGAAGCGCCAGCAGCCTCAGGAGCAGAAGAAGGAGATACTTAGTCCATCCGAGATAGCCAGCAACCTACAGAGGGAAAAGATGCGCGAGCCGCGCCAGTATGGGAAGGAAGAAGCTTTCGGCGGCGCACCAGCAGAGCTGGGCATAAAGGACATAAACGGCAATGATGAGCCAGAAGGAATAGATAGCATACCTGTGATAGAGCAGATGAAGACCAAGCCAGCCCAGCCGGCAGGAAACGTTCAAGGCCCGCAGGCAGCCTCGGCGCCAAACCGCGCCTTCCTGGAGTCGCTCACAGAGCTCAAAAACACCCTGCGCGGCAGGCTGTATGATGAGAACGGCGGTGCCATGACCGTAGACGGCAAAAGCGAGATACCGGTTCGGGAGCTGATACAGACCATCCAGGGGACGCAGAACATACACTCCATAGTATTTGACGGGATAATAACGCAGAGGCTTGTGGATCTGGCCTATAGGCAGGGGGTAAAGGAGATATACGGGATGAGGGCAAACCAGATAATAAGAAAGTACCCCGAGTTGCTGCTTTACACGGCTGAGCATGGCTTTGTATGAATTTCCTCATTGAATAAACCAGGCTGCTGCATGCGCACACCGGACGCGGGAGGCTGGGGGTGCGCTCACGGAAGTTTCTGCCCAAATCAAGTATCTGCCGAAGTCTTTATATATGTGCGGCTTGCATAATATAGTTTATATTTAAACTATATCTCTTTTAAACTATATTTGGCAAACGGCGCGGTTTGGCGCCGGCAAGGTGTAACTTTGAAGGGGCAAACGCAACGTAGGAACGACTTCATGCCGATGGAGGCAAAGCGCATAATACTCAAGATACGCATACTTGGAAGGCTGAAGCTAGGCGGGCCGATCTATTCATACGCTCTGATCAAGGAATTCAACAAGGAAGGTTTTGCCAAATTCTATGGCATAACACTGAAGAACGACCTATACAATGCCCTCAGGGTACTTGAGAAATCTGGCTACATAAAAGTGGCATCAAAGGTGGAGCGCGGGAAGGTGAAGAACTACTACACCATAACAAAAAGGGGGTCGGTGGCATTGGGCTCAGTTGGAAAAATGATTATAAAGTCGATCGGCAAGGCGGCCAAGCTGTTTAGGTGATGATATCTCAGATATAATCAAAATAGACAACGTTGTAAAAAAATTCGGCGACTTTACCGCTGTCAACGATATAACACTTAGCGTCAAGGAGGGGGAGATATTCGGGCTCCTTGGGCCGAACGGCGCAGGGAAGACCACAACCATAAATATGCTTCTCACCCTGCTAAACCCCACTTCAGGCAGGATAACCGTGGACGGGCTGGATGTGACCAAGAACCATGAAAAGGTCAAGAAGCTGATGGGGCTAATGACCCAGGAGACGGTAGTTGAAGCGGACCTGACAGCGAGGCAGAACCTGGAGCTGTTCGCCCACCTTTACCACATCACGGCCGAGCAGAGAGAGAAAAGGATAAAGGAGGCGCTGGGTGAGGCGGAGCTTGAGAAGTTTGCTGATGTTAAGGCCGGTACCTTCTCCGGGGGAATGCAGAGAAGGCTAGGGCTCGTGAGGGCAATGATCCAGGAGCCGAGGATACTAGTTCTTGATGAGCCGACAACCGGATTGGACGTGCAGAACAGAACGACGATGTGGGGCAGGATAAAGCAGATGAACAAAAGCGGCACTACCATACTATTGACAACCCAGTACTTAGAGGAGGCTGACGAACTCTGCGATAGGATAGCGATAATAGACCACGGCAAGGTCATCGCGCTAGGCACCCCTTCAGAAGTGAAAAGGATTGCCGGTACGGGCAGGGTACTTGAGGTGATTGTGAAACCGGAGGACACCGCCAGGGTCCTATCGTTGCTAAAGTCAAGGTTTGGGCTGAGCGGCGCGGCGAAGGGCGACAGGATAATAGCTGCGCTTGAGAAAGGCAGTGAATCCGAATTTACAAAGATATCGGCCATGCTTGACAGGGAGAAGGTTACCGTGCTTTCGATAGGCGCCCACCTTCCCACCTTAGACGATGTTTTCATCAAGCTGACGGGGTCGGGGATGAGGGACGCTTCTGGCGAGATGCAGGGCGGAAGGGCAAACATGAGGTGGAGATGAAATGAGCCTGCTCTCGGATTCTATATCATTATACAAAAGGGAAATGCTTATATTTAGGGCTAACATAAGGTCAAACGTAGTCAGGACTGCGATCTTCCCGTTCGTCATACTTATCTTCTTCAGTTTCCTCGGGGCGGCGGTGACAAACGTGCCGGTGGCGGTTGTGAACTACGCAAACAACCCACAGTCTGCACAGCTCGTTGATTCGTTCAGTTCGCAGAATCTTATGCAGGTCTATTCGGTTACAGATGAAAGCCAGGCGCTGGCTATGCTTGGGGCAGGAAACATCGATTTTGTGATTGTTATATTACCAACATTTCCGTCATTAGGGCCGGTTCCAGCCGTGCAGGTATACTACAACAACGTGCAGTTCAGCACTACGGAGGTCGTGCTGCCTGCAATCCAGCAGGACGTAGCAGAGCTTTCTTCAAAAAACAACTTCCAGAGCCAGCAGTACCTCCCGCCGTCCAATCCTGCAGCATCGCTTGACACGCCGGTGACTGGGGCGAACGGCGACTACGAAGACTTCCTGTTTTCAGGAGTCATAGGTATGATAATAGTCTTCGGCGCGATTTTCAGCTCCGGCCTCTCTTTGATTACCGACAAGCTCGGGGGCAACATTAAGACATTCCTCATAACTCCAATAAACAAGTCTGCAATACTGCTTGGCAGGGTGTTCTCAAGCGCTGTCCAGTCCATCTTCTCCATAGCGATTGTGATAGTCATAGGCCTGCTCCTTGGCAACACTATAGCAATGGGCGCAGAGGGGATATTCTGGATACTGGTGCTCGGCATCCTCCTTTCTGTATGCATGTCTGCTATATCACTCATAGTGGCGTCAAGGCTAAAGAACCTCCAGGCCTTTCAGATATTCGGGCAGACCATAGCGCTGCCGCTGTGGTTCATCTCAGGCGGCATATTCCCGGTCTCCAGCTTCCCGCCCGTGCTTCAGGCCGTGAGCATTTTCGACCCTATGACCTACGCGCTCAACGGCTTTAGGTTTGTGGTTTTGGAGGGGGTATACCCGCTTGCCAGCATAGTTACAGATGTAAGCGTACTTGCGATATTCGCGATTGTTACCACTGCAATAAGCATACGCATGTTCAAAAGCACTATCGATTGATGATTATAAAATGTGATAAAATGGATAAAGATGCAAGATTTTTAGCTGGAGTATTCTTGGTGCTGGCTGCGATGATGATGGTTCAGCTGGCAGGCGCGCAGAGCTCTACCACGCCGCAGGGTGCCCTGTCGCTTACCAACTTGGTGGTTTCGCCGCAGCCAGTGGTATCTGGTGAGAACATAACCATAACATTCGGGCTGTACAATTCCTACGGGTCAACGCTGAACAACGTTGACCTTCAGCTCCTCGCCTCCAGCCAGTTGATAAACGTATCGCCATCAGACACGTACTTAATAGATGGCATAGGCACCGGCTCCTACGGCGGCGCCGGTTACGATGTGTTCACGTACAAGGTGCACGTCCCTTCAACGCTACAGGAAGGTGTGTACACTATAGACGTTATTGCAGACTACCAGACAACCCAGAGCAACGGTGAGGTCAACTACAACGTCGCTGCAGAGTCGGTGATGCCGATCAACATCTACGTATACGGAGTGCCGCAGATAAGCCTGAACGCACTTCCGTCAACCCAAATAATCCCTGGCCACCAGTTCACAATGGACCTTAGTGCAGTCAATTCCGGATCCGGCCAGGCTAGGGACGTAAGCCTCAGGCTCCTCAATTCCAGCAGCTTCAGCGCCGACGGCGCAGAGGAGTTCAACCTTGGCATCATACCTAGCGGAGCTTCCCAGGAGGCCACCGTCTCCCTTTTTGCAGCAGCTAACATATCCGGCGGCACAAACGTGCTTCCTGTGCAGGTGAATTATACCTCCGATGCAGGCATATCGTACAATTCCATACAGGAAATTCCAATAAACATACTTCTCAACAGGCCGGACATAGTGGCGAGCATAGTGGGAGCAGTGCCTACGGAACTTAGTCCGGGCTCGAACCAGACTGAAACAATAGCCATACAAAACATAGGTACTGGGCAGGCGAACAACGTAAGCGTCCAGTTCCTAAATGGTAGTGGGGTGAGCGCAAGCGGCTCTGCATCGTCCTTCTTCATAGGATCGCTTCCCCAGAACGCACAGGTAACGGAGACGGTCTTTGTAAGCGCGAACAGGTATGCAA
This sequence comes from Microcaldota archaeon, assembly GCA_021799635.1. Lineage (GTDB taxonomy): Archaea > Micrarchaeota > Micrarchaeia > Micrarchaeales > Micrarchaeaceae > JAJZAB01. The sequence continues at coordinate 29,902 of JAJZAB010000001.1, forward strand.
ACCAGACAGACTACTCGCTCCCTGTTACAATATCGTACACCTACGCCAACTATGGGAATAGTACAGTGCTGCATGAAAGCATACCAATAAAGGTGCAGAGCGGCGCGATTTTCAACATAACCGCAATAAGCTCTTCGCTTTTGCCCGGCTCTACTTACAGGCCGGTTACGGTAACAGTAAAAAACATAGGCAACGAGGAAGCGCAGCAGATTACTCTCAGCCTTCAGTCCATATATCCGATAACTCCGGTAACGCCAGACGCATACCTCGAATCACTATCGCCAGGGCAGCAGGAGAACGTGACGTTCTACGTAAGCGTCAGCAGTTCTGGCAAGCCTGGGACATACCCAATAACGCTGTACGAACAGTGGAGGCAGCCAGACGGCTCGATAAACCAGCAGTACTCCGGGTCAAACAGCTACTACGCTCAGGTCGGCGGAGCAGGAGGCTCTGGATACACCTACACCGCGGTCCTAGCCGTGGTTGTTGTAGTGGTGATTGTAGCCGCTTATAGGTTTGGAATGAAGAGGATTGGCAAGAAAAGAAAGGCATAAATTAAAAACATGAGTAAGTTGAAGCAAAGGGAGGCTGTAGTGCATGGAAGCGATATACAAGCGCATAGTTGACAGCACGATGAAGAGATACGGCGTGCCCGAGGACCTGCGCCCGTTTATATACAGGTACGCCAAAAATAGCAATGTCGATGCAATAAGACAGGCGATCAGCTTCATAAACATAAGGAGGAAGAAGGGAGAGATCACCTCGAAATATGTGAAGCTCCCCAACGGCGTGTCTTTCGACATAGAAGACGTAGTGCATGTATTAAACCAGTTCCACTACGGGTTGGAAGCTATGGCTAGGCTTGCACGGGAATGGGCCGCAGACCGCGCTGGATACGAAGACCCCAAAATTTCGATGTGCTTCTCGGCAATATCAAAATCAAGGGAAAAACAGGCAAGGGCCCTGAGGAACTTGGTGGAGGGGCTGCGCTACACAACCGGCAACCCAACAGAAGAGATAGTTGATGTTTTCGGCAAGGTCGGCGCGCTGACAGAGCTGCCCGACAGGATGATTGCGACCAACGTAATAATAAAGGGCGCGTATTCCCGCCCTTTCGGGTTTATACTGTACAAGGTATTTTACCCCGTATCGTCTGAGTTCATGAGGTCCCTTGGTAAGATATTCGAGAATGATGGAGCGCAAGATGCGTGGATCGATTCACGCATCAGGGAGCTGCTTTCGAACAGCCAGCAAGCTAGGGACCGCGCCATAGCTCTTTCCGAAAGGCTGCTGCCAGCAATCTACCTCTCAATTGAGCGCGAGAGGAAATTCGTAAAGAGCATTGGGGTACTCAATGAAACCAAACTGATGCGCGACATATCGATCGCGTATCCACTAAGCATCCTGAGGGAGATGGGAGTAGATGTAAATGTTGAAGAAGAATTCAGGAATATAGTGGATAAAGTATGACATTTGGTCAGGCTGGACTGCGGGGAGGCGTGGAGGCGGCCTCCGGCGCTGTCGCGCAATCAAATGATTTAAATATTTTAACCATGTATACTAACCAGACAACAACAAACAACATGCCGCGCTCCCTGTTTCTGAAATGATAGGTTATGGCGCAGAAAATCACGATAAACCGCAACAAGTGAATAACATGGTAGATAATCAAGCAAACCCGCAAGGAGCGAAAGGACTGAGTGATACAGTAGTTTACATAGGGAAGAAGCCGACCATGAACTACGTGCTTGCAGTTGTTACCCAGTTCAACAACGGCGCAAAGGAGGTTGCGATAAAGGCTAGGGGCAACGCGATATCTAGGGCTGTTGATGTTGCAGAGATAGTAAGGAAGCGTTTTCTACAGGATGCCAAGGACCCAAGTCACGATAACATTAGAATAGGCTCTGAGGAGCTGATGAATGAGGATGGGACGAAATCTAAGGTAAGCTACATACAGATATCGGCGTACTCCGGTGGAGCCCAGCCGCAGCAGCAGCCGCAGGATGGAGTGATATACATAGGGAAGAAGCCGACCATGAACTACGTGCTTGCAGTTGTTACCCAGGTAAACAGCGGCATGCCGGGCGTGATGATAAAGGCTAGGGGCAACGCGATATCAAAAGCAGTTGACGTTGTCGAGATAACAAGGAGCAGGTTTCTACCAATTATAAAAGATCCGAGCAGCGAAGGGATACAGATAAAATCTGAGGAGCTGATGAATGAGGATGGGACGAAGTCCAAGATAAGCTCCATACAGATAACAATAAAGAGATAGCTTGGTCACACCAGCTTCGTGGAGCTTATAGTCCCGATGCATAGCATGTTGCGCCTGGAATCTACTACAGGAAGCCGCGATAGTCCTGTGCTTATGACTATGGCCCTTGCGTCTTCTATGCACGACCCCCTGTCCACAAACACCGGCTTCATCATTATTTTTTTCACAGGCGTGCTTGCTGATTTTTCTTTGATGCACCTGCCCAGCTGTTCCTCTGAGACTATACCGACAAGCTTGCGGCTCTGAAGTACAGGCATCAGGCCGGCCTTTGATATTATTGCAAGCTTGTGCGCAGCTTTAGCCGTTGTTGCTGGCGACACAGCAACTATATTCCTATCCATCACATCAAAGACATTGCCGTTACGTCTTCTCAATCAATCCACAGCTGTGCTATTGTAGTATATTTATTTATAGCCTTTCATAAAAATGTAATATTGCTCAGTCCGTGATTATATGCTAAGGACCCACTATGTGGATGAAATAGGAGCTGATATGGACGGCATGAAGGTAACCATTGGAGGGTGGGCCCACGAGATCAGGGAGACCTCGAAGATAACCTTCCTGATACTGAGGGACAGCACCGGGTTGGCACAGGTGATAGGAAAGGCTGGAGAGGCTAAGCCAGAAGTAATAAAAAAGATGTCAGTGCCAAAGGAGAGCGTGCTGCTAGTCCGTGGCACAATAAAGGCCAACAAAGAATCCATGGGTGGATTTGAGATAGTACCAGAGGAGATAGAGAATCTAAATCCGCTAAGCGCAAGGATACCTTTTGAGGTAACCGGCAAGGTCCCTGCAGAAATAGATGTAAGGCTTAACTACAGGTATATAGACCTCAGAAGGCCACAGGCTAGGGCTGTGTTCAGCATAGAATCGACCATACTAAACACCTTTACGCAATACCTATCCGGCAAGGGGTTTACGCAGATAAGGACGCCGTGCATCATATCCGAGGCAAGCGAGGGTGGCGCCGAAGTGTTTGAGATAAAGTACTTCGACAGAAAGGCCTTCCTGGCGCAGTCCCCGCAGCTCTACAAGCAGCTCTCAGTGATAGGCGGGCTGGATAGGGTCATGATGGTGGTGCCAGTAATGCGCGCGGAGAAGTCAAATACCGCATACCACCTTACTGAGTGCACGCAGATGGATATAGAAATGGCTTTCGCGGATGCGGACGATGTCATAGAGATACTGGAAGGTACTGTGCTGTACACGATAAAAAGCGTGATGGAGGAGAACGCCGATGATCTGAAGAGCCTGGGGGTCAAGCTTGAGCTGCCGCAGATCAGGCGAGTGACCTACACCGAAGCCGTGGACAGGCTGGCAAAGCACGGCCACAAGATAGAGCACGGCGATGACTTCTCCAAGCAGCACGAAGGTGCTCTGCAGGAGCTGTATGGAGATGCGGTAGTTGTAAAAGATTTTCCTGCTAAGGCAAGGGCATTCTACTCCATGCCGAAGGAGGGAAACGAAGAGCTGACAAACAGCTTTGATTTTATATACAAAGGATTTGAGATATGCAGCGGCGCGCAGAGAATACATGACCCTGAGATGCTGATCAAATCCCTGAAAAAGAAGGGGATAGACCATAAGGGGTTTGATTTTTACATAAACGCTTTCAGGTGCGGGGCGCCTCCCCATGCTGGGTGGAGCATAGGCCTCGAACGATTCGGGATGTGTATATGCGGCTTGAGCAACATAAGAGAGGCCTCTCTTTTCCCAAGGGATCCGAAGAGAATAAACCCGTAGGCTTACGGATTGGAACATGCAAGAAGCAACTAGCGTTCAGCTAGACTAGGGTTCCATAGCCGGTCAGCCTCCATCTTTTCGCTATGTTCCTGAGTACCGCCATCTTTATGTTTTTCTCAGCGCATATCGGAGAACCCAGCATTATGTCTATCCTGTCCCTCTTTGCCTTCCTTACGTGGCCGATGACTGTAGCGGTGCCGACGCCGAGAATTAGCGATTCGTTTTCCTGTATCGACTGGTTCGGCACGTCGCTCCTCTCTATCCTGCTGTACTTTATGCTGATTGAAGTTGAGCTCTCTGGCAGCTTGCCAACGTGCCCAACCAGATTGCCTGCGATGTTGTCCGCCTTTGTAAACGCAGGGTCTATTTCAGTAGACAGACCGATCAGGCCTCCGGGGTGGGCGCTGTCTATTGTTTCAGTGCCGTTGCTTATGCCGGTTATGACTGTTATGATGGGCTTATAGGCGCCCTTTTCGGAATCCTTGCCGCCCATCTTTGTGCCTGGCCGTATCTCTATTTCATCTCCGGTCCTGAACACGCCTTTCTTTATCGCCCCTCCTATTACCCCTCCGTTAAGCTTTGTCACATCGCTTCCAGGCTTGTTTACATCGAAAGACCGCACTACATACATGATTGGGTCTGAGTTCAAATCCCTTTCAGGCTTTGGCATCTCGGCTATCCGCTGCAGCAGTATGTCTATATTAACCCCTTGGTTGGTCATGACAGGCACAACCGGCGCATTTTCTATAACGCTCCCCTTGACAAAGCTCTTTATCTGGTGGTAGTGCTTTATGGCAGCTTCCCGGCCAACAATGTCTACCTTGCTCTGCACGATTATGGTGTTCTTTACGCCAAGCAGGTTTATTATCATGAGGTGCTCCTTGGTCTGTTGCATAGGGCAAGGCTCGTTTGCGGCTATCACGAATAGTATGGCATCTATAACGCTTGCACCAGCTATGGCTGTGGCCATCAGGGTCTCGTGGCCCGGTGCATCAAGCATAGATATCCTGAAAAGCGGCTTGGCCTCAGACCCGTCCTTCCTGCACGTCGGCTCTGTGGTGTAAGCTGCTGCGCCCTCACACTTCTCGCATTTTCTTATAACGGCGTCGGCGTAGCCGAGCTTTATCGTCATGTTCCTCTTGAGGCTTTCGCTGTGCCTGTCAGTCCATATGTGCGTTATCGCCCTTGTGATTGATGTTTTACCATGGTCTATGTGACCCAGGGTGCCTATGTTCATAACACTCTGCTTTAGTTCATCCAATTCCAGTTCACCGCTCAAGCAGGCTTTGCCTTGGCCGGCTTCTCTGAAGCCTCGGCGCCACCCTCCTTCTTCTTCTCACTCTTCGGGAAGAGCGCATCCAAATCCGCAGTTCCATGGTCAGTGATTACCGCATTCAATAGCTCTATGTCCTGACTAACAGTGTTGCCCCTCACCGTCCTCCTTTCGAATACTCCCTTGGTCCTGCCTGAACTGCTGAGCAGCCTGAGCACATTTGTCTTTATGGTGCCCTGTATGCTTCTCTCCATAGGGAAACCGCTCCTGTCGCTGCCTCCGGTTATCTTGAGCTTGCAACCAGGCATGCCTATCAGGTTGCCATCAATTGCATCGCCTATCTTATAGTTTAGGAAAAGCGCAGACCTGTCCTTATCCAACTCTATCTGCTTGCTCCTTCCGCTCTTCGGATCTGAATATACTATCTTCAATTAAATCACCTATTAGAATAACGGCAAAACAGCGCTAACTGATAAAAATGCCCTGCAAACGCAGCCTTATCTAATCAATATATTAGCGTGTGCAAATAATAAAAATACATATGATTGAGCTGGAATCCTGTGCATCAATGCTAGAGCAGCCGCTACCATATCAAGCACATCCTAAAAAACAGAATAGAATAAGCCTGCCACAAGGAAAACAGTGCAGTCCTATTTCACTTCCTTAGAATGCCAAGCATGCGGTCCCTTATGCTCTCCCATGGATGATAGTCATAGCTGGCATCAGATTTCTCTTTCTCTGCTGCTGGCCTGGCTGCAGTGTTTTTGCTGGTATAATTGCCGTCAACCCTGCCCACATGTTCGTTTTTGCTTTTTTCAGTCATGCTGTAGCACTATACAAAAGCAGCCATTTCGCATGGCAGCTGGCACTGGATTTAATCAAGTAGCTTCAGGCCTTAATTTCGCACTGCTGCCTTAGAAGCGAATAATAATTCCTGTACTCAGGGTACTTGCTCAAATCAACTACATTAACTGAGGTTTTAGACCTTTCCGGATTTTCCTTCATTACCTGCCTGTATACGGCTTCTGGGTCATCGACCTTCTTGAATACTGGGCCCACAAATGTGCTGGCCGGTACATCCTTTACTTTCTGTGTGTTTCTCATATTAACACCATGTATAATATATTGGGTCTTTTAAGATATTTATATCTTCCTGTTCCTGGACTTTGTCCAATAATTTAAGGGGCATGCGGAGCCAATTTGTAGGAAATGGACTCTGCGGGAATTGAACCCGCAACCTTCCGCTTTTTTGATGGAACTTTTTCTAAAAGTTCCTTGCAAAGCGGACGCTCTACCGTTGAGCCAAGAGCCCTAAGGAATAGAAACGCATGTCACATTTTAATTTGTTTGCATATTTGCTATCTTTTCCTTTTGCGCGCCGCTTTGGTTGATGAATTGCCCTTTTTCTTTTTGACGTGCATGCTTACCTTTATCTTTGTCTTCCCACGTGTTTTCCTGATTTTCACGCTTTTCTTCTTTTTTATCTCGTCTCCGGCGCTGTATTTTGTTAACCTCTCTATTATCTCTATGTCCTTATCTGACCCCTTCCCTATGTTAAGGTTGTCCATCATGTTCTCTATTGTGGTATCGCTGACTATCTCCGAATCTTTTGCAGAGTTTGACAGAAGCGCGTTTTCTATGTCTCCTTTCTTAAGGACGCTGTTTATCGACTTTAACATCTTTATCCTTTCCAGCTCCTTGCTGTATTTGTTTGACATTCTTTTTGGCATAATATCATTCTCGTTTATCCAAATTCTGGTTTGAAACTGTGGGTGAATATATCACTTCTGAATCTATTTATAACTTTTGCGCGCAGCGTAATACACAAATAAACCATTGGCTGCACTGCTGTAGGGCTCCAGGACCATCTCCAAATCTTTTGCGGAGTTTGACAGAAGCGAGCAATGCTGGATTGCTACACCCTTTTTCATACATCGTATTCATTCTTCAATCCTGGGACGGTTGCCTTGTATCTTGCTGATAGATAAGACTGAAAATCCCTGGACTTGCTTATTTCGCCGTGGACTATGAAGACATTCTCCAGGTCCTTCACCCTGCCTGCAAGCATTTCTAGCTGCGGCCTGTCAGCATGGGCTGAAAGGTGATAGGTCTCTACATCGAGCTCAACCTTTAGTTCGGAGCCATTTAGCAGCACTTTCCTAGCCCCCTCCTGCAGCTCCCTCCCCATCGTGCCGATTGCCTGATATCCGACTAGCAGAAGCTTGTTGGAAGACCCTTTGGACAGCTTTGACAGGTAGAACATGACAGGCCCGCCGGTCATCATTCCGCTGGTAGTCACTATTATGCTGCTCTCATCCTCGCTCACTATCTTGCTCCTCATGCTCTTTTTGTCCACCGGGATGAAGTTCTTGCTTTTGAACGGATCGTAGTCGCTCATCAGTATCTTGCTCTGCAGCTCCTTCCTGCAGTATATGACGTTGTGCCTGTATATCCTAAGGGCTTTGTTTATCATGCCGTCAACGTACACCGGCACCTTTGGCACTACTCCGGAGTTTATGTAGTCGTCCAGCAGGAACAGGACCTCCTGCGCCCTTCCGACGGCGAAGCTTGGTATTATGACCTTCCCGCCAAGCTGTATGGTATCCTTTATGCTTTTCAGCATGCCACCGACTACGTTTTTTTCATTAGGGAAAACATCCTGCTTTGCCCCGTAGGTGCTCTCTGTTATCAGGGTCTGTGCCTTTAGGCTCTTGATGTCTGCGCCGTCAAGCAGCCTTGACTTTGCAAGGTTTATATCACCGGTATATACGATGCTCTCCCTGCCATCGCTTACTTCTATTAGAGCACTCCCGAGTATGTGCCCGGCTGGTATAAATCGTATGTTTAGGTCCCTGAATCTTATGTCTTTTCTGTAATCGACTATTGTGGCGTGCTTTGAAAGCTCCTCCATCCCCTTTTTCGTTACCGTCTTTGGGTTGGATATCCTTAGATAGTCGCTTAATAGGACGTTTGTGAGTTCCAACGTAGGCTTGGTTGCGTATACTTTGCCTTTGTATCCGGAACTGAATATGTGCGGCAGGTAGCCTACGTGGTCGAGATGCGCGTGCGATATGAATATTCCATCAACAGCCCTTATCTGGTCATTGCTTATCAACGGATGCTCCTCAACCTCACCGAGCTTCACTCCGCTATCAAGTAGTATATTGGTATCTTTTGTTGATACCATTATGCAACTGCGGCCTACCTCACCTGCTCCTCCAAAAAACGTGATTTTCATTTTAAACACTTTATTCTAATTTTATTTTGATGCTTCATCTGAATTCTTGCTTTGCTCTGGCTGCTGTTTGCTTTCCTTTTTCTTTATCACTACTATGTCCTCCAGGTTTATGTCCTGCTGGACCTTGGGTTGCGGCTTTGGCTTGGTAGCCTGCTTGGGCTTGTATCTGGATACGCCCAGTATCTTCCTGACATTCGAATATAGGGCGTCGAGCTTGTAGTCTACCTCGGTTATCGCCTTCGCATTCTCCGCCAAGGCCGCATTGTAGCCTACTATATCTCCGCTTATGAGGCTGCTTTTCCTTTCCAGTCTCGTGAGTTTCATCGCTGCATCAATCTTTGAACTTATCTCATTTATTTTCATAACTGTCATCTTCTCCTGCTGGAGATTCATCGATTCTGTGGAAATCTTGAACTCTAGCGATCTCTGCATCCTCTTCAGTTTACCTATATTATCATGCCTTGGTTTCTTTTTCTCTATTTCTATGAGCTTTGATATCGCTTCCTGTTCTGTAGTCTTGTAGTACAGCTTGTGCTGGAGCTCCTTCATTTTGATTATGTATCCGAGCCGCTGCTTCTTGAGCTTGTCTAACTCCTGGCTTATCTCCTGCACTTTGGGGTCTACCGATTCTTTTATGAGGCTATTTATGCTCACCGTGTTTCCGGTCCCGTTATTCCTGGATTTCTGAGGAGCAGGTTGGCTTAAATTTTTATCCTTGCTTTCGAGATTATTTGTGTTATCGCTTTGTTCCGTGGTCAGCTAATCGCCTTGGCTTTTGCTCTTTGATATCTTATGATCTAAATATCGTTCAGGATTTGAATCATGAATCAGCTCCCTGTAAACATCCAATAGCATGTCGGTTGTTTTTTTCACAGAGTACTTTTTGGCAGTTTCTACTGTTTCTTTATATGAATCTATGTTATTTATAACCCTTTCTATCATTTTGGCACATGATTTACTATCACCGGGCTTGAACTTCTCCCCATTCCTGCCGTTCTTTACGATCTCCTTTATCGCAAGCGCATCGGCGCCGACTACTGGTTTGCCCAGCGCCATTGCTTCGAGCAGCACGACTCCCTGGGTTTCGAAGGTAGACGCGGTGCAGAACACGTCTGAAGCCGCGTAATACTTCGGCAGCATGCTGGATTCTACAAATCCGGTAAAGTGCGTGCTCTCTCCAAGCCCGTATCTAGCAGCCATGCTGGTGTAGTGATTAAGCGACGGACCGCTCCCGACAAAAACAAATTTTATGTTTCTGCCCTGCAGCCTCTTTGCCGCCCTCAGTATTACGTCTATCCTCTTCTCTTTGCTCATCCTGCCAAGGTACATCACTATCTTGCCGTCTTTGCCATTCAGTAGCTTTTCCCTGAGCTTTTCCCCGCTTACGGACGGGTTGAACTTCTTCAGATCCACGCTGTTGGGCACCACGACCGTATTTTCTATTCCGTGCTTACTCAGTACGCCCATAGTAACGTGGCTCGGTGCTATTACCCTGTTGCACTTGGTGTAAAAAAATCTTGCGTACGGCCACGAATACTTTATCATCATTTTTTTCCCGAATTCATTGTTGGTTCCGTATTCGTCCAGCACCTTCTTGTCTGTGAAGAAGGTGTGGAACGTGCCGACTATCGGTATGCGGTTGATTTTAGCCAAAAGCAGCGCGGAGAGCCCCATCATAAATGGGGTGTGGGAGTGTATTATGTCAGGCTTTATCTCATTCAGTTTAACTGAGCTGAGGAATGGGAATATGGCCAGCCGGTACTGTGGATATTTCTTGAATTTGACCCCAGGGACAGCAAATACGTTTTTTTCTATTTCTACTATCGGCCTGGCGCTCCTGTCCCCGCTTGTAAATATGTATATCTCGTGGCCCCTTCTGGTAAGCTCCTCCCTGGAGTTTATTATAGATGTTACAACGCCGTCGACTGCTGGTAGATAGGTATCGGTATAGAATGCTATCTTTAGTTTTTCCGCCATGCCAGATTACCTATCAATTTGATGAATTTTATGAATTTGATTTATTTGATGATGCTGCTACTATGCCACTATGGGCTCTCCTCCCGCATCCCTTATCTTTTTCATTGCGGTCTTTGAAAACCCGGTAGCTTTTACAGTAATCGGCCTTGTAATGATGCCGTTGCTTAGCACCTTGCAGTTCTTCAGGACTATTGTCGGCTTCTCTTCTGGCAGGTTCTTGGCCATCTGCTCTATCTGCCGCAGGCTGACGCAGTCCACCTTTTTGCTTTTCCACGGGGTGAAGCCGTGCTTCCTCATCAGCTCCCTCTCCTTTGTCACCATCCTTGTAAACTTGTGCTTCCTTGCGCCGGCCCTGCCTACCCCTCCCCTGTCTCCAGCCCCCCTGGCATTCTTTATGTTGCCTACTCCCCACCTTCTTGAACCGAGATACTTCCTTGCCCTCTTTTGTTTTCTTACCACCAATTACTTCACCATCCTTTGTATCAGTTTGTTTATATCCTGGCCCATGTATCCCAGCGAACCGCCCTGGTTTACGCTCCTTTTCGTGCTTTTGTATCCGTGCCTTGGAGGATGCAGCCTGAACGGGAGCTTCTTCTTTAATTCCTCTGCATCATACTTTCCAGAGAGCAGGTCCTCAACGTTCATATCGACCTTGCCGTTCTCGACCAGTTTCTTTAGCGTATCCTTGTCCACCTCTCCGTATGCTACGTAGTTGCTGCATGCCTTTATCATGCCGTAGTTCGAGTCGTTAGCCTTTATTACCGTGCAGTTGTTTACCCTCTTAAGCCTGAGCCTGTCAAGAGTTTCATTTATATCCCGCCTCACGTTCACTCTGCCTCTGATCCTGACTATTGCTACTAGCCTGCCCTGTATAGGATTATTCTTCATAAAAACACGCAAATGCTTGAATATGTTGCCGTGCACTCTGTGATATCTGCATCTATATTAGCCAAGGTAAATATTTTAAATCATCGCATATTATCAGATAATTGGCGCCCGCATCGGTATTGCGTAAAGTAACGCCGGCTCTTGCGGATGCTGCTAATTGATTAGCTGATGTTCCGCTAATACTTATTGTACAATATATTTTTAAATATTCCATTTCAAGTTAGTGATTGCGACCTGAAGCTTTGTGATCCGATGTATTATAACGAATTCAAGAAGATAGAGAGGATGCGCTCTATCCTGGAAAAGATTGCTTACTTCTCTGTGGGACTTGATTTCTTTGTGGCGATAGCCACGCTTCTGGTGGCTAAGGGTTTCAAGTATTCAACCGTCATGCTTATGTGGGGAGGCTATCTCCTATTTGCCGAGGTTGTGCTTACCGGAATGCTCTTCGGCGTGCTTATCTGGCTCAAGCACTACAACAGGATTATAAACAATATCGCAATGCTGGCTTTCAGAACTAGGCACTCCGGTACAAGAATAAACTCTGCGTTTGGCATAATTAATTAGAATTCCATTGGGCCAGGCAGGCGTGCTCGCATACCACTACTTGTTTCCTGAAGTAAAAAGGCTGCGCTGCCCCGCGGTCCCATCTTCTCGTTTCGTCCTGTTGAGCAGGTCTATTTCCCCGAATACCCCTGCGTAGCCTGGCTTTATGGTTATGTTGCCATTTCTCATGTTTGCTATCGCCTGTGAAATCTCGGGGCCTGCGATGGCGGCGATGTCTTCATCATTTGCGTTCATTAATATGTCAAGTTCGGTGCCAATGCTTGAGATTAGGTCAGAGTACGTGCGGCCTACGGCTACAGAATATACTCCCTTCCTGGTGGCGTTTGCTATCACCTCCCGCAACGGAACAAGCTTGACAAAAGGGACCGCGCCTTTGGGCACGAACCCAGGAGGTCGGTCCGCCAGGTCGTTGATTCTGTGCAGCACCCCTATTACTAGACTCCTTGCGCATACCGGGCATTTTTTCAGTTGGCTCTTTTCCGGGTCAACAGAAAAACCGCACTGCCTGTGCCCATCGTAGTGGTACTTGCCTTCCTCTGGGTAAAACTCGATAGTGCTCTTCAATACGCCGCTCCCTTTTTCCTTCATGGCGCCGGTTATTGATTTGTATGACAGCTTGCCGCTTTCGACGTCGAAAATGTTTGCCTCCCTCCCAAGCTTGTCCAATGAATGCATATCGCTGTTTGATATTATTGAGTACTTGTCAATCATTGAGAGCCTCCAGTTCATTGCAGGGTCGCTGCTTAGGCCGCTCTCCAGCGCGTGTATGTGTTTTTCTTGATCTTCGTAGGCCTCCTTCATGGAGTCAAACCCTGTAAGGGCGCCGAATACTCCAAAGTAAGGGGTCCAGGCGTGTGCTGGTAGCACGAACGCGTCGGCCTCCGAATTAAATATCTCCTCAACCAACTCCGCGGCTGACATTGACAGCTGCGGCCTTCCATCTGACATCAGGTCCCCGTGTTTTGACAGCCTTTCGTTTACAGCATAGGCTGCTTCGAAGCTAGGCAGTAGCATGAGATGGTGGATGCGGCGCTGCTTTCCGTCTTTGTTAAACACGGTGGAAACCTCACCGCTGAGGATGAACCTTGTACCGCCAGGCGAGCCCTTGACCTTGAAAAGCCCGGGCTCTGCAGGTTCTAGGTTTTCCTTTAGCTCCTTGAGCCACTCTGGATGGGTTAGATCCCCTGTACCAACCAGATTAATACCTTTCTGTACAGAAGCCTGCTCTATACCAAGAACCGTTATCTTAGAACTGCACGCCATAGAGAATCTTGAATGCACGTGCAGATCCGATATTATTTTCATATTATCATTCCAAAGGGAGATCTGCACACACAGAATGGCGCACTGGCTGCAGCGCCGGCTCTTTGATGTAGCATGGTGCGGATCTTTGTCACATCATCACTTGCTATTTGAAACGCCGTTTTTCTGGCACGACGAAGCGACTGCGCACTTGCTGCATATTGGTATTGGTGCCCTGCATACTGCGCGGCCGTGAAACTTTATGACGTACGCTATCCTGCCCCAGTCCTTTTTATCAACAAGCTTCATGAGGCTTGCCTCAACTTCGTCAGGCTGCTGGCTGTCTGCTAATCCCAGCCTGTACGAAACCCTTATTACATGGGTATCTGCAGGTATGCCCTCAGCCTTACCGAATGCGTTTATTAGTATGGTGTTGGCGGATTTCCTGCCTATGCCTGGCAGCTCTACAAGCTTGCTCATTTCCGATGGGACCCTGCCACCATACTTGTCCTCGATTATCCTGCACGAGCCTATTATGCTCTTGGCCTTGTTGCTGGCGAACATTATGCCGTGTATGTACTTGAGTATGTCTTCGGGTTTTGCTGAAGCATAATCCTTGGCTGTGCGGTAACGCTTGAATAGCTCCGCGGTGCACGCGTTCACTGCCTCGTCTTTGGACCTGGCGGCCAGTATTATTGATACCATCATCTCCAGTGGATTTGAGAAATTAAGGATCTCCCTCGCATCCGGATATTCATTCTTCAGCTTTTCGATGACCTCCCTTGCGGGCCGCTCTTCCAGGAGCCTGGGTTTATCCATAATTATTGATAGTAGTATAAATATTTATCAATATCCAATTATCAGAATGATGCAATGGAGGGTTTCATCCTTGTTGGACAACCCGGGGCGGAGTATGAGAAAGCCGCTCGCACCGGTGCCAGTTATGATGACTGCGGGCTGAAACCACTTACTGGCAAACCTTGCTGCTGCATTCCTTGGCTCGACATTGGGCGGGGCTTGGCATGGCCAGGCCATGGCGCGGCTTTGAGAAATAGGAAATTGTGTGATTTGGAAGGCATTCAATTATTCAAACCATCTTTTGGTGACATTCACCATGAAAAAAATAATCAATAATGACATAGTGCGGCTTGTTGTTTCCAGGCTAAAAAAGAGATACGGTAATGAGATGGTCACCTCCCTCAGGCATTCCAATCCATGGGAACTGCTTGTTGCCACCATGCTCTCCGCCCAATCGCAGGACTCCCAGGTAAACAAGATTACCCCAAAGATGTTCAAAAGATACAGGACTGTGACCGATTTCGCGCTGCTCAAGCCTGTCGAGCTGCAGCGATATATAAAAACCCTTGGGCTTTACAGAAACAAATCGAAGAACATAATCAATGCTGCAAGGAGCATCAAGAAAAACTTCAATGGAAAAGTTCCAAACAGCATGGAAGGAATGCTGATGCTGCCTGGCGTTGGGAGGAAGACTGCTAACGTGGTGTTGGCAAACGCATTCGGAATCCATGATGGCATAGCCATAGACACCCACTGCATAACAGTCTCAAACAGGCTGTTCCTGCTCGACACCAAGGACCCGGAAAAGATAGAGGCTGAGCTTATGAAGTACGTGAAGAGGAGCGACTGGGGCAACATTACACACCTTTTCATAGCCCTAGGCAGGGACGTCTGCACAGCCAGGAGAAAGTTTTGCGGGGAGTGTGTGCTTAGGGATATATGCCCTTCAAGCACAGAGAGGAGTTGATGCCATGCTTGCGTGCCTGTATAGCGGCGGGAAAGATTCCACTTTGGCCATACACAGGGTGCATGGGTCTGGAGGCAGCGTGGAGCTGCTTATAACCATGGTGCCGAAAAACGACTACAGCTACATGTTCCATAAGCCTAACGTGCGCTACACCTCGCTTCAGGCCGAGGCGCTTGGGATAAGGCATATAATTTCTGAGACCGCAGGCGAGAAGGAGAAAGAGCTGGTGGACCTGGAACAGGCGCTGAAGGCGAATGGTGTAGATGAGCTTGTGACAGGCGCAGTGGCGAGCATGTATCAGAAGGACAGGATTGACAGGATATGCAGGAAGCTCGGCATAAAGCACATCTCCCCGTTGTGGGGCATGGACCAGCTGTCAGAGCTTAGGGAGATATCTGAAAAATTCAACGCCATAGTAACCAGCGTATCTGCGGAGGGCCTTGATGAAAGCTTCCTCGGAGCCAGGATAAACAGCCGGCTCATAGAAAAGCTTATTAAAATAAACAGCAGATATGGCATCAATATGTCTTTTGAAGGAGGTGAGGCGGAGTCGTTTGTCCTTGACGCTCCACTTTTCAGAAAGTCGATAGGGATACTCAGGGCCCATTGCGTGTGGTCTGGTGCGTCTGGGGTTTACGTGATAGATGAAGCTGCGCTTGAGAAAAAATAGTGTTGTTATGAATATACTTTCAAAAAGGAGCAGGTTTGCATCAAACCCTATACACGAAGAAGACGACTTGGCGGAGAGGCTGAAGAGGTCTGGAAGGAATATAATAAAGCTGAGCACCGGGGACCCAGCGGTCTACTTTCCTACGCCAAAATACATAATAAAAGCTTATATCGAAGCGCTGAGGGAGGGCAGGACCTATTATTCCAGGGCTGAGGGCACCGAAGCGCTTGTTGACGCGGTATCGAGCCGGTACAGGAGGATGTACCGGATAGACCTAAACCAGAAAGACATAATAGTAACACAGGGACTATCCGAAGCGCTGTATTTCATAAACAGCTCGATTATAGATGAAGGCAATACTGCATTCATATTCAGGCCCTACTATCCCGCATACATGTCAAATCTTTACTTGTGCGGCGGCAGATGCGCTTTGGGCGACTATGATGAAGGCAGAGGCTGGAGCATAGACGTACAGAAGGCAGCAGCCAGCATAAAGAGGCTGAAAAAAACCAGCAGGGGCAAGGGCCTAAAGTACATTATAATAACCAACCCAAACAATCCAACCGGCACTGTCCTACAGAAGAAGGCCCTGGAAGACATAGTATCTCTCGCGAACGAGAGCGGGCTTCTTTTGATAAGCGATGAGATTTATGATGAGATAATTTTCAACAACGCACGCTTTACCAGCGTATCGAAGCTTGCGGCTGGAATCCCCCACATGATACTCAATGGGGCATCTAAAAATTTTGATGCTACAGGATTCAGGATAGGTTTTGTCATAATTCCTGAGAGCGACCCGCAATCCGAAAAGATTAAGGAGAAGATAGGAGAATACGCTAAGGTAAGGCTATCATCCAACACCCCTGCCGAGTTCGCTTGCGCTGAAGCTATGAACAATGTGGTTGAGCACAGGAGGTCGATCCGGTACATGGTGGCGCAGATATCTGATAGGGTAAACCACGCAGTGAAGCTGCTAGATGAAAACAGTCACATTGATACAGTGAGACCAAACGGGGCCTTTTACCTTTTTCCAAAGGTGGACTTCGGAAGAATGCGCCTGAAAGACGATGTCGATTTCGCAAAAAAGCTGCTGCTTGAGGAAAGCCTCCAGGTGACAAGAGGCTCAGGCTTCGGATCCCCGGGGCATATTAGGATAGTGTCCCTTGCACCAAAAAAGATATTAGAGTATGCAATAGATAGGATTAACCAATTCTGCATAAAGAATTCAAAACGCTAATCTTGGAGCCCGTGGTCCAGCGGTTAAGATGCCAGCTTTACAAGCTGGAGACAGGAGTTCAACTCTCCTCGGGCTCACCTGAACCCCGACAATGAATCCCACACTTTTTGGAGGGAGCAAGCAAAAACCTTATTAAATTAAGCTGTGATTGGTTAGTATGTCAAAACTGCACAAAATCCTTGATGTCTTGGACAAGGCAATCAAAATCGAGACTGCATATGGGCACTGCGACATACCGTGCGGAATATACGACCCGTACGCTGCCCAGGTTGCTGCACATACGGTCATACGCATGGACATGCTGATAGCCGATCTGGTCAAGTCCGGAGGGCAGACGGCAGACGACAGGAACAAAATGACCAGGTATATTATGATAAAGGAGCAGCACGCGGAGATCGTTAAGCACGAGATAAGAGTGTTGTGGGGGGACTATTTCAAGCCTGAGCACGCTAAGGCAAACCCACAGCTGCACACCATCGTATGGGATACCCTCAAGGCAGCATCCAAGGCGAAGCAGAGCACGAACATTGCGGATGCAGAGGCCCTACTTGCCGATGTGCACAAGATGGCTGAGGCGTTTTGGAGCACCAAGAACATTGCAACCTCAAAGGTAAAGGCTCCATACCCGACAGAAAGGGAGATGGTTCTGCCAAAACTCTGATGCTGCAAAAACCGGTGCGATTGGTCTTATGCTGTTTGGGCTATTCAAGGTTCGCGACAGGAGCATGCTGCCTAAAATCAAGGATGGAGATTATTTAATCGTCAGCATGATACCATATTTGTTCAGGAGGCCTTCCGTAAATGACATAATAGTCTTAAGGCATCCAAAAAAAACGATCTTCTTGGTAAAGAGGATAGCAAGGGCATCAAAAAAGCACTACTACGTTGAGGGCGACAACAGGGAGCACAGCGAGGATAGCAGGAGCTTTGGATGGGTATCCGGAGGATTGATACTTGGAAAGGTTCTTTACGTGGTTAGGGCGTAGACGGCATGGCTGGCGGGAAGGATGCGCTTACCTTTCCCCGTATTTCGAATAAAAGGAGAGATACTGAGCCACTATGCTGTCCGGAGCCGATGGTTTTACCTTTTTAATTATCTCGTTGAGTATGTCCATGCCGACCTTCTCCTCGTTCGAAGACTTCAGGCTTTTCTCCAGAGCGGCGGTCTTGGCCTCCCTGCATACGTGGGAGATGTCCGCGCCGGTAAAACCGCTGGTCTGATTTGCAAGCTCATCAAAATCTACGTCATCGTCAAGAGGCACCTTCTTCAGGTTGCTTTTGAACATCTCAGCACGGTACTGCTTGTTGGGAGGCTTCACGAACACGAGCTTGTCAAACCTGCCAGGTCTGAGCGCGGCCGGATCTATCGCATCTGGCCTGTTCGTGGTTGCGATTACCACTATGTTTTCAACCTTGTTTATGCCGTCTATCTCCCTCAGCATTTCTGTTGTAAGCTGTGATGAAAACTCGCTGGCCTGGCTCCTTTTTAGGATCAGGTTCTCCGCTTCGTCCAGCATTATTATGGCAGGCGCGTTCTCCCTCGCCCTGTTGAATGTTTCTTTTATAGACGCTGTGGCGCGCTCTATTCCCTCCTCGGCCAGGTCTGCGCCGTTTATCTCCAACATCGAAACCCCCTTGAGGTCGTTGTACAACGCCTTTATCAGCAGCGTCTTGCCACAACCGGGTGGCCCGAATAGCAGTATTCCGTTTATGTTTTTGATGTCATATTTTTTGACCAGCTCCCTGTGCAGCAGCGGAATCTCAACCGCCTGATAGATCGCCTTCTTCGCCTCATCAGTACCTATTACGTCCTCATCAACGCTGATCTTTTCCCTGCTGTCCTCACCAGCCTCGCCGTGCACGCTCCTTTCGAAATCGAGCCTAAACTTGTTATACGCGTCTATCTGTGCGAGCGAGACGGAGGGCTTTATGGTATTTATCATGTTCAGTATGTCATTCTCGTTAATCTCTAGTACCTTGTGCTTCACTACAGCTTCCTGCGCTACAGTCTGCGCCACGCTTTCGCAGAGCACCTTTATATCGGCGCCGGTGTACCTCTGTGTTTTTTCAGCAAGTACGTCTACATTAAAAGATTTTGAAATTGGCAGTTTCTTGAGGTACATGCCAAATATCAGCTTCCTGGCGTTTAAGTCAGGCGGGGGCATGTATATCACCTTGTCGAACCTGCCTGGCCTGGTTATCGCCTTGTCCAGTATGTTGGGTACGTTGGTAGCTCCAACAATTATTACATTGGTGGTCTTCTGGAACCCGTCCATTTCTACGAGCAGCTGGGAGAGAGCCTGCCTTGTAGTCTCGCTGACGCTAGCGTTGCTCCTGCTGGAGGCTATCGAATCTATCTCATCGAAGAAAAGTATGCATGGGGCGTGCTTCTTTGCTATTGAGAATATGTTTGATATCATCTTCTCGGTTTCCCCTGGAAAAGCTGAGATTAGGTTTGATGCCTTTACGTAATAGAAGCCTGCGTGTATCTCGTTTGCCAGCGCCCTCATCATCATAGTCTTTCCGGTGCCTGGCGGTCCGAAAAACAGTATCCCCTTCACCGGCTTTACGTTGTACGCCTTTGATATGCCCTTCCTTTCTATCGGTCCAAGAACCGCATCCTTAAGCTCCCTCTTGGTATTTTCATAGTTCCCTATGTCAGAAAACCTTTCTGTTACGTTGCTGGACTCAAGGTCTTCAAACGCCTCCCCGAATTTCATCCTGAGGTCCTGCTTCCTTATATCTAGAGACTTCACTATGCTGACGTTGAAAAACTCCAACACGAAGATGCTAAGAGGGGCCAGGAGAAAGCTTGCAAATGGTATGATGGTGAACACCGGGGATGGGGCAAGGCTGTTGAATATTGATATTGATACGGCAGCGGCCGGGTAGCCTATCCCTATTATGCTCGCCTTGGAGCCGTGGTACTTGGACCTGCTTATTATAACCGCGTTGTCTATGAAAAGGACTAGGACTACAAGCACTATAAGCTCGATGAGGTAGCTGAAGGGCCTGATTCCAAGAGACGTTATCATTGCCGCTACTATGCTTGATATGTTGTTTGCTATCGAACTGTTTGAGAAGTTTGAGTACGCTATTGACAGTCCCTTGGAGAATGTCAGTATTGTAAACCCTTGCCTATTCGGTGTTGTGTACTGCGTCACCTGGCTGCTTATGGTGGAGTGGGCGTAGTATGCGTTGTACACTATGAATGAGTAGTTCTGCACGCCGGATATGGCTGAGAGCGACACCACGGCAAAAACGAAAACCAGGGTAAGCAGTATAGCCCTCTTGTACCCTATAAGGAGTATGCCAAGTATGAACATTGGTATTGCGAGCACGTAGCCGAGCTGCGAGAAGGATAGGGTTATGAGCAGGTATATTAGGGTTATAGTACGATAGTGAATGCGGCCGTATATTAGTGATATGCTTGCGATTATGATAAACAAAAATGACAGCGCGGGCATCTGGTACATCAGCAGCGGGAATATGAGCACCATGAGGAGTATGAGGCCAAGAAAGGGCTTTTTTACCGTCAGTCCGAAAAGCAGGATTCCAAATGCCAGTATTAATATTACCGGATAGAAGTGAAGCGATGCCGAAGCTGCAAGGAATACCAGTGTCACAAGCAACGCATCAAGGAAGCCGGGATTGCTTACAAGGGCGGAAAGCCTCTCGTTTATTGTGTACAGCCCTATTGGAGTCCTGTGCACCTTTCTTATTATATCCTCTAGTCTTTTGTCTTTAGCATTTTTTAGGTCTCCAAAACTGTAGTCCGCCATTATAACTACCATTCACCCGTACAATAAATTTGGTTCCGACTAATATTTATACATCGCCTAGCCAGGAAGGCTACTCTATAAACGTAAATAATTATATAAATATTATTAGGTATAAAGGATTACTACCCGTTGTAGCTCAATGGCAGAGCGGCCGGCTGTAGTCTGATGCTCTAACAACAGGTTAGATACCGGCAGGTTGGGAGTTCGACTCTCTCCAACGGGATTTGTGATGCAATGGTAGATAGTGGCTGCATATTCTGCAGTATTGTTAGAGGGGAGGTTCCGTGCTACAAGGTGTACGAGGATGGCGATGTGATTGCCTTCCTTGATATAGAGCCAATAAGCGAGGGGCATACGCTTGTTGTCCCAAAAAGGCACTGCAGCGACATATATGACATACCAGACGACCTGCTCTGCAAGGTGATGACCGCCGCGAGGAAGATCGCAATGGAGTACCGGTCGTCCCTCGGCGCAAAGGCGGTAAACCTGCTAAATGCATCTGGAATGGAGGCCGGGCAGAGTGTGTTTCACTTCCACGTTCACGTAGTGCCGGCGTATGATTACATGAAGAACCGAATAAGCTTCAGGCACGACGCCTCAGCAAAAAGCAATATAGAGAAGACCCAGAAAAGGATAAATGGCGAAGTGCTTTAATTAGTTGATTGGTATTGATATTCATGCCTTGGTAGTGTAGTGGTCTAGCATACGAGCCTGTCACGCTTGTGACCCGGGTTCGAATCCCGGCCAAGGCGCTTTATTTTTATATTTTTGATTAGAGCATATTCCGTGGTGTCATGTCAGACGATTCAAAAGACAAAAAGAAAGGATTATCAAAGGAAGAGATAGCCGCGATGAAGGAATACCTTAAAGAGAAAAACTCAAAGACCAATGGCGAAAAAGCCGTGCTCGATGCTATAGCAAAGATGCCAGAACCAGATCGTAGCATGTCAAAGCGGCTGCACGCCTTGATTAAGGCTACAGCGCCGAATCTTGTTCCCAGAACATGGTACGGAATGCCGGCATATTCGAAGGATAACAAAGTTATCTGCTTTTTACAACCAGCGAGTAAGTTTAAGGTTAGGTACATGACTTTGGGATTCAGCGATGAAGCAAACCTCGATGACGGCAACATATGGCCAGTCACATTTGCGCTGATGAAGTTGACTGCAGCGGAAGAGGCGAAGGTCGTTGCGCTTCTGAAGAAAGCAATGGGTTGAATTAGCACATTCGAAGAATATATGTTGAATATACAAGTGTCAGAATCCGCGCAGTGGCGTTCTTCTTTTGGAGAAATACTTTCCTTTTGGGCTAAACACCAGGTAGCCATACAATCCTTTATCAAAGACATTAGAAATCTAGCTTCGTAAACTCTACTACAGCAGGTTTAGGAAAACCGCGCAGGATGCGCAAGTTTTATAACGCTTGCATCTGATATTGATTTTGTATTTTATGAAAGGCAGACGTAAAATGAAAAATTATGGATTGAAGATATTTTTAAATAATAGGATAATCCCTGCAGTGCTTGCCACTGTTGCGGTTTCAATCCTGACTTATATCCTATATTCATTGAACCTTGATATCTCCCGAGCGCAGGGATCATCCGCGATACTGTTTGCGTCGTTCAGCGTAAGCGCTTTTATACTATTTATGACCCCGCGATCCAAGGCAGCGCATTTGGACAAATTTATAAAGTCATATGCGCTCGGCACGGCTCTCGGGTATTTTGGGTTATTAATTCTAAGGTTTCTGCCTCTCTACGTTGTAGCCGGCCTGGTAATGTTCCCGCTTTCCCTGCTTCTCTACGTTACAAGGAGCGAGCACCCTCCGGCAGTAGGAATAGCCATGGCGTTTGTCTTGTACCGCGTGGACATATACGGAGTCCTGATAGTGATAGCAGCGGTAATTGTGCTGGCATTGCTTAGGATAGTGCTTGAGAAATTTGTTTTTATAGTAGAAAACGAACTTGTGAGATAGGTATGATGATGCGGGCGCCGCAGGCCTTTTGGAACGGCATTCAGTCGTCTATTTTTATTGTTTCGCCAATTTTTGGCGCCTTTGCATCAAAGCCTTCATCCGCCAGGTCTGAGGCCAACCTCTTTGCGTTCTCCGTGTCTCCGTGCACGCAAATTACATGATCGGGATCGCTCCTCCTTACGTACTCGTGCAGGTCGCTTTTGTCGGAATGAGCGGACAGGTCATAGAAGCTTACCGGGGTGCTTATCTTCCTTTTGGTTCCGTCTATGCTTATGTATCCCGAATCCATGAGCGTCCTTCCATTTGTGCCTTCGATTTGGTATCCCGTAAGGAATATGTGCGAGCCCTTGTTCAGCTTTGTTATGTAATCGAGAACAGGACCGCCGTTCAGCATGCCTGCGGTTGTCACAATTATCGATGGCCCGTCAAGGGCGTCCTTCCTTGCCGATCTGTCCTCTATGAAGGTGGTTTCCCTTATGGCTTTTGCCAGGACTTCGGGGTTTCTTATGAATTTCTGGGAGTCTATCACTATTGACGTCGCCTTCTTGGCCATCCCATCTATGAATGCTGACCCGGTGAGGTTGTTTTGGCCCAGTATGGAAAGTATTTCCTGCGCCCTCCCTACCGCAAATACCGGGAGCAGTGCATTGCCTCCATCCTGAAGCACTTCTTTTATGCCATTTACAAGGTTGTCTATGGTCTTTGACCTATCGCTATGGTCGTGTGATGCGTATGTTGATTCCATTATCAGCACATCACTTTTAACCACATCGGCGCCTTTGTGCAGGGTCTGCTCCTTAAGCTTAAAGTCGCCGGTATACACTATCCTCTTGTTGTTGTGCGCCCTTGCCCTTTCTATCAAAGTTATTGAGCTGCCGCATATGTGCCCCGCATCGTACAGCTCGATGTCAAAATTGCCAAAATGGTTAACCGCTTTGTAGTCCATGCTTATGTACTTGCTTGTCAGCTCCCTTATCTGCTTCTTGTGGAAGTACACCCTGCTGCGCTGTCTTTTTGCTATGTTGAGCGCGTCCTCTATGAGCAGGGTAGACAGCTTTAGAGTGGGCAGGGTGCCGAATGTAGGGATGCGCAGGTCGTTGTACAGCGCGGCGGCAAACCCGCTGTGGTCAAGGTGCGCATGGCTGAGCAGCAGCCCGTCCACCTTTGGTATGGATAACGGGTACTGTGTCTTGTGGTCTATCTTGATGCCAAAATCTAGGAGCAGTGACCTGTCGTCCTTAAGCAGTATCGCAGAGCGTCCCACCTCCTGCGCACCACCCAAAAACTTTATTTGCATCAAAAACCTCAAAAAATGCTGGCGTTGTATATAATTCAACCTTTCCTGAAAATCTATATAAAGATTGCTATCCATATTAGAGTGGCGTTTGTAGTGATATGATGGCGGAAGAGATTAATTTGCTTGACCTTATTGCGCTGAGCAGGATAACGCCTGACCTTGTTGTTGAAAAATTCGGGAGCAAGATAAACTCCTCGTTCTTCGACGCATCAAACATACTGGGAAACCTGAGGATAAAGGGACTTATAGACTTTACCGCAAACTTTCCAGGGCAGAGCGCGATCACAATAACCGAGGCAGGCAAGCAGCTGCTTGGCGATGCGGAACAGAAGGGGAAGGAGCCATTCGACCCTGTGGATTATGCTATACTCTTGCAGCTGAAGGCTGGCAAAAGATCTTATATAGATATAGGCAGTGCTGTGAACCTGAGGCCCAGGGACCTCGCAATGCACATATACAAGCTTGGCCAGCAGCAGTATTCAGTTTATGAGATAAGGAACGGCAGCGTTGACGTTATGCTCACAGAGAAGGGGCTGATGCAGGCCAACAGCGGCATGCCAACCCAGGGCGGCCAGGCTGCACCCAAAGCTGCGCAGGGGCAGGCACCAGCCGGACAGATGATGCAGCAGCCACAACCAGCACAACCGGAAACTCAGGAGGAAGCGCCTGTACAGCAGCCGGACCAGGCGGTGACGGCGACCCAGCCATACCAGAGTGCGGTAGCGCAGCAGGGCGTGGGAGCGGCCGCGGCAGGTAGCCAGGCCGGAGATGATGAAAGCACGCTGTCGGACCTCCAGGGAAAAATGAAACCAGCCAATGCAGGTAAAAAGTGGATGATTGTTTTGGTAATAATAGTTATAGTTGTTATAGTTGGGGCACTATTTTACCTGCACAAGATTTGATTTGGTTTGGCTGGTGGATTGCATAGGAAAACTTGCTGCACTGTCCTATAAAAGCACGTGATTGCAGATGGCACCTCTTGTTGATTATGAGAAAGCTGCCGGGCTGCTTAAGAAATACGGCATAAGCAGCGTGAGAAGTTCTTATGTGGGCTCTGCTGAAGAAGCCTCATCCTTTTTGAAAGGCGACGACCCGATAGTCCTCAAGGCTATATCCCAGAAGGCGCTGCACAAATCAAAGAGCGGGCTTGTAAAATTAAACCTAAGGAGCGAGGAGGAGATACGCAAGGCTTATGCAGACCTTGTAAAAAGGGCAAAGCCGCTTAGGCCGTACAAGATCCTTGCGCAGAGCATGCTTTCTGGAGGCCTGGAGATGATAATAGGCGGGAGCGTGGATCCACAATTCGGCAAGATGGTGCTGCTCGGCCTTGGCGGCATATATGTAGAGACATTCAAGGATTTTGCACTGAGGCTCTGCCCTATAAGCACATACGACGCCGCGTCCATGCTTAGGCAGCTCAGGTCAAGGAAGATAATCGCGCCTGACAACAGGTCGGAGAATATGATTGCCGGGCTGCTGCTCAGGGCGTCCAGGATGTTCACCGAAAGCAACCTTTCCGAAATGGACCTTAACCCGATAATACTCCATGATGGAAGGTATGATGCAGTGGACATAAGGCTTCTTGAGTGATGCGAATGGCAAAGAAACCGTCAAAAACCAGGAAGTACGTTGACATGAGGTACATAATGAGCCCGAAGAGCGTAGCGATCATAGGCGCATCGGAGAAGGCAGGCAAAGTCGGGAATGCGATAATGCAGAACTACGTTGACGTAGGCTTCCAGGGCCGCATATATCCAATAAACATAAATGCCGAAGGCAGCATAATGGGCTACAAGGCCTACCGCAGCATACTTGATGTGAAGCGCAGCATAGACCTTGTGGTTATAAGCGTGCCGGCCAAGGCTGTGCCTGGAGTTATGGAGGAATGCTGTAAGGCTGGCGTTAAGGGTATAATAATAGTAAGCGGCGGATTCGCGGAGGTTGGCGAAGTTGAGCTCCAAAAAAGGGTTTACGACATTGCACAGAAGTATAATATTCCTGTGCTTGGCCCGAACTGCCTGGGAGTGATGGATACGAGGTCTAGGAATGATACCCTGTTTCTGCCGACGTTTAAAATAGACAGACCGAAGATAGGGGGAGTCAGCTTTGTATCCCAGAGCGGCTCTGTGGGCAGCTCTACCCTTGACCTGATAAGCGGCGAGGGATTCGGCCTTGCAAGGTTCATATCGTACGGCAACGCAGTAGTAATTGACGAAGTGGACCTGCTCAACTACCTTGCGCATGACAAGTATACAAAGGTGATAGTGTTTTACATAGAGGGTGTGAAGAGGGGCAGGGAATTCATCGAGCTGGCGAAGAAGGTTACAAGGCTGAAGCCTGTCGTAATACTAAAGGGCGGAGTAACGGAGCTCGGAGCCAGCGCAGCGCATTCCCACACCGCCTCCCTTGCCGGCAGCGCACAGGCCTACGAAGCTGTATTCAGGCAGTACGGTTTCATAGAGGCAAAAAACCTTGAGGAGCTGCTCTACTTCGCCAAGGTATTCGACACGCAGCCTCCCTCCAGGGGCAACCGGGTAGCCGTAATAACGAACGGCGGGGGCCACGGGGTGCTCGCTACAGACGCGCTGTACCTGAACGGCCTTGTACTTCCTGATATCACAGCGGAGAGCAAAGAGAGGCTTAGGAAGACAATGCCGAAAATAGTCAACATAAAGATGCCGCTTGACATAGGCGGGGACGCTGGAGAGGAGAGGTTCAGCGCGGCGCTTGATATACTTGAGGATGACCCAAACATTGATTCCATAATGTCCATAACCCTGTTCCAGACGCCCGGGGCTGATGAAAAGGTGGCAGACGCGATAATTAGGCACGGGACGGCGAGGAAGAAGCCGCTGGTGGTGGTCAGCACTGGCAGCACCTATACAAAATCCCATACATCGATAATAGAGGGGGCTGGCGTGCCGGTATATGATTCGCCGGATTCAGCTGCCAGGGCGCTGGCGGCGCTGCTGTGGTATTCAAATTATAAGAACAAGGTGGTTGAATGATAAAAATAACTAAAGCTGTGGAAGACGTGATGAAAAGGGACAGAAGGGTCATGTTCACGACAACCAAGGAGGATATCCCCTTTGTGGTTCAAAGGGGGGAGAGGGACCATGCCTGGGATATTGCCGGCAACAGGTACATAGATTTTTCAAGCTTCATAGGAGTATACAACCTTGGCGTAAACGGCAACGCCGAAATAAGGAAGGCCGCAAAGGAGCAGATAGACAGGCTTATGCACTCTGCTTTCCTGGATTACTACGCCGAGCTGCCTGTCTCTTTCGCCGAAAGCCTTGTAGGGATGATGCCGAAGGGCTTCGGCAGGGTCTTCTGGTCCAATTCAGGGACAGAAGCCATAGAGGATGCGATAAAGCTTGCAAGGATATTCACAAAGAAGTACTACATGATGGGCTTCTACAACAGCTTTCACGGAAGGAGCATGGGGTCGCTTGGCTTGACCTCCTCCAAGGTGTCTGGCAGGAAACACTTCGGCCCGTTCCCGCACGCCATACATGCTATCTATCCGAATCCGTACAGGCCTATGTTCGGAGCCTCGGACCCGGACGATTATGCGATGGCGTGCATAGATTATATAGAGAGGAACATATTTGCAAGGGAGTGCTCTAGCGATGAGATAGCTGCAATTGTGTTCGAGCCAGTTCAGGGGGAGGGCGGGTACGTTGTGCCTCCGAAACTGTTCATAAAAGAGCTTAGGAAGCTTGCGACTGAAAACAACATACTGCTTGTAGCTGACGAGATACAGTCAGGTTACATGAGGACAGGGAAGTTCCTGGCTTGCGAGCATTTCGGCATAACCGCGGACATATATGCGATGGCAAAGGCCCTGGGCGGCGGCATGCCTATAGGAGCTACCATAGCAAAGACAAACCTTGGCGACACCCCGCCGGGATCCCACGCCGGTACCTTCGGGGGCAACCTTGTTTCAATGGCTGCCGGCTATGCATCGATAAAGTACCTGCGCAGAAACAAAAGGAATCTGGAGAGCATGGCAAGGGAAAAAGGCAGGTACATGTTGAAAAGGCTGGAGGAGATGAAGGACAGGTACGAGATGGTGGGGGATGTAAGAGGCCTTGGAATGATGCTGGCTGCAGAGTTGGTGAAGGACAAAAAGAGCAAGGAGCCGGCGATTAAGGAGAGGAAGGAGGTCCTTATGGAATGCTTCAGGAACGGGTTGGTTATGCTACCGTGCGGAGTCTCAACGATAAGGGTAATACCACCGATAACCATGCTGAAGGAGAATGTAGAGAAGGGTTTGGACATATTCGAAGACGCGATAGCCAAAGTCAGCGGGCGAAAAAAATAATACGGCGCGGCGTTTTTGCGCCTGCGCGCCGTGGCGGACCAGGGGCCTTGGCTAAGCAAAGATTTTAATAGGTTTTTGGTAGTAAATATATGTTTATACTTGGTTTCTCTTTTGAGTAGCTGCAACCGGCTTATTCGGGGAAAATTTTATGGTTAATGCTTATGATGTAAAGGCATCCGAACTTGTAAAGGAGACAGCGAAGCTTCTCAAGGATAGGATAACGAAGCCTGAATACATAAACTACGTTAAATCAGGCGCCAACAGGGAGAGGGCGCCTTTGGACCCTGACTTCTGGTATGTGAGGAACGCGTCAATACTCAGGCAGGTGTACCTCAACGGACCAATAGGAGTATCAAGGCTCAGGGTACGCTACGGCTCCAGGAAGGAACACAGCGTGCACAGAAGGCACTACACCCCAGGAGGCGGCAGCATAATAAGGGATGCCCTGCAGGCGCTGGAGAAGATAGAACTGATAAAAAAGACAAAGCAGGGAAGGATTATAACACCAAAGGGTAAGGCGCTGATAGACAAGCTTTCCAGAGATATATCGCAGGGAGGGGACAGGCATGCCTAGCGACTATGCGCAGGACTATGAGGAGGATGAGAACTCCCAGAAGAGGCTGAAGAAGAGGGTCTCCGCTGCGCTGAGAAACATGCAGATTGAGCAGGAAAAGAAGGAGCTGCTGAAGCAGCTTCTTGATGCAAAGGCCTACGAAAGGATGATGAATATAAGGATATCAAACCCAGCATTTTATACTCAGATAGTCAATATAATAATATCGTTGGTGCAGACGAACAGGATAAACGGAAAGATGAACGAATCCCAGCTGCTTTCTATACTTGACAGGATTACCTCAAAGAAGGAAACCAAAATAGAATACAAACACAAGTGAACTGAATGACCAAGAAATCTGGGCGTACGAAGATGAGGCTTGGGAAGGAGCTTAAGAAAGCCAGGAGGATTCCGCTTCTGGCCATAGTCAGGACGCACAGGAAGATACAGACAAACAACTTCGCCAGGAACTGGAGGAGGACGAAGCTTAAGATAGATAAGGCGTGAAAATGGCCAACCGCATGCTACTAACCATAAATATAAGGAAGTACCTTGTCAACCAGCCCAGGGGCAAGAGGGCGAGGAAGGCGGTAAGCTATGTAAGGGACAGGGTTGCGCACTATACGAAAACGAGCATAGACAACGTCAAGATAAGCCAGGATCTGAACTCGCTCATAGTTAAAAGGGTTGCAAGGAAAATGACACCGGTAAGGCTCAACGTGAAGATAGAGAACGGGGTCGCGTCTGCCGAGCCGTTCGCTGCCGGAAAGCCGGAGCCGCAGGAAGCAGCTGGCGTCAAGGGCGGTGAGAAGAAAGCTGCGGCTGCGAAAAAGCAAAAATAGGATATATGCAGTGTTTTTATGGAAGCCGTTAAATGCCAGATAAACGGCAGCGATTTCATAGGCGCCTTTGCAACCTGCACTGGGAAGTTCGTGTTCGTTGCCGAGGGAGTCACGGAAAGGGCAAGGGCGCTCTTGAAAAGCACGCTTAAGGCCGAATGCTTTGGGATGACGATATACGGCACCGACCTGGTCGGGATCTTCATGCGCGGGAATTCCAACGGGATAGCAATATCAAACGTTGCGTCGGATTACGAGATTGGAAAGATAAAGGAGCTGGGCCTGGACCTCAACGTAGGGGTAATAACCAGCGACATAAACGCCGTGGGGAACAACGTAATAGTTAATGACAAGATAGCGATAATAAATCCGGAGTACAGGGATGCGGATGTGGCACAATTTGAGGATATATTTGGAGTGGAGGTGGTAAGGAAACGTATAGGGAATTTCAACACTGTAGGCGCAAATAATATACTTACAAACAGTGGCATAGTAATAAATAATCACGCAACTGACGAAGATAAGGAGGGGCTTGACAGGATTACCGGCTTCGAGTCTGTTAGGACAACGGCCAACACCGGCGCCCTGAGCATAGGCCTTTCAACGATATCGAACTCTGCCGGGGTTGTAGCAGGGTCTGACACCACGGGATATGAGCTTTCCAGGATAATGAACGCTTTGAGCTAAACAAGTGGTTTGATGGCTAAAAACAAAAAAGGTGTATTTGTAGTGAAGGGGCTGATAAAAAAATCTCCGGAAAGGAGTTTCAGCGTAGAGGTCACGGCTGAGGGCGAGAGGCACGCCGGGATTATGGCCACAACGCTGCTGGGCAGCAGGCACGGGATAAAATCCAACAAGATAAAGATAAGCGAAGTGAAGAGGCGGGCGAATGACTGAAAAAAGCCCAGGATCAGGCCAGAGCCAGGAGCAGGATCTTGAGACACTCAGGTACCTGCAGCAGCTGTACGAGGGCCAGTACGCTACCATATCTGAAGGGATGAACAGGAGCATCCAGTACATGAGCGAACTCACGCAGGCGCAGCGCACCCTTGACAAGATAGAAATTGTTAGGAGCAAGGAATCCCTTATGCACGTAGGCGCAGGCGTTTATTTAAGCGCGAAAACGAACAACGCTGAAAAGGTCACGGTAAACATAGGCTCAGGATACATGATAGAGGAGAGCGTGGAAGACGCAAAGAGTTTTATAGCAAGTAGGCTGGAGAAGGCCACTGCGGAGTTCAACAGGCTTGCTGGGAGCAGGAAGGAGATCGACAATGTGCTGTCAGACATATCGCGCAGGATAGATGCGCTTATCTATAGATAGGTATTTCAAATGTTTGACCTGCTTAGGAAAAAGGTTTCGAACGCACTGAAGGGCCTCTCGAAAAAGGAGGAGGCTACTGAAGGAGAAGGCGCTGAACGCACCGGAGCAGGGGCTGACAAGCGAGGACAGGATGACAAGCGGCTGCCGGAGGCGCACGGTGAGGCTGTGCACAAGCCTGAAGCTGATGTTAGGATATCTGCTTCCACCAGGCTGAAGGGCGTAGTCCTAAACACGGTGCAGCTGAACGATAAGGAGATTGAGGACTTCCTGGATTCCCTCAGGATATCGCTCCTCGAATCTGACGTATCTTACAAGACCACCGAGGATTTCCTTGGAACGCTTGGCGCTGTGATGAGAGAGACGAGGTTCAGGTCCAGGAACCTCAGAGAAGATATATTAAAAAGTGTTAGGGGGGCAATGCTGGATGTGCTGAAAAAAAGCGGGGATAAAGTAGATTTTGACGTCATGATAAAACAGATGGTAGGCAAGGAGGACGGCCCGGTTAGGATCCTTTTCATAGGCCCTAACGGCACTGGGAAGACCACGACCATGGGGAAGATTGCGTACAGGCTGAAGAAATGCGGCATAGGCTGCGCATTTTCGGCAAGCGATACTTTCAGGGCTGCGGCGATAGAACAGACCGAATACCACGCGCAGCGCATAGGGGTACCTGTCATAAAGAGCAAATACGGGGCAGACCCTGCCAGCGTAGCCTTCGACACCATAGCCTACGCCAAGAGCCACGGCATCCCGGTGGTGCTGATAGATACCGCAGGCAGGCAGGAGACAAACAAGAACCTTATCGGTGAGATTATGAAGATGCACAGGGTCGCAAAGCCCAACCTGACCATATTTGTAGGAGAAAGCACGGCAGGCAATTCCCTGCCCGCGCAGATAAGCGAGTTTTCAAAGCACATGAAGATAGATGGTATAATACTTACAAAGCTGGACTGCGATGCAAAGGGGGGCAACGCCATATCCATATCTGACGCAACTGGAATACCGATATTGTTTTTTGGCACAGGTGAATCCTACGACTCGCTGGTGCCATACAGCCCGGAATTTGTTGTTGACTCCATAGTTCCGAACAACTAGGCAGGCGGATGGGCAACCTATTTTAAGCTTTTTGATTGATAGAATAATTACTGTGATTTGATGAAGGATGTTCTTTACGAAGTAGAAGGTGAGATAGTAAAACAGCTTACCGGAAAGTTTGCAACCGTAACTAACCCGGCGAGGAGGAAGGCGCTCATCACCTACGCAGCAAAGACAATAGACCCCAACATAAGCGATGACGAGATAGCGGAAATAGAGAAGGACCTTGATGATTTTTATCCCATAAAGGATGTGCTTGGCGACCAGTATATAGAGGATATAATGGTGAACAACACCGAAAACATATTTGTTTACGACTCAAGGAAGGGGGAGGAGAAGCTGGATGTAAAGATAAAGAATAAGGAAGAATTGGATAGGTTTGTCAACAAGCTGAAGCTGTATGCAACTAACCAGACAGCAAAGGGGAACATACTCGACGTCCACCTTCCGACGGGGAGCAGGGCTAACATAGTCGCATCTCCGATCGGCTATGATATAACGATAAGAAACTTCAGGGGCAAGGCCCTGAGCATAATTGACCTGATAAACGCTGGGGAGTTTGATTACCAGATAGCTGCGAGGCTGTGGCTTTATGTTGACGGCTTCTCCGTTAGGCCGGCGAACATGATGATAAGCGGTATGCCTGCCTCTGGAAAGACAACGCTTCTGAACGCCATGTTCTCCTTTTTCAGGCCAGATGCGAGGATAGTCACCATAGAGGAAACGTACGAGCTCAACACCGAGACCCAGGACAACTGTGTAAGGCTGGAGACCAGCGAAGAGATGCCGCTGGAGGCTCTGGTAAAGAACGCTCTGAGGATGAGGCCGGATATGATAATAATAGGGGAGGTGAGGGGGGCAGAAGCGAACGACATGATAACCGCGATGAACATAGGCAAGATAGTCATGGGGACGATACATGCTTCATCAGCCAGGGACGTGATAAACAGGCTTGAGCACACTCCGATGAACGTACCGAGGGACATACTTCCTGTGATAGACTCCATAATAGTCATATCCCAGGTTTATGAAAACGGGGTGCCGCAGAGGAAAATAGTGCAGATGTCCGAGATATCAGGCATAGAGACCCAGATACTGCTTTCAGACCTGTTCAAGTTCGACTACAAGACCCACCAGTCGATGCCAATACTTCCAAGCGTCACATACCGCGACACCATATCCAAGCTCATAGGCGTGGTGCCGCAGGATATACTTGCTGAGGAGCAGGTCAGGGCTTCGGTGCTTATGGCTATGAACAAAATGGGGATACGCGACCTCAGGAGCATAAACGAGATGGTGAAGGAGTATTACGACAGCCCTGAGACTGCGCTCAACAAGCTCGGCCTGGGCCACCTGCACCCGATAATAAGGGTTTGAGCCTGCGCGCTGCGATGGACTTGACAGCTACGGAAGCAGATCCTTGTTCTTGACCTTCTCCCTTATGTAGTCGCCTACGAACGTGAGCTTCGGCGCCTGGAGAGTGTCCTCTTCCAGCTTGGTTTTTGTCTTTATCACCTTGTTCAGCTCCTCGACCCATTCCTTGTGCCTGCTTATCCACGGGTACTGCAGCATCTCCTGCGCCCTCTTAATGTCCACATCGCTGGCCTTCATCACCAGCTTCTTCAGGAAGTCGTATGTCTCTATGTCCTTCATTGTAACGCCCAGGAACCTGGCCTCCGGTGTGGCTATGTCGCTGCCTATGTATGCAAGGTTTATGCTTCCGGTCTTTATGGTCCAGTATATATACCACCCCCAGGCGTCGGCATCGTTGAAAACGTACACAGGCAGGTCCAGGTCGGCCAGCTTCCTTATCAGCCGCCTTGCCCCCCTGGAGGCCTGCCCCTGGGGGGATATGAGTATTATGTTCTCCTTTTTCCAGAAGCCGTCCTCGTTCAGCCTCTGCCATACTGCGTCCTTCTCAACGACAAGGACGTACTTCGCCTTCACGTCAACGAACTCTATGTCGTTGTCTACGTCGCTCGGTATCGACCATCCGCTCCTGCCCTGCTTGCTCGCATCTATCTCTATCCTTTCCCCGCCGAAGTTGTCTAGCACTCTGAGGTTGCCGGCCAGTATGCCCTTCCTGTTTGCGTTCAGGTTTAGGCTCTCCCTCTTGACGTTGATGGACACCTCCAGGTCCTCTATCAGCGGATTCGATTCCGACTGCTCGTTGAATATATTCTCATCGACATCCTCGCCCAGCGAATACTTAAGCTGGTAGAAAAGCCCCCTGATTGTAGTGTGCAGGTTCTCTGACAGGAATTTGTGGCACTTCGCGGCTACAGCCATGGTCTGCATAAACCTTTTTGCCTGGGCCACGTTAACGAAATTCCTCTCCTCTTCCTTCTGGCCCAGAGCAAGCACTCCGTTTTTGGCATCGTAGTGGACGTTGGATCTGGATCTGGATATCGTCCTGAACTTCGGATCTGTGCCCTTCTCTATATCATTCAGTATCGAGGCTCCGAACTCCTCCAGCTTCTTCTTGGCGTCAACCTGCCTTTCGCCCTTGTTGTTTTTCATTCTACTACCAGATGGTCGCTGCGGCATCTCACTTCTTCTGGCCGCCCTGCCTAGTTTCCTCCTTCTTGTACTTCACAAGCTCCCTTACTATCTCGTCCCTCCTCTTGCACTCCTTCATAGACCCCTTTATCACGTCTGCCAGGGTCTTCGCAGTTATGATCTTGATCTTTTTGATTACGTTGCCGCTCAGGTAAACGTCATCCTTGTTGCTGTATGGTATTATCACGTATTTCATGCCTGCATTCACAGCAGCCTCAACCTTGCTGGTTATCCCGCCCACAGGAAGCACCTCGCCCCTTACAGAGAGCGATCCGGTCATGGCTACGGACTGGTTGACCGGTATGTTTTCCATAGCCGATATTATGCTTATGGCTACCGAAATGCTTGCGCTGTCGCCCTCAACTCCCTCGTAAGACTGCAGGAATTGGACGTGCATGTCGTATCCGGTGACATCTCTTCCCATGTGCTTTTTTATTATTGCGCTGACGTTCTTGACCGCCTCGTTGGCTATCTTCCCTAGCTTTCCTGTAGGTATGAACTTTCCTTCAGACCTGGAGCTGGCCGGCGTCACCTCAGCCACTATTGGCAGCACTATGCCGGCAGAGGTTATTGTTGAGGTGCCCATAACAGCAAGGCCGTTTACCTTGCCCACCTCAAACCCTGCGGTGCTAAACACCTTGTAGTCCTTCCTGTATTCTATGGCCTGCGTCACTACCTGCGCCTCTATCGAATTCGCCAGGTTCCTGGCGGCGATTACGTCTTCCTTTGTCACGGCTTTTTTCTTATGCTCCACGGCTATGTCCCCAGCCGCCCTTATGAGGCCGCCCAGATCCCTGAGTATGAGGGTGAGCTTTTTCTTCCTGCCTGCCCTCCTCCTGGCCTCTTCTATCATCTCCTCTACCGCACCCCTGTCGAAATGTGGTATCTTGCCGTCCTTGCGCACCTCCTGCGCTATGAACTGCACCAGGGCTGTCCTGTTTGCGTCGGTGTCGTCCATGGCAGAATCCATGTATACTTCGTAGCCATATCCGCGTATCCTGGAGCGGAGCGCCGGGTGCATGTTCTGTATGTCCTGCAGGTTGCCTGCAGCTACAAGTATGAAATCTGAAGGCACAGGCTCTGTCTTCACAAGAGCGCCGGAGCTCATCTCGCTCTGTCCGGTTATTGGATACTTTTTCTCCTGCAGCGCGTAGAGGAGGTCCTGCTGTGATTTGGGCTCCAGCCTTGAAACCTCGTCTATGAACAATACCCCTTTGTTTGCCTTGTGTATTGCACCGCTCTCAACCCTGAGGTGAGCCGGAGTGCCGAGGCCGCCGGTCTGGAGCGGATCGTGCCTAACGTCGCCGAACAGCGCGCCTGCCTTTGACCCGGTGGCATCTATGAATGGTGCGTGTGCCTGGCTTGTGTTGTCAACTATGAGCTTTGGCTCATTGTAGTCGGCCATTCCCGGCAATCCTACCCTTCTGGTTATGCTGCTGGTGAATATGGCCATGGACCCCAATATTAGTATGCCTAGTATCAGCGCTGCAAGGACTACTATCTCATACCCCTTTATGTATCCGCTCAGCGAAAGCGCAAAGAGGAATATTACCAGTATTATCATTATCGGGGTGATTATCGATGTGCCCTTGTTCATCCCCATCCTGTTTTTCATCCTTTCTTTCTGCAGTATAATCCTGCCCTGCCCGTCACCGTGCTTATCCTTGTCATCAGGGAGGTACGTCTTCACCGCCTTGACTATTGGCATGTTTTCGTCGTTCTGGTTTTTGTATACAAGTATGTCCTCAAGGTCGGTTGATGGAAGGAGCTCTGCCATCGCCTGCGCCAGCATGGTCTTTCCGGTGCCTGGTTCACCTATAAGGAGCACGTTTCTCCTCTGCTTGGCAGCCTTCTTGATTATGTTTGTCGCGCTTTTCTGCCCTATTACCTGGTCTATAAGCTTTTCGGGCACCTTTATGTCAGCGGTTGTCTTGAACTTTTGCATTAAATATCACGCGTATAATATATCTGAGGTAAAATATTTATCTGCTTGCCTGTTTCCAGGCAAAAGAGAAGTCTGGCGTCCATGAAATCCGGCTAGGCCTGACAACTAATGGCCTGCAAGCACCATTTATAATTATCAGTATGGAAGGTTTTTAAACCATTGCGGTTCTATTGGCGCGGCAGGCGCTTGGCTGGAGGACCCAGTCCTCCAAATACAAAGGTTTTAATATTTAATACGCGCAGTATTATAACAGAGGGTGTCTGAAATAAAAATTCAAGAACTTAGGTCCTTATCTGAAAATGCTCTCAAATCCAAGCTAGGCGAGCTTCAGCTAGAGCTGAGCATAGAGAAGAGGAGGGTGGCATCTACAGGAGTGGCCAGCAAAGTGATAAAGACAAGGGAGATAAGGAGGACAATAGCCAGGATAAACACCTTGCTTAACCAGAGAGGTGCACCAAAGTAATGCCAGATATATGCCCCAAGTGCGGACTGCCGAAGGACATATGC
This sequence comes from Microcaldota archaeon, assembly GCA_021799635.1. Taxonomy (GTDB): domain Archaea; phylum Micrarchaeota; class Micrarchaeia; order Micrarchaeales; family Micrarchaeaceae; genus JAJZAB01. The sequence goes on from JAJZAB010000001.1 coordinate 66,979, forward strand.
GTATGCTCCGTGCTTGACAGGGAAACGGAAAGCAAGATAAAGGTATATACCAAGAAGGCAAAATTCAACAAGCTCATGACTATTGTTGAGGGCGTGAACCCTGATGAGCTTGACAGGACTACAAAATCGCTAAAGCAGAAGCTGGCGTGCGGAGGCACTAGCAAGGACGGCTCGATAGAGCTGCAGGGCAACCACAAGAACAACGCCAAGAAGGCACTTGTTGAGATTGGGTACAAGGAGGACATAATAGACGTACTATAGCATTATGCAGGGCTACGCCTTATCGCTCTTCAAGCGTGCCTGCAAGTTGTCCTTCTTTTTCAGGTATTGCATATACTCCTCAAGCTCCTCCTTCTTTACTATTGTAGAGGTAGACTGGCTTTCCCTCACTATGACGTACTCGCCAGAAGGAGGCTTCGAGAGCTCCTCCCAGAACTTGTGGTTCTTGAAGTGCTTGTAGTACCACATCTTTGCCCTCATCTTGAACCACGCTTGAAGTTTATATAGCTTATGAGTGTGCCGTAGTCCTTTGATATGTTCTTCTGTATGTACCTGGAGACTGAGGAGGGCTCCTTTCCTTTGTCAAACCTCGCCTTGACTATGAAACCAGCGCTGCCCTCTGTGGCGTAGACCTCCACAACATCCTTAAGCTGGATCAGGTCGTTGGCAAGCTTGTCTATATTGGCATTCTCCCTGGGCTTTATGAGGAAGAACTTGTGGTATGTCTTGCCGTTCTTTTTGACGACAAAAAATCCCTTCGGGTTTTTGCGTATTTTCTCGATGCGGCCCGTCGTCGCATGGCTTCCGCTCTTCGTGTTGTTATTGACCATTCTACTCTACCCCCTATCCATTACTCATCCGCGTAGACGATTTGCCAAGAATTCTCGCTTGTGCGTATTACCCTTATTGGCCTTTTATCGTTGTCCGTTTTCTTCTTCGAATCCTTCTTTAAAATTCCAAACATCCTATCAGCCACTCAGTCTCATAGTATTAAGCGGAATGTCATAAAATAAGTAAAGTAGGAGTGTAGGGCTAAGAATTGGGTTGAATTTTGGGTGGGATGTTAAAATCAGCATTCTTTTTGATTTCATTTCTTCGCCCCTACATCACTCCTTGCTTATACTTATGGGCAACCTTTTATAAATACCCTTCGCGGGTTTTTGCATTATTGATAGAGCCTCCCCGTGAATATTAAAGGCAAATATCTATAAAATTTATATTTAGGGATACTTATATTAAAAATTAAGGCTGAATTTTGCATTATTTATAAATTTAATTTTTAGAAAGGTATTTATATTACTTATAAAACTATACATATGGTAATTGGTTGCTCCCGGAAAAGATAAAGATAGCTCTAGACAGAATCAGAGAGACATCGAAGTACAGCGTAGAGGCAAAGCTGATACGGGGGGCATACTACCTTTATGAATACAAATTCAGGAAGTCAGGCCAGGATATCAGGAAGAAAAAATATTCGTTGTACATAGGCAAGATCGAACTGGATGGCAGTTTTGTGCCGGCCAGGCACAGGTTCCTAAAAACCAGGGTAAAGGACCTTGGTGAGTACATAAACATTAAAACAGAGAGCATGAAGATAGACCAGATTGAGAGCCTTAAGTATCCTGAGGCGGACGACATTACCCTGATAAAGGAACTGAGCATGAACTCAAAGGCATCGGTAAAGGAAATTGCGACCAATACCGGATTGAAGCAGAGCACGGTGAATTCCAGGATCAAAAAGCTGACATCTACATACGGAATCAGGCGCACGATAGAGATGAAGCCGGAAACGTTCGGCTACACGAGATATCTTATATTGGCGAAGTTTTCGAGCAGCACACCCAACTCTGACGAGCTGAAGAGGCTAATTCTACAGGAACCTGGGATACAGCTTGCTGTGTCGTGCCGTGGAGACTACAGCTTGATTCTTTATGTACTAGCTAGAAGCAATGAGGAACTGGAGAAAATGTTATACAGAATCAGGTCATCCCACATATTTTTTTCAAAACCATCGGTATGGAATGTCAGCTACCTTATAGAACCTTATGGCTGGTACATACCTTTCAGGGATGAATTCTTCGATTCAATAAAAGATAGAGTCTGGAAAAGGAGCGGCGACACGCCAAGGAAAAAGCCTGAGCAGTTTTTCTTGAGCGAATACGCGGTTATTAAGGAAATGAACTCAAATGCGGAAACCAGTTTCAAGGACATTGATGAAAAATACCATCTGAATCCAGGGGTTGCGCAGTACGCATACCACAAGCTTGTAGCAATATCAACAATAAAAAGGCCTACAATAACAATGCTGAAGCTGCCGGTAAAGTATTTTGCATTTCTATACCTAGTGCAGAAAGATGTCCCAAGGTTCAACAGCACAAGAATAGAGTACTTGAAGAATATAGTAGAAGAGAATGAATATCCTGCCAACAGGTTCACCTATGTCGCTGATTCGTCAGCGCCTTACGGCATTGTCCTGATAGCGCCGATATTCAACGATGGCGACTTTGAATCCATTGTCAGCAGCTTCTCGAACGTGAAAGGCATTAAAATAAGGACAGCTGTGATAACAAATACAATTATAGGAGAATTTGGCATAAGAAAATTTGATATAAAGGAGTCATCAAACTATAAAGTGCTTAATAAGCTGTTGGATGAGAGAAACAGAACACTTAGAAAACCTGATAATCAGCAAATTCAAAAATAGAGCTCTTGCTGCCAAATCTTCTTTATAAAAAAACATCCTTATTCTTAACTTCCTCCGCTGTTTCCTCCGTTCATTTTTTCACCTTTTTCTTAACTTCCTCCGCCGTTTCCTCCATTCATTTTTCCACCTCTTATTAACTTCCTCCGCCGTTTCCACTATCCATTTTTTCACCTTTTTCTTAACCTCCTCCACTATTTCCTCCGTTCATTTTTCCACCTTTTTCTTAACCTCCTCCGCCGTTTCCTCCGTTCATTTTTTCACCTCTTATTAATTAGACTTTACTGTATCTGTTTTTAAATCTTTCTGCGTTTGTATGTTTATGTCTGTATAAGATTACAGTCGGAGCTGGATTTTCATTGAAATTTGATTAAAATGTTGTTCCCAAACGCAGATTTATGCAGCCATTTGCCTTAGGTCTGTGCAGCATTATTTGATATATGGAGACTGGCATGGCTGCTAATCTGAAAAGGTGTGCGTGCGCACATTATTTAGCCTTTTGGCGGAGTATTTATAGATGCAAATTCGATTTACATCGGCGTGATTTTGTGGCTGTCCTGGGCATAGAGAGCACTGCGCATACTTTCGGGGCAGGGATCTGCGAAAAAGGCAGGATACTTGCAAACCGTAAGATTATGTATCCGATATGGGACAAGGGCCTAATACCTGCAAAGGTTGCTGAGTTCCACGCAGCGAACACCTACAAGGTCATACGCGGCGCGCTGACTGAGGCAGGTCTTGGCGTGGCAGACATTTCAGGAATAGGTTATACCAAGGGCCCTGGCCTCGGGCCGTGCCTTTCTGTAGGTATGGTGGCTGCCAAGACCATTGCAGTTAAGAATGATATACCTCTATTCCCGGTCAACCACGCGGTAGGTCACATAGAGGTCACCAAGCAGGCTTTCCATGTTAAGGACCCGCTCGTGCTCTATGTGAGCGGCGGCAACTCGCAGATAGTGGCGCTGTCTGATGAGCGGTTCAGGCACTACATGGTGTATGGCGAAACGCTTGACGTTGGCATAGGCAACATGCTGGACAGCTTTGCTAGGGCTGCCGGGATACTGCCGGCCTGGGGCTCTGAGGTTGCCAGGGCTGCGCTCGGTGGCAGCTACATAAAAATGCCGTACACTGTAAAGGGCATGGATTTCACTTTCACCGGGTTGCTCACCTTCGCCACAAGGGCGCTGGAGAATAATAGCGTCAGGGACGTGGCGTATTCCATGCAGGAGACCGCGTTCTCAATGCTGTGCGAAGCTACGGAGAGGGCTCTCCTGCTTTCTAAAAAGAAAGACATTGTAGTATGCGGCGGCGTAGCCCAGAGCGATAGGCTGAAGCAGATGCTAGGCTCGATATCTAGAGAAAACAGGGCAAATCTTTTTGCAGCCACCAACGACCTCAACGCAGACAACGGGGCCATGATAGCTCTAGTGGCTGAGAAGATGCAGGATTCCGGGCAGAGCTACGCAGTAGACGACTGCGGCATCAGCCAGAGGTACAGGCTGGACAGCGTAAAGATAACGTGGTAGTATTATTATGCCTAAAATCATAGACAAGGGGGCTGAGGCAAGGCTTCTTGGTAGCACTTTCCTTGGAGTGGATGTTGTCATAAAGGACAGGGTAAGGAAGAATTACAGGATAGAGGAGATAGACAGCAGCATAAGGAAGGAGAGGACCAGGTCTGAAGCCAGGATAATGTGCGCAGCCTCGGCATGCGGGGCCAGGGTGCCGCTAGTCCTGTGGGTTGGGAGCAGCGTGCTTGTTCTTACAAGGATATACGGTGCAATGCTAAACAGGCTTGTGGAGGGCGGGAGGGCTGATGGACAGGACCTTTTTGGCATAATGTCAGATGCCGGCAGGCAGCTCGCTTTGCTGCACAGGAACGGCATAGTCCACGGCGACTACACTACAGCCAACATCATTGTGGACAGGCAGCACAAGGCCTGGATCATAGATTTTGGCCTGGGCGAGCTGACCAGCTCGCTGGAATCCAGGGCTGTGGACGTACTGCTTATGAAACGGTCTGTGAGCGCTGCCCTGTATTCCTGTTTCCTGGAGTCTTATCTAAGCTCCAGGGGCTACGACGATGCCGATAAGGTAGTTGCAAGGCTGGCAGATATAGAAAGAAGGGGAAGGTATCAGAAGAGGACACTTGGGTAGGCCTCAGAACCTTCCGACGTTTGGCCAGTCGTACGCCGATGGCTCCCTCGCTATAACGCTTTCTCCAGTCTCCATTGGCTCGTAGCCGCTCCTTGAATATCCGAGGCTTATCAGGCTGGCGAAGGAGAGCGCGCTTATTATTGCAGTGTATAGCGAGTAGCTGTTTATAAATTCGTAGCTGAAAAGCGTTATCGACAAGAAGCCGCTCAGTATGCCGAAGCCGTATCCCTTCTTGGACTGCGCGAATATTAGCATTGCTGATATGAAATTAAACAGTATAAGTATTGCGGAGAACAGTACCGTTATGTAGGTGATGTTGAGCTTTGTAAGGAAGGTGTTCAGGCCTATGTGGTTGGCGTAGTTGAATAGGTACAGCAGCTGCCCGTAGCTGAAGTACAGGTATACGACTATTATGGAAAGGAAGGCTCCTGCCGAGACCAGGCTGACCTTGTTGTAGACGAACTCCGGGCCAATGCCCCCGTGGGCAGCAACGCTGTCTATGTCCTCCAGGCAGTAGTACTTGCCGCTGTATTCTATTATGTCCTCATAGCAGAACGGCCTGTGGCATTCCGCACACACCGAATATGCAGACCGCCACGGATGCCACGTGCAGAAAAGCCCCTCCGCAGCCTTCTTGCTCTTCTTCTCGTATTTTGTGCTCTTCGGGTGCCTCTGCGTAAGCATCTCTGCTTCCTCCACCTGCTTGAATGCGCTCGGGGCAGGGGTGACCAGCACCTCTGGCTCCTCCTCAGGTATGTATCGCTGCGCGCGCCTTTCCTGCTGAGGCTTGGCTGCCGCCTGCTGGGGTTGCGCATACGCCTGTTGCGGCTGTGCAGGAGGCGCGGCCTGCGGCTCTGCCTGCTGGGCAGGGGCTGCGGCTGGAGGTTCTGCCTGCGGCTGCTTGGCTGGCTGCTTCTTCTCACGAAGCTTGAAGATCAGCATCTCCTCCTTTGTTGCCATGCATCTCAGAACTTTTTGGCTCTCTCTATAGCCTGACGCTTTTTCTTCTCGAATATGCCCCTGTGCTTTGCGCAGCTTATGCAGTAGAGCACCTTCCTCCTTTCAAAGAATCTGACGTCCTTGGTAGTCCTAAGCTCTGTGCTGAACCGTATAGCCTTCTCGTCTATTACCGCCTTGTTCCTCGGCACTTTCCTGCCGCAGGATTCGCACACCACTAGGGTATCTCTTCCTCTCAGAATAACACCTTGATTTTATAGAATATAAATCGCAAAGCTTAATAATCATATCAGCAAATCTATATTTATAATGGTAGGTGCTGCTTGATGAAGGTATACCTTGCTTCTGAAGACAAAACCATACTGATAAGGCTTGCCAACATCATAAACAAGGGAGGGAACAGCTGCATAATGAGCGACGCCGAAGCTGACGGTTACAAGGGCATATTGAGGGATATGCGTAACGCGGTGGGCAATTTTGACATCATGCTCCTCGTGTCAGGCAGCCCGGCTGCGGCAGCAATCGAGGCTAACAGGGTCGACGGTTTCAGGGCCTCGGTGTGCAAGAACCATGAAGATGCCGTTGATGCCGCGAGCGCCAAGGCCAACCTGATAGTGCTAGACCTTTCAAGGATACATACCATTGACATAAACAGCATACTTGAAGAGTGCGGGGCGCAGCGCGGCGCTGGGAGGCACAGGGAGGCTGCAGAGAAGGTCACCAAAACATCTACCGGAACGGCTGGAGCTGGCTTCAAGTCCCCGCTCAGGGGCATTTTTGGCTATGGCAGGGCGCGTACCTCTGATAAAAATGCGGAGAAGAATGGGTATGATGCTGATGCCGCGCCTCAGCAGAGAAGGAAGGGCAGGGGAGGCATACTGGACTCTATAAAGGACACCTTCGGCGTGGAGGACTGATGATTTCATGGTATCGGAATGCGACAGGCTAGTAAAGCTATCACTGCCGGCTGCCAGGATAGCAGTTGCAAAATTCCTGGATTCTAGGCACTCGATGACAGAGGTGGAGATAGCCAGGGGGCTTGGGGTGACCCAGGCTGCTGTAAGCAAATACATAAACAAGAAGCACTCTGCGGAAACCAATCATATAATAAGGATGATAAAAAAAGCTGGCGTGGACAAGAGGATAGGAAGCATGGTGGTCTCTGGGGCCGGAATGGCGGAGATAAACAGGCAGATCGACATATCGGTGTCCATGATTGCGGAAGCCTATCAGTACGCCGGCCGGCAGTAGGTCACGGCTGCCTGCCTGACTTGAACATCAGTATCTCGCTGCCGGCGTTCTCTATCTGTATCCTGGCGGTATCCTGCTTTTTCCTGAAACCCCTGAGTACGGCTTCGGCAAAACGCAGCTTCCTTGTTCCGTCGTATATTTCCTTCATGGTGTCGAAGTAGCGCACCGCGTCGTCCAGCCTGCCCTCCCTCAGGCACTCCAGCACCTCCCTCTTTAGCTCACCCACTACATCAAGTAGTCCCAGCAGGTACGCCTCATTGTCGACGTTCAGCGACTTCACGCTCGGCACCCCGGAGCCTGACTTTATGCTGGCGAATATGATCGCTTCGGAGTATTCCTGGTACGCCTGCTGGGTGTTGTACCTAAACAGGGCGTCCATGGCCATAAGCTTCTTTACGCTCTTTTTCATGGAGGCGGTCTCGCGCGACGCCGATCTCATGTCGTTGTTGTGCAGGTACGTTATGGCCTGCCCCGCCTGCCTCACTATGCTCATGGAAATGCGCATCGCCGCATCGAAGTCGACCTGCTTCTCTTCCAGGTATCCAGATATTCTTTCTATATCTTTGTAAAATTCCTTCATTACGTCACTTCACCTCGTTTCTGCTGGCCTGCCTTCCTCCCCAGAATATGTACTGCTGCGCGTATCCAAGATACCTTCTGTCCCATTTTTGGCTTACAAAATCCATTATTTCTTTCATCCTTTTTCGCTTGCCATTGAAGTACGCCTTCTCTATAGTCCTCTTCACCCAGACGTCTATCGGGAAGGCTGCGAGGTTGCCGTACCCCATAAGTATTATGCAGTCTGCCACCTTCTCGCCCACGCCGTTTATTGACATGAGGGTTTCCTTTAGCTTGTCGTAATTTTTCGGGTTTAGCCTGTTTAGGTCTATGTTGTTGGTGCAGTAGTCCGCGAGGTCCTTCAGGTACTTTGCCCTGAAGCCGGCGCCGCACTTCCTGAAATCTTTCTCGCTTGCTCCGATAAGGTCTGCGCTGCCTGGGAAGCCGCGCATTATGCTCTTGCCTGAGCCGTCCATTATCTCCGGTCCGAACCTCGCTATTATGTTCTTTGTTATGAGCCTTATCCTCTTTACGTTGTTGAACTGGGATATTATGAATACAAGGGTGGTCTCCCAGGGGTCATTCAGGGTAAGCCGCATGCCGCTGTACCTTGTTATCGCATCCTTCATGAACTGGTCCGTCCCTATGCCCTTGTAGACTGCCTTCATGTCGTCGCCCAGCCTGAACCTTCTGCTGACATCGGAAGCTGCGGAGCTTATGTCCCTGCTCACTATCCTCACCTCGCCGTCCTTCTCAGAGCCGTAGTGCCCCATGTTTATTACGTTCCTTCCTGATGGATATGTTATTGTGTTGCTGAACTGGTCGTAATCTGCGTGGAAGGTGAGGGGCTGCGCGCTTTCGAAGGTGTGCCTAAGGCTGAATAGGGACACCTTCAGGCTTGTTGATGAAATGCTGTCGTCCATATTACCACCATTTGCCTACTGATCGAAGCTGAAGAGCTTGTACGGATCCATTGATAGCTCCTTCGCGAGGAATGGCTCTATCTCTTCAGCGCCCAGCCTTACCTGGCTCTTGTCATCCCTGATGCGCACGGTGAAAGTGTTGAGCTTGCCAGAATCTTTCTTTACTGATTCGTAGTCAACAGTCACGCAGAATGGCGTTCCCAGCTCATCCATCCTGGCATACCTCCTGCCTATGGACCCTGAACTGTCCAGGAATACCTTGAATTTCGGCCTCAGCCTTTTGTACAGGCTTTGCACCATGTCGTCTATCTCCTTGTCCTTCTGGAGGCCGAATATCGCCAGGTTGTAGGGAGCCAGGTAGTATGGCAGTGACAGGACGCTCCTCTCCCCGTCCTTTCTCATCAGGACGTCAATCAGCATCCACACGTTCCTATCAACCCCGAAGCTAAGCTCCAGTACGTTGGGTATTACCTTCTGCCCTGAAGACAGAACGCCCATATCCTGTTTTGATCCCTTTCCGTGCTGCGTGAGGTCGTAGTCACCCCTGTAGTGCAGGCCTCCCACCTCCCTGAAGCCGCCCCAGCTCTCCACCTCCACCTCTATGTCCATGTGCAGCTTGTTGTAGAACGCCTTCTCATTCCCCCCTTTCTCGAAGAACCTTATCCTTTCCGGAGGTATACCCATGACCTCCTTGTAGAAGGAATCTATCATGCACATATGATAAGCGTAGAACTCCGGGACTGAGTGCTTTTCCACCAGCTCGCCGACCGTGATGCTGGCCTGCGCGCCTGCGTTGTAGAGCCAGACGTTGAGCTTCCTGTCGCGAAGGTGCGCAGTTCCCTTCCTGTAGACTGCGGGGTCGAAAAAGATCTGCAGCTCAGCCTGCGTAAGCTCCCTGAGCCTGTACAGCCCCTGCCTGGGTGATATCTCATTCCTGTACGCCCTGCCTATTATGGCTAGGCCGAGGGGCAGGCTTTTCCTTAGTATGTTGTACTCCCTGAAGAAGTTGAGGAATGAGGACTGCGCCGTTTCAGGCCTGAGGTAGCCCTTTTCAGCTTTTTCAGGGCCAAGGCGCACTTCAAGCATCATGTTGAACATCTTTGCGCCGCTGAACGATGTGGACTTGCACTTCGGGCATTTAATCTTGTTTTCCCTTATCAAACTGTCTATCTCGCCCGGGGTTGCACCCTCGGATACCTTTATCTTGTAGTCTGAAAGCAGCACGTCTGCCCTATAGAATGCGTTGCACTTGGAGCAACCCACTATGATATCGTTGAACATTGAGGCGTGGCCTGAGCTCACGAGCGGTGCCTCTGGCAGAATGGTGGACCCCTCTATGACGTGGTAGTCCGGGTTTGTGTCGACAAAAAAGGACACCCAGGCTGACTCGAACCTCTTCTTCAGCAGGTATCCTGTGTTGCCGTAGTCATATATGCCTGATGCGCCGCCGTATATTTCGGCGCTTGGCCAGAAGAAGCCGCGCTGCTTCGCGAATGCCACAAGCTCTTCTATATTCATATTCAATCAACAGCTCTTATTTGTCTATTATGGCGTTGTAGAGGTGACCCTTTTCAGAACCCCTTATGTACTTTTTTGAGGCAAGAACCATGGCTATCTCCTTTAGGTCGGAAGCCGTTTCTGCGTTCGCATGTAAGCTTTCTGCCGAATCCGACCATCTCCTTGTTACCTCTGCGGCAAGGAGGCTTATCCCTGTCCTGTTCTCAATGCTGCTCGAGACCCTTAGCAGTTCTTTGTTAGACATTTCCTGCAGCTTTACTTGCAGCTCTTCCTGGTTGAAGTGCTGGGCCTGTACAGCCTCTGCACCCTGAGGAGAGCAGTACCTCAATCTTTTTCCCACATCAGTAGAGAAGCGATTCATGCGTTCACCCATGCATTATATGGTATTTTTGGGCCGGTTTAGCATTCAAGCGCGGCGCCTGGCTGCAAAGCGTTTCTTTCCATAGCATTTGGAGGTGCGCACCGCATTTGCATGCAGTTTTCATGGTGGCTATATTCAATTGCATTGTTCACATTTATATATCTTGCAGTGGGCCCTGCGGCACCGTATTTGTTGATTGGTAGGTTTTATAATCTTTCTATATTATATAGTTTCAATGGAGCACAAACGCCACACTGTAGGGCTGCAGGCAGCCATGGAGTACCTGATTACCTATGGGTGGCTGCTCATAGTAGTGATGGTGGTAATCGTAGCGCTCTTCGCTTTCGGGGTTTTTAGGCCTACAAGTTTTGTGCAGGATACCTGCTCGCTGCCGGCCGAGTTCGGCTGCACCAACGTGGCGCTGTATCCCAACGGCACGCTCACCTTTGGCTTTGATCAGGCGACTGGCTCCACAATAAACGTAACTGGAGTGAGCTGCACAACTAACGTCTACGACCTGCACCCGTTCACCCCAATACATCAGATTTCAATACCAACCGAGGGGAATTACTCCTTCAATGTGCAGTGCTGGTCCAACGCAACGGCGTATTCCAGCACTATTGGTAATATATACGATGGCTATCTCGTCATAAATTACACATCGCTGAGCAGCGGCTTTCCACATACGGCGATAGGCCCCCTGGTGCAGAAGGTAACCTGACTGAGTCTGCGTGCTGCGTGAACTGGGGACTGCGTTGTGCTGGCTACTTCGCTGCCTCGAGCTGAAGGCTGCTGACTGTCCTGCTCCTGCTGCTCTTGAACGGCCTGAAAGGCACGCCGTTGCCGTCAAAAAACTTCGAGAAGAATTCGACGTATATCAGCCTTGCGCCCTGGATTCCGGATTCGAATATCGCTATCACTATGTTGAATATCTGGCCGAAAACCAGTATGGCGACGCCGAGTATGACCAGGGGGAGCGAGTGCCCTACGTTGTTTATGAATATGGTGTCTATTATTCCGGCAAGTATGACAGAGGTCAGGAGTATTCCTATCAGCCTGACGTAAGAGAGTATGTGGCTGACTATTGACGGGATTTCCATCAGCGACTGGGAGCCCTCCCCGTACAGCACTGACCCTATCCCGATCGCTATCATTGCGTAGGACGCAACAGATGATATGCTTGACGGGCCGAGGGGCGCCTTGTGCAGCACGTTAAGCCCAAATATGACTATTCCCAGCGCGGCCAGCATCCATCCTATCTTTGCGATGGCGTGCTTCCTGTCGCGGTGCGCCATCTTGTTGATGAAACCCAGGGCGAAGCCGAACTCCACCATGAAGACGCCTATGTATCCGGCCACGAGCAGCAGGGTAGGCAGCCCTGCCTCTACGTTGAAGAGGGCCTTGTACGGTAGCTGGAAGCCGAAGTATTCGTTGAAGGCTATGCCCAGCACCATCGATATTATTGAGCCTGGTATGATGGCCCTGGCAAGTATGTTCAGGCCGTTGGGGCTCACTATCATTGTGACAAAAGAGCTGATCTTCTTCGGTATCCTGCTCCTCCTTGGGGGGTTCTTCAGCCTCCTGATGAGCCAGATCGACCCAAGCAGCATTATCAGCCCGTACCCGAAGTCCCCGACCATGAGCCCGAAGAATATTGGGAATATCAGGGCGAACATGAGCGTAGGGTCTATCTCATCGCTCCTCGGGAGCGAGTAGAACCTTATGAAAAACTCGAATAGCTTTGCAGCGGCCGGGTTGTCCAGGTTGGTGGGAGGCAGCTCGTCTGTCCTAATCCTTTCCAGCATGAAGCTGTTCTTTGTCCTTTTCCCGGCAAGTTCTTCAACTGCGGCCACCTTCCCTTCGGTTACCCATCCTTCGACCACTATTACAGACTTGCCTACGCCTATCCTTCCGGTTATCTCAAACTTTTCCATCTCTATGTCCAGCTGCTCCCTGATTGCGCTTACAGCTGGATACCACTTTTCCGATATTACGTGTATCTCCCCGTCAATCCCCATCCTGTCCTCAGATAGCCTGCCTATCTGCTTTTCTAGCTCTGGAATTATGCCTGCGGCTGTGCCGTGCATCTCGGGGACTACCTCCAGGGCAACGTTCTTCTTTTCAGCCAGTGCGCCGAATTTTTTCTCCTGCTCCCTCCTTATGCTTATGATGCAGCACTTCCCAAGGTTGACCACCACCGCGTCCTGCAGCTCCGAAGCCGCGGAGCTGGCCAGCTGCCAGGCGTCCCTGCCTGACGCAACAAATGATTTGATGCTGCTGGAGTTTAGTATTGAGATGTCTTTGCCGAAGCCGGACAGCATCTCTACCAGGGAGAGCTTCTGCTGCTTGTCATGGATTTCGGCCGATATCCTCTCCTGCTCCCTCCTTATCTCCGCGACCCTGTCGTCTATCATTACAGACCCTGCCATCTTCCTAAGCTGGGCGAAGTCGCGAAAGGTAAACTTTTCATTCGAAGGCTGCGGTTCCAGCTGGCTCTCAAGACCCCTGAACCTCTGCGCAAGGTCAGACACCTCCTTGTAGTCGAATCCTTCGCCGCCGCTGAGGAATTTCTGCGCAGGCTCGCTTGTGACTTCTACCTGGACGGCGCCCAGATCCTGCAGACCTGACAGCAGCTCGTTGTAGTACTCCCTGGCTGCTATGAGCCTTACCTTGCACATCTTCGACGGTTTGAGCATGAGCCGGCTACACCCCGAACATTTTTGACAGTACATCGATGTATATGGCCAGAGCCTTCCCTGCGTCGGGCTCTGCCAGGGCCGCTGCCCTGGCCTCGGCCTCTGCCCTGGCTTTTTCCCTGTTTTTTTTCGCCTCTAGCTCAGCGGAGCGCAGCCTCCTGTCATAGTAAGACTCTGCGTCGGCTTCGGCCCTGGCTACCAGCGCCTTGGCCTGGGCCGCTGCTCCGTCTACCATTTTCTGCGCCTCGAGCTTGGCTTCCTCGATCCGCTTCTCCACTCCATCCTCCTTCTCCTTTATCTTTGCAAGCGCTTCCACATCATTACCAGATTCGACCATCAGAACACCACGTACAATATTATCCCTATGACTGCCATGGCCACTGCCGCCTTGACCAGAGCGAAGGCTATCCTTATCATGGCGAACTCTGCCGCCCTTCCAGGCTTAATCTCACTGCGCATCCATCTTCCTCTTTATGAATTTAAGGGAAACCGTCTGGTCCCTCTCCATGTCTTCCAGCCTCTGCTTTATGTATGACACCTTGGCTGCCATCTGCGGTATAACTACGTTCTCTATCGCGTTTGACCTCCTGTTCAGCTTCTCTATCTCGTATAGCAGCTTCCTGAGCGAGCTCTCCTTTTCTGCAACCTCTATGAGCAGCTTGAAAAGCAGCGCGTAGCTCCTCCTGGCGTCGTCTATTGATGATGGTATAGAAACTAGCTCGTATCCCCTTGAAAACTGGGCAGGCTCGCCCAGCTCTATGTTCGGTATCCTCACTCCCATCACGTTCTTGGCGTCGACCCCTACCGTTACCTGGGCCTGCTCGGCGGCTATCCTCTCCAGGTTTATCCTGCCGGCCTGTATGTCGGCAATCTTGGTGCTGTCAACCGATGCCTCGACTGTGCCCCTCAGGCCTGCCTTTAGCATCTGTATCTGCCTGGCCAGGCTGAAGAACTCGAGCACAAGGCTGGCCCTCTTCATCTTCAGCAGGGAGAGGCCTTTTGAGGCTACCCTTATCCTGGCCCTTGTCCTTATCATTTCTATCCTTGTTGTCTTTATGTTTGCCAAAGATGCCATCTAATCCTTCCATTTTCCGTATTTAGCCACGAACTCGTCCTTTACTCTCTTTATCTCGTTCCTGTCAAGCGTGCTGAAGAGCTCCCATCCAAGATTTAGGCTGGTCTCTATGTCCCTGTCTTCGTAGTATCCCTGGTTGACGAACCTCTGCTCGAAAAGGTCTGCGAACTTCAGGTACCTCTTGTCGCTCTCGCTCAGAGCCTCCTCGCCAACTATCTCTGTCAGGCTGCGCAGGTCCTTTCCTGAGGCGTATGTTGAGTAGAGCTGGTCCTGCACCCCCCTGTGATCCTCCCTGGTCCTGCCCTGCCCTATTCCCTGGTTCATCAGCCTTGACAGCGAAAGCAGCACATCCACGTTCGGATAGACCCCCTTCCTCTGTAGCTCCCTGCTCAGGACTATCTGCCCCTCAGTTATGTATCCTGTAAGGTCTGGTATTGGGTGCGTTATGTCATCGCCTGGCATGGTCAGTATCGGTATCTGCGTTATCGATCCCTTCCTGTTGTTTATCTTCCCCGCCCTCTCGTATATTGTGGAAAGGTCGGTGTACATGTATCCGGGATATCCCCTCCTTCCTGGTACCTCCTCCCTGGCTGCCGATATCTCCCTGAGCGCTTCGCAGTAGTTTGTCATGTCTGTCAGTATTACCAGGACGTGCATGTCCTCCTTGTACGCGAGATACTCCGCTGTGGTGAGGGCAAGCCTGGGCAGTATCACCCTTTCCATGGAAGGCTCTGATGACAGGTTCAGGAATACCACTGCCCTGCCAAGCGCCCCCGTCTCCTCCAGCTCCCTCCTGAAGAAGTTGGCCTCCTCGCTGTTTATCCCTATGCCTCCGAAGACAACTGAGAATTCCTCCCCTTCGCCAAGTATCTTTGCCTGCCGCGCTATCTGCGCAGCTATCCTGTTGTGCGGCAGCCCTGACCCTGAAAATATAGGCAGCTTCTGCCCCCTTACCAGGGTGTTCATGCAGTCTATCGTAGATATTCCTGTCTGTATAAATTCTGATGGTTCCTCCCTGGCGTAAGGGTTTATCGCCTCGCCAGTTATGTCGACCTGCTCGTCGCTGTATATCTGCGGCCCTCCGTCCCTCGGCCTCCCCACCCCATCAAATATCCTGCCGAGCATGTCGGTGCCTACCGAGAGTTTGGCCGTTGTGCCCTGGAACCTGGCCTTTGTGTTGCCCAGGTCCATTCCCCTGGTCTCCCCGAATGACTGGACTATTGCCAGGCCGTCCCTGCTGTCAAGCACCTGGCCTGTAACGCTCCTTCCATCCTCCATTGCTATCTCAACCAGTTCGTTGTAGGCTGCGTTCCTCACACCTTCAACAAACAGGAGAACGCTTGTTATCTGCTTTACGGTCTTGTAGTATACGTCGCTCATGCCATCACTTTGACCTTGCCTCTATTCTTTCAATCTCAGATATCGATTTCTTCACGTCTTCGAAGTACCTGTCTGCGTCGGCTTCGGCCGCGAATTTCATCCTTGCTATCTTCTGCTTTGCCGAGACCTTTTGCAGCTGCTCCATCAGCACGCCGCGTTCAACCGCCTTCCTCTCCGCCTCGTCAAGCATGAGTATTGATTTGAGCATCATGTGCTGCTTGTGCATGGATGTGAAAGTGTCCACCTCGTCGAAAGCGCTCTGCTGCAGGTAGTCCTCCCTTATCACCTTTGCTATGTCCAGTATCTCCTTTTCTTTTTCAGGCAGGGCGTCGTACCCGACCAGCTGGACCACCTCGTTTATCTCTGCCTCCTTCTGAAGTATGTTCATTGCTGTTGAATACAGCCCGTTCCACTCCTTGTCAACCTTTTCTGAGTACCATTTCTTCAGGTCGTCGAGATACAGGGAGTAGCTGTTGAGCCAGTTTATAGAAGGGAAATGCCTCCTGTTGGCGAGCGACGCGTCGAGGGCCCAGAATACTCTGGTTACCCTGAGAGTGTTCTGTGAAACCGGCTCCGAAGTGTCGCCGCCTGGCGGGGATACTGCGCCTATGGCTGTTACCGATCCTACCGAGCCGTTTAGAACGTGGACCCTGCCTGCCCTCTCGTAAAACTCCGCCACCTTCCTGCCAAGGTATGCGGGATACCCTTCCTCTCCAGGCATCTCCTCAAGCCTTCCGGATATCTCCCTCAGCGCCTCGGCCCACCTCGAGGTGCTGTCTGCCATTAGCGCTATGCTGTATCCCATATCCCTGTAGTATTCGGCAAGCGTTATGCCGGTGTATATGCTGGCCTCCCTGGCGGCGACTGGCATGTTTGAGGTGTTTGCTATCAGTATTGTACGGTCCATTATCGGCTTGCCGCTCTTTGGGTCTGTGAGCTCCGGGAAGGTAGTAAGTATCTCGGTCATTTCGTTGCCGCGCTCCCCGCAGCCGACATAGACGACAATGTCGCTGTCGCTCCACTTTGCCAGCTGGTGCTGTATCACGGTTTTGCCTGAGCCGAACGGACCAGGAACTGCGGCTGAGCCCCCCTTTGCTATAGGGAACAGCGTATCTATTATCCTCTGCCCTGTTATGAGCGGAACCTCTGGCGGCAGCTTGTCTATAACAGGCCTTGGTATCCTGACCGGCCACTTCTGCATCATGGTGAGCTCGATTGCGCGGCCGGACCTGCCTGTTGCGCTGCCGATGCTTTCTGCTATGGTGTAATTCCCTTCCGATATTTCAGACACTGTGCCGTCAGTGCCGATTGGGGCAAGTATCCTGTGGGTTATTATGCTTGTTTCCTGCACCTCGCCAACTACGTCTCCGGCCTTTATCCTGTCGCCCTTTTTCACTTTTGGCACGAACTCCCACTTCCTCTTCAGGTCTACAGGGTCAACGTTCACTCCCCTTGATATGAAGTCGCCGCTCTCCGCCTTGATCTTGTCTAGCGGCCTCTGTATTCCGTCAAATATGGAGCCGAGCAGCCCAGGCCCAAGCGTGACTGAGAGCTGCAGGCCGGTGTTCTCTACAGAGCTGCCAGGCCTCAGGCCGGTGGTGTCTTCGTAGACCTGTATGGTTGCCCTGCCGGAGTTGAGCCTGATTATCTCCCCTATCAGCCCTTCATCACCAACCTTAACAACATCATACATCTTTGGGTCCTCTATATCCTCTGCCACTACCACCGGACCGGATACCCTGTATACCCTGCCTTTTTTTTCAGCCATTCATGCACCCTTCAATCCATTTATATCTACGCCAAGCACCCTCTTGGCAAGCTCCTCTACAGATTCCTGGTCCCGCTCCTTGCCTGGCAGAGGTATGAATATGACCAGAGGGTTGAGCGAGGTATCCGCCAGCCTTAGCGTGCTCCCGTTCATCATGCTCCTGAGCGCCTCCGACATTATTATAAGATTATACTTTCCTGAATTCACAAGCTCTGGGAAGAGTTCCAGAGCCTCCTCTGCAGGCCTTATGAAAACATCCTGTATGCCTATGAGCTTGAACCCCAGCACCAGTTCCCTGTCTCCAACAACTGCTACCTTCTCGAATTGCATCATATCACGTATTTAAGCAGCCTCATCCTGTTTATTCTGTCCCTGCCTACATTGTAGTACTTGCCTA
Source organism: Microcaldota archaeon (assembly GCA_021799635.1). Classification (GTDB taxonomy): domain Archaea; phylum Micrarchaeota; class Micrarchaeia; order Micrarchaeales; family Micrarchaeaceae; genus JAJZAB01. The sequence continues at coordinate 84,721 of JAJZAB010000001.1, forward strand.
GCCATATGCCGCGCAGCTCGTCCCTCTCTATCTCACCCCTCAGCATGAATCCGATTATCTGCTCTACAGATATGCCGGACTGGGTGAAAAGCCCTAGGTACTTCCTGTACAGCTCCCTTTTCAGCGCCGTTTCTATGTAAGAGCTGAACCGCTCTGCCTTGTAGGTTGATATTGCATCATCTATCTTAAAGGGCAGGTATCCGCCTATTGAATTTATGTCCTTCGATGCCATTTCCGCAAGCTTTGCCTCGGCAATGTATCCCCCTTTTATCAGGAATTCCTTTACTTCGCCATTGTACGCGTAGTTCTTCACGACTATCATTATGTTCTTAACATCTATAAGCTCCCTTATGTAGTTCAGCAGCAGGCCCTCGTTGCCCATATAAAACCTGAATGCGCCCAGGAGCCTTGAATAGTAGTAGGTGTCTAGTGCAAGTATCATGCTTGATATATCCCCCTTTTTAGCCTCGTCCATGTATTTGAGGAGCGGGGTCCCGTAGCCGTACTTGACCAGCGAATTTACAACGCCTTCTATGTCCTTCTGCGCTATCATGTTCGAGTAGTCCTCCCTGCTTATAACGCCGCTGAATATCCCTACCGGTATGTTCCTATGCACAAGCAGGAAGGTCTCGGTCTTGTCAACGCTGTAGCCCAGCTTCTTGGATGACAGTATAACCTTTATGTTTTCTATGTCCCACCTGCCTGCGTACGCGGCTATGAGGTTCCGCGCCAGCGGAGGCACGCCGCTGGCTGCGCTCCTGTTCATTCTCATCATGTGCGCGTTTAGCACAACCTCTATAAGGTCAGGGGGCTTGTATAGCGCTGACAGCTCGTCTATCTCCTTCCTGTACCCGGTGTTGCCCAGCGCCTTTATGAACTCGTCTGCCTCCTTCTGCTCTAGGGAGTCTATCAAGTCATTGCCCAGGAACTCTGACCGTAGCACCTTCAGCCTTCCGTACTCGCCAGTGTACGTGGAATCCATCAAATCATTTTGCTGATTTTAAAATCTCAGACGCTATCCTGTCGCTAGCTACACTAAGGAGCCTTTCAAGGGTGTAATCGATGTACATGGTCTGGTCGGCTGAGACCGCCTTGAGTCCGCCGCTGAACCTCTCCTTTGACTCAGCAGCGCTGATGCCCTTCCTCTGCTTGAGCTTTTGGAGGTCGCCCTTCTGCGCATATATTATGCATCCATCCCCGAGCTGGCTGGCTGCGGAATCCGCCAGTTTCAGCATCAGCTTTGTATACCTGTCTGTCGATGTGTACTGATTCAGGCTATCCCTTATATCTGATATCGCGGAGCTGACTATTTCGTTCAGCCTCTTTTGGTATATCTGCGTCGCCTCGACCTGAGCGCTCCCTGCCTCCCTTGAGATGAGCTGCCTTGCATCTGCCTCGGCCTTCTGCTTCATCTCCCTGATCCGCAATTCCGCCTGCGCCTTCGCGCTTTCGAGTATCTTCCTTGACTGCTCTTTCGCGCTTTCCATTATCTGCTTTACCTTTGCCTCGGTGTCCTCATCTATCTTGTCTATTATGTCTTGAAGTCCCATGCCTATCAACCAATCTTCTGTACAATCTCACAGGATTTGCAGAAGCAATATCAGGCCGAGAACAAATCCGATTATCCACAGCGTCTCTGGTATGACAAAGAAGAAAAGCACCTGGCCGAATTTCTCCGGCCGCTCGGCTATTATTCCCATGCCGGCCGCGCCTATGCCCTGCTGCGCCATTCCGGTGCCTATCAGCCCGCCAGCTATTGCTATGGCTGCCGCGACAGCGTATAGGGGATCTGTTGTAGTTACCATTGGGCTCACCAATCATTAATGCAAATTTTGCAACGCAACATATTATTCCATATGAATTTATAAAAATGTGACTAAAGGCGCGAGCTTGCAGGCAGGTCCGGCCAGTGCTGAAAAAGCTTTGGATAATTCGTTGAACCGCATGGCTAAATCCTCTCTATCCTTTCGTAACCCCGAGCGGCACCAGCCTGGCGACTATCCTTGATATGTCGGCGCCCTCTACTGCTGCGACAACTTCATCAACGTCTTTGTAGGCCCATTCCGCCTCTTCGCTTATCAGCTTTCTGCTCCTGACCCTTATCTCTATGGATTTCCTTTTCATCTCGTTTATGGTCTTTGATGATGGTATATCCCTTACAGCCTGGTGCCTTGACATCACCCTTCCGGCGCCGTGGCACGAGGACCCGAACGTCTCAGCCATGCTCTGCTCCATCCCTGCAAGCACATAGCTGGCCGTGCCCATGCTTCCTGGTATTAGCACCGGCTGGCCGTATTCTCTGTACCTCTCCGGTATTTCCTTCCTGCCGGGGCCGAAAGCCCTGGTGGCGCCCTTCCTGTGCACCCACAGCTTTCTTCTCCTCCCTTCGACCTCGTGCTCCTCCAGCTTTGCTATGTTGTGGGACAGGTCGTATAATATCTCCATGCCGAGGCTGTCTGCGCTCCTTCCGAAGGTCTCCTCAAAGCTCTTCCTTATGAAGTGCGTCATTATCTGCCTGTTGGCAAAAGCGAAATTGATCGCCGCACGCATGGAACCCAGGTAGCTGTCCGCCTCCCTAGAACCTATGTGCGTGTAGCCGAGTTCAGGATCTGGCACGGTTATGTTGTTCCTCTTCTGGTAATCAAACAGCACCTTTATGTAGTCGCTGCATATCTGATGTCCGTATCCCCTTGAGCCGCTGTGCAGCATGACTACCACCATGTCCTTCTCAAGCCCGAATGCTTTTGCTATCCTGGCATCCGATATGCTCTCGACCTTCTGCACCTCTGCGAAATGGTTGCCGGCTCCGAGAGTGCCGAGCTGGCTGGCACCCCTCTTCTTGGCCATCGCGCTTACATTCCCGGGCTCTGCGCCTTCCATCCTTTTGCCCTCCTCTATGCTCTTGAAATCATCGCTGAAGCCGTATCCCTTCTCTACAAGGTATCCGACGCCGCCCTCCGCTATCTTGTCCACCTCTCCTGCAGAGAATCCGAGGTTCATCTTGCTGCCTACTCCGCTGGGCACGTTCTTGAACATCGAGTCCATAAGGCTGCCGATCCTTGGTTTCAGCTCTTCGGCAGTGATATTTGTCTTTATCAACCTTACGCCGCAGCCTATGTCGAAACCTATAAAAGATGGGGATATTATACCTTCATCGGCATCAAAAGCCGCAACTCCGCCTATCGGAGAGCCGTACCCTTCGTGCCCGTCAGGCATCACAAGCATGTTGCTTACTATTGAAGGAAGCGAAGCGGCGTTCATGGCCTGCTTCAGCGTCCTGTCTCTCTGCATATATTCTATTATCGTCTTGCTGGCGTAGATGCGGACCGGCACTTTCATGCCGGCGTCGTCTTCCTTTGGCACTTCCCAAACGAAATCCTTTATCTTTCTAATCATAAGCTCACTTCGGCACTTTCTATGTACCTGGCATAAGTTGACTGTAGTAATGGCTTGCCGTTGATGGCGCGGCGGGGCTTGCATAAGCGGCTGCGGTGCTTATCTGAAATGGCCTTTTCTCCTGGTCTGCCAGAGTTGCAGGCAAACAGCACCGTAAGCCTTGCTGTGCGGCGTTCCTTTCTCTTTAATCATTCCAGCTTTGTGCCCCAAAGCAGCAATCGCTAGAATATTCATCGTAATACTTATATATATGTTGCAGTGCCTCGTGTCATGCCGCAAAATTGTGGATTTTGCGTCAAGGACGATAAAAGTTACAGGAAAACTGGTGGATGGTAGTGCCTCACATAAATTAGTATATGCCATTTGGATTTGTGCTCTACCAATCGTTCAATCGCAGCTATGCGCGCGTACAAAGCAAGCCGCTGAAAACCTACATACCTATGTTCCTGCAAAGCCTCTTCAGCACATCGCCGCTCAGCCAGCCTGGTATCTCAAGGTATTTTAACACCTGCCTCCTGCTCATGCCTATCCTCAGCGCCTCACCTGCGGCTACCGTGTAAGCCTCTATCTCGGTAGGCCTGTCAACGTATTCGTATTTTTCATCGAACAGGTCCCTGCCCTCCATTCGCTGCTTTATGTGCACCAACTCGTGTATCACGTCTAGGTAAAGACTGGCGATGTCGCCCTCGCGGAGGTAGCTCCTGTTCACCACCAGCACGCCCTTCTTTTCATCCACCCACATGTAGCCCCATCTGGCATTGCTTGGTACCTTGACCATAAGCCCGGCCAGCGCTTTTGGTGTATCCTTTCCGAAAATCCTTTTCACAGCCTGTACTTGCTGGAAACCTTCAAAAACATCTGTAAAAGCACACTCCCTTTTCTTTACATCCCTGTTTATCCTGACTCCTTCATTGATTCTGTATTTTCTCATTTTTATTCCTACAAGTAGATTATTTATATGGCCGAAACCTTGGCTGATTGCCACGATTGCATTGGATCTTCCCACTCCATTCTTAAACTATCATTTTTTGCTTGCAGACTTACTGCCTGAAGCCTTCTTTCCCTTGCTTTTGCCCGCTGTGCGCGTGGCGCTTCTGCGCCTTGATGAACGCATGTAGTATGCGGCAATGCCCATTATAATTATTAGTGCTATGACCAACGCAGCTATGTATGCGAACGGGTTGGACTTCGGTTTCTTGGAATATATTATTATCTCCTTCCCAAGCCCGCCCTGGATCACTGCCCCGCCAGGATTGCTAACGTTTGAAGCCGCTATGACCTGAATGATGTTGTCCCACCTGAGACCTATGCTGTCGTTTGACGGCATGTTGACTGTAACGTATATTGTCTGTGATTCCTGCGGCTGCAGCGTTCCGTTTGACGGTGATACTATGACTGCAGGGGTTGCATTGTGTGGTATTGGGGCGAACTGTGGTGGCAGCATATGGAACGTTATAGGCTGGGATCCGGCGTTGAATATGGAGTAATTTAGAGTCTGGCTCCCACCCAGGCTTACGTTGAAGTTCAGGGAGCCACCGGATTGCCCGAGGTTCTGTGCATAGGAAGCGGGTAGCACTCCGAGTACAAAGAGAAGGATGATGCTAATTTTTGATAGTAAGGCTGCGTTCCTCATTAAAAAGGCACTCTGTACTAATCTCAGCATACGTTGAGAAGAGTTATTATCTGGTTGTATGTGCCTGCTCCCTGCCCGTTCGGAATGCCAAGGCCGAAGTATATTGAGTTGGAATTGCTTGATCCAGTGCCAACCAGTTCTAAGGTGTTTGCAGGTGTAGTGGTCAGCGCGGTCCCGAGGTAGGCAGTCTGGGAAGACGCGTCCCAGAGCGTGTTCGACACGCCGAAGCCGAAGGTTGAGCCAAGAAGCCAGTTGCCTCCGTATACCCACATGTACGAGTTCAGGTTTCCATTGTTTGTGTCTGTCACTACAACGTTAGTATTGGTGTCAGTGCCAGGGTTGAGCGTTCCGAAAGATATTGCAGCAGGGCTAAGGGAAATCTCGCACGCGCTTCCAACTACAACGTTTGCGTTGACGTTGGACGTTAGGCTGTTCGCGTATGTGTCAAGCACAACTCCCTGAAATGCAAACAGCGCGGAAATTGTAACTGCTGCTATTGCAATTATAGCTAAAATATCACGAAAATTAGTTTTTGTCTTCATTGATATCACATTAAATTTTCAAATCTAATTAGGTATATTATATTTATAAGTCTTGTGGTAAGATTCTCGGTTGCGCGCTGCTTGCCTGGCGTTTGGGCGTATAAATCAGCACACGTTCTCTATAGTTATTATCTGGTTGTATGTATTCGGAGTCTGTCCCCTTGGCACTCCCACTCCGAAGTATATGGAGTTTGATGATGAGGCTGGCACCAGTTCTAAGGTGTTTGCAGGTGTAGTGCTCAGCGCGGTCCCGAGGTAGGCAGTCTGGGAAGACGCGTCCCAGAGCGTGTTCGACACGCCGAAGCCGAAGTTTGAGCCAAGAAGCCAGTTGCCTCCGTATACCCACATGTACGAGTTTCGGTTTCCATTGTTTGTGTCTGTCACTACAACGTTAGTATTGGTATCAGTGCTGGGGTTGAGCGTTCCGAAAGATATCGCGTTGGGAGATAGTGATATTGTACACGTTCCTACGGATACCGACTGGACTGAGCCGAATGTAATGTATGGCATAACCCCATGTGGCGGGTATGCCCTTGTCATGAACCACTGGTAGGAGCCGGTGGCGCCGTAGGTGCCTGCGTCGCTCATCAGCCCGGTGTAGTAGTTTGCCACTGAATACGTAGAGTCTGTGCCTATTACCGTGTTTGAGCCGAAGCTGCCCTTCTCATTCCCGGTGCTGTTCCATGATATTCCAAGCACCGCAGGGAGCGCCGGGAAGTTTCCTGCAGCAACGGTTGTGAATCCTGTGGATCCTACAACCGAAAGGTCTGCGCTTGTGCCGGACAGCCACGAATCGTAAGATTCACTGGGCGCCTTGGGGTTGTAAGATGTCAGTGACTGCGACAGCCCTTCGAATATTCCTGACTGCGGCCCTCCTCCGTTCACGCTGTATGATAACATAAGCGCGTCCGACACCGCGGGGTAGTTTATCAGCGGAGAGAAGATCGCGACTCCTGTATCGCTGGAGGTTGTGCTGAGCGTTATGCCGTTGTCAACAGTCACAGACGAGCCTGCTGCAGCCGCCGTAGTCCACTTTGTCTTTATGGTGTTGCCGCTGAAGTTGTCGTAGAATGTGAATATGGTGTTGCCGTTGTCGTACTGCGCGTACGTTGGGCTGAGCTGCGGTGCCTCACCCACAGTATTGCCGTTCAGGAGGTTTGTTGACGTAGCTGCGAATCCCATGTATACTGGTATTATTGCATTTGCAGCAATGCTGTTCTTTATGTAGAGCCAGTAGGTCGTGTTTGTGTCCAGGTTGAGGTTTGAGGTCTGCAGTTGGTTGGCTGTGTTGCCCTCCAGCCATGATGGTATTATGGTTCCGTTGGAGTAGAAGAACTCCACGTTGTCAAGGTTGGCTGCCTCGTAGCTGTTGTACGATACGGAGTTTACTGCTAGCATCTGCTGGAAGGGGGATGGGGTATTAGAACTCTGCAGATTGCATACATCTATTGGCACATAAAACAGTACGCTTGATGGCACTGACGATGGTACTGTGTTTGGGGCACCGCACACTTGAACTGTGGCGTATATGGAATCTGCAGTTGCTTTTGGGCTTGATGAATCTGCAGCTTGAAGCTCGAATAGATAATTGCCGGTGGATGCACTGGATGATGGAGTAAATGAGCACGTTGTTGACTGCGGGCTGGAGCACAGTGAGTTTGCTTCACTTGCAGTAACGCTGCTCTGCCCCGGGGCCTCTGCAAGCCACTGGTATGTATATGGGGCATTGCCTCCTATCGCGCCAGAGTCGCCTACTGTAGCTGTCAATCCAATTTGAGTGCTCTGCTGCTGCGGGGTCGGGTTGCCGACAGCGAGCGGGCATGCAAATACTATGTTTTCAGTGCCACCTGATGCTAGGCTGCCTGAAGACGGGCTCGGGGTGCACTTGTCGTTGTTGTATGCAGGGAATATGACGTTGGCAACAGTGAATGAACTGCTGCCCCCATTAGCGGTAAAGTAGATGTTTGAAGGAACCAAGGCGTTGTTTGTAACCGAATTGTACGTCACGCTCCACGTTTCACCCACGCTGGGCAGCCCATTCTCTGTGAATGTTGTTATAAGTATGGAATGTACAGTGCCGAACGCAGTTTCCGGCATTACGCCGTCTGGGGGATACGCCCTTGTCATGAACCACTGGTAGGAGCCGGTGGCGCCGTAGGTGCCTGCGTCGCTCATCAGCCCGGTGTAGTAGTTTGCCACTGAATACGTAGAGTCTGTGCCTATTACCGTGTTTGAGCCGAAGCTGCCCTTCTCATTCCCGGTGCTGTTCCATGATATTCCAAGCACCGCAGGGAGCGCCGGGAAGTTTCCTGCAGCAACGGTTGTGAATCCTGTGGATCCTACAACCGAAAGGTCTGCGCTTGTGCCGGACAGCCACGAATCGTAAGATTCACTGGGCGCCTTGGGGTTGTAAGATGTCAGTGACTGCGACAGCCCTTCGAATATTCCTGACTGCGGCCCTCCTCCGTTCACGCTGTATGATAACATAAGCGCGTCCGACACCGCGGGGTAGTTTATCAGCGGAGAGAAGATCGCGACTCCTGTATCGCTGGAGGTTGTGCTGAGCGTTATGCCGTTGTCAACAGTCACAGACGAGCCTGCTGCAGCCGCCGTAGTCCACTTTGTCTTTATGGTGTTGCCGCTGAAGTTGTCGTAGAATGTGAATATGGTGTTGCCGTTGTCGTACTGCGCGTACGTTGGGCTGAGCTGCGGTGCCTCACCCACAGTATTGCCGTTCAGGAGGTTTGTTGAGGTCGCGGCAAATCCCATGTATACCGGCACGTTACCTATTGTTGTTATGCTGTTCTTTATGTAGAGCCAGTAGGTCGTGTTTGTGTCCAGGTTGAGGTTTGAGGTCTGCAGTTGGTTGGCTGTGTTGCCCTCCAGCCATGATGGTATTATGGTTCCGTTGGGGTAGAAGAACTCCACATTGTCAAGGCTGCCGGCCTCGTAGCTGTTGTACGATATGGAGTTTACTGCTAGCATCTGCTGGAAGGGAGATGGTGTGTTCGCGGCCTGGAAGTTGCAAACGTTTATTGGTACATAAAATAGTATACCTGATGGCAATGTGCCCGGGCCTCCTGGAGCTGTGCAGGTATGCTCCGTAAATGTTATTTTAATTGTATTTCCTGCTGCAAGGGTGCCGCTTGATGGGCTTGGGACGTACACATTTCCAGACAGGTGCACAAGCTGCACAGAGAATGGGTAGTTTCCTGAGCTTGTTGATATGGTTATTGTGTTTGTTGTTGAGGTGCCCTTTATTCCGTCGTAGGTGGCGTTCCACTGCGTTCCTGCAGGAAGCCCGGTCTCTATGAAACTTGTATTTATAGAGGATACGGCTATTACGCCGCTAAACGTTGCGCTTGGCATTACGCCGTTGGGTGGGTAGAATCTAAGCCTGCCAAAGTTAAACATGATAATCGATTGCCCTGTGCCGCTGTGCTGGGAGGGAGGGGCCAGGTAGAAAGTAGTAGAGGAAGAAAGCGGGTTTTTTGCAAAAGATGTTGGTGTTGCTGCACTCTGGTATTCTGGCACAGTATCTGTCAGAACGCTGAATGAGGATGATGAGGTTCCTGGGTACGTAAGGGAGGCCCAGTACCAGGTGCTAAGCGCATATGCACCAGCTTTTGCACCTACCGAAGTAGTTCCTGCGGCGTCGGAAAGCGGCGTATACAGGTAACTGCCTGTACGTAAGTTGGACACCCCGTTCTCGTTCGACCCTGCGGTTGAGCTGTCCCCTATCCCTATCTCGCCAGTATTGGCTGATTTGGTAACTTCAAAATCGGCCTCTGCTATTACAGCTTGGGCAGGCACGGATTTTGTTGTATAAGCCCACTGGGAGTTGACGTTTGCAATCTTGCTGGATACGTTTATCGCGTTTATGGTTATGGCACCGTAAGCCACTCCGGTATTCTGGTTTATCGCTGCGCCGCTGACCACGCTGAAGTCGCTTAACGGTGTATCTCCATTAAAATATATGGGAAAAACCGAGGAACCGTCGTCGTACTGCGCGTATGTTGAGCTGAGCTGTGGCGCTTCCCCAGTATCAACATTGTTGAAAAGGCTTGTCAGCGTGTTTGCAAAACCCATGTATATATTTATTGATGAGGATGCAGGTATTCCTGTTGATATGTTCAGCCAGTATATGGTGTTTACGCTGGAGTAGAGGAGGTTGGCGTTGTTGGAGCTGTTTATAACCTGGGATGATTGGAGCGTGCCGCTCTCCAGCCATGATGGTATTATGGTTCCGTTGGAGTAGAAGAACTCCACGTTGTCAAGGTTGGCTGCCTCGTAGCTGTTGTACGATATGGAGTTTACAGCTAGCATCTGCTGGAAGGGAGATGGAGTTGGAGTGGTCTGGGAATTCGTCAGGGTGATGTTGACGTAGTATAATATATTGGAAGGCACTGTTACCCCAGAAGGATCTACCGCGGTGTAGTTTTTGTCCCCGGAAAAATCAAAAACAACGTTCGCGCTGATGTTGCGCGGTACTTTATAGTTGAACCTTAATTTTATTGCGTTTGCATCCTTTGTGGTATATGGCACAAGGAAGCTGCCGTTGGACAGCTGTATGTAGTAGCTGTAATTCCCGGAGTTGCCGCTTAGAAGCTTGGATGACATAGTCACGTTAATGTTATACCTTTGGTGTGGCCGCAGCAACGGAACTTTGACTACGGCAGCCTTTGATCCAGTTATTAGTGCCCCGTCCACATTAAGCACAAGCCTTGGCTCCGCCTTTGTCACGTTTAGCTGCTGGGTTTCTTCTGCGCCTGTGTTGGCGTTGATCGCATTTACTGTATAGGAACCGATAGCGCTTACCGGGAATTCATAGGAAGCGGTGCCTGCGCCGCTAGCCTCAAGCACCGAATTGACGAGCACCTCGCAGAGGTCTGTGGATGGAGTGCATGTAGAGGTTATGTTTACACTTTGGCCATATGATATCTGATTTTGGCTTATTGCAAGGGACACGCCGCTGCTGGTGCTGTTGTACACCGCTGTGACTACCACGTTGCCGTATACTGCAATGCTGGTGTTTTGTGACAGAACATTTGCTACGGTTGCGTTGAGTGAATTGCTTACCTGCCACATGATGAAAGTATATCCCGATGGGGCTATGGCGTTTATTGCTGAGGTGCCTATCGCCATAATCGAATTGCCGGACAGCTGGTATGACCCATCCGTATATATTTCGCCGCTTGATGGGCTGTCATTCAGTACAACGCTGTACGGTGAAAAGACGTATGCGGCTAGAGCCGTTGACCCCGGACCCGATGATGCGGTGCTTACGCTGTAGGTGCCGGCAGGTTGGTCCTGGCAGGCGGCAACGTACGCGGATTCAAAGGTGTCTGAGTTGTTTATAAACTGCTGTTTTGCGCAGCCGGAAGGAACGGTAACCCCGGTCAGATTGTAGTACCCTGCGGCTGCCATTATTACAACAAACGAACCGTTTTCCAATACATTATAACTGAGTGCCGCGGAGTAAGCGCTGCTTGCGTTGTTTGAATACAACGAATAATGCGTCTCGTTAAGCCCTATTCCTGCAACAGCCAGCCCTGGTGCCGCCGCACCAGCAGTTCTAGCTATGCACTTGTTTGTAGACTGGTGACCTATGCTTGCGTTGACACCCCCTTCCTCGGGTGCACCGGTTGGCGCAGCAGAATCCTGTGTCCAGCTAAACGGGGATGTTGAAGTTGAGAGTGTGTAGTTTGCGCCGGCTGCGCAGAGATATAGTTTGTAGCCTGCAGGCAGCACGACCTTTTCCGGGCTGGCGTCTCCTGCCGCAGCACCGGTGCTGAAAGAAACAACGTATGTTGAGAGCGAATTCGAAGCTGCCGAGTAGTAGTACATTCCAGAGCTGTTCCCTATGAGAGAGGTGGGCAGTGGGGTCCACGAGCCCCCGGTGAGCTTGTAGAGAGTAACCTGGTCCGGGCTTATGTTGTTCTCCATCACCCACGAATCTGGGACAGAGAAATTGTATTCAGCACTTGTCACGTTGGAATCCTGCAGCGTGCTGTTTATGCTGAACAGCGCATAGGCAGGGCTGCCGAGGCCTGGAACCGAAGGCTGTATTACCAAACTTATTCTTGTAATTATCGAATTTGCGCTCCCCGAAGCGCGCACAGTTATACCGGAAAGCGTGGAGTTCCTATCTAAAAATATCGGGACTCCTATCTTCCCAGGAATCGAAGGCGCGTATGAAACTGCGCCTGCGCCGGAAGCTGCCGAGTATATGTCAACGTATGATATGTTTGTGTACTGGGTTATGTTTGCTGCATAGATGCTTGCATCTGATGCGTTAAGCTTAGAGTTTGTGTATGCTATAGCAACGTTTTCGGCATAGACGCTTTGCTCCCCGCTGAACAGCGCCCCAAATGTACCAGGTAGGGTGGCTACGCTTGCAGTGCTATAGTTTACTTCGGTAACCTCTATGGCGTTTCCGTGCCAGAATGATGACTTCTTTGACAGGTCATTGTGCACTTTGGCTCCGAGCGCGTTGTAGAGGTTCGAGGCTGTGCTGTTAGATCCTTCTGGCTGCGAATACGCGGTTGTGGTGGACTGGTTGCTTGTGGATGCGTTGCTCTGATTGCTGAAGGAAAACACAGCGCCGTACTGAACTGCCACTCGAGGCATTGGGCTTGAAGTGGCCAGCAGCAGCATAGCTGCAGCAGCTATCGACAATGCAGCGATAATTTTAGCAATGTAAGCACATTTTCCCGAAAGCATCCGCTCACTGACTTATCAAGAGAATTAAAGAATAAATAACTATCTAAAAAACTATCTAAAACTTGAGACGGTCGTAAGGCTCCGGTGCCTAGATTTGATGGTTTTTCTGATGCAACAAAAATTAACCGTACAGACCCAGACGGGCAGCCTGCTCATCGGCCTCTTCTCCGTATGATAGGCATGATGACTGCCAGTACAAGCGCTATAAACAAAATAAGAATCAAGAACAGCATACCATAGACGCTAATTAGTATGGACCCGTAACTAACCTGCGGCACCGTTGTTGTAGCAGGCTTTATGGGTGTGGGCAGAGTTACGGCAGGCACTGAGTAGTTGAGCTCGGCGCCGTACGTGCTTACGTATATTCCAATGAGCTGGGTTCCGGTGGTATGGGATGTCACCCTGAAGCTGGTTGTTATAATCTGGTTTGGGGATGCGTTTACATACTGCGAAGAGACCGGCATCGATATGCCGGGAGGAGGCGCAATGGATACAAGAACCGGCTGCGGGGCTGTGCCTGTGTAAAGCACCTCCACTGTAATGTTGCTGGTGGAATTTTCGTATAGGTCAGGTATATTTATATCAAGCACCTTCATAATGCTCCTTGGCTGCGGCTGAGATTGCTGTATGAAAATCACCTGCTGCGAAAGGAGCGCCTGCTGGTTGGACAGGTTTTCTATAGAATAGTACGCGTACGCTGTAGTGTTCTCGTAGGACGGGCTCTCGTACCATTTTAAAACATAAGAGCCTGCGCTGGCGGTTACATGGTTGGGCAGGCCATACGCGCGTATGTAAGAAACATTGCCTGCTACTCCTATAGGTATTAGAGATACAATCGTGTAGTTGCTAGGCTGGATGCCCGGGGCCTTTATTGATATTATACCTGACGCTGACCTAGAATTGTTGTACAGGTTCACCTGCATTGATATACTGGGCTTTGTTGCGTTTGATTGATACACTACTATGGTAAGATATTCGGTCTGGCTCTCAGCTACGCCGTCTACTGCGCTTACTGTTATGTTTATTGGTATCACGTACCTGCCAGGCAAGGCGTTCGCCGCGCTCCTGTATAGGACACCGACGTCAAGGCCCTCGCCCTGATAAAGGTACACGCTCTTTGCGGAAAGGTTGACCATCTCGGAGTACTGCGATGGGACGCTGAGGTTCACATATTCGGGAACGCTTGCCGTGCTTGTGACGCCAAGCTCATCCAGCGATGACTGGCCTGCCGCCATGGTAGTGTATAGTGGCACGGAGGACAGCACTATTCCAGGTATGCTGACTACGCTCTGCCTGTGCGCAGGTGCTGAGCTCTGTTGCGATGAGACTTCATAAGTTAGGTTTTTCTCTGATGAGGTTTTATTGGTAGAGTTGACCTCAAATTTGGCGTACGCGCTTGCGGTATAGGCGCCGGCCTGGCTTGTGATGTTGCTAAATAGTACTGTCAATGTCTGGTTCTGCCCTGGCGAAAGCGCATTTATCGGATATGAGAAACTGAACTTTGCTGGACCAGTTATGTTTATGTAGAATATTACATTGCCTGATGCAAGCTGCCCGGTGTTCTTGAGCTGCGATGTGAAGCTTACTGGGGATCCTACGCTCAGCGTGCTCTGCGACACAGAAAAGCTCTGCAGCGTTATGTTGGCCTGCCTGATTATCTTGAACTGCGATGAGCTTTCGTTCTTGGTATTGATGTACGTAAAGTTGATTGAGGCGGTGTACGTGCCGTTGTTAAAACTGTTGGAAGGTATGGTGAACCGGACGCTTGATGGCGTGTTGCCTACAGGGCCTGAAACAATGCCCTCAGAAAATACTATCCCGCCGCTCTGGTTGGTCACCACAAGCGACCCGTTCATGTCAGATATCGAGCACGCGGCGATGGTCCTTATGGTGTAGTTGCCGGCTGCGTTGCTGCCGAATAAGTATGCGGCCTGCGTGTTGACGTGGATTGAGAACGGGCACGCTACGCTTGCGTTTGCGATTATGCTGCCGCTCTGTGACATTGCGCCAGGTACAGCCATGAGCGCCAGCGTTATGATTACTGCTGCAATCGCAAAAATTCTCTTGACGGCGTGCTGCAAAGGTTCACCTTATTAATATACATCGCAATTATTTTTAATGTACTTTTTATATTTATATATACATTTCACTGCTATATGGATGAACGCGCCCCTGCCGGGATTTGAACCCGGATCACAGGCTCCGCAAGCCCGTGTTCTATCCAAGTTATACTACAGGGGCAGCCAATAGGATTTTTAATATATGATTTTAATAATATGCATCTGTAAATAAACATTATCGCAGAGGCCTGCACGGGTGTCTTTTGGTGTACCATTTTTATCTAACTCTTATAATACCATCATTGATTGCGTTTTTTGTAACAGTAATAGCCACCAAGTCTGTAATAAGCTACATGATGGATTCTGGGGTAACTGCTACTGATCACAATAAAAAGAGCAGGAGGACGCTTCCGAGCAGCGGAGGGCTGGCGGTCGCTTTCGGGTTCGCCATAGGAGTATTTGTTTATGTTTTTGGCGGCAATTTCCCTTCGCCGCTGCATCCGTTCTACGTCCCTGCGGCATCTATGCAGTACCTGCTCGCTACAGTGCTTTCGGTTTTGCTGATATCGCTTGTCGGCTTCATAGATGACATTAACGTAAAGAAGAAAATGATACGCGCCACTGACATGATGGACACAAAGAAGGGGCTTAAGCAGTGGCACAAGCCGGTGCTCACGCTCATAGGCGCGATACCATTGATGGTGGTAAACGCCGGCGTATCTGTCGTCAGCATACCGTTCATAGGAATGGTCAACTTCGGGGTTTTTTACCCTTTGATAATCCTGCCTCTCGCAGTAATATTTGCAGCTAACTCATTCAACCTGCTCGGAGGGTTCGATGGCATAGCTACAGGCACAGGGCTCATCGCAAGCCTGGCGCTGCTTGTATACGGGATCTTCTTTGGGGCTTACGCAGGCACCCTTATAGCAGCAGTCCTGTTTGCTACCCTACTTGCATTTTTCATTTTTAATGTTTATCCGGCAAGGGTGATGCCTGGCGACAGCTTTACCTACGGGGTAGGGGCCGCGCTTGTGAGCGCCATGGTCCTCGGCAACATGGAGTCCTTTGGTATAATAATATTCATGCCGTGGATAGTGGAGTTCCTGCTCCACCTGAAAAGGAAGTTTATTGTTACAGATGTGGGCAAGAGAAGATCTGACGGGACGTTCGAGTCTCCTTACGGAAAAAAAATATACAGCTGGACGCACCTGATAATGAATGCAAAAAGGTGCAGGGAATGGGAGGTGTCCCTGTACATGTGGCTTATAGAGATAGGCTTTGTGCTCCTCGCCTTCGGGCTCAAGGCTCTGGCTCTGCTCTGAAGCGCGGTTTCCTATCCTGTAAGATCACTGCTGAGCTGCTTTGCCGGCGCACGCCGGGGCTTCCTCCTTCCAAGCACAGCCCTTCTCCTTACCAGCCTGCTCCTGCCGTTGCTGCTTGTAAGCCTCACGTCTGATGCGGTGATCAGCTTTTTCCTGCCCGCGTAGTTGGCGTACACCTGCGCCTCGTTTATTATCTCTCCCACCATGTCCTCAAGCTCCCTCTCAAGGCTGACTATCGCGCCCTCATTTACCCTTTCCGCTCCCGCATCCCTGAGAAATTGCTCTATATCGTAAAGACTGAACCCCCTTGACTTCGCCAACCTAACACCAATGAAAGATTTATTAATCTATAATGTTTTTAAAACAATCTGCCGCGTGGCGATTAGCGGCATTCCTGAAATATGAGCCAAAAGCTGGCAAGGTTGCCGATTATGATGAAGATAGGATTCCACCTTTCCATATCAGGCGGTGTATCGAGCTCGGCTGCGGAGGCGGCCGGGTCAGGCTACAGCGCCTTCCAGATCTTCGTGAGCAGCTCGAGGTCGTGGAAGCACTCTGTGCTTGGGCGCGATGACATGGTAAAGTTCAAGCGCAGCGTTGCTGCGAGCGGCGCGCTGCCTAACGCGCACATACCTTACCTGTGCAACCCATCATCAACCAACAGGCTGGTCTTGGACAGGAGCCTCGGTATGCTTGTCAACAACATGAATAGCTGCAGTGAGCTTGGCATCAGGTACCTGGTTGTCCATATGGGCTCGCACCTGGGCGCCGGCCGGGAGGCCGGGGAGGATAACCTCGTAAAGACTATAGGCAGCGCCCTGGATATGGAAAAAAGGACTTCGCTACTGCTGGAAAACTCCGCCGGATACAAAAACAGCGTTGGCTCCAAGTTTGCTGAAATAGGCTCGATAGTGGATAGGATAGCATCAAGCAGGGTAGGCGTATGCCTGGACACCTGCCACGCCTTTGCCGCAGGCTACGACCTGCACACCGATACCGGAACCCAGAAGTGCTATGATGAGTTCGACAGCAGCATAGGCATAGGAAAGCTGAAGCTCGTGCATCTCAATGACGCAAGGCATCCCCTGGGGAGCGGCTTGGACAGGCACTGGCACATCGGAAAGGGATTCATAGGCATGCAGGGTTTCATAAATTTCTTCAGGAACAGGCATTTTGGGGCTGGGCCCTTCATAATGGAGACCCCTGTTGATGCACAGGGAAGCAGGATGACTGACATGCATGCGGCGCTGCTGGCGATGAAAAAGGCGCACTCCTAGTCATTCTATATCAGCGATATTATCCATGCAGCTATTATGAAACCAGATATGACTATTAAGGTGCCAAGGGTCCTGGCTTCGGATACAACTGAGCCTGTTATGCTTGAAAGGTTCCTGCTAAGCTCCCGTCCCCATATGTCGAACCTGGCCATTACTACCCTCTTGTGGTACACGTTGACCTCTTCTACGCTATTGATCGCTTTATCCATGGCTTCATCCACTATCTTCTCTATCATTTTGTATTTTGTATACCTGCCGAGGACGTTTTCCACGGTGTACTCTATGGAGTTGACAGAATGGGTGTCTGTGGTGTATACTTCGGCGCTAATGTGGTACTTCCGCCTCACGTGGGATATTATTTCATTCCTTATATAAGGCAGTATGTTGTTGGAGTTGAACTGGAGCATTGCGTACTTGAAGCTGCCGAACGAGAAGACCGCCGCGTTTAGATTGCCCTTGCCGATGTCCTTCGGCATGTTTAGCCTGTTGTAAATTTCCACGCTGGCAATCCCGGCCCTTACCTTTCTGGAGCTGTGGGCGTTCTTTATGTTGGCTATCGCGTTTATGTAATCCCTCATGAACCTGGACCCGAACCTTATGCCATCCAGTTCGCCCTTCGGTGCGCTTTCATACCTGGAGTTGTGCGCGTCTATGAGTATGGATTCGCCGTACCTGTTCTGAAGGCTCTTCCTGAACAGCTTGGCAGATTCGACGTCGATGTCATCGGTAACCATCGGCGCCCTTGTGAATGTCGCCAGGGAAATGCTGCCAAAAGAGATCTTGTATACATTGCAGCTGCGGTAGCTGCCCTTCCCGAAGTACATCCCATTCCCGACGCGTGGTGCCCCCTTCATCCCTTCCTCCAGCGCAGCCATTACCCTTCCTACCTGCCTTGAGGATATAGGGTTGTTTTCGGCCGTCACGGCCGTGTGCATTATGAAGGCCGTTGCCCTGTACTTGGAGTTCACGTGCCTTTCCAGTATGTAGGGTATGTTGCTTCCGCCCATCGTGCCAGCTGGCCCGTAGTGCACCTCTGGTATGAAGAAGATGCCCTTTATCCTTCCGTCCAGTGCCCTGAATATGATTGTGTTGGTCTCCACGTCGGCCTTGGTGCCCAGCTTGGAGCTGAACGGAGATGAAGTATTTATGTCGAAGAGCCAGTTCTGCAGCATGCTTGAGAATATATCTATTCCACCAACTCCTACGCTCTTTTTCATAGGCCTGTCAAATACGTAGAGCAGCACGTAGCTGACCAGCAAGAATATCAGTATGCCGGTATACAGCTTCAGTATCAGCAGGTTGAACGGTGTATCTATTCTGAAAAGGAACCTGCCGGCCGGTATGTAGAGCATTATGTTCAGCGTTGGCTGTATGAAGGCGAATAGGATGGCCTTTTTCTTGAACCCCAGGACCACCTTGTTTATGAAGAACCACCAGCCGAATATGCTTGCATCGCCGACCAGTATGGTTATTGTGGCTGCGGTTATTCCAAACACTATGTACAGTATGCTGCCGAGGAGTATGAAAAAGGAGTAAGAAGCCGTAGTTATTATGGCTATGAATAGAGTATGCTTTACGCTTATTCTATGCCTTGACATCTTTATGAATATGACGGTAAGCACTGACGGCAGCAGCACGGCAATTATCCCAGCAAGGGACCCGTCCGCAACTAGGTACAGCAGGCCTCTGGGCAGCACGCGGTAGTGTATTATAGTAACAGACGCTATGCCGACCACAGCGCTGAATAGCAAGAGCATGAAAAACAGTATTATGGTACCTGGGAGCCTTGTGGAGAATATTTCTGAATATCTAAACAGGCTGTTATCTTTCTTGGCCATCAAAACACTGGGAATGCCGCTTTTACCTGCCGAACCTTCTCTGCCTGCGTTTATACGTGCTTATGGCCCTCTTCAGATCCTGCTCCCCAAAATCAGGCCAGTACTTCTTGGCAAAATACAGCTCCGAATAGTTTGATTGCCACGGAAGCAGGCCGGAAAGCCTCATCTCGCCAGATGTCCTTATTATGAGGTCGATATCTGGGATGCTAGCCGTCCTTAGCCTTGACCTTATGGTATCGTAGTCTATCTTGCCTGGTCTGCGCCCCCCTGCGTACAGGTTCTCTACGGCATACTTTATGTCATCCCTGCCGCCGTACCCTACCAGTAGATTTATAGTAATCTCCTTGTACATCCTGGTCTGCCTCTCCAGGCCCCGAAAAGCTTCATTGAGCTTGCTTGGCAGCAGCGACATGTTGCCTATGACCTTTATCCTTGCCTGGTTGTCCTTCAGTATTTTGAGGATGTGCTTGTCCTTGCAAGCCTTTATGTAAAGGTTGTATAGTATACGCAGTTCCTGCTTGCTCCTGTTCTGCGCGTTCTCCGTTGATAGCGCCCATACTGACATTGTCTTGACCCCGCGCTTCTTGGCCCATATGCAGATATCCACTATTTTCTTTATTCCGGTGCTGTACCCGTTTATAAGGTTTAGCCTGTGGGTTCTTGACCATCTTCTGTTCCCGTCTGGTATAATTGCTACGTGCATCGGTCCTTGCTGGAGTTTGGCTTTGGGGGTTTTTCGCATGAAGATACCACAAGTAATAATATAATTATAACTAAATATGTTTATAAAGATGTTTGGTTGCAGGTCACCTGCCTAAAAAAGATATAATACATAAAAATATAAACTTAGTGCTATTATGCAGCTTTTTGACAATTCGTATGTCGAATCCATGAATGAGATAGTGGGGAACAGCGGCGCGCTGCTTTTCATCAAAAAATTCGCTGACGACATAGAGGCGGGAATTGCAAGAAAGCCGCTCATGATTCACGGGGCTACGGGCACAGGAAAGACCCTTGCGGCGCACACGCTCGCCAGGGAGAGAAGTTGGAATGTAATAGAGATGAACGCTGGGGATTATAGGGACAGGCAGTCGATAGAGAGGCTGCTCCGCTCCGCATCTAATAGCAGGAGCGTATTCGGCCAAAGGAATCTTATAATATTCGACGAGATAGACGAACTGGCCGGCAAGAATGACTCCGGCGCCAGCGGCGCCATACTTGACCTTTTATCAAACTCGAAAAGCCCGATAATATTCATAGCAAACAACATGTGGGAGCAGAGCATATCTTTCCTGAGGGGAAGGACGGACAATGTAGAATTCAGGAGGCTTGGCATGGCGGATATAAGGGCGGTGCTGCGCAACGTACTCGCAAAGCTCGGCGAGAATGTGAGCGAAAACACTATAGAGACCATAGCCAAGGTGTCGTACGGCGATGCCAGGAGCGCGCTGAACGACCTGCTTGTAATGATAGGCTCTGATGAAAGCACAATAGAATCCATAGGCCTCAGGGACAGGAAGACCGACATATTCAACGCCCTGGACAAGGTGTTCCTATCCTACACCGTGGCAGGCCCGCTCAGGGCTCTGGCCAGCACAGATACAGACAACGACATGATGATAAACTGGATAGATGAGAACATACCTTTAAGATACAGGAAGCTTGAGGACATACACGGCGCATACCAGGCTCTGGCCATGGCGACCGTCTTCCATTCTAGGGCATCAAGGGCGAACTACTATGTATACTGGAGGTACATGAGCGCGCTGATGTCGGCCGGGGTTGCGCTGGCGAAGAGCCAGACACCGGATACGGCCAGGAGGTACTCCTTCCCGAAGCGCATATCCTATCTAAGCAGTTCAAAGCAGGTGAGGAAGGGCGAAATTGAGATTGCTAGGAAACTGCAGAAAAGGATACACCTTAGCGTGCGGGAGATAAGGTTCAGCGCAATGCAGCTGCTTTCGAACATGGCTAGGAGGGCGCTCGATGGAGATGCGGAGAATGAGGAGGTGTACGACTTCTTCATGAATAAATTCGAGCTTACAAGGGCTGAGGTGAAGTACCTGGCTGGGCGTCAGGTAGCTTATCAAGCTCTTTGAGGAGCAGGTTCAGTACGTTTTTTATGCACCCTTCCTTCACCTTGATGCTCGCAGCCTCGTTGTGGCCACCCCCGGACTGGACATAATCCTCGTAGTTGATCAGCCTGTTTATTATCTTCAGCAGGCCTACGCTGCTGGATATCTGCTTGGCAAGCCTTATCGTTATATAGCTGCCGTAGTAGACTATTGTTATCGTATTTTGGCCGTTGACTGACTCCATGCGCTCCTGGAGCCTCGATGTGTACCTGCCCGGAAGGGGAAAGCCGCTCTCGCCCCTAGGCATCGCCTCGAAATCAAGCACGAATGCTGTTATACCGCCCGCGCACCTGTGCTTCTTCACAGACCTGGTGCCGAGCTCCAGCAGCTCGCTCAGCGTGTTTGAGGCGTTGGAGAAAACGGACTCTGACATCTCCCTGCTTGCCAGCACGGAATCTATGTAGCCGGGTGTCAGCCTCTCTATGGATGAGCCCCGCCTGCCGGCTACGCTGGTCAGGTAGTCCAGTATTATGGCGTCCCTCTGGCCTGTCTTCAGTAGCCTGTTTGCGTATGTGCTGTAGTCACTTATCAGGGATGCGTTCTTCATGTCATCGGTGTAGACGTCGGCTAAGCACTCGGCAAATATGCAGGTGAGCAGGCCAGCGGTGAAGTTCGAATCAAGGCCGAAATCCCAGGAATTGATGTAGCTTCCCGCCGCCTCCCTGGGAAAGCCCTCGTATATTGGGTGGTGGTCCAGCCATATCAGCTTGTACTTCGATGCCGCCTTGTGGATCGAGCTTTCGCTCCCCTGGGCCGTGCCAAAATCAGTTATGAAAACCAGCGGTTTCTCTATGCTTTTAAAGGAGCTGAAAACCATCTCATCTAAGCGCAGCGACTCCTGGTCGTATTCTACGCCCCTGTGCATGCACCACGCCACGCTCCTCTCTCCAGAGAAGCACATGCCCATTATCTTTGCAAGAGCCCGGTGGAGAGCCACGGCGCCGCTGGCGCCGTCGCCGTCGTTGTGGAACCGCACCACCACCGGAGCGCCGCCAAGGAACGACCTGAGGAAGCTTATCCCAGCGTCCCTTATGCTCGGCATCATCATGTTTAAAGAATCGTAGTACGGCTTGCCGATCGATTTTTGCATAGTCCTGCTTATGTTCTCCTCCAGCCCCAGGGCGGCTATCAGGGTGCTGATGCGGCTATCGTAATCCTTTGCAGTTGACCTGCCGAGCAGCTTGGGTCTGATCGCAATTCCATCCACAACATTGTTTACTTCCACGACATCGTTGATGTCGAGCACCGTGTCGCTCATAAGCACGGTTGGCCTGTCCGAGATTATGGTGTAGGTGTTCTTCCTCTGGTCTGGTGCGACCTTCACCGAAGACACTACGCCTTTGAGCTTTGCCATTTATATCACACGGAAAATTGACGCTTGCGCGCTGCGGTACCCATCCTCTTTGTTGACATTTCTTTCTTATGCCGCTCTGCTTTAAGTAGGTTGTGGTCTGGTTATAGGCTGGGCTCATCCGGTGGCGTTGTTTGATACATCGTAATTGCATGCGCCGCGCGCCGTTGAGTTTGATATGAAGGCGCAGTATTCATTGTCGTGGTACTTTATCGCTATTGCAGCTATGCAGTTGTACTGGTATGATAGGTTGCTTATCTGTTCGCAGTCTGTATAATTCCTGTTTTTGATTGCAGCGTAGGAAAGAAATGAGTATCTGCATATGTTCTGCGCGTACGAAGGCACCTTCGAGCAGATGTAGCTCTCGTTCGTCAGGTTGAGACTGGTGTTCACGATTACCTTGTTGAAATTGTAATTGCACAGCAGCGATATTTCTCCGGCAGTGCTGCTGCACAGGGATTGGTTGTAGTTGAGAGTGGCCATGCTGTAGTAGCAGAAGCTCCTTGGAGTTGTGTTCAGATAATGAAGCAATATCGTGTAGTTGGCGGAGAGGCCGAGGATACCTGAAGCCGCACCTATCATGTAAGAGAGCGTGCTGGAGTTTGGTGCGCTTGGCTCGTACGAGCAGTAAGCGACATCTCTGTGGCTTATTGCCACATTGTAGTAATACCTATCCGCGCAGCCAGAGCTTTTGCTGGCATTTGGTATATCGCCGCATATGGAAAGGCTGCTAAATCCTGTCAGGTTTGCCACGCCGTATGTGCAGTTTGAATCGTCCTGCGCCGGTAGGGTGCTGCAGTATGTTGCGTTCTTGAGCTCCAGGCTGACCGCGGTTACGCAACTTGGGTAATATGCGCTTGTTGAATTTATAAGGCTGCACGCCGCCGCGTTGCTTGTCTCAGTCGCTATATCTGACACGCACTGGTTTTTGTACGAGCCGCCGAGATAACTGCAGATGGATATGTTTTTTGTAGAGTTTGCCATGCCGAGCAGGCAGGCGTACCTGTCGTTTAACAGAACGATGGACTTGCACCCGTCCAAGGTCGTGCCGTGAAAGGATGAAGCGATTACCGATATGGCTGCTATTATTACAAGTACTGCTGCAAATGCAGCGAGGAGTAGCAGCCTTTCATTCTCTTTTATGCGCGGCCTCGCCCTCTCCTGTTTTTTTGCAGAGCTTTCGGTGCTATCTCGCATTTGAACATCTTACAGCTCGCTTACGGAGAACACCCTGAATCCCCTTGTGGTTATCTCGTACGGCGAAAGCGAAAGGCTGTGGTTCGATCCCCTCATCTTTATCACCTCTATGTTCAGGGTCCTCTTATTCTCCTCCCAGCTTTGGTACATCACTATCGTGCCATCGAAAATGAAGAATTCGGGGCTGAATGTCATGGCGGTCCTTTCGGTGGAGGGCAGCTCTATTGTCAGGAAGCCGGTTACGTTCAGCCTCCTCAGGTTGGCCGAAAGCGCGACCATGGACTTCCTGTAGAGGAGGAGGTTTCCTAGCATCAGTTTCATCAGAGAAATCGAGTCTATAACTACGCACTTGGAATTGTTCGATTTTACTATGCTCTCTATGTCCGACACCACGTTGCCGAAAGAGTATGCCTCAGAGTCGCTGCCGGCGTCCACTTTGGTTGTGATGTCCTCGCCGCCAACCACTATCGTTTCCTTTTCTATAAGCTCATCTATATCTGTAAAGCTGGTGAAAGTCTTTTTGACATTTTTTATTATTGAATTTGGCCTCTCCTCCAGGGCTATAAATGCGCCTGGAATGCCTTTTTTGGCGTTGTTGTACAGTATCTGGAATGACAACAGGGTTTTTCCAGATCCAGGGCCGCCTGCCACTATGGTCTGGTTGTTTATAGGGACGCCGCCGTAGAGCAGGGTGTCTAGTCCGTCTATGCCGGTAGAAATCCGGTCAGTGTTGGTCTGCTCAGCTTCATCCATAAAATCACAAGTCGCTTTTCCTAATATGTAAATGTTGTTATTTAATACTTTTCTAACATTATATATAAAACGACTACCTAGTGAATATAGGTGCTGCAGGGCGGCGCCGTTATGTTTCTGCGTTCGCCTGCTTTTGGATAAAATGTGTTTTGATGAAAAAGAAGTTTGTTTATATAGGAATTGTATTGCTGATTGCGGCCTTTGCCAGTGCAATAATTGGGGGGAGCGCTCTTAACCCGAACAAGCTGATTTCGGAAAAAAACCTTTCGGTAAGCGCCATGGGTTTCTCCTTCCTGTCTTTCTCCATACCTAACGGGTCCGCCATTTTCCTTATAGGAAACCTTACCAAGCCCGCCGATTTCTACGTATTCAATTCGACAGGATTCACGGACTGGTCCCATGGGGTAGGCATCAATAGCTCAATAGACGGATATAACTACGCGCTGTCGCTCAAGGGCTTGGGGGTGTTCTACATATTCAGGAACGTCACCACCATAGTATTGCCTTCCATAACAAGCCTTTACAATTCAACGCCCGCGTATTCCTACAACTCACTTGGATACGTTCCTGGTGGCACCTACTACGCAGTCGTCGACAATACCAACGGCAGCAAGTCTGCCGGGTCTGCCCTTGGCGCGAAGATTGGATACATACCCGGATCTGCGCTTGCATCTGGGAAGTTCAAGAACTTTGTATATGAAGAGGCCTTTGTCGGCGTACTGTTTTTTGTGCTCCTCATATCAGCTATAATAATTATAGTATACGGCCTCCTGAAAAGCGATGCGAGTGTGACGGGCGCCGGTGTGATTACAAAAGGCAAGGGCAAGAAGGGGGATGAGCTATCGAATGAAGAGATAGATGCGTTGTACAAAAACATAAAAAAGAAAAAGAACCAATAGAATGCGAACGGGGTTATATAGATGGATGAACTCAGAGAAAAAATAGCTGGCGAGATAGCGCTGTCGGAGAGCCCTGGAAGCGCGATGAAGAAATGGAGGGAGCTTTTTGGCATAACTCAGGTTGAGCTGGCAAAGCAGATAAAGATATCGACCTCTACAATAAGCGACTACGAGAGCAACAGGAGGCTCAGCCCAGGCACCGGGGTAATAAAAAGATTCGTTGAGGCGCTCTTCACTATAGATGAAACTAAGGGGAACACCGTAGTGCAGGGCCTGGAGAAGCTATCACCTCTCAGGGCTGATGAGAAGTTCTACACTGTGCACGACTTCATAGCACCGATAAGCGGGATAGATTTCAACAGGATAATAGAGGGCAAGATTATAGCAAATCCGAGCTACCTGGATTCGATAAAGCTGTTTGGGTATACCACAGTTGACAGCCTTAGGGTGATACTTGAGATGTCGCCATCTGAATACCCAAAGCTCTTCGGCTCCACCCTTGACAGGGCTTTCCTGTTTGACAGGGTTTCGACAGGCAGGTCTCCGATGGTGGTGATAAGGGTTGCACCTATAAAGCCGAAGCTCGTGGTTATGCACGGCATCACTTCGATAGACAAGCTAGCCATAAAGATAGCGCAGATAGAGAAGATACCGCTGCTGTCTACAAAGCTGGATATGAAGGACATATATGAAAGGCTGAACAAGATATGAGGAAGTAGTCCTTGGCGCAGCGCTTCTCAGCCCCACACGTCAGCGCTTACCCTCTGCTGCTGCACGCCAATGGCGGCCAGAGAGTCCTTCACCGCCTTCACGAACGGAAGCGGGCCGCATATGTAGCACATTCTCTCCGCAAAGTCCGGGCAGTGCTTCTGAATCATTGCAGAGTCTATGTGCCCGGTCTGGCCGGTCCAGCCATCCCCTTCTGTAGGCCTGGTCACGGTGACAACAAGCTTGAGCTTGAGTGAATTGCTGAAAGATTCCAGCTCGTCCTTCCTTATTACCTCGGTTGGAAACTTTACGCTGTAGAGCATGATCGCGTCGGTCTGCGCCTTTGTCACGTTCATGTGCCTCAGCATCGACATGAATGGAGCCAGCCCTGTGCCGCCGGCTATGAAAAGCACCTTGCTGTCCTTGCTCGGGTCGAATCTGAACTGTCCGTTCGGGCCCTTGAGCATAAACTGGTCCCCTATCTTGACATCTACGAAGTGCGACGTGCCTATGTGCTCGCCATGCGTTGGCTGCTTTATCACGAAGAACTCCATGTTTGGCGATGAGGGGTCTGAAGCTATCGAATAAGCGCGTGCAACGCACCTGGCGCCAGTGGTCTTGTCCAGGCCCGATATCATCATAAACATGCCAGGGTCAAAGGCTGACTTTTTCCCATCCTCCGGCTTAAATCCTATTATAAGGACCTCGGGGGTTTCATCTATCATCTCTGAAATGAAATATTTCCTATCAACAACTGGTATCGCATCCGTGATAATCACCTAAACCTCAGGCGCTCAGAGCAGCGTCTTGTCCGCGAGTGCGGAGTGCAGCATCTTGGCGTATCTTTCTGGCATGCTGTTCACGTATATGGCAGCGCCAGCCCTTTTTATATAAGAGGGAAAATTTATATTGTTTTGCAGCACTGCTGCCCTTAGAAATTCCTTTTGTGTCCTGTATCTCGGCCGTTCTATGGAGAATATCCTTTCCCCTTCCACGTACAACAGATAGGATTTCATGTGGGCGGATATGAATGAATCCGCGGCTTCTGGCATAAAGGCGCTAGGTCCCTTCGCTTTGGTCGACCTGTTCTCCGCCTTCTCCATGAAAAAGCTGATTATCGCCTTGCCGCCCTGGATGTTCTGGACTGACAGTATGGGTAGGAAGCCGTTGCGCTCTAGCGCCCATTCAAGCGTTTTTCTTAGTTTCTTGAGCTGCTGCCACAGTATGTCTTCTGCCACCTCCTTGACTCCTAGGCATACGACATATATGTCAACACCCAGCTCTTTCCTGAGCCTTGATATGGAGCCCCTTGCGTTGATGTCCGAATGCCCTGGGCCAAAGAACACTTTTTTGCTCGGATCCCTGAGGAAGGCCCTGCACGATATGGAAAACTTTGCCAAGGATTCACCGGAGACGTTTGCTGCGACGTTCCTGTTGCGGTCCGTAGGGTCTACGACTACCATTTCTGAACCGAACCTCTTCGCGAGCTCCTCAATTTCTGGCTGCCCCTTCGCGCCTCCGAGCGGATCGATGGCAAGAGGCACTTTTATTTCTGAAAAATTCTTTATGACTCCGATGAAGGAGCCGTAGTGATACACGAGCAGTTCGCACAGATAACCGGAGAACCCTTCAACCCTGGCGCTGGCGCCGTACACTCCATGGTAATTTAGGAAACCTTTCAGGAGGCGCACGTCGTCCCTCTGCTTCTTGGACAGCTTGGAGTTTACAAATAGGTTGTGGAGCTGCGTCCTGTCAACTGCGCTGCCCATCTCCTCTGCGCTGCTTATCTTGAACGCAGGGACTATGTCTGCTGTCATGTTTATGTCGTCCAGCAGCAGCTTGACGTATGGGTGCTCGGCGTACTTTATTACGTAGGACTCGTTCCTGTGGTTCTTGACTATGCTCTTCCCTATCTCCAGCCCCTTGTTCTCCATTTCCTCTTCGCTCATCTCCTTAGGAAAGAGTAGGAATATGTCTATGTCGTGGCTGCCCCTAACCTGCGTCCCCCTGGCAACAGACCCTGCAAGGATTATCTCAACGTATTCTGGCGACGCCTTTTTCAGCCTCCCCATAAGCTGGTTGGCGTAGACTGTAGCTTCCTTTATCTCCCTGGCCGTAGGCTTCAGCTCCTTGAGCACCTCCCTCAGCGTGCTCCGGGCCTCCCTTAGCTTTTTTGCCTGGAGCGCACTCTGTTTTTTTGCCATGCAACACATACCTAGCGCAACTGAGCGCTGTATAAATACAATATAGATAAAATAGATAAAAATAAGAAACCTTTATCCCTGCGTAATTTGGGCCCAGGCTGCTGCATATGGGATTTTTGCACCAAGCTACTTCTCCTTCCCTTTGTTATCAGACTTCTTGTCTTCGCCCTTTTGCATCGACATGTATTCCTTAAGACCTGATATCCCAAACGGCAGTGGCACGCTGAAGCCCTTGTTCTCCGTTGGTATGAAGACCATGACGTTCTTGCCTGCCAGACTTATCTCGTACATCATGTTCAGCGCGCGGAGCTGCATTGCATAAGGATCCATCTCGTATTTGTGCGCTGCCTCAAGCATTTTGTCCGCTGCGAGAGATTCACTCTCAGCCAGTATAACCCTTGCCTGCTTCTCCCTGTCCGATGTGGCTACCCTGGCCATTGCATTCTGAAGGTCGTTTGGTATTGTTACATCCCTTATCTCTACAGATATTGCGGCTATGCCCCACTCGGTCACCCTTTCCGATATAAGTTTCTGTATGTCCTTACCTATTATGTCCCTGCCAGCGAGCATGACGGACAGCTCGCTCTTTCCTATTATGTCGCGCATGGCCGTTTGTGATGCAAGGAGCACTGAATCATAGTAAGACTGCACGTTGAGCACTGCGCTTTCGGGGTTTTTCACCTGCCAGAATAGTATTGCATCAACATCCACTGGGACGTTGTCCTTTGTCAGCGTTTTTTCGGCCTTGAACGCTGTGCTTATAACCCTAAGGTCCAGCTTTATCGGAGTCCTATCTATCGTAGGTATGATCATGTACAGGCCTGGCCCTATCACTCCAGCATACTTCCCGAGCCTGAGCACAGCCATCCTGTTCCACTGGTTCAGTATCCTTACAGATAGGCTCAGCACTATTATTAATATAAAAATGAAGGCTATTATAGTAGCAACAGCGCTCAGGGTCGCAGCGTATGCCAGGCCTGTTATAACAGCAATGATCAATATGTCAGCTACTACGGCCTTGCTAAATGCGTAGGGTCTCGCGCCTTTATCCTTGGCTTCGTTGTTGTCATCCATAGCAATAAAGCTTCTGCCCTTAGAATATATTTAAACCTTCGCTCCTCATCAGAATAGGGCTCTTAGCTCAGGAGTAGAGCGTTCCGTTCGCAACGGAAAGGCCGCGGGTGCGATTCCCGCAGAGTCCAAATTGATTTTTACGATGACAAATATTGATATTTATGAAAGAGATTAAAATTCTTGGTGCTGGGATATCAGGACTCGCAGCAGCAATAACATTAGCCGATGCTGGATACTCTGTAAACGTTTTTGAGAGGTTTGATACCTGCGGTAAAAGATTTGGAGGAGATCTGCAAGGAATCGAAAATTGGTCTTCAAATACTGATGCAATCGAAGAGCTGAAAAGTATTGGTATTGATACAGACTTCCACTACAAGCGATTTGATAAAATCAGTTTGACAAATGGTGATAGGATAGTAAAAGCTGGTCTAAGCAAACCATTATTTTACGTAGTAAAAAGAGGTCCAATGAAAGGGAGCTTGGATTATTCGTTGATGCAGCAGGCATTAAAGAAAGGGGTAAAGATAATATTTAATTCGAAGGCAACTGAAAAGGACGTGAATATTGTAGCTACTGGACCATCCCACAAAGGAAATATCCCTGGGATAGTAAAGGGAATAGTATTCGATACAAAAATGAAAAATACTGCTGTGGCTTTGCTCAATACCAAGGCCGCATATTTGGGTTACGCCTATCTTCTCGTAGTAGACGGATATGGATGTATTTGTACTGTCGCTACAACTAGTAAATCAGAGTCCATAAATAACGCGTGGGATAATACTTTCAGTACGTTCAAAAAAATGTTTAATTTGGATATAGCAAACCCGAGAAACGTTAGTGGTATAGGCTGTTTTAACATCGAAACAAGATTTCGCGGAGATGGTGTTTTAAACGTTGGCGAGGCAGCAGGAATACAAGATTTTCTATGGGGATTTGGGATAAGAAGTGCTATCATATCTGGTTATTGTGCTGCAAAAAGCATTTCAACTGGAGAAAATTATGAAAAACTAGTAAAACAAAGGCTAGGTAAATATATGTATTCTTCAATAGTAAATCGTTTTGTTTGGGAGAAGTTAGGCTTAGAAAATGTGTATCGAATTCTTGAGAGATTAGCTAAAGCAGGGTATGCCTATGGTCTAATCAAAAGATTATATAACTATCCTCTTTACCAGAGAGCATTGTTTCCAGTAGCTAAAATAATGTTAAATAAAGATTACCCAAAACTTTGATTAATGTGTCAATAACTATTGATATATCTTCATGCATATAAACATACACGAAGTCCACACCACTTGACGTGGGCTTGACGCAGAGTCCAATAATATTTCCATCGTGGTAGGGTGCAATGGACCCCCTGAAAGTTATTAAACATTGAATTGTGTTATTGCAACATGAAGAAATAAATAACGCAAGAAGACTCTTTCGGATGTGGTATAGTTTGCGTAGCTTGGATAACCAATAAGAGCTACAAAGGAGCTAAAAAGAAATATTTCAAAGATAAATATAGTGCACATATTTTTGGTTATTTATGTAAGGATTTAGTCGCCGCATTAGCCAAATCAAAAAAAGCAGTATAGTTACAAATATGTAAAAGGAGAAATAAGGTTCCATAGTGACTCTATCGTATTCATAAAAAGATCTAAGCGATATCCAGCAGGTCATTATCTTGTTAAGACAAGAAAAGGCTGGATGGATCCTTGGATAAACTTCAATTATAGAAATGTAAACCTTAAGATGGCGAATTCTGGTTTTCGTAAAAGATTACCAGGCAAACCAATCTACGTAATACTACCGCGTGTATAAAATAGATATATTTATATATCTAATTAGCATATAAATAACTATGAAACAAATGCAAACACAAATAATGCACTCGCCAACATTGGATACTGTACTAATGGTAGAACATACACTGCAGGATGCAAAGGAAGTTATCAAGATAGCCGAGCTTAAGCGCAGATTGCCCCGCAAGGTAATGCACCAGACATTGATGAGGATACTTGATTATCTTCAGGAGAGCGGCAAGATACTGATTACAACAAAGGGAGTTGTCTGGACTTACACGCCTAGGGATATGATGGAGAGACTGAAGAGAAGAGGATTGGAGCTATGAAACCATCAAAGACAATAAGGGTAATTCTTCGGGATCAGGCTAGAGAAGAGTATGAAACCTTATCCAGAGTTGTTGAAGAACAGAAGAAGAAACGCAAGACAAACTCGGAAGAGATGCAACTTCTCAAATCCATAGACAAGAAAGTTGCATTGTTGAAATATAACCCCGCATATGGACAGAACATATCCAAAGACCTCATTCCAAAAACATTGGATGTAGATAACCTTTTCAGAGTTGAGCTAACGCATTATTGGAGAATGCTTTACACAATTCGAACAAATGAAGTGGAAATAGTAAGCTTTGTGCTTTACATTATAGACCATCCTGCTTACGACAAACTCTTTGGATATAAAGGCAGATAGGCTAGCAAACGTAAGCACTTGCATAATAATGTTATCGAGTGGGACTGCATGAAAAGCTGCAGTGACGCCGAGTCCAATAAACTTCTTGAGAAGAAGTTTAATTAAGAAGATAGTGGAGAAGCTTAAGAGCTCAGGCCAAGAAGTTGATATGGAGAAGCTGACTGACCGAAGTCACGCTCGGTGCTACTCACTTGGAGACGTTACGCACATACATATAAGTAGATAATATATATTTTGCATGTAAATTCTTCTTAATATGGTGTGTAGATGACAGATGCTAATACAGATATAAGGCCAAAACTTGAAGTATATCTACCTGACTTTACACTCCAAGGTCAAAAGATACCATTTTACATCATCTGGCCAAACTCTCTTAAATTACAAATAAAGATAAAAATACCCAAGTCCTTTAAAATATTGGAACTCTATAATCTAAGCGAAAGTAACTTTAGTACAGTTGATTCTGAAATAGTCATCAAAAATGTTGACGTGAACGGCTACCTCGGTGGCACATTTCAGACTAGCTTAGATCCCGTACCAGACCGCATTGAGCATATAGAATTTTTAATTAATGATGGTTCTTCAGAACAAAAATATTTCAAAGATGTAGAATTATTTAGACAAGATGTAAAACTTACCGAGTCTAGAAATAACAAAATTGTAGAGTATGAAGATAATAAAATAAAGCTAAGTAGCACGAATAAGATAGAAAACTTAGGTAAAGGCACTGCGATAGTCGGTTTTGAAATATTAAAAGAAAGTGAAGTAAAGGAATCGTTACCAGAAGGTTTTGAAGAGTTTAGAAACAATTTAGTTAAAGATTTATCAGTTGAATTAAAAGCTTTACAAGAGAAATTCCCTCAGTACGAAGAAGGCATCTCGGGTTTTTCCAGTGCATTGAATATACCTCTACCTCCCCGTGAAGAGGATATTAAAAAATTCAATGAAGATATTGGATTGATAGACAGTTACATACGTTCAGATGTACAGTTTTTAGCATCTTTCTCAGAGGCTATAAAGATGGCTTATATTAAAAATTTCTCCTTACTTGTAGGAGTAGAAGAGCTAGTCTCTTATCTTAAATCATTAAAGTCAGCTAGAATAATACTTTATGATCCACTTAAGACCATACAGGTAGAAAAAGGATCACACAAGTTAAAATTGAATATGGTTATCGGCGATTTGGCTAACAATGCATATCAGCCCATACCTTTATCTGATATAACAATAGAATCTGATAAGAATTGCAGGATACCATTTTATAAGTTGTTGGATTAAGATGAGTGATAATATGTTGACAGGGTTAGAAGGTGAAGCAGCTAAAATTGGTTCTGGTATAGTATTTAGCGGTGGTAAAGATGTGGTTAAAAAAGCAATGGAAGGAGTCATGGACAAAGCTGGCCATGTTGAATCTAAACTATCTGAACACTTTGATATTGTAGGACAGGAAATAATTATAAAATGTCCAGAAAGGATACAAGAATATTCTTTGGCTCTAACACCAAAGGAGTCATCCTTTCTTCATCTTAATAGTGTGGTAAATTTCGATTATGGGAGAGTAAACAAGGCAACAGTAACACAGCTTCGTGGTTATGTGCCAATGTCACAAGCAGTAGTGATAAAGGATTCAGGTTTTGCCATAGATTTTAAGCAGCTAAGAAAAGGCGAAACATATTTAGTAGATGTCGAATATGGAATAGAGTATGATAACTTCACAGAGGCTCTGGTCACTTTAGAAAGTGCAGAAGAAACACCCAATGAAGACAACCAGCAATATTGGATGCTCGCCCAACTAAAACAATTAGATGCATTAAAGGGCAAGTATGGTAGGATAGATTTAAGAGATCTTGATTTTAGTGTAAATGTCGGCATTGCACAGGACATAAAGACAGCCCTCCCATCACAATTTCGTAACGGGTTGGAATTACTCAACAGTGCAGTCAAAAAATCAGGTAGAGGCGAAACATGGAATGTAGCAAGAGATTTCACTTCTCTGCAACAAGAAAAATACGGCCCTGAAACACTTAAACTTATAAGAGAACTAGTGAAAGTCTTTGAACCAGAAACTTTCAAAGACTATGTACGTCTTGGCAACAATGAGTTTAGATATTGGGGCTGTAGAAAAGGAGCCTCTATCTATGATATACCTTTTGTATCGTGGCCTAGGACTATGGTAGTAACTTCTAGAACAAGTCTAGGATTCGACAAGCCTACCGCCAAAGGCACTCTAATATACGAGAAGAAGGGCTTTACTAAGAGAATAAGTTCTATTTTTGATAGCAAAAGTCAGAGTTAGCATTTTTCCTTGGGGTCGACCTGAAACTTTTCAAGTTTCACAGGCGAAGCCTGCAAGGGTCTCCCACGCTCCAACGAGCTTAAGCTTAGCTACTAAGCAAATCAAGGAACCTTAGCGACCGATTTGGGTGGGGGCAAATCGGTCTATTAGAGTAAGCTTTCTATCGGGGGTTGAAAGCATAGCCCGCAGCCACCGCAGGTGGCGGTAGACCACGAACAGCTTTAGCTGTTCGGGGCGTAGCGGGCGTTACTCTACACACTTTTTGAAAAAGTATGCAAAATCAGGTAGTTTCCAACTAATGGGGAGTTTTCCCTCATAAAACGACTAAAAACGACGTAAAATGAGGTCATTTTACTCCCCACGTATGAGCAAAATACTCCCTACGTCTTATATTTGCTCCAAATTTATGATTTTGTGAGGGGTTCGGATTTTATACAAAATCGCACCAGATGTGTATATTAATTCGGGGTTGCTAATAATAGTAAATAATCGGGGTTCATTTGCAAGCAAATGTGTTTAATCGGGGTTGCTATGTCTAACTCAAATTTACGAGGTAAATTTTCGGCTTCGGACCCGAGGATTGCGGGTTCAAATCCCGCAGAGTCTACAAGCCAGCTGGGCGCTGCGGTTGCACTGGATTTGAACTAGGGGATTAACAGCTCAGACTGAATGCGCCTGGGCGCAATGGATGCTACGCCGCGGCTGATAGAAAAATTCCTGACACCCTCAGCTTGTGGCGTTGGTTCGCCAGGGCTGCGCTGATTTGTTGAACGAAATCCATATAAAGCGTTACGTCATAAATAGGCTATTATGATAAGGACACAGATTATAATAGCGTACGTAATAGCCCTGGTTGCCGTAGTCATTTTCGGCATAGTGGGAACGCTTTTAATAAGCGGTTCGGGAGGCTTCAACGTCCATGTGGACAACGTACCGACCGCCTTGTATTTCACCGTGGCGACCATATCCACAGTCGGCTATGGTGATATATACCCGGTATCTACCGAGGCGATGATGTTTGTGGTGGTCCTTATACTCACGGGGCTGGGCACCTTCTTCAGCGCCATAACGCTGATAACTGGCGAATTCATAAACACCAGGATAGCGGAAAGGCTTTCGGCAAGGCTGTCCTTCAATGAAAGGAGGCTGCTGAACAAGCACATACTGCTGATAGGTTATGGCCCTACCAACGCACTCCTTGCTGATATGCTGGAGCGCAAAAAGCAGCTTTTTATAATACTGGATAAAGATGTAGACTTGGTTGAAAAGCTTAGGAACCGGGGCCGCAAAGCCTACGTAGCAGATGCAACCCAGGAATCAGACATAAAGCAGATAAACATAGCTAAGGCAAAGATGGCAGTGGTGGACCTTTCAGACCCATCTGTGACAATGCACGCAGTCATAGTTATGAAGGCACTGTCAAAAAATACGAACATAATAATAGTTACATCATCCCCGGAGACGGAGCGCTATATGTTGGACATGGGTGTAAAGCACATAGTTGACCCTGCAAGGATGGCTGCCGTGAAAATAGGCAGCATGATAGAGTAGCTGCATTTCAATTCAGCACTTGCTGAACACAGAGAGGGAAACGACCGTTAGCGCCGCTGCTAACAGGAATGTATATGGATAGCTGAAGCCTGCAGATATCACTCCGGAAACAAATGCACCTATGACTGAGGAAAGCCCTATTATTGCGGCCCACATGCCGAGGTAGTAGCCCTTGTGGCCGCCCCTTACGTTGTTGTAGACCATTACGCTTGATGATATATTCCAGTATGCGTAGGCTATGCCAGCCATGAAGTAGAGTATTATGTTAAGTTGCAGGAATACCCCGGTTAATACAAATATTGGCACTATGGCGATCAGGTAGGATGCGCTCCTGAGTGCAGTTGCGGTTTTGTAGTAGTTGCCTATGTCTATCCTCTTCGCAATGACCAGCACTACAGCGTATATTAAAAGCTGCGCCAGGCCGTTCAGCAGGTTTATTAGGAAGACATTGCCGTAGGCGATGCCAAAACTCCTTAGGTATGGTATATATGATGTATTGAACACAGCGCTGCCAAGGTTGAATAGGGATATTGCTATGAACAGCGTGTATATCCTCTTTACCCTTTTGATCCTTGCGGAGCGCTGTATCCTCTCTACAAGAGGCGTGCCTGTCATGAGGTGCGGGAGGAAGCTCAGGGAGTTTAACAGGGCAAACATCCTGCTTGCCATGCTAAGCCGCTCCTTTGATACTGCCTTTTTGGGTATGCTTTTCACAAAAATATATGAAAGCACCAAGGCCACGATGTTCAGGGCGAGCAGGAAATCCAGGTAGTAGTGAATGTAGTCATAAGATACAAAAATCCCTGCAGCAAATGCTATTATAGTACCAATAATTGAGATGATGCTGTACCGGCTGAAATATTTCGGCAGGTTTGGGTTTTTCCTTGTGCCCATAACAAGTATGTTTAGTGATGGGGAGGCTGCAGTTGCGACTAGGGCATAAAGACCGTAGTCAAATTCGAGCAGCACTATGTGCGCCATCAGATATATTATTAGTATTACAGGGAGGGTGCCAAAGAGGGACAGGAGTATGAACATCCTCGCCCTGCCAATTTTATCGGTTAGCCTTCCCCAGATTATGGATGAAGGCACGCTGACAAGGTAGTATATGGAAAGGGCAATTCCTACATCGAATACTGTGCCTTTCAGCGATAGTATGTACAGTGGTATTATTACGGAAAGGCCGCTGCCTATGGCAGCGTATGGCATCACTGTATACATCCATTTTTGGTGAAGTCCTTTTCCCATCAGCTCCACCTGTCCTATTCTGATAATTTCTTCATTATTTTGCCTTTCTCCTTAAGGCTGCTGACTACTATTTCTGCACCAGCTTTCTCAAGCTCCTCTTTTTTGTATTTTCCTGTCGCTACGCCTATGCCATTGAACCCGAGCTCTTTTGCAGCTGATAGTATGCCTGGATAGCTGGCAATTACATATACAGTCCTAGGGTCACTGATGCCATATTCGCGTACAGCCCTTTCAAAAGCCATTTTCAGTATCTCCTTTACGCTGGTTCCTGTGTTGCCATAGCTGCCGAACTTGAAATAATCTAGCATACCGGCCCTCTCCAGCCTGTTCTTTACAAGCTCTTCGACCTCTCCTGTCGCTATGCCGATCAGAAACCCTCTTTTCGACATTTCATCAAGAAGCTGCTTTGAGCCGTCCATTATTGATATTGCCTCCCTGCCGGCTACGTTGTAGTACGAGTACCCAAGTTCCTCAGCGCAGCCGTCTAATCTCTTTGCTATTTCCTCATCGTCAAGGCCTACCTTTTTCAGGATGTCTATAATCATCTCCTTTGAAGTCATTCCTTCATAATCCTCGAGCCTCACCTCTGGCTGCATGCCGTACCTGCTCCTTATCGCTTCGGATACGTACTCAGATACATCCCGCTGGTCTGTAACCAAAACCTTGTTGACTTCAATCAAAACCAACTTTTCCTTCATTCGTTTCACCTCATTGATCCATTGATAAAACTGCACAATAATCATATTCCTTATATATGCATGTCTTTTTTGGGGTGACCATCTTCTTTACACCATCAATGTTTATACGCACTGCTATCACGCGATTCGCTTTCATCCCGCCCAGAAGTGAGTGGTTTTTTCCGCTCACCTTGTCAAAATGGACTCCAGAGCGGCCTTATTTATTATAACTATCCATAGTTAAATATATCGCGTTGGTTTGCTCGCGCCGCGGCGTTGAAGAGTGCGATGGCTTTCGCTCCCGGATTATAGCTGCATTTGGTTGGTAAAATGGAGTCACTGTACCTTGAAAATGAGGAGAGATTCGGGCGAATTTCTTCCTTCTTGTATTCAATTGTGGTTAGGATAAGGCCGATACAGGAATTGTACGATTTTATAGTCGAAGACCTTGAAGGCAGGGGATACAATTCGGTCCTGGACGTCGGCACCGGGACCGGCGCGGTTCCTATAATGCTGTCAAATGTTAGCAGCGCCCCAATATGCGCAATAGACCCTTCTGTTTATATGATAAACATAGCTAAGAGGAAGGCAGGCAAAGGAACCAAAATAAGATTCAGGATAGGCTCGAGCAGGCACGTCCCATTCAAAGAGAAGTTTGATGTTATAATATCGTCGTTTTCATTCCACCATTGGGCTGAGAAGGAGAAGTCGCTGATCTACCTGAAGGGTTTCCTTGCAAAGGGAGGGGAGATAAGGATATACGAGAACGAAGCCTCTGGAAGGCGGGGCCTCTTCAATCCTATAAGCAGCCACAGCATTGATGTTTCTGAGGTATACAGAATAGCCAAAAATTGCGGGCTTAGGGTGGCAGGGGTGAAGAGGCATGGAAGGTACGTAAGGATAAGCATCAAGCCAAAATAAAGAAGGTTTTCACATATCAGTTTATAGTGTTTATTGTATTCATCTATTTAGCAGCATTTTAATACGCTGTTCTGTGTGATGGTATGATACCAAATGTTGACCCTAGGACAATGAAGGCAATGATGACAAAGATGGGCATAAAGTCGAGCGAGATTGACGCAAAGAGGGTTATTATAGAATGCAACGGCGCCGATATTGTGATAGACAACCCACAGGTTACCAAGATAGAGATGCAGGGCATAACAACATTTCAGGTGGCTGGGGATGTGTCTGAGACATTGAAAAGTGAAGACATAAAGATAAGCGATGAGGATATAGAGCTTGTAAAGGAAAAGACCGGGATAAATGACGCTGATCTTGTAAGGAAGGCGCTGGAGGACGCCAACGGGGACATCGCACAGGCAATAGTTGAGCTTGAGAATGACGATGAATGAAGGTCTGAGCATGGCTGGACTAAACCCTAGTATATCTTGTAAGCATGCGCGTATGGCACGCCGTTGACTGTCTTTACGCGGCTTCCATCTATTACCTTGCTGCCTATGGCTGCGTCCACAGATTCCCGGCCTATTACATTGGCAGATACTATTTCGTTAGCTGAGACTATGACGCTGAGTTCCTTGGATGGTATCAGGTCGCCCTTGTAAAAGTCCGAATAGTTCTTTATGTCTATTACTATCTCCTTATCCTCAAGGACCTTGTCTATCAGCGACTCATCACACAGGGCAACCATCTTCCCGTTGTCCGTCTTGTGTATTTTTATGTAAATCAATCAATTACCCATACTTGTAGAGCAGTATGGTAGCAAAAAAATAGAGTACGCCATATGTGGTCAGCCATATCCATCCAGCTATGTTGCTGTTCATGAGGGCCACGTATCCCAGGACAAATAGGGTTGCTGCGAGCGTTATCTCTGTTTTTGTGTTCCTTACTGCAAATATGAGGTTGTTTTTGTTCTTGTCCGTGCTCCTTATCCAGTGTATGGAAGGATCCTTCATAAAGATAGCTGCGATTGCTGCCTTGGTCCTGACCACCGCCAGGGCAAAGTTTAGCACAAATATCATAAATCCCTTCTTTACGGACTTGAAGTATATCTTCGTCAGTATGACAGGCGCAAGGAATGAGAGCACGAAGGCTATGCCGCCAAATATCTCAAGGTCTGCGCTCAGATAGCTCGCCTGGAAGAATTCCTTTATGGTCATGTGAGCAAACGGTATGGTTGAGAAGGATATGAATACAGAAAGTATGGTGAACATTATCAGTATGACAGAGAGGTAGTTTAGGCCCAAGCCGTGGGTCCAGTAGTCCATCATGGACATCGATGATATCTTGCCTGTGTTCATAGACCTTTTAAAGAAGTACTTTATGAACTGCGTATCTCCGTAATTGTACCTCCACTGCTGCTTTACAAGTGCGGTGTAGGTGCTTATCGGGGCACCCAGTGCATACACCTCTGGAACGTAAAGGCCCTTGAAGTTGTGGAGGTCTGACTCCAGGCTGAAGAAGGTATCCTCTATTACATATTCTGGGAAACCGCCTATCTTAACTAGCGCAGATTTTCTTATTATGCCGCACGAGCCTGCGAAAAGCGCTGTGTTGTTCAGCGCCCTGTGAGGCTGTATAAACTTGAAGAAGAACGCATCAAAAAGGTCGACTGCATCGGAAAAGAACGTTCCCTTGGCATACCTTTTCTCCGTCTGGAGATACGACAGCGCGGGGTCTTCGAAATATGGCAGCAGCTCCTTTAGGAACCTCTTGTTGGTAAGATATTCATCAGAGTCGAAGATTGCTATGAATTCCTCCTTTGATTTATTAAGCATGTTGTTAAGGGCTCCGGCCTTGTATCCAGCCCGGTCATCTCTATGTATATATGCTATGCCATTTTTCCTGCTGAACAGGCTGAGTTCCTTACTTATATTTTCCTTTGTGGAGTCGTCAAGGAGGTACAGCTTCATCTTATCCTTTGGATAATCCATTTCCATTAGCCTTTCCATATTCTTTTTTACATTGGATGGATCCTCGTTGTATGTGGGCACCACCACGGCCACGGTTGGATACTTCCTGAGCGGTTTTAGGCTTTTCTTTATTCTTTCCAGGTAGCTGGTGTAGTAGTATGACCTGAAGTATGATACGGAGGCGTAAACGTTGAAGAACCCTGCAAAGAGCGACAATGAAAGGAATATTGACGCAAGTACAAACGTGTAGGTAGAGTTAGCTTCGATGAACATGTATGCCGAGAATACGAACCCTGCAATGGATAGGATAACAAATATGATTACTGTAATGAATCTTATAACAAGCCCGTCAGATATTGAAACAGTGCGCATCGTAACCATCAAATATGCTGTCTAACTACTATATATTAACAACATATTAAATTATAGCAATTCTTAAATAGGTATTGCTAGTATTCAGCCTTTGGTGGTAAAAAGGCTTGATTGTTTATGCCGGGATGGCGGAACTAGGCAACGCGCCAGAACCTTTGTGGCGAAACTCGAGATCTGGTTTCCCTCGGGAAGTTTGGGTTCGAATCCCAATCCCGGCGCACCCTTACGAACGGAGCCTAGCCCTGGTTTTTCATGAACTCGTTGATAAATATTGTGGCGTATGCCCCGGATTGCAGAGAGAACGAGAACAGCGCATCGGCCCCGGCTGCCTCGTATTTTAGGTCAACGTATGGAGAGAACATGACGCGGTACGATCCGCCGCTGCTCAGCTCTGGCAGCCCCTTTATCCTAAAGGACTCGTTGCTTATGCCCAGGCGCTCCATTATCCGCGCAGCCGCCTCGCCAGCTTGCCCGGATCTGTACCCTGGTAGGCTGCAGACCGGGAAGCAAGGCCACGCCTGGTCTGAGGGGTCGTATTTCTGCATCTTGGACATATCCGGAAAGCCCATGCCATCAACGCCGCAGAAAAGCTCGCCCTTCTCAGGCAGGACTGCGCGCGCTTCCACCCTATCTTCCAGCTCTGTGTTGAATATAAGGCTCTCCACCGAGTGCACGAACATTAGGGAAAGCTGCCTTGGTAGCCTCCTGATAGCATTCGCGTAGTTTTCAGGGAACTTTGAAAGGTATTCAAGCATCGATCTCTCGTACTTCAGATATGTTGGGAAGTACGAATACGCCTTGTCAAAATCTCCCTCTTCTGCCAGTCTCTTCCTTGCAGCTATGGCTTGCTCGTTGGTCTCGTTCTCAGTGTTTGTCAGGAACTCCGCTGCCGCAGCCTCGAAGTCGCCCCTGAGTATGGCCAGCCCTATCTTTACGTTGTTGCTCCTGAAGCCGAAGCGCTGGCTGCCGAAATAGTTTGGAAATACGCCGCCAAGCTCATTTATTGTGTCTTCGATTACGTTTCTGGCTGCGACCGCTTCCCTTACGTGCACCGTGAACCTGTTACCGCGCAGGTCACCAAGATGCACACCCTCTTTGCTTTTCCATGCCCCGTTTATTGATGTGTCCTTTATCGCGGCTCCCAAAACCTGCTGCGGGGCGGCGCCGAATATGCTGCACAGCTGCGTTGACACCGCGTTCCTGTCCTTGGTGCCTGCGAACCCGACAGACCTTATTCCACGGCCGCACTTCCTAGCTATCTCCTTCAGCGCCTGTATGGTGTTCCAGCCCTTCTTCTGCAATACAAAAAGCGTGAATTCCCCTTCTGTGCAGGTAGTGAAGCTAAGGTCTGGCCCGCCGTACCTTTTACCAGCTGAAACTACCTTTCCAGCGGTGGTTATTTCCTCCACCACAAAGTCTTCAGGCCGGCTCTTTATGGCGCCTCCAATGCCTATAGACGAGGAAAGGGTCTTCATTTTAGCATCCACAGCGGCTCGTGCGCATAGCCAAAGCGCATTAAACTAAAACTATTTAAATAAGTGTTATTATATATTATCGGTGTTTGTATGACTGCATTTACAAGCGATATTTCAACAAGCGACTTTTGGCTTCTGCAGGACGCCGGATATGTGCCGGTTGCGCTGGTAGTTGGTAACTCTGTGTTCAGCATGGGCGTGATAGGCGGCGTTGCCACAGGACTGAAGGGGCTGGCCAAGGGCGAACTTACGCAGATAACAGAGCTTATGTACAACGCAAGGGAGATGGCTTTGGGAAGGATGCAGTCGGAGGCTGACAAGCTTGGGGCGGACGGCGTGATAGGGGTAAAGCTGAACGTTACATACATGCACAACAATGAGTGGATGGAAATAACAGCAATAGGCACTGCGGTAAAGTATACTGGAGCGAGGGGCAAGGGCAAAAGCGGAGGGCCCACTGTGGTTATACCAGTAAGGAGCGATGAAGTGACTACAAACGTCTGAGGTCGCTGGACTGCGGCGCGTTTGGCGGCTTGGTGCAGAAGATTTGGTAACGCTCGTGCATGCTGTTTTCATGCATGTTAAGAAAAGCAAAAAATCAAAAGCTATTTATATCTTATTTTGCGTAAATATTGCTTGGTGCTATTATGACGGCAGAGCTCTTATAGGCTCATTTTGTATTTGAAAGCTTTTCCTGCTTGATGAAAATACTGTGATAGAGGCTGTAATCTGTGCCGTTTTAAGTATCATGATATCGTGTGTTTCACGATTGATTTGAGGAGAAGAAGTTTGCAATTTTAAACCACCTAGGGGATGGCTTGGCTGTAGCAGCGACGACGGACGTGGCAAGCTGCGATAAGCCCAGGGTAGCCGCAAGTCGGGCTTTGAACCTGGGATTTCCCAATTGCACGCCAGCAATGGCGTGCGCGCACCCGGGGAACTGAAATATCTTAGTACCCGGAGGAGAAGAAAGCATAAGCGATGTGGTAAGTAAAGCGATTGAAAGCCACACAGGGCGAGCCGAATCCTTGCAGGCAACTGCGGGGAGATGTGGTGCAGCGTTTCATCCGATGCGCGAGCCGAACGTTCTGGAAAGAACGGCTATAGAGAGTGACAGCCTCGTAGGCGAAAACGCACCGGAGATTGCTGTAAGAGAGTAACTCTGCCTGAATACGCAGAGTGAATATGGGGGCATTAAACTCCAACCCTAAATATTGACTACAGACCGATAGCGCACAAGTAGCGTGAGCGAAAGCTGAAAAGAACCCACACCTGTGGGATTGAAAAGATCTGAAACTAGGTGGTGACATGAAGGTAAGGCGTGGAAGGAATGAAGTGCGCCGAAGAGAAGATGCGAAAGCATCAATCGAGGTGCATGAACCAATGTCTTATCATTCTTCTTGAAGCAAGAGCCAGGGAGTGTATAGGAGTGGCGAGCCGAAAGGCACAGCGAAAGCGAGAGCGCGCAGATCCGAGGCGCATGGTATGAAAATGCCAAAGTCACTTTTATACGACCCGAAGCCACTGCGATCTACTCGTGGTCAGGACGAAGCTAGGCTAACGCCTGGTGGAGGTCCGCATCCTGTCATGGCATGTCCTGTTGGGTGAACTACGAGTAGCGGCGATATACCACTCGAGCGTGGCAATAGCGGGTCCCCTCTGAAGTATCTTTAGGATAGCTCCGGCTGAGCTTGCGTATGCGGTAGAGCTACCGAATAGTGGGTAAGGATCCGAAAGGGTCCACCTACTTATCAAACTCCGAATGCATATGCTGCGTAGACGCCGGGAGTCGGCCGTGTTGGGTAAGCTAGCGCGGCGAGACTGCAAAGATAGTGACTAAGGTTAAGGTCCCCAAATCCTAGTTAAGTGTAGCAAAGGCTGGAAGTTTCTTAGACAGCTGGGAGGTAGGCTCAGAAGCAGCCATCCTTTAAAAAACGCGTTATAGCGTACCAGTTGAGGAGCATCTGGCCGAAAATATACGGGGCTAAACTAGGTACCGATACCTTAGAGACGAGAGTCTGGTAAGAGGGCGTGCTGGACGGCAGGAAGTATGCTCCAAAGAGCGTATGGACCGTCCCGCAGTGAAAATCCTGGTATTAGTAACATCAATTATGGGTGAGAATCCCATACACCGAAAGCACACGGTTTTCTTCGCGACGCTCGTCAGCGGAGAGTTAGGCGATCCTAAGGTTCAGGCCAACCACCATGAACCAAAAGGGAAGCTGGTTAATATTCCAGCCCCTGACGTGTAGGCGCGGCAACGCAAGGTAGATTTCTGACGCTTGGGGATAGTTCCGAAAGACAGTGCAAATGGCTGCGGAGTCTCGTTATGAGGAGAAGCAGCTAAATGAACTAATGGAATGAGTTCCTGAGCCCGTGAAAAGGGAATCTGCAACGATCACGTCAGTCCGTACCTAGAACTAGTACAAGTGTTGCTGGCTGAAAAGGCCAAGGTGTGACGGAATAACCAAAGTTAGGGAAATCGGCAAGCTAGTGGC
Organism: Microcaldota archaeon; assembly: GCA_021799635.1. GTDB lineage: Archaea > Micrarchaeota > Micrarchaeia > Micrarchaeales > Micrarchaeaceae > JAJZAB01. The sequence continues at coordinate 129,298 of JAJZAB010000001.1, forward strand.
GTAAGTTATCGATAAGCCATGTCTGCGTATTGTATGCGCAGATAGCATTTACAAGGGGACAGCGACTGTTTATCAAAAACACAACTCACCGCAAAGCCGAAAGGCTTAGTACAGTGGGTGACGCCTGCTCACCGCCAGTACGTGAATACCCGTTTCAACGGGGGTAAGCGCTGGCAAAGAGCGGGAGTAACTCTGACTCTCTTGAGGTAGCGTAATACCTCGTCACTTAATAGGTGACTTGCATGAATGGCGTAACGACTGTCCCACTGTCCCAACTTTGGATCCGGCGAACTTACTGCGCGGTGAATATGCCGCGATCTCTCAGTGGGAAATGAAGTCTCCATGAAGCTTGACTATAGCCTGCAGTTGTTGTGCGATGGGTTATGCATAGAGTAAGTGGGAGCATCGAAGCAGGGGCTGCGGCCCCTGTGGAGCGACAATGTAACACCACTCTTAACCTGTCTCGCAGCTAACCCGGAAGGGAACAGCTACAGGTGGATAGTTAGACTGGACGGTCAATTTCGATAAGGAAACGAAACTGACCTACGCTCTGCTTAGTCGGGTTGGAAACCCGATGGTAAGCATAAAGGCAAATGCAGGGCTGACTGTATTCTGAAAAGCGTGGAATGCAGACACGAAAGTGGGGCTTAACGAACGTTGATGGCCCTTTTAATGGGGCCTCAAGCTGTCAAACAAGTTACTCTGGAGGTAACCGATTCGTCGCGGGTGAGAGTTCACATCGACCTCGCGGATTGATACATCGATATGGGCCTTCGTTATCCTGGCGGTGCACAAGCCGCCAAGGGTTGGACTGCTCGTCCATTAAAAACGAACACGAGCTGAGTTCAGTACGTCGCGAGACAGTACGGTAATATCTACTGGGAGTGTCAGTGCCAGAGGATAAGATCCCCTCAATACGAGAGGAACAGGGGATCGGCGCCTCTAGTGTACCGGTTGTGATTGCACTGCCGGGTAGCCACGCGCCAAAAGGATAAGTCCTGAAAGCATCTAAGGACGAAGCTATACCCGAAACGAGGCACTAGGCCGGTCCAATTATAGGACTTTGATAGGACGGGTGCGTAAACAGGGAGCTCACGCGACCTGTGAACATACCGTTACTAAAGGCTAACCTGCAAACTTCTTCTCCGTCTTTTTTGTTTTTAACAAAGCCCAGCGTGAGCCATGCATATTTATTTGTTTTTTGTGTAATACGCTTGGTATAAATGACTGCTGTAAAGATCATGCACAGCAAGGGGAGGTTCTACGCCAGGACAGCGCACGGCGAAGCCGAGCTCCTTTATAGGAAGGTTGGTGAGGGCAAAATAAGCATATTCCACACCTACGTTCCTGAGGAAGAGAGGGGCAGGAGGATAGCTGAGGCGTTGGCGCGGAAGGCCTTTGATTTTGCGAATAGGAGCGGCCTTGCAGTTATACCTGACTGCGATTACATAAAGCACTTCGTCCTAAAGCACACCGAGTTGGTGAAGCATACTGCGTGATTGTGTGGGCGCATATCCCTTTGATTTGGACACATCAAAATTATTTATAAGAAGCGTTTCATCTCGGCTGGAGCTGGATGCGTTCCTTGCGAGGTTGGACGCTATAAACAGCTGCGCGGGCTGCACTGTGCAGGTTTTCCACCCTGGCAGCATAGTTAGCAGGCTGCACGTCGAAGGCGCGTACGTCAACGCGGTTGCTGCGTTCAGGACCAAAACCAATATATCCAAAAAAATACATGTGGAGATGCTGCTCTTCGCCGCTATGACGAGGCAGATATCCAAGGCGGTTGGAGCTGTTGGGGTCCGGTCGACCGGCAGCATGGTTCTTTTTGCAAACGGCGGAGCAGCTTACTCCAAAGCAAAAGTACTGCTTGCGCGGGATTCAGACCTGATCATATCCAGAAGCGAATCGATAGCGAAGTCGAGGAGGCTTGGGATAGGTGCTGGGCAGGATGCCGATGCGCTTCTGCTCCAGAGAATGGTGGTATCGCGGCTTGACTAGGTTGCCCCGTACTCCATGTTTACTGTTTTGTGTATCATCTCTGCTTTCTTCCTGCCTATCTTCTCCACGCACATCAGCTCATCTACGCTTGCGTTGGCTATTCCCCTAACGCTCTTGAAATGCACCAGCAACGACCTCGCAAGCTTTGGGCCTATGCCTGGCAGGTTGCCTATAATGTATTCCTGGGATTGCCTGCCGGTGTACGCCCTCGCCGATCCCTTCATTGACGGCTCCCTGCGCACGGGGGATTGCTCCCTCTTGGCTAAAGAGGCTATTATCTCTGCGGTGTCGCTCTGCCCGTCTGACGCGAGCACCTGCAGCCCATAGTCTATGTAGACGGCCGCTATGGCCCCCCTTATTACGGCGCTGGGAAGCCTGAAGTCGCCGTTGTCTTCTATTATAAGTATTGGCGACTTGTACGCCTCCTTCATCCTGGCCATCTGGCTGAACAGCCTTCCGCTGATTATCGAGCTTTCAAAATCGCTGGAGGTCTTCCTCTCTATGCAGACCCTATCTGAGACTATGTAGTCGCCCACAGGCAGCGGCTTTACCGAGACTACCATGCCGATGGACTCTAGGGAGTCTATTAGCCCGGATTGCCTCTCCCTGTAATCTGCAATCACCTTTATCCCTTTCATTGCCTTTCACTAATTGTTATATTTGATATGCCTACCCCGCTCTTACCGTTGCTTATGAAGAACATCGTGTTGCCCTGCGGACCGGATACCATGCTCACGTTGAGGCTGTACATCCTTGTGCTGCTCGTCAGGTTTATCTCCGCGAGGTACTGGACCGTTGTCGGTGAGGTTGGAGTTTCTATGTACAGCGTAGCAGGGCCGCCCAGCGACATGGCACCAAAACTTATCGTAGTGTTTATCCTGCTAGCCGACCCTGAATATATCTTGCTGTATATGTTTGTGGTGTTCTGGTATGGGGCAAATGTGGTTATCTCTCCGGTGCCCAAAGGCTCCCACATATCTGCTATCTTTCCATTTACGAAGCCAGATATCGGATACCACTCGTTTGCCAGCGGATAGGAGACATAGGACCTGAATATGGAGGAATTGATGGCGTTTGAGGTTGAGAAAGCTACGGTCGTGTTTCCGACATACACCGGATTGCCGAATATACCTATCATGTACAGCGCCAGCTGATCAAGCTCGCTGGTGTTGTACGCCTGCTTGTTTATCGTTATGAAAGCGGTCTTGTAGTTGTATAGGGTAAGCAGCGTTTCGTTGGCGTAGTTCTCTACTACAGGTGAGGCGTAGCTGAAGTTCCCGCCTTCCAGGTTTGTAGATGCCGCGGCAAGCGGCAGGTAAGAGAGCGATAGCTCCTGGGTGAGGTTTTCCCTGCCTACGTATCCTCCGACTATGGGTTTGTGCGATACGCTGGTGTAGTACGTCGCCTGGCCTATCGCCAATGCGGGGAAGCTGACGTTGCTGCTCTGCAGCGATGGAAGCTGCATGACTGAAAAGTTTTGCGTCAGGTTGCTTATCAGATAGTAGAACCTGGGAACGTAGATCGGAGTTGTTGCCACCTGCGCCAGCTGGCTGGTCATGAAGCCGGTGCTTTCGATCAGGAATATTATAGAAAAAACTGAGAGGAGGCCAATGCACATGTACCTGTAATTCCGGCCTTGTCCTGCCGCTGTCCTTTCTTTTACAAGCTCAAGGAGGCTTTTGAAACCTATGGCAGCCAGTATTGCTGTGGCTACACTGAAGACTAGATAGAACCTATCAGGCTCCCTGACTACGTTGAGGCCAGGTATCGAATGGTACAGGTAGTATAACCCAGGTATTCCTCCGGTACTGCTTGGGTTGAATGCGCCGAGCTGGACATATGGGCCTAGCGTCATCCATCCAAACAGCAGCCCGATCACCAGCCAGAGCCTCGTCTCCTTGAAGTTTTTGTAAATGCCGATAGCCATCAGCAGAATTACAGAGTAGCCTATGTATGCAACTCTTTCTGGTGGGTCACCGGCAAATATGTTGTAGTAGCCCAGCGATGCGTCGTGGAATATCCCGTTGAAATAGCTGGGCAGGAAGAACGACAGTATCGGATCGCTCCACAGCTCGTTTTCCTGTATAGTATTCAGGTAATTTGCGTTTGAAAGGCCGCCTGGCGAGGTTATTGTCCTTATTATGGGTATGAAGCCGAACGACCCGATTACGAAAGCGAGCACTATGAAAATAGCGGCGGCGTACCAGAACCTCCTGTCAAGCAGCAGGCGCCTGGTGTTTTTGTAAACAGCGTACATTACGAAAACAACAGCGAGCAGCAGCACGAGCATTACTCCCTGCTCTATGTCACCCATGAAGGTTGCAAGCACGAACGACGCCGCGAGCCCTATTCCATAGATGTATTTGTTCTTGTCCTTCACCATCCTTATGAAGAAGTATAGCGCAAGAGGCACCCACTCTATGTTCATCCAGTCTATGTGCCCTAGCGCCTGGGCAACGTGGAATGAACTGAACGCGAAGACCAGTCCTGCGAAAAATGATGCGTACGGGTTTCCTGTTATGTAATCCGCTAGTATGAACATTGCGATGCCGGAAAGCACAAAGCCGGTAAAGAACAATACGTTGTACGCAAACGGGACGCTGATTGCCTGGAATGGGGATGTAAGTATTGCGCCGATTGGCGCCATCGTCTGGTAAGCCAGGTTTGTGCCTACAGGCCAGAACAGCAGGTTTGTAAACCAGATGCTCGTGTGCAGCTTGAAAGTTGCATACGGCACCCACCAGAGGCCCCAGAGGTTCTGGTAGGTGTCGCCGCCTGTGCCAGGCGCAAGTGAGGACATGTGCGCCGTGATCGGCGCAAAAACAATTAGGGCAAGAAGCAGGTAAACCACGATTGAGATGCAGTGCTTTGGCCTTATCTTGCTGGCTAAGAGCCTTGCTGCTGCACTGACATTTCTCTCGGAGCCATGGCTCGCTTCCGCGCTGTGCTGCCCGTGCTGCGCACCATCTTCGTTGGCATGCGCACCACCTTTTGCCATGCTTGTTTCCGCGCTCATTCATAACCCGTTTTGTTTTTATTTCATGCAGCTGTAGACTAACTGACATCCTCCCACGAATAAAATTCGTGGGGTTCCTTTTGGTTCGGTGTCTCTGCGTTCATAGAGTTGCCCCTTGGGGCGTATCAGTGCTGCCCTTGCACACATCCCTGTCTGTATGCAATTGACTTCTGCCTTCTCCTATTGGAGGACGCTGCGATATATTGAACGATGCATTTGCGTCAGCATGGTCTACGTGTCCACACGACTGGCACACGAATTTCTTTGAATCTCTAATTCCTTCATTTCCGCACCTTGAACAGTCCTTTGACGTGTTTTTAGGCTCCACGTAGGTTAGAGGTATTCCACATAATTTTGCCTTATATTCTATGAATGTCTGCAATTGGTAGAAAGACCAGCTATGCAGACTATAATTGAAGTTCCTTGAATGTTTCCTGTTCTTTCCTATTCCTTCCAATTTTTCAAGTTTGATTCCTACATTGTTTTCCTTTGCAGTTTCTACTATTGCCTTTGAGATGTTATGGTTGATGTTCTTGATTATCCTTGACTCCCTGTTCCTTATCCTCTTGACTACCCCATACTTCCCCTGTTTCTGCATCTTCTTTCTTATATTTCTGTATTTTGTGTGGATGTGCAGAGCCTCCTTTCCGAGTTTCAGAATCTTTCCTGTGTCTGGATTTCCGACTACTGCAATATGTCCTGTCGTGTTTCTGTCCACTCCTATCCATGTCTGTGGAACTATCTGTGGTTCTTCCTTTATATTGACCGACACATAAGCGTATTCGTTGTCCAGTTCTATCTGGTTTATTTTCTCATAGTCGTTCCTGAAGTTGTATGGAACTTTGAAACTGAGGCATGGGATTTCTATCGTTCTGTTTTCCTTGTCTGGATTGATTGACTGGGAAGGAACTGTGAGTTTTATCCTAGTGACGTTCTTAATTGTCTCATTGTTTCCATACTTCCTGAGTATCTGATTTGCGATTGCAGATTTTAGACCGAATTGTTTCACATCCTTTGAAGACCTTGTTTTGTGGGTTAGAGCAAACTCAGCAATCTGCTTTGCCTTTCCTAACTCTGAGGAGAAGTCCCTGTTATGTCTTATCTTGAAGGTTAGAATCATGCTGATTTCCTCTTTCTCTTTAGAATGAAATATGCACAGAGAATTGCAATTATTATGACTATGATAAATATAACAATCCACCAAAAATTAGAAATCCCAAAATAACTCGGACTTGCTATCCAAGATGAAAGACTTTGAGCACATGGTTGTCCATTAGTTCCTATACAGGAACCTCCTGGCTGGAAAGTCGAGGTATTGATAGGTGTTGCATTGGTTGATACGTTCATATCTTATCCCATTGTTGTTCTATATATTTCTTTATCGTTGAAGCACTTACGTTTCCTGCTGTTGAAAGGAAGTATGAACGTGTCCAGAGAGTAGGCATCTTGAGGAGTTCTGGAAATTCATTTCTTAAATATCTTGAACTTCTGCCTTTGAATCTCTTGACTACTATTTCTGGTCTTGACCTTACGTCAGCAGAAATGAAGAGATGAACATGGTCTGGCATTACTTCTCTTGAGATAATTTCCCATCCATTTTCAAGTGCTACATCAAACATGATTTCTTCAAGTCTTTTCTTTATGCCTCCTACCAATAACTTTCTCCTATATTTTGGACAGAATACAATGTGGTAGTTTACCATTGTTATACTTGTTTTGTTATGTTTGTATTCCATTTAATCATTAGATACTATATATCCCTTCTAATTTATATACATATGCTTCTATCAAATTACAATACATTCGCGTTCATCCCACGATTGGAAATCGTGGGCTTTCTGCTATGGGCTTTGGTAAAATCAATATTATATTTTGTACTTATATACCTTACTGCGGCTGCCTTTACATCAGTGCGCAGGCGCAGCGCAGGCTAAGGCCCATGCATTTACATCCTAATTTCCGCCTCCTCTTGCTCTGTCGGCTGTGTGTTCAATGGTAGCAACTCTCTTCAGTATCAGATATATCGCAGCGCAGGTTGGCAGCTCCGCCTTTTCACCGTTGAAAGGGCCGTATTCCTGCCCGCACATATTGAATTTTGGCACCCTTGAGGTCAAAACTACAATGTGCCCGTCATTGAATACGACCGAATCCTTCATGGGATCAAACCTGCTGAGCTCGTTCATCGAGCCGATGGTCTTGCCTATAAGTCCGGTGTCTCCATGTATGGTGTTTGGCATCCTGATGAGGTGATGGATATCATTAGTGACATTCCTGTCTATTGAATCCCCCTGGGCTATCGCCATGCTCCTGAGGGCATTGCTCCAAAACTCCGCCTTCTTTGGTATGTTCACCTTATCCCAATTCCCGGTAGTTATGCCAAAAATCACATCGGCCCTGCTGTCTGAAAGCTTTTTTGCTGTCTTTTTGTCTATACCGAGCTTTACCAGCTCGGCCTCGCCGGAGTTGAGCGCGTGTATTATGCCCTTGGCCAGCTTGCCCCCCCAGCCGTAGTCTGAAGGCTTGGGCCCTATCAGCCGCTTGGCCCTCTGGCCCATGGTCGGAAAGAACGATGCTATGTCCATGTTCATACCAGATATGTATTCTGTTATGCTCCTTCTTTCCGCCGGCCCTAGGCTGAACACGGTATTGTTGCTTACCCTTACATGATATCCCCTGTTGCCGCTGAAGTTTATTTTTATTTCGCTGCTTGAAAAGCCGAAGTCAGGTATCAGGAAGTCTTCCACAAGCTTCACTGTCTCTTCTTTGACCATGCTTAGGCAGTTTTCGCAGACCCACGCCCTCCCGTGCACAGCCTGGCAGTCTAGGTGCAGGTCGCTGGCGTCAAGGTCGAATATAAGGTCTGAGCCTATCCAAACCTTCTTTTCCATTGGCCTTGCAGCCGGGTTCTTGTAGATTGAGCTTGAGAATGATATGAAAGCCGGCACGTGATCCAGTATATACCTCTTGAAGGAAGCAGCATCGCTGAATGCGTAGTGCCTGAAGGCTATCTTCTTATCGAAGTCGCCAAAACCAAACTCCCTCCGTGATAGATCCTGGAACTCCGGCTGATATCCCTCATAATACTTTTTGAACAGCTGCCTCGCCGCACTTGAATCTTTGGCATCAAGCATCAGAATCACGACCAGTTTATTTTATTACCATAAAAGTATAAATATGGAAATACGGCTTCGCGGGGATGTTAGACAATTGCTGTATCATTTGCTGTGTATTTAAGCCTTCTTGTTGATGCATCTATCGCTGCATGCGTCAGATGACGCATTGCTGTTAGATGTATGTCAAATGGCCAACAAGACGCACGACAATAGGAAAACAGCAGGGCCCACGATTGTTGTTGACAATGACGGGGTGCTGCGTGACGATATTAATCCAGCTGTAGACAGGCGCTTCCCGAGAATAAAATCCATGCTCAGGGATGGTTATGTTGAGGCGGTGTTCGTACTAATGCACATGGCGCCAAATACATCCTCGTGCAGACTGATAGACCAGGAGGAGATGGAACCTGGCCCACTATCGTATATGAAGAGCATGCAGGACTCTGGAGCATGCGTAAAGGTATGCACGTCCAATCAGGCTGTGAACAAGGAGATTACTGAAAAATTGCTGCGCGCCAACGGTGTTGATGCTGTGGTCATTAAGATTGGCGGTTACGACAAGTCAAAGGCTTTCGGGTCGGATGGCGTTTCGGGTGTACGCCAAAAATATATACTTGTTGAGGACGATCCGGCAGTAGCGCTCGGGGTTGCAAATAAGGGAATAGATGTCATACTGCTTAGGACGCAGTACAATCGTTTCTCTTCCATGTTGTTAGACAAGATAAATGGAAGGATACACCTCGCAGACGACTGGGGTGCAGTTGAATCTATAACGCACCGGCTGATAGGACTGCAGCAACGGTGAGGGCTTTCAGATACGTATAAAAACATAATTTCCTTAATTTTATTTATGGATGACTCCGCAGAGGATGGGATAAAGCAGGCAATAATAATAAGAACCGACCTTGAGATGGGCAGGGGAAAGATGGTAGCACAGGGTTCCCACGCCTCTTTGATGAGCTTCTTCGAGGCGGAGAAGGCTGACAAGTCCCTGGTTTCAGCGTGGATAATGGGCGGGGAGAAGAAGATAGTGCTCAAGGTTGCAGACGAAGAGGCGCTGCTCAAGCTTTACAAAGCCTTCCAGTACAAAGGGATTCCGTGCGCGCTTGTCAGCGACGCTGGCCTCACTGAGCTGCAGCCTGGCACCAAGACTGCTCTTGGAGTGGGGCCGTGGCATGCTGCCGAAATAAACCAGTTCACCGGAAAGCTTAAGCTCCTATAGCAGCTTGACTACAGTCAGCCACGAGGAGAATACACTGTCATCGCCGTGGACAACCTTGTAGAACCTTTCTGAGATTAGCTTGGTTACTGGGCCAGTGCTCCCGCTGCCGACTTTTATGCCATCTACGTTCACTATAGGAGTTATCTCAGCCGCGGTGCCGGTGAAAAATGCCTCGTCTGCGGTGTACACCTCCTCCTTGTGCACCTGCCTCTGCTCCACTATAAGCCCTATTTCCTCGGCAATCTTTATAACCGAATCCCTAGTTATCCCGAGCAGTATGTCGGAACCGGTATCCGGGGTTATAAGCCTCGAATCCTTTACAAGGAAGATGTTCTCACCAGGGCCTTCGGCAATGTATCCATTGTACGATATCATTATTGCCTCGTCAAAACCAGACATCTTTGCTTCTGTGCTGGCTATTATGGAATTTATGTAGTTGCCGCTGGCCTTTGCCTCTACAGGAAGTATTCCGGAGTTTATCCTCCTCCACGAAGATATCTTGCACTTGATGCCCTTCTCCTTGTTATCCCCGAAGTAGCTGCCGAAGGGCACCGCGGCTATGAATAGGCTGGACGGTTTGCCGAAGGTGCTTAACCCTATCTTATCTGAATTTATGAACGCGAACGGCCTTATGTAGCACGAGCTAAGCCCGTTCCTCCTAACAACATCAATTATTGCGTTCCTTATCTCCTTTTCGGTGTAGCCCAGATCCATTGAATATATGTGTGCGCTGCGAATGAACCTCTGCACGTGGTCGTCCAGCCTGAATATGGCGGTGCCCTTTCCCTTCTGATAAGCACGGATCCCTTCGAATACACCGCTGCCATACTGGACCGGATGGAGCAGTATCGGAACCTTTGCATCCTTGTAGCTCATTATCTTTCCATTAAGCCATACCTTCATAGATTCTCTATACTCAGATTTTACTGTCATGTTCTCTACCGGCATTTATATCACTGGAAAGTATTTTAATATTTGATGTAAAGAAGACATGGATGGACAGGGCATACGTTATGAGGAGGTTGCGGAAGTACAGGCTCACCGAATTCCAGGAGAGGGTGCTTATGGCAACCTATTCCATACCCAGGGGCCAGACAAGAACCTATGCGCAGGTGGCGCGCCTGGCTGGATACCCAAATGCCTACAGGGCAGTAGGAACTGCGCTTAGGAAAAATCCAATGGCACCCATAATACCGTGCCACAGGGTGATAAAAAGCGATGGTACCCTTGGAAACTATTCATCGGGAGGCACAAAAAGAAAGGAGGTTATGCTTAGAAGGGAGCGTGCGCTAGCTTAGATTATTAGTCCTGGCTGGATAGGCTCCAGCCGCGCCGCTTTATATCCAACCCACCCGCGTGCAATTCATCCCACTCCCTGACTGGAGTGCGTTTTCCCGCTCACGTTGATAACGTATGCGCTTGTGAAGTGTTCTATCAGCTTGTTCCTCCCTGAGCTTATTGAACGCATCTGCGCCTTCCCAAGGCTGGTCAGTTCCAGAGCCTTCCCTGGATCGTCCTTTGTGGCAAAATCCAGGGCTCCCTTATCCTTTAGCCTTTTCAGTATGTACCAGACCGAGCTCCTGGAGAACATGTAAGATTCGCTCATGTATTCTACGAAACTTGAGGCTGTGTCTATCTTGTCCAGGCCAATTTCAACAAGCACAAGCTCCTCCCTGCTTGTAAGCCTTAACCCAGAGGCATATCTACCAGTATTATATTCCATTTGGACCACACAAAACACCTAAAAAATTTGAAGAGTTTTATGCACCCAAATGGATATATGGGGTATTAAACTTCATGCAGATGCCTATAATGCTTGCGCTGCCTATAACTATAGAATCAGACCTCCACTGCGGCACAAGCGTCTGCACTTATATCACATCAATTCTTTGCAACTATAGGTATTGCGGCGCAATAGTTATTTAAAGGTTATGTGCAGCACCAGCGAAGACTTTATTACACCATACATGCCAGGTAGTGAGTACTATAACCCAATATGGCGGCGTGCTGTTGTTTGTGCTGCCAGTGCCGGTGCCAGCCTCGCCGTTGGCTCCGGTGTTCTGCCATCAAAGGCCTAGGATTTGGTATGGCGACCAATGCAAAAATAAATATAGTTGTTTCCGGTAAGGTGAAGACGCTCCCGTTTTAGACTTGTGAGGTCTTAGAAACTCTCTGCTGTTGGCGGACATTCCCACCATTGGGATGTCGTACAGATCCCATAAGCTTCTATCAACAGGATGAACGTTGCTGACATGCTTGGAGTGGCTACGGATGCAACGATATCTACTGCTGGGCGTCATCGACCTTATTTCCAAACAGGCCGCCGGACGCTGCTTTTTTCCTTATGCTGCCGTCCACAAGATTCTTGTCAATGCCAGGAGGCAGCGCTCCGCCGTTGGAGTATTCGTACAGGATAAGTTTGTAGATGTTGACGAGTACGAAATTGATGATTATGCCAGCCACAAGTAGGACGAAGCCCGCAACCAGGACTACAACTCCAGCAACTATGCTAAAAGCAGAGAGGAAACCGCCAAGTGCCATGGCAGCTATGCCGCCCAGGATAAAGCCGAGTGCGTAGAGGTCACTGTACACTATGCCGCCAAAGGTCTTGCCGAACTTGGCGATTATGAACTTTGTACTCTCCTTGACAGCGCCGACCGGCCCCAGCCTTTTGTCAAGTATTATCTGGATGGCGAAGAAGGTGGCGAGCGCGACTACCATGGAGGCTATAGTCCCTATCAACACCCTGCCGATGCCCCTGAACCGCGACTCAAGTATCTGGATCAACATTATCACAAACGTGTAGAAGAGCGCCCACTGGACTATAAGCTTTGTGTACTGCGCGGTCTGGGACATAGCCTCCCCAATGCTTATCCTATTGCCTTTCAAGTAGCCCTTGAATGCTATCATCATCGCCATGAGGAAATAAGTTGAGGTAAAGATGACTATGAAATAGTATATTACTAGCGCCACGATGAATGCAGCGGTGTTCGCAGAGCCGTTAGCCGCCGCTCCTACGGAAAATGTGGATAGCACAAGGCTTCCGAATATCGCGAGGAACTCGATGAAACTTATTATGGCCGCGAGCACAGGGTAGATGAAGAGGCCCCTGTCCCCGAACACCAGCTTGCGCGTAGCCCTGGCGAGCGCCCATCCTTTCTTCATATTCTCGAACATCTGCGCACCGCATCTATTATATGCAGGCAATATCCTTAAAAGAATTTAGTTGCTTGCCAGCTTCGTCGTTTGCGTTGAATATCTCTATCTTGACCTTTAGCCGCTCTGCTTCGTTGAGCACTTTTTTTATGCTTTCGTCGCCAAGCACGCTGTCGTTTACCATCACGGTTGAAGCCGAGTACCCCTCTATGGCCCTGCTCACGCCGTCTGCGCCAAAGCTTGACCTGCCGGTACCCAGGCCTTCCAGGAATTCGGCCATTAGTCTGAACTCCTGCCTTATCCTTTCCCCTTCCAGTATGTCTGACACCCTGTCGCTTCTTATCAGTTCATATACTCCGGAGCGCTCTACGTTGCTTATGTTGAAAAATAGGAAATGTTTCTTTGTTTTCTGCAGCATTCCCTTGCTTTCCCAATATTTCTTCATATCATCCCTTGTGAACCCTGGACCAGCAACGACTATAGTATCCACATCCATCTGCTCCGCGATGCCTAGTATGCTATCGAAGTACTTGGCCTGCTGCTCGGCAAATTCCTTCTGGCTCATCCTCTTGCTCAGGTGGCTATAGATTTCGCTCTTGAACTCCACCCCGTATCCTAGGAGCAGCGCCGGTAGGGTTTTTTCATCGTCGACTGCTAGCACCCCAAGCCTTGGCTTCTTGGAATCGTTGACTGCGTTCTTTATCACGCTCCTCAAGTAATCGTGCCATTCAGCCTTGGTTATCTCCATGGTGTCCCCCGGAGCTATGTTGAGCGTGTGGTAACTGTTCAATTTTATATACTCAAGCGGGCTGCCCTCCACTATCTTGCCCATTATCCTGAGCCTGGCCGCATTCCTGTCCAGCTCCGTCTTCTCGACCCTGAGCCTTATTACCACGTCCTTGAGCTCTCCTACGTCCCTTTCGCTGCCCCTGAACCTCCTGACGCTTTCGGATTTGACCAGGTCCCCGGCAAAAAGAATCCTTTGCACTGCCCACAAATCATCCAGGCTGTCCACCCTAAGCTTGAGGGACCCTGAACTTTCGTAAAACTTTAAGACCTTCATCTTCAACACTTAGAAATATTGAGGGCTGGCAAGATATTTAACACCGTGAGCGGGAAATCCCACACGCTTTAGCGGTGTGAGAGCGAGCCGCAGAACAAGAAGGTATAAAAATTTAGGAATACGTAGACAAACAAAAGGGAATCTAATGGAACTGACAAGAGCCTACAAATTCAGGATCTATCCTGATGCCAAAAGGCAGGAAGAGATAGACGAAAGGCTAATCCTTGCACAACAGTTCTACAACAAGATCCTTGAGAAGTCAATCGCATCCTATCGGAACGGAAAGACAAAAGCCTCAATGGCGCAATTCAATAAATTTGTCAGAGAAATAATCCAAGAGGACAAGAAATACCTAAAACTGTACTCGCAGACAAGATGCGAGATAGAATTCAGGCTTCTGAGGGCGTACCAGAACTTCTTCAGGAGAATCAGGGAAGGAAACAGAAGGGAAGGATTTCCAAGATTTCGCTCAAGGGACAGATACAAGTCAATAACGTATCCGCAGGACAATGGTTCTTTCTCAATAAGGAAGGACAGGCTGCGGGTCTCTAGGATAGGCACTGTGAGAATCAAACTTCACAGGAAGATAGAAGGCGCAATAAAGACGCTTTCATGCAAGGCTGAAAGTGCTGGTATGAAAGTGACGAAAGTGGATGCAAGGAACACCTCAAGGGAATGTAGCAACTGTGGCAACATTCAGGATATACCGCTATCCATCAGAGAACACAACTGCAGCAGATGCGGCATGCAGATGGACAGGGACATCAACGCATCAATAAACATATTGCATAGGACAACTGCCCTCGGACAGAGGGGAAGTCACGCTCAGGGAGAGAGTGTAAGACCTCAAGAGAAGGCAGTTCTCGAGGAACTGAGAACCGATAAAACACGTCCTTTGCTGGATGCAGTGATTGAATGACGCAAAGAAAGCCCACACCGTTTACGGGTAGGAGGATGTCACTTAGTTTTAGGACAACAATGTCTTATTGGTGTTGCTTTGGCTGGAATTAACCCTTTGATGCTGTCAATCTTCGGCTCGTCGTACTCTGCAATATCGGCGCTTGTGAAATCTTACGGGTATGCTGCCATATTCGGGCTAATGCTTCTTGAGGGGTCATCGCTCCCTGTCCCGAGCGAGGTGGTGATGCCGCTCGCCGGGCTATTTTCGCACCAGGGGCTTCTGAGCTTTTACGCTGCGCTTGGGGCTGGGCTGCTTGGAAGCGTAGGCGGCTTGGCGATAGATTACTATATAGGATACTTTTTTGGCAAGGATGTAATTTACAAACACCTCAGGACGTTCCACGTTAAAAAGGAGTCGCTGGATTCATTTGATACATGGTTCGCAAGGAACGGCGACGTCGCGGTATTTGTATCAAGGCTAGTCCCGGTGATAAGGACCTTCATGAGCTTCCCGGCTGGTTTCGCCAGGATGGACCAGAGGAGGTTCTTCGCATATTCTATAGCAGGAACCTTCATATGGGACGCGGTGCTTATGGCGTTTGGCTTCTACGCACTCTCTTCGAGGAGCGCCGTGTTGATACTAATATCAGTAGCGGCCTTTGCTATAGTAATATATGTAGTATACTACCTTTCAATGAAGAGCATGGGAAAGCACCGGAATGGCTAGCGTTGTTGGGATTTTGCACAATTAGAAACATCGGCATGGCGCCACTACGGATTCCTTCCATGCGCACTGAAGGGTTATTAAGCTTCATCGGTATAGATTAACTGTGATGAACGAGGTAATCGCTGAGCAAACGCTATGACGATAGGTAGGCGGGCTGATTTGATTGAACGTCCTCGAAAAATTGAATAAGGGAAGCATACGCGCTTCAGACATAGCCGCGCAGTATTGGTGTGAGAGGCAGATGGAGCTGAACTACATCCACGGCGCCAAGATAACAGCTGAAATCAGGAAGGGCAAGGAGATGCACGGCAACCTTGAGGCTGAGACGAATGTACCCATAGTCTTGATGCCGAGGAGCTATGCTGACGCAATGTACAAGGGCCTTTACACCAGCTACAGCGGCTTGAGTACCATTGGCAAAAATAAGAAGACAAGGGAGGTGCAGGTGTACGGTTCCCTGAATGGCTTCAAATTTGTCGGAAAGGTCGACCAGATGGAAGTAATGGATGGAGGTGTTGTAATAGTGGAGGATAAAACTCGGTCGAGCGATAGGATGCCGTCAGAGTCGCAGCTCACCACCCACAAGGTACAGGTGATGCTGTACAAGAAGGCCATGGACGACATACAGATGGGCAGGTACACCGCAGGCACCTTCGAGCAGTCATACCATGCATCAAAGCTAAGGATAACCTGGGAATTTGACAGGCAGTTGGAGGCGCTGGGAGTTGAGAGTCAGATCCGCAGCGTAAGCGCGATCGCCGAAAGGCTTTTCTCCTCTATAAAGTCGGTAGGAAGGATAAGCGATACGCTTTACATAAGGTATATAAACCAGGCAACAGGAAATATTATAGAGACGCACAAGATAAGGTACGACGAAAACGAGATGTCATCGATCTTGGACTTTTCACTCAAATACTGGAAGGGTGAGAGGGAGTCGCTCCCCGTGCCGGAAAAGGAGAAATGGAAGTGCAACTTCTGCGCCTTCTTCGGCAAGGAGTGCAAGGTGTGGTGGCCGCAGAAGGTGCTGTGATGCTGAGCAAGAGCGAGCTTATAAAGGGTTTCTCTAAGGATTACAAAAAGTACTACTCCACTGCGCTTTTTGAGTCCGAGGGTTTTGAGAGGAAGAAGTGCAGGGAGTGCGGAATGTTTTTCTGGACAACAGATTCCGATAGGGAGCTCTGTGGGGACTCTGCCCATGAGCCGTATTCATTCATAAGGGAGAATCCGTCAAGCGTAGGATATGAGGAGTTTTGGAACAGGTTCTCCGATTTCTTCAAGAAGAACGGGCACGCCGTTATAGGTAGATATCCTGTTGTGAGCAGGTGGAGGCCTGACCTTTATTTTACAATAGCCGGCATACAGGACTTCCAGAGGATTGAGAACGGTAAGATGAGCTTTGAGTACCCTGCCAATCCGCTGCTCGTGCCGCAGATGTGCATGCGGTTCAGCGACATAGCAAACGTTGGCGTCACGGGTAGGCACCTCACCTCGTTCATGATGGCAAACCAGACTTCGTTCAACTATCCGAAAGAGGGCTACTGGAGGGACAGGACGATAAAGATCAATTACGAATACCTGACTAAAGTGCTAGGTGCGGATAAGGACGCCATAACGTACATAGAGGATGTATGGGCGATGGGCGACTTCTCCGAGTTCGGACCCTCTTTGGAGTTTTATTCCAAAGGCCTGGAGCTCGGCAACAATGTGTTCACAGAATTCGAGTACGATGGAGTGAAGACAAACGAGCTTGAAGGGAAGGTTGTTGACGTTGGATGGGGATTTGAGAGGCTCATATGGTACTACACTGGGGAGCCTACGCTCTACGATGCGGTTTTCAGGAACCAGCTCAGGTATATCTACGACAACGCCCATTTCAGCCCGGACAAGGGCATGTACTACAGGGTGGCGCCTGTCCTTGGCGGAATGGACCTCACAGACAGCAAGGTCCAGAAATCGGAATCTGACATAGCCAAAATGGCGGGGATACACAAGGATGATTACACCAAGATTATAAAACCCATGCAGGCGGCGTATGCGATTGCAGACCATACAAGGACGCTGCTATTCGCAATAAGCGACGGCGCGCTTCCGAGCAATGTCGGCGGCGGATACAACCTTAGGGTGATACTCAGGAGGGTTTTTGACTTTATTGACCGGTACAAGATAGACATAGATGTAATAAAGCTCATGGAGATGCACGCTGACGAAGTGATGAACCTGTACAAAGGCCTCCGCAGCAATATGGATGAGATAAACGAGATAGTTTCCATTGAGAGGGAGAGGTATACGAACACAAAGGCTTCCGCGCGCAAGATAGTAAGCACTATAATAGAAAAAAAGGAGGAGCTGACGGCAGGTAGGTTGAGGCTGCTCTACGAAAGCAACGGCATAACTCCGGAGTTTATATCTGCTGTGGCGCTTGAGAGGGGCGTACGCATCGACATGCCAGACGAAGCGTACTTTGACATAATAAATGGGGATTTCGCTAAAAAGGAAAAGAAGCGTGACCCTATAGTCATTGATACAAAGGGACTTGAAAAGACCGAGCAGCTTTTCTACAGTTTCGTTAGTGCTGTCGAAGCAAAGGTCGTGCGGATAGAAGGCAATATAGTGGTGCTTGACAGGAGCCCGTTCTATCCTGAAGGAGGAGGCCAGGAGGCAGATAATGGTACAGTAGGGGGAATTCGGGTGGCCGACGTCGCAAGCCTTGACGGAGTGATACTGCATCTTCTTGCGGAAAAGCCGAATTTCAGCGAGGGAGAGCAGGTTAAATGTGCAGTTGACATAGATAGAAGGATAAGACTAATGGCGCACCACACGGCAACCCATCTGATAAACGCATCGGCTAGGAGCGTCCTAGGGGAGCATGCCTGGCAGGAGGGAGCCAGGAAGGGGCCTACAAAGGCACACATAGATCTGTCGCACTATGAGAAGCTTAGCGACGAACAGACTAGGAGGATAGAGGACATTGCAAACGGCCACATACTCCGCGGCATAAAAGTAAAGATGCAGGAGATGGACAGAAAGGCGGCCGAGTCTAAATACGGCTTCGGCATATATCAGGGGCACGGGGTGCCTGCCAGCAGGCTCAGGATAGTCACGATACATGACCTGAAGGGCAACTTGATAGATGCACAGGCATGCGGCGGACTGCACATCATGGACAGGGAGACGATGATAGGACTCATTAAGATAGTTTCCTCGTCGAGACCGCACGACGGGATAGTCAGGCTTGATTTCGTGGCAGGACCTGCTGCGCTGCACTACATAAATTCCATGGAGGATACCCTGAATGGAATTGCCAAAGCATCTGGTATAGACCTTGACAAGCTTGGCAAGGGAATTGAACAGCAGGTCATGGAGCTCCAGCGCTACAGGAAAGAATATAGGAATATGGCTGACGAGCTGGCTGGCTACATCGCAGAGAAGATGGTCAAGGAATCACGATCCGATGTTATACGGGCTGAACTAGGCTACGACAGGCTTATGCTTAGATCGATAGCCACCAAAATCGTTGAAAGTGATGAGAAGCTGGCCGTCGTGCTCTGGAACAGGACTGGAGAGTATGTATGCATAGCAGGAAGCAGGTCTGGCAAGAGCGCCGACGAGGTGCTCAGGGCTGAAGCCTCTAAAGCCAGGGTGACGCTGGTAGGAGGCGGATCCAAGAGGATAGCCGAGGGTAGGGTAGGAGGTTAGGTGGGTTTTTGTCGGCCTTTTATCTCTTTTATCTGATCATAATATACCCGATTATATACATCTTTCCAGCCTACGCTGCAAACGGTGCCCCGGTGATATTCGGCGGCGGCAGGCCCCTGGATCTAGGCAGAAAATTCATGGGCCGCAGGATATTTGGACAGAACAAGACGATAAGAGGCACGGCATCGAGCGTCATAGCCGGTGTTGCGGTAGGCCTTATAGAGTACCCGTTCCTGCACTACATGCTGCCAATTTCAATAGCCATGGCGTTCGGAGCCGTGGCAGGAGACCTGATCGGTAGCTTCGCAAAGAGGCAGATGTCTCTGAAACCTGGGGATAGTGTGCCGCTACTGGACCAGTACGGCTTCTTCCTGCTGGCGCTGGCTTTCGCATACCCTTTGAGCCACCAACCCGGATTATATGGAATTATATTCCTAGTCATCCTTACCGGTGTGCTGCACGTGCTGACCAATAGAGGGGCGCACAGGCTGAAGCTCAAGAAGGTACCGTGGTAGGCTGCAACCTACCTGGTGGTTGCGCTTTTATTAAAAATATGCATGATTTTATAAAAGGAATAAACAATCCATTATGATGCAATGCAGCTCTGGATAATATTGCCGGCTTACAATGAAGGCAAGAGAATTTATGCTACTCTTGAAGATTATTCAAAGGCTTCTTGGCCCAGCGGAATCTCTTCACGCATAGTGGTAGTTTCCGATAGTACGGATGAAACAAACAGCATAGTGACCAAGTTCGCAAAGAGGGCAGGCAGCATAACGCTGATAAAAAATAAGGTAAGGAAAGGTAAGGGATACGCCATTCTTAAGGGCTTCAGATACGCTATAAAAAATGCTGATCATAGAAGTCTTATAGGCTTTGTTGATGCTGACGACGCAGTGCCATCAAAGGAATACAGTAGGATGATAAAAATCATGATTAATAAAAATGCCGATGGGATTGTTGCTTCCAGGTACGCGAGGAACAGCGTGAATGTTGTTAAGCTCAAGACGCAGAGGGTTCTGGCTTCCAGATGCTACAACCTGTTGGTCAGGGCCATTTTTGGGATCAACCTTAGCGACACACAGTGTGGGGCCAAGATATTCAGGTACGATGCACTGAGAAAGGTAATCGGCCGCATCGTGCTTCTTGACGTGAGCTTTGATCTAAACATACTCTACGAGATGAAAAGAGCTGGATTTAATATTATAGAAGCAGGGATTGTATACTTGGATAAAAAGGGGAGCAGCATGAACATAAAGCTGCCGCTGAGGAGCGCCCAGATGTTCATAGTAGCTATAGGTTTCAGGATATACCACTCCAGATTTAATTTTATCCTTGGCAGTTCCGTTGCGTCATTTATACATAGTCACATAAAAGATTGGTAGTTGAGTTAGTGGAAGCAGACTACAAAAAGAGCCATTACGGCATTGGTGGTAAGAGGAGGATTGTAGTCATCGCAATGATTGCGATGCTCATAATTGCAGTCAGGCTGTCCTACTACACCGGTCCGATATTCGCAAACACCCAAGACGAAGGTATATACTATAGCCAGATAGCGAGCAATGTTATATTCAAGAACCCGATATCCTTTTCCCAATACAGAAATGCAAATTTCAGCAATGTTACCAGCGGCCTCTTCAACCCTGCAGAGGCGTTCCAGTTCTACGTTGGGCTTTTGTATCCTATCATATTCATGGCAAGGCTTTTCGGATTTTCAGCTTCCCTTCCAATAGCATATGTGATGCTAACCTCGGTTGTTGAGGGTGTATTCATATTCTTTATAATAGAGAAAATCTCGGGCGCTAGGGCGGCCGTTATCGGCGGAGTACTGTTTGCCTTCCTTCCAGTAGACGTGCTCTTCTCTGACCAGCTTCAGCCTTTGGTGCCGGCCGCAATGGCGTTGGCAATATCGGTATATGTTTTCATAAGCGCCGGGGAGGTTTTTGCTAAGAAAAAGCAGAAGGCTTCTACTTGGCTATGCCTTTATGCGGTTGCTGGCTTCTTCATAGGCGTATCATACATAACAAATCCCATAGGGATATCTATGCTTATTTTCCTTGCGCTTGTTGTAATCGCAGGGATGATAATTGAGAGAGAGGCAAAGCACCATCTTGGGATGCTGTTAATGATGGTCATTGGATTTGCCATAGCCTATTCCATGATTGGTATACTGTTTTTTGCGCAGTCTGGTAACTACCTTCTCTTCCCGATGGTTGATAGTGCAATATACAAATACCAGCTTGCAACGCAACCGGTGCTAAACCAGACCATAGCAAAAACAATAACGCTCCAGTATACCGTTGGGCCTGTTGCGTCATATGTGCCTGTCATATTTGACTTCCCAATGTCCTTCTACCTGCCCTACCTGAGGTACTTCGGGGTTTTTGGGTACGCCCTGATATCCATGGCAATAATTGCGCTGAATCCAGGGTCCAGGAACAGGTATGCATTCTTCTTTGTATCGATGTTTGCATTCCTGTTCCTTGAAATCAGCGCGGCCCCAACGCTGATATCATTCAAAAATGGGATGCTTTACCTTAACCTGGTGCCCCACCTACCATACGTAATGGTCATACTCGGCTTACCTATGATAGTGGTTATCGCGCTAGGATTGGAGACTATCATATCAGGCGGCAGTAGATACTCCAAGTACGCAGTAGTGGTGATAATGGCCGTAATCCTTATCAGCGCAAACCTTGATCTTCTGCGCGATACTTCATACTACAATGCATCAACATTCACTTTGCACAGGTTTGTTGATTTTGTGCAGCAGCAGCCTGGCTCTGTATTCTACGCAGAGTGGCTTTTCGCCGGCAACGCAAACCTACTTACGGGATATAGGTACAATGTAGAGCCGCTTTCCAACTGCAGCTATGCATACCTGGCAGCTTTAAACACCACGTACATAGCGCTAGGTGGCACGATAAGCCTTGACATATCCCCTTACACCATAACCTCGTTTGACAGTTGCGCGGAGCCAAACATAACCACAGATTACAGGCTAGTTTACTATTCCGGCAACCCGCTTTCTTACTACAATGACTACGGTCCAACCCCACAGCTGGAGATATACCAAAAAATAGCTAGATGAAACAAGCAGTATTTAAATATAGTGCTGCAAATCTAATTTATGCAACGGCTGTTTCCGGCGAGCGCCAAGTTCGGGCAGCTCAAGGGGACCATAAAGATAATCAGAGAGCATCGAGGCACCATAAGCATATCCTCACTTGCTAAAAAAGCACACCAGAACATCGACCAGCTTCTGCCAGTTGTAGATGCGTGCGTTGCACTTGACATCGCAAAGACCAGCAACGGCTCTATAAGCCTTACTCCTTATGGAAAGAAGCTGAACATATCAAACACCAAGAAGCTTGTAACTGACAAGATTGTATTGGTGGAGCCGTTCAAGAGTACAGTGCAGATACTTAAGACTCAAGGAGACTTACGTACAGATAAGCTGTCAAGGCTGCTGTTTGACAGGGGCATAGCCATGTACAGGGACAATGATATCAACACCGGGGTGCTTAGGGAGCTGCTTCTAAGATGGGGGGTTAGATGCGGGCTGCTGCGGCACAACGCCAGGCTGGATGAATGGAGCCTTGGAACGGTGGCCAGGTCGACTGGGACCAAAGAGTATGCATGAATGGCTAGCCCGTCAGGATAGCATAAACCTTATCTACAGTGTGCAGGAAATTCTTGCTCTCTCTATTCCTCGGCCTCTTTATGTCTACCTGTATCCTGTCCTTTACGTGTGAGGGCTTGTTTGACAGCACCACTATTGAATCGGAAAGCTCGACTGCCTCCTCTACATTGTGGGTAACCATGACTACCGAGTTTATTGGTATGCTCTTGTCCTTAAGCATGTAGATAACTTCATCTCTAAGGGCATTTGCGGTGAGCTCATCAAGGGAGCTGAAAGGCTCATCCATAAGCAATACGTTTGGGTTTGATGCTACCGCCCTTGCTATCCCAACCCTCTGCTTCATCCCGCCGCTTAGGATGTTTGGATAGGAATCTTCAAATCCCTCAAGGCCGAATTTGTGCAGCAGGGCCTTTGCTGCTTTGTCCTTTGCCTCTTCGCTAATCTCCATGCGCTCCATTCCTAGCTTCACATTCTCGATATTTGTGAGCCATGGCATAAGCCCGAAGTCCTGGAATACAAATGATATTCCATTTACCGGTTCTGTTACTTTCCTTCCATGGAAAAGGGTCTCTCCGTGCGACGGTGGTATCAACCCGGCCATTATCCTTAGCAGGGTGCTCTTACCGCACCCAGATGGGCCTATTATTGATAGGAATTCCAGTTTATCTGCGTGAAGTGAGACGCCGTCAATTATCTTAAACCCGTCACCGTATGTGAAGTTTATATCCCTTGCCTCTATCTCATGCATTGGATCATCAAGTCATGCATTTACCGCAGCTACTTTCCTGTACATCCTTTTCCATAAAAATGTGTTGATTATTATTATCATTACTGTAAGATTTATTAATGATGTTACCATCAGCACTATGTTGCCGTTAGACAGTGATACATCAAGCAGTTTCCCTATGCCTATGCCTACCGAACTTACAACGTTTGTACCGCTTATCCCAGAAGTTGTGAAATACTCCGCCACTATGCTGGCGTTCCATTCTGCGGCTATTGCTGTTATCCCTCCAGTTATTATGCCTGGCTCCAGCGCGCTTATGTAGACCTTTTTCCACGCCCTTGCGCCCTTCAACCCGAATATGTTCTTTACTTCAATTATCTCCTTGCTCAGCGTCTTTGAATTTGATACGGCGCTGAACAGTATATACCATATTCCGCTGAGAAAGAACACAATAAATGCGACAAGTTCACCGTGCGCTGGGAATTGCTTTAGGCTTATGACTATTACTGGGAGTAGTACTGTTGCTGGTATCGATGCGATTACCTGGAAAATGAGCAGGTATGCGGAGCTTCTTTTTGTCATAAAAACAAGGTAGACTGACACTGGGACTGCCACTGCAAGCGCGATGATAAAGGCGATCCACACCCTTACAAAAGAGAAAGCCAGCGCTAGCAGCACCGTTGCCTCGTATCCTCTGAGATATGCTTCGGTTGCAAATAGGTATATGATTATAAGAAGGGCAACGGCAAAAAAACCCGCATAATATGCGCTTTTGTGCCTAGGCGTGCCAATCCCACCTATGTTATTTACGGTCTTTTGGCGGTTTAATCCTTTCTTCCTTCTAACAATGCTCGGCATGTGTATGTATGATATAGTAGGAAAGACCTTTCTGTGAGAAACAATGTGGCTTGGCGCTCTTTTTTGCTGCTGCTCCGAGTTAAACCTTGTAACCCTCCTTTCCAGTGGCATGAAGAAGAGAAACCTTGTCAGCACTACAAAGATTATGAATATAATTATACCAATAATATAGTATACAAAATTGTCAGAAAATGCCAGTTTTGTTAGTGCGACTCCGATCCCGTATTTTACTGCATAGTTGGCGTTGCCTGTTGAAAAAACCTCGCTTGTAACCAGATAAAAAAGCCCTATCGACCACGATAGGATCGACTGCTCAACAACTCGCGGCATGCAAGCCGGTATGTATATCTTCTTGAGCCTCGCAGCCAATCGCATCTTGTAGAGCTCTGCAACCTCAACTATCTCTTTCGGTAGGGCAACTATGGATTCGTAGACCCCAAATGATATGTTCCATACCATGCTCGTTATTATTAAGAATATAACCGAGGCGTTTATGCCTATGTATCCCGGCAGCGTAGCGACAACTAGGTATATAACAAGAGGAAAGAAAGCCAGTATCGGCAGGGTCTGCAGTATATCTAGCACAGGTATTATCACCAGACCGGCGCGTTTTGACCTGGCGGCGTATATTCCTACGAATATGCTGATAAGTATTGAGAAGAAAAGTGCTATGAACATCCTTATCCATGAGAAAGAGGTATCTAGGAGAAGCAGCAGTATTACACTCAGAAGGCTTTGCATAATAAAAGATAAATACAATATTTTATATTTGTGTGGTATTATACTACTAATTCCCACTCTAGGTGGTATTTTATGCCTAAACGCTCGCAAAGTGCCATAGAATACCTTATAACCTACGGGTGGGCTGTGCTGATGCTTGGAATCCTTATTGGTGGGCTTGTAGCCCTAGGAACTTTCAATTCATCCCAGTACGTAACTGTAGGAAGCTGTACCATAAGCGGGTTCTACTGCAACGCTATACTTTCTGCAAATGGCATACTTTTTATAAACATCAGGCAGCTAACCACCTCTTCCATAAATATAACATCAGTTGCGTGTGGAACGGCTGCCTCAAATGCAAGATTCACTCCGGTAAGGCCTGAGGCGAGCCTCGCACCTGCAGAGAATGCAACTTTAGATGTGGCGTGCTACTCTGGCACAAGCCAGTTTTCTGGAAGCATCGGCGACGTTTACCATGGTTACATAATAATAAATTACACAAACACGCAGGAGGATGTAAAACTGATCGCAAAAGGCAGCATACTTGTAAAGGTACAGGTTGCTGCTCCTGTAACAACCTCAACACCCACTACAACCTCAACTACAACCTCTGTCCTGCAGACCATTTCATCCTCAACTACATCTACGTCCACGTCCACCTCTTCGACAACATCGGTATCTTTCACGCCAGTGCAGCTAATGGCGGGGCAGCCTTCGCCGCAATCGCAGATTATCTATCAGGGTGGCACTGCAATTATATCAGACTCGAATGCGTCTGGGGGCAAGCCTCCGTATTCGTACCAATGGCTGGCAACAGGTGCGAACGGAGACATTCTCAACGCAACTATGGCGGACCGCCTGTGCGGTTCATCTGCAGAAACGCTGCACTGCAATTTTGTATCTACCAACTCCACACCCGTAGGATTATACAGGTTTCAGGTGGCTGTTCAAGACTCCAGGGGCGGGATTGCCTACTCTGGTGTGGTTGATGTTAATGTACTTGCACGGTACCCAATACCTTATGGCATAATTTACTACAAGCCGATAAACCTTGTAAACAAGCAAACCGTTGCGACTCCTTCGCCATTTCAGCAGAATATAAATCTGACTGAAGGGTCGTTCCTTGGGTATATTTCATACAATGACAGCAGTGCAAACTTCGAGTATTTCTACGCAAATGGAACGATAATCCCTGCTTGGATAGAGAGTAACAGCTCAGGCACGCTGATAACCTGGGTAAAGCTTGCTGGAGGGATACCTGCGTCTTCGAATATTACAATATATGTGGGATTTGCATCTAAAACGGCAAACCTGCTGAACAAAAGCGGGACGGTTGGGATAGGCGAGGCGCCGCAGCTCAGCCCTACCTACGGAGAATACGACAACGGGGCGAGCGTTTTCAATTTTTATGACAATTTTGCAGGGACTACGATAAATTCTGAATGGACCCAAGTAATCCCTTCAAATGCATTAATAACACAAAACAACAGGATTACCATAAGCACAAATCAATCCTCTTCTTATGGTGGACTAATCTTAACAAATGGATATACTGGAATTCAAATCTTTGAAGGATATATTACTGCAGTTAGTGGCATTGCGGCCGGACTTGCTTTGCAAACAGGAAAATCAGCAACGAGTGGAGGATATGACTTCGATTATTGGTCTGGTAGTGTTGCATATGGAAGTATGGAAGGTGGAATGATTGGTAATAAAAACCCGAATCTACAAGTATCGATAGGAATTGATGGTGGCGCTTGGCTTTCATCTTCATCACAAGTATGGTATAAAAACTATGTTGCAACCACAGGTTCTCAAACATCATATTCTTTGCCATCAACAGTATATCCATCGATAGGCATTTATCAACATTCTTCATCAACTTCGATAACCTACCAGTGGGTTCGCACCCGTGCCTACCCGCCCAACGGCGTGATGCCTACGGCCTCATTCGGTTCAACAGTAAATGGAGCTCCGAACCTGACGATAAACTATTATTACGTTCACAATGTAACAATAAATGCCACTGGCAACCCGAACACGGATGAGATAGAGATTTTAATGAATGGGACTCTGCTGACAGGGCCGTCTACTGGTAAACTTACTTACGTTTCAAACAATTTTAGTGTAGGGAAATACAACATAACGGCGCGCGACATTACAACAGGTTCTCAGATTAGTAAGATACTGACAGTCTATCCTCCTGTGCCTGGAATAGAGTATTACATCCCTATACGGATTTTAAACAACGAAACTAAAGCCACTCCTGCACCATTTCAACAAATGATAAACATAACAGAAAGCACATACTCAAGCTACCTTGCTTATAACAACAGCCTCGCAAACTTTGAGTACTTCTATTCTAACGGCACAATAATACCAGCGTGGATAGAGGGCAACTCCTCTGGTAAATTAATAACATGGGTTAAGATTGTAGGTGGCATACCCGCGAACTCCCAGATTACCATTTATCTCGGCTTCGCTCCAAAGACCACTAACCTGCTTTCAAGCTCTGGCACAGGTGGAATGGGCGAGGCTCCGCAGCTGAGCCCTACCTACGGAGAATACGATGATGGAGCTAATGTGTTTATCCAATACGGAGGTAAATCTTGGTCTTCATTTACTTTTGTTGGAGGTAATTGGATAACTACTAATGGTTATTTGCAACAAACAGCAACAACTGGTAGCTATAGCGGAGGCCCAGCAGCATTGATAGAAAGTACAAGTTATCCAGCAACAGGAAATTATATTTTAGGTATGGCTTTCAACTATACGACAGTCGCAGATGCAAGAGTAGGAATAATAGCAGTAGCAACACCAACAACTACTCCTGACGTTTTTGGATATAGATTTATAGGGCAACAAGCTGATAATGGAGCGGGATTTATTTCGTTTCTTAATGACCTAATTACCTGGGTAGTAAGTAATACATATCAAGGAGCAGTTTCAACTGCTTATACAATGACAATTACCGATGCAGGCGGAACTTGGAGTGGAAATCTTTATTCTGGTTATACTGAAAGCGGAACGCCTTTGACTTCTTTGGCAGCCAAAACATATACAGCAGATAATAAAGAAGGAAATAATATTGGCTACGTTGGTATATCCGCTGCTCGCTTTGATACTGCAAATCCTATAAATGTTATGTGGTTTTACATGCGTGCCTACCCGCCCAACGGGGTGATACCAAGCGTCAGCTTCGGAGCTGTGCAGACAGTTTCGAGCTTAACAGCAGGCGCACCAACCCCCTCTGCTCCAACAATAGACAGTGGTCAGAGCATAACACTCACAGCTAACCCTTCAAGCGGCACAAAACCTTACTCCTACCAGTGGTATACTGCCTCATCTTCAGGAACATGCTCTACTTCAGACACAGCAATCTCAGGTGCAACATCCTCAACATATGCAGCAAGCCCAACCTCAAGCGCTTATTACTGCTATATAGTGACTGATTCAGAAAGCCCAGCAAAGACCGCAGACAGCCCAACAGGCTTAGTTACAGTGAATCCAGCACTCGGAACACCATCAATATCTCCCTCTTCCGCCACTTATGATTCAGGGCAAACAATAACGCTTACAGCCTCTGCATCAGGAGGAACAGCACCATACTCCTACCAATGGTACAACGACACAACAGGGACCCCAACAGCAATAAGTGGGGCCACCTCTGCCACATTTACAGAGACTGCAGGCGCAACAGCCCAGACAGTAAAGTATTACGTCAAAGTCACAGATTCTGCAACAACTCCAGAAAGCACCGCCTCTGCGACAGAATCATATATAATTACTCATAACTCCATACCATCTGGCATTAACTATTACGTTCCTATAAACCTTACCAACAGCCAAACTACAGCCACGCCAGCCCCCTTCCAACAAATGATAAACCTCTCGGAAAGCAACGCAATCTACGGCTCTTACATCGCATATTCAGGCTCTTTAGCGAACTTTGAATACTTTTACTCCAATGGCACCATAATCCCTGCTTGGATAGAGAGTAACAGCTCAGGCAAATTAATAACTTGGGCAAATACAATAAGTATACCAGCTTCCTCAAAGATAACAATATACCTTGGCTTCGCTCCAAAGACCACTAACCTTCTCTCAAGCTCAGGCACATCAGGCATAGGCGAGGCCCCGCAGCTCAGCTCAACCTATGCACAATACGACGATGGTGCGAGTGTGTTCAACAACTATTGGAACTTTGCTGGAACGAGCTTGCCGTCTTCGTTCTCAACAGATATTTCTGGCGGAACGATAACAGTAAATAACGGACTTACTTTTTCACAATCCGCAAGAACAGATTACACTCTATTGCAGACAGTTTCAACTATATCAGAACCACAAGTAATGGATGCATATATACCTTCGCAGTCATCTGGTAATGGCCTCAGGATGTATGAAAGTTTAACAAACAACGTTGGTACTGGAACAGGCACATATGGATGGGGATGGCAAGGCGGAAACCAGTATTTGTTTTATGGTGGCACGGCGCTTATAAGCGAAGCAGTAGCTTCATTCCCAACAGATGTGTGGAGTTTTGTATGGAGCACCACAGGCAGTGAATCAGGGTCGCTGGCTTACGGAAGCACATTAAGCAGAACTGATACCGCTGCAACAATTGCAAACTATTATTTGGTTGTTGGACTATTCTATGCCGTAGGTCAAGGAACAGTAAATATGCAATGGCTCCGCACCCGTGCCTACCCGCCCAACGGCGTGATGCCGACCATTGCTTTTGGGTCAGTTCAGCAATTTATTTGATCAAGCGCTTCTGGCTTTGGCACTGCCATGGTAAATTGCGTACACATATACTTTTATATGTGTTAAAAAACATATTAGCACTGAAGAGGTGTTCCGTTGCCTGATAAAAATTTTGATAAGTTAAGGGAAAAAATGCTAAGCGAGGCCAGGGAGGGGATAAAAAGCTCATATAGCAGTGAGGAATACTCGTTGATACAGGCCATAAACGCATACATGGAGACCAGCAAATCGTACAATCTCGGCTTTGAGAGACTAAGCGAGTGGTACGGCATATACTTCCCTGAAGTTAGAATATCAAACCCAAAAACGCTTGCAAGCCTCTCCGCAGAACTTGGGAACGGCCAAAAACCAACTTTGGAGGCGGTGGAGAAGGCCGTGAATGATGCAGAGGCTGCAAGGAAGATATATGATAAAATGAATGGGAGCATGGGCAGGGGTATGAACGGGGAGGAAGCAAAAGCTATAGCGCGGTTTGCAGAACTGAATAATCAGATAGCATTGCTTATGGACGAGCTTGACGGGTATATAAAAGCTGCTGCCGGAAGGCTACTGCCAAACACAACTTACCTT
Organism: Microcaldota archaeon; assembly: GCA_021799635.1. Taxonomy (GTDB): domain Archaea; phylum Micrarchaeota; class Micrarchaeia; order Micrarchaeales; family Micrarchaeaceae; genus JAJZAB01. The sequence continues at coordinate 159,474 of JAJZAB010000001.1, forward strand.
ACTGACCATAAGACTGCAGCCGAACTGCTGAGCAGGGCAGGCTCCATGGAAAGGCTGGCGACCATGCCTGCCGGAACCATACAGCTCCTCGGGGCTGAGAAAGCGCTGTTCAAGCACATTAAGTTCGGTAGCAGGCCACCGAAATACGGCATCCTATTCAAGCTCCCTGAGGTTGGTACCGCGCAGAGAGAGATACGCGGCAAGATAGCCAGGGCGTATGCTACCAAAATATGCATTGCGCTGAAAGCTGACTACTTTTCCAAGAATTTCATAGCCGAGAAGCTGAAAAGCGATTTGGAGCTTGGTATAAAAAGGATAAAGGAGAAACCAATAGTGCCGAAAAAGGAGCAGCCGCAGGAAAGGAGGCTTGGGGGCCATGGTTTCCGCAGGAACCGCAGGCCCAGAAGGTAAAAAAGTTATTGCTTGGGCTGTAACTCTTCCTCTAACATTGTAAGCTTTTTGCTCGCAACCATCCTTACGAAAGGGTCCTTGTCCTTTCTTACTATCCTCTCCAGAACCTCAACGCTGTCTATCCTCCTTATCGCAGCCGTCCTTACGCTAAAATCCGGGTTGTTCAGTGCAATCTGGGCCAGCGTGCGCTTGTTATCTATCCTCCTTATGACATCCTCGGCAGTGTATTTAGTTGCAGTATTTTCGGCCATAGTGCACCACTTTTCCAGGTTTTGTTTCTTGTATAGTTATATAAAACAATCAAATATAAATATTTAATAAGGAAGAATAGTTTTGATTGTATGCAGCAGAGCAAGAAGCTGACCCGCATAGAGGAAAAAATGGTAAAGGAGCTTATCAGAGGTGTGGAATACAGGTCTAGGCTCTCCGATGCGCTTCTGGATAAATCCACGATGGATGAAATACTGGAAAGTAGAAGTGCGGTGCTAACTCCGGATCAACGAAGGCTATTTTCCGAACATTCTAAGCGATTGGATAAGATTATAGGCGATATCTCGGGTTTCATAAGCTCAGAATCTAGCGAATATGCAAAGGCGTCCCTGACCAGCCCTGAGGAGTTCATCTCTAATTTTAAATCTATGCGCGCGCAGAGTCAGGAGGACCTGGAAAGGCTGAATGGGCTGTCTGTCGATGCCAGAGTAGATCCATGGTCAAGAGGCAAGCTAAACAATATTATAAAGACGATGAACGACATCAAGATAAATAGATTGGTAAAAATAGCTGGAGACAGTGATAATCCAGAGGAGCTGAGGAGATCGGTGTTGCTTTTTTTGGCAAATGGCGAGAAGGATGAAAGGAGCCAGTTGATTAGTATATACAATTCTGGCGAGGACTCTGCTAGTGTAAAGGAATTGCTGAACAACCTTATACGTGCATCGCTTAAGGCGGAATTAAGCTACGTGGAATTTGCATCTGCGGATCCCGGCCTTTCAAAATATACAAAATATCTTATGCAGGATAGGGCCTACGAGCTCAGACAGGCATTGCCGGTAGAGAAAGAACATGAAGATGGGGAGGTTAATGTTATAGCGAAGCTGAAGGAGGCGCTGAAGCCATCAACAAGCAAAGAGGACAGGGAACGCACCATACTTAACCTTCTGACTTTGGCTGTAAAAAATAATGGTAAGATCGAAGGCTTGATTATACCTATTCAATTTATTCCAAACGGGGATGAAAATGTTTTGGGCATTAGGGATTTTATCAGAAAGGAGAATTGAGCCAAATATGCCAAAATTTTGGCAAATTCAGGTATGACAAAATTTGAAACAAGGTAAATCCCGGAACAGAAAATATTTAAATACTTTCGAAAAGCCATAGATAACAGGTGAATTTGTATGCCAAATCAGGGTAATCCTGGAGCACCGAAGCCGGTTGAGGTAGAGGTGCAGATAGATCAGAATATTGTGAGTAATATTAACAATAAAAAGCCGGAAGCAAAAGCTGGGGACGCAAGCAAGGATTCTACTGACCCTGTTCTAGCCGTTTACCACAGGTCCATGGAAGAGATAGAGCGCATGCCGGTAATAGACAAGACTATGACAGTGTGCCCTGAGTGCAAATTGATAATCAACGGCACCATCTACAAGGATGGGGAAAACGTTATGATCAGGAAGTATTGCCCAGAGCACAACTGGACAGTAGAGAAGTACTGGGAAGACTACGACATGTACATGAAGATGAAAAGATACAATTATTACGGCAGGGGCTTTGACAATCCAAACTACATAAGCGATACAAAAGGTGCAAACTGCCCATTCGACTGCGGAATGTGCGAGAGGCACAAGTCGCATACAGGCCTGGCGAATGTAGTAGTTACAAACAGGTGCCACCTTAGCTGCTGGTACTGCTTCTTCTACGCCAAGGAAGGGGAAGCCATATATGAACCAAGCGTGGCTGAGCTTTACAAGATATTCAGAAACCTTAGGAACCAGAAACCCATACCTGCCAACGCCTTGCAGATAACTGGCGGGGAGCCTACAATGCATCCAAAGATAGTTGAGATAGTGCAGAAGGCAAAGGAGGCCGGCTTTGACCAGATACAGCTAAATACAACAGGAATAAACCTTGGGCTTAATCCTGACATGGCAATAAAACTAAGGCACGCTGGCGTAAGCACGCTGTACATGAGTTTTGACGGGGTAAGCGCCAGAGCTAATCCGAAAAATCACTGGGAGGCGCCGCTTGCTCTGGAAGCAGCTAGGAAGGCAAACATAGGAATAGTCCTAGTGCCTACGGTCATAAGGACCATAAACGACCATGAGCTCGGGGCTATGATAAATTTTGCACTGAACAATTCTGACATCGTTAGGGCTATAAACTTCCAGCCTGTATCTCTGGTTGGCAGGATGCCTTCTAGGTTGAGGGAAAAGCAGAGGATAACCATACCCGGAGCCATAAAGCTCATAGAGCAGCAGACAAACGGAGTCATAGGAAAGGACGCGTGGTTCTCTGTGCCTTACGTTGGTGGCATAAACAAATTCATAGAGGCGCTGACAGGAGAATACAAGTACGACCTCTCTATCCACTTCGCGTGTGGAGCTGGTAGCTATCTCTTCATAGATAGCGACAATAAGATAATACCGCTCACGAAATTTGTTGACGCTCCGGGGCTTCTGGAGCATCTGCAGAGGGCAGTGGACGAGATGGGAGGGAAAAGCAGGATTGAAAGGAGGCTTATAGCCCTCAAGGCCCTCGTTGGTCTCAATAGGTACATTGACAAGCAGAACCAGCCGAAATCCGTAAACTTCTCAAAGCTCCTGCTGTCAATACTGCTGAAGCACAACTTCCAGTCTATGGGCAACCTGCAGATGAAAAGCATATTCATAGGAATGATGCACTTCCAGGACGAATACACGTATGACATACACAGAGTTGAGAAGTGTGACATACACTACGCACAGCCCAACGGTGAGGTGCTTCCGTTCTGCTCGTTCAATGTTTTCCCGGAGATGTACAGGGACAAGATACAGAGGCAGTACAGCATACCTGCCACTGAATGGGAGAATACTCACCCAGGATGGACATATCCGACAGACAAGTATGTCAGGAACATAAAGGAGCTTGAAGCAAGCAAGGAGTACATAAAGACCTACTGCAACATGACGGACTACTTTGCGCTCCCTGCAAATGGAGGTGTAGGAGTATACAATTTTGCAAATGAAAAGCCAAAGGTAGCGATATCTATGGAGGCTAACTCCGGCAGGACTCAGACAGTTGTTAGTCAGGTTAAGGCCGCTGCTGCAGAAAAGCCGGCAGATAAGAGCGATGACAGTTCGTGCGAGTGCGGAGGGAGCTGCGAATGTGGAGAAAAGGAAGGTGAGGGAGGAGGATGCGGCTGCGGCGGATCTTGCAATTGCTGAGATGCACAGCTTAGACTATAGATAGGTTTTACTCATGGACCGCAGGCAAGAAACGGAGCACGGGAGCAAGTATATGCAGGACCTTGAGAGGGAAAAGACCCTTGGCAAGGTTGTGGACGACTGGATTACTGATGAAGAAGGCAACAAGTACAGGATGCCATACAAGATAATAAAAATGGTCGTATTTTCCAACATAAGCAAGAAAGACATGATAGACACGCAACACGCCGCTAGGCTGCAGTACAGGCTTTCTCTTCTTGAATCTGTGGTAAAGGCAACGGTAAATTATGCAAAATCAAAGATTGTTATAATCTACAACCCAACCGGTGCCATTAACAGGAGGGAGCAGATCAGCCAGCAGGGATTGATAGACTATCTGGCTAGCGAAGGGGTGCATGTAGACGCCTCGCAGATAGAGGAAAGAGATTATGATTACTTAAAGGAGTTTTATTCGTATGCCTACTTCTCCCCATCAATAAGGGAGCACCCACCTTACGGATATACTAATGATGAATGGAAGCACATGAGGGATGAATACTACAAGAAAAGCAAGGAATGGGATGCCCAGAAGCTTGATAAATTCCACAAGTGGCAGGAGGAATACATGGAGAGCTTGAAGTCCCAGGAGCACGGCGACACAAAGGTAGGTAAAAGGAGTGTTGTCGACAAGATACTTGGAAGAAACAACAGTCCGAAGGGCAAGAAGGACGAGAAAGGTTTCTGGTTTCACGGCGTCTAGAGACTTACAAATTCTCCTGCTATGACAGGTTCCTCTATCTTAAAGTTTGAAAGCACTCTTGGATGAATTTCGCCAAAAACGGCTATTTCTGCACCATTTGCAACCGCCTTGGCGCACCTCCCCTCAATGAATAATGCATCTGTGTGTTTCTCAATCGTCCATCCCTTCCTGTGCATTAATATTGCCTCGATGGTGCTCTTGGCCTCTGAAAAATTGGCCTTCGAATGCGCACTTACAAAGGCAAGTCGATCCTGCTCTACAACCTTGCCGTTTTCAACCTTGAAAACCTTGCCCACCTCAAAAATCTTCTGCGGCATCCTTTCCTTTGCTGATACCATAAGGTTAGTAAGGAGTGATGGGATTATATCAGTACGCATCATTGTTATCGCTTCTGTTTTCGAGTTCATCAGGCTTATTACCTCGTCCTTTTTGTATTCCCTCGAAACATTTTCAAAATTCGTCCTTTCGTTTGTAAGGTACTGGTTCATCGCTTCGGTAAAGCCGAGTCCAACCATGGTCTTTGCTAACCTGTTGTGGTATTCCGAACTCGCATCCGGGGTGCCACCGCCGGCGCTCATTACCGGTAGTGGTTCTATGTTTAGGTAGCCAAAGCCCATCGCTATGTCCTCTATCAGATCCTGCTCGTTGAGCACGTCAACCCTATATGGGGGTACGTATGCCAGTATGTAGTCCCCGTATTTTGCACCGAAGTATCCCATCTTGTTTGCGCAGCTTATCATTTCTGATTGGTCCAGCCTCGAGCCTATGGTCTTCCTTATCTTTGAATTCCTTATTCTAATTTCTCTTAAAGTTAGGTCGGGGGTTGTTTCCTCCTTTCCACCGTATATCATCCTGCAGCTGGAGACCGTTGCCCCTGAATCAATGAAAGAGCAGGCAAGTATCTTTAGAGTGTCTTCGACCGCCTTCTTTGATGTGCCATCAACAAATGCAAGCAGGTTCTTTGTGGATTCCGTAACTCTGGTATCTTCAGAATTAATTATAGGTATCATGGCAAGCACCTTCTTTTTATCCTCCAGGAAGGCGAATTTTGGGTCGCCACTGGCAGGGATTATGCTGGAATACTCTGCACCTTTGTCTGTACTTGCCATTACCTGATCGAACGACATATCCCTTTTTTCGCCGAGGGGCACAATCCTCTTGCTTCTGGAAGCCGCGTATAGAAGGTTGCTGCCTTCTACCATGTCAAGGTTGTGAATTCCTATCGCCATCTTTCTCCTCTTTCTGCCGTACGTTGACGCGAGCTTCTCTGTGAAGTTTATTAGGTTCTTGAGGGCATTTCCGGATAGGTCTGCATTATTTACTACCATGCACGCTGCGAAAGGCCTTACATCATGCACAGATGGGTCAATCGTTACGCTTATGCCGCTTTCTTCTTTGATTCTGTATCCCTTTTCCCTTGGCTGGGTTTTCTTCGTGAAGTACCTGAGCTGGCGTACCATACCTGTAAAGTCGAGAAGGTCTGGCCTGTTTGGTGTTATATCTATGGTGACGCTAGACTCGTCTATGGACTCTATTTCCATCCCAAATTCCGGCACTGCCGTTATAAGCCTCTGCTTTTCGATTCCCTTATCATAGAACTCCTTGAGTTCAAAAGTAACGGTTGCCATTCCATCACAGCTTTAAATCGCCTCTCGTTCTAAGCCAGCCTACATCATTCTTGTATAGGTCTACTATCGAATCTATATCAAAGAAGTTGAACATTAGCCTGTCTATCCCGCCCCCCCAGGCAAGTATTGTTTTGCTGGTGCCAATTGCTTTTGATATTTCTTTCCTTATAACGCCTGCTCCTATGAGCTCGACGTTGTCATCGAGCTTATCATCATGATAGTAGACTTGTAGCCCAGGCTCAACGAATGGAAAATATGAGGGCATGAACTTTACATCTATGTGAAGCTTGCTGTAGAAAGATTTCATTATGCTCATAAGGTTTGCGAGAGTGAGATTGCTTCCTATCACAATTCCATCTGTTTGATAGAATTCTGCTAGGTGCTTGTAGTCTATGCTCTCGTTCCTAAATGCTCTTCCTATGGAAAAAACTTTTATAGGGTATTCGCTTGCCCTTTTATCCCTGAACGTTTTCATGTTCCTTGCCGAAACAGAAGTAAGATGAGTCCTTAACAGCGCTTGCTTTGCAAGGTCCGCCCTCCATACCTCCCCCCAGCCTTTCTGATGCATCTTCTTGACCCTGTTGAGTATTTCAAGATCCTCCACGTTCAGCTGTTTGGGATTCGAAAGAAAGAAGGTATCCTGCATGTCCCGCGTCGGGTGATCCTGGGGCGAAAAAAGGGCGTCAAAATTCCAAAATGCCGATTCTATTATGGGACCCGAAACCTCAGTAAATCCCATGTTGAGCCAGATGCTCCTTACATAATCTATGAATTCGTGCAGCGGATGAAGTCTCGCAGGGTAGACCTTTTCGGCTGGGGCTTCTATAGCATAGGGCCTGAATTTTTTACCCTTCCATTTCATACCAGTTATGATGTCCCTGCTTAGCTGGTCAATCTCGGCTCCGTCATTTGATTCTAGAAGCTCCGCCCCCTTTTGTGTTATTGTTATGTGGGAGATGTTTGAGTGCCTCTTCAGTTCTATCATTTTCCTTTTTATCAGTATATCTATGTATGATCTCTGTGCATCCACTATGCGTTCAATATCCTCATTTTTGCCTTTGGATAGCTCTGACAGTATTTTGGACGCTTCATATTCCTCCTTGGCCTCTGCCGCAAGCGTGCCTTTCTTTGTGATACCGACCTCGGCGCCTTCGATGTCCACCCACTTGTTTTTTTTGGCCCATATGAGACCTATGTTGTCGCCAATCTTTGATAGCTTCTCTTTTCCACCAGATGCCGATAGGCTTTTAATCAATTTTTCCTCCGGAAATCCCTCCTCAAGAGCCGATTTGCCTTCATCCGTTATCTTTATCGAATAAACATTTTGTTTTGATGTTTCCACAGCCCCTGATGCTGAAAGCTGCTCCGCTATCGATGCTATAGAATTCGGGCTTATCCCTAAAGACTTCTCAATCTCTTTTATTGTGGCGTGCTTATTTTTTGATAAGAAGCCTAACAGTTTTATCTCACTATCATTCAACTAACCACTTTCCACTGATTTGAAATATGTATAAAGCATAAAAAGCACTATTATGGCACCTATCACTATGTATGTAAATATGCCAAGCTTGGTGTACACCGCCTTGAAAAATGCCTCTACTTCTGCCGGTATGCTTTGCTTTATAACAAAAACCAGCGTAAATTTTGATAGTGGTTCTTGATATAGCCATGAAACTTGGGTAACGTTTGCGTAATCGCTGGCAAATGCACCGGAAGGTATATCTGGCGTAGGGAATATTGTACTTATTTTTGATCCCGAAGGCAGGATTATGGTAAGGGTGGTGTTTGGGTTGAGAACAACTCCACTTGCGCCGTGTTCAAAGTTTAGCACGTTCGGATTAAAGGAATATATAAATGTTCGCGGGGCAGATTGCGTAACGGTTGTCACGTTCATAACGTCGTATGACATAAGCAGTTGCGCCTGCTCTTGCCCGGTTATCGATAATTTTGGGGGGCCAGGCAGGAACTTAAAATTGTATACGCCGTTCTTCGGATTTATTATGTGCTGTGAGAGAAGAGGTCCTATAAGCGCTTGCCAATTGCTTAGGGTAAGATTGAGGTCTGCTCTATCATTCGCATACTGGCTTATAGAAACGTTGCTTATGTTTATGGTAAGTATTTCCCTAACGCTGGCACTATTGTTCAAATTAAGCGTGACTGTTGTGTTGAGGTGAGTTACAGAGTAGGATGCGTATGATATTTGTGATACAAATAGCATAAAAACTGCGGTCAAAATGACTTGGTTGCGTAGCAAGCCCTCACCCGTCTTAATTTTTATGCAAAGTATTTAGACCTATTGTTTGGGCGTGGGGAGGGTAGTTCTTATGGTATTAAATATCTTTATAACTAATAAAAATCGTGTGATTATATGATAACAGGATTTACAATATCTAAAGTTGAAGGTAGGGTAGACTCCATTGATGCGCTAGCGAAGCAGCGATTCCCGAAGCTGAACTACAATATAGATAGCCTTAGCGGCGCGGCTGAAAAGATAAAGATAAACTATGAATTTTCGGCAACTTATTTTGACAGCGATGCTAAGGAGGCTAAAAGCATTGGGGAGCTGAAACTATCCGGTGCTGTTGAAATAAAAGAAACAAAGGAGAACGTCTCGAGCATAGTAAAGAAGTGGAATGAGTCACACTTGCTGCCGCCACAGCTTGCTGAAGAGATACTTAATAGCCTTAACTTCAGGTGCGGCGCCACTGGCACCCTTGTAGCTTACTCATTAGGTCTTATCCCGCCTTTGGTTATAAGCACTACGAAGATAGAGGAAAAGAAATAACTGCCACTCAAACCGTTTCGGCATAGCCTTGGAGGGGTTGGTACTTCGGCTCTTTGAGGTTACTTTACAAGGTGCATCCGTAATGATCATAGAAGGTGCAGTAATAGACGTAGACTATCTGATAAGGAACAATTCAGCGCTTATAAGGTTGACGGTCAAGGGAGTTGATGGCGGATCCTACGAAGTTTTTGATAGTAGGTTTATGCCGTACTTCTATCTTTTGGCTGATGAGAAGGCCGGAATTGATAGAATATCAGACCTATCGTCATTCAATGATGGACAGGTGATAAAGCCTTTGCGTGTTGAAGAATGCGAGATGACATTAGCTGGAAAAAGAGTAAAGATGTTCAAAGTATTTGCCCAAAACCCGATGCACATACCAAAATTAAGCTCGGCGGCAAAGCAGTACGGCACTTGCTACGAGTATGACATACCATTTGCAAAGAGATACTTGCTGGATAACGACATAATCCCTTTGTCAAATTACAATATAACAGTTGATAGGGATGCTGATGGAAAGTTGGTGCTGAAATCCATGAGCGGGCGTGGCGATCCGTTCAATAACAAGCTCAACACAATGTGCTTCGACATAGAGGTTTACAACCCCCTTGGCGTACCTAGGGCAGATAAAGACCCGGTGATAATGATAAGCTATTCCTACAGGTCTAACGGCGCAGAGGGGAGCAGGGTAATTACATATAAGCGGATTGATGAGAACTTCGTGGATTATGTGAAAGATGAGAAAGAGCTTTTTGCAAAATTTGTCGGGAAGGTTAAAGAACTGGATATAGACCTGATAAGCGGATATAATTCGGCGAACTTCGACATAAGATACATGATTGAGAGGGCGAAGTTTTTGGGCATAGATTTTAACCTGAGCCGGTATGTTGGTGAAACAAAGCTTGAGAGGCACGGTTTGGTAGACAGAGTGAAGATTGCTGGTAGAGTCCACATTGACATGTACCTGGTTATAAAATTTATAGCCGTTGTCACTGCCTCCGATAGCACGCTGAAGAATACCTTGAAGGATGTTTACGAGGCGATAAGCGGCGATAAGAAGACAAATGTTGATAAGCTGAAGATCTATGAGATGTGGGACGGCGGAGAAGAACCGCTCAGGGCTTTGGCAGTTTATAACCTCAGCGACTCCCATGCGCTCCAGAAAGTATTTGACATGTTCATGCCCTTAGTTATAGAGCTTGCCAGAACAACTGGAGATATGCTCAGCGACGCTTCAGTCTCCACAACAGGCCAGCTTGTGGATTACCTTCTTATGAGATACTCTGTGAGGGCCGGGGAGATAATACCAAATAAGCCGGATGATTTGGAGATAAAAAGAAGAGCAGAAAATCCGATTGAGGGGGCGTATGTAAAGACCCCAGAGCCAGGCATATACAGCAACCTGGTTGTATTTGACTTTAGGGGGTTATACCCATCAATAATAATATCGTACAACATTGATCCAACCACCATATGCACAGATTGTAAAGATTATTACGAATCCCCTATTGGGATAAAGTTCGACAAGAAGAGAGTAGGAGTAATGCCCCTCATCCTAAAGCTTCTGATAGACCAGCGGGCAAGTGTTAAAAAGCTTTATAGGGAGAATCCAAATGATACGTATCTCGGGTCGCGTTCACAGGCACTGAAAATACTTTCAAACTCGTTCTACGGATATCTGGGCTATGCAAGGTCAAGGTGGTATAGCAGGAACGGGGCTGCCAGCGTTACAGCTTACGGCAGGCAATATATAAAGGAGGCAATAGCATCTGCTGAAAACAACGGGTTCAAGGTAATATACGGCGATACTGATTCATTGGTCTTCCTGCGAGGTAATAAAAGCAAGGATGATGCAATTAATTTTCTGAAGTCATACAATTCAAAGCTTCCAGAAAGCATGGAGCTTGAGCTTGAGGATTTTTACAGGAGAGGCGTATTTGTTGGGAAGAGATCAGACAAAGGAGTATCTGGAGCCAAGAAAAAATATGCGCTGATAGCTGAAAACGGAAAGATAAAGATAAGGGGGTTTGAGCTTGTAAGAAGAGATTGGTCAAAGCTGGCTAGGGATACACAGAGGCTGGTGCTTGAGGCGATACTTGAGTATGGGAGTAAAGAAAAGGCAGCAGATATAGTTAGAGATGCTGTAAAAAAGCTTCGGGAGGGAAAGGTAAATATCCATGACCTGGCTATAAGCACGCAGCTGAGGAAAAGCATTGACAGCTATGACGCCAAGTCTCCGGAGCTTGGAGCGGCAAAGAAAGCCGTTAAAAGAGGATTGAAGAAGAAGGAGGAGTTGGAGCATGCCATTATAAGTTATGTGATAACTAAACATGGATCTACTATATCAGACAAAGCGGAGCTTGAGGAGTTTGCCAAGGACTATGACCCTGGTTACTACATAAACAATCAGGTTATACCGGCCACGATGAAGATACTAAAGGAGCTCAACTTCAGCGAAGAAGACTTAAAGGGCGTTGGCTCCCAAAAGAAACTGTGATGCTATGGAAAATACTAAAATAGGGCAGGAGAATGCGGAGATGCTACGTGAGGTAGGAAAGGCTTCGTACAGAGCGTTGCTTGAGGCAAAATCAGGCATAAGGCCAGGGAGGAAGCTAATTGACGTGGCTTGCGATGTTGAGAAATATTTAAAGGAGAGTGGTTACGGGATGGCTTTTCCTATAAATTTGTCTATAGGAACGCAGGCGGCGCACTACACTCCATCCGTAGCCGACGAAAAGGTGTTTGGGGAGGGAGATGTGATAAAGGTTGATTTTGGGGCAGAAAAACAAGGTATACTTGGGGACTGCGCGCTCACGATGGATTTGTCTGGAAATTACCAGAAACTTGTTGAGGCAACCGACCTCGCGCTCCAAAACGCCATATCAATAGTTAAAAGTGGCGTAAAGGTAAGTGCGGTTGGTATAGAGATAGGAAAAACCATCAGGTCAATGGGTTTTGAGCCGATAAAGAATCTTGGTGGCCACAGTGTGGAAAAACACTCCCTCCATTCTAACATATTTATACCAAACTACGATAATAAGGATGAAACAGAGCTTGAAGAAGGGCAGGTAATTGCCATAGAGCCGTTCGCAACAGATGGCGCTGGTTTTGTAACTGAAAGTGATATATGTGACATCTTCAGCTTTGGCCAAAGCGTAGGTGTTAGGTCTAGCGACGCTAGACTCCTTCTAAAGCACATCGAGTCTAATTACCCCTCAGAACCTTTTGCTGCCAGATGGCTGGTTGGTGTTTTAGAATCTGATTTCAGGCTTTATGCTGCAATCGCTGAGCTGTGCAGGGCAGAGGCTCTTGTCAGGTATCCTACGCTTATGGAAACCAGCAAGGGCATTGTTGCGCAGTCTGAAGTTGAGGTATTAGTAGGCAAGGATAGTTGTGAAGTGCTGACAAAATAGGTTACTACGCCGAATGCACGGTTGCGGAATGCTCATTCGCATAGGCTGTGGCCGCACTTTGGGCAGGTAAAGCATCCGGATGCCGATATCATTACTGTTGTGCACTCCGGGCACCTTACGTCATGCTTTGATGATATTACGTAGCTGCCTGCAGCTTCTTTTATGGTTGCTATGCTCATGCCGTTCGTTTCCTGCTTCTGTTCTGCGTGCCTTTTTTTAATCTCAGCAAAATTATCGATGCGGCGCTGCTGATCCTTGTCCAAAGCCTGCAGTACCTGCGTGCTCTTGCTGCTGTCCCTATAAACGGTTATGCCTTTGCAGTCTGTATCATAAGCAAGCTTGTACGCATTTTCTATATCGCGCGGAGTCGCCCAGCTTGGGAAGTTTATTGTCTTTGATACTCCATTGTCTACATACTTCTGGAAAGCGGCCTGCATTTTCACATGCCATTCCGGGGATATGTCATACGCAGTTACGAAAAGTTTCCTTTCATGCTCTGGTATCTCATCTACGTCCTGTATTGATACCTTGCCTGCTAGCTTTTTCATCAACTCTTCAGAATAGTATCCGTTCTCGAGAGACTTTCTCTCGAACTCGTTGTTCACTTCTATCAGGTTGTATCCAAGGCTTTCGTGTACATTCCTCATATACACAACTGAGAATATCGGTTCTATGCCTTGCGATGTCCCCCCCGCTATTATGCTTATTGTGCCTGTTGGTGCTATCGTTGTAACAGTGGAGTTTCTAAGCGGTTTGTAGCCAAGCTTATACCATATGCTGTCCTTGAATGCTGGGAACGGGCCGCGCTCCTCAGCAAGCTCCTGGTCCATCTTTCTGCCGTTTTCGGAAATGAAGGACATGACCTGCTCTGCCAGCAGCAAAGCCTCGTTGCTGTTGTAGCGTATGTTGAGTTTAATCAGCATGTCTGCCCAGCCCATAACCCCCAATCCTATCCTTCTTATCTGCTTAACTATCTCTTCTATCTGCGGCAGCGGATAAACGTTCGCATCGATTACGTCATCCAGAAACCGCACCCCAAGCCTTGTAACCCTTTTCAGTTCCTCCCAATCGACTTCAAATTTATGGTCAACCTGCTTTACCATATTTGCTAGGTTTATTGAGCCTAAGTTGCATGCATCGAAAGGATACAGGGGCTGCTCACCGCACGGATTGGTGGATTCTATTGGGCCAAATTTCGGCACAGGGTTCGAGAAGCTTGAGTTTATTCTGTCAAGGAATACCAGGCCTGGGTCACCTGTCTTCCATGCCATTGTGACTATGAGATTCCACACCGCTCTTGCATTCAGCTTGCCTACCGGCTTTTTGGTCCTCGGATTGATTATGTTGTAATCACGGTTTTCGCTGAGCGCCTTCATGAATTCCTCCGTAATGGCAACAGATATGTTAAAGTTCTTTAAAATATCCTCATTCTCCTTCAGCATTATGAAGTCAAGTATATCCGGATGGTCTATCCTTAGTATGCCCATGTTGGCACCGCGGCGCTTGCCTCCTTGCTTTACCTGTTCGGTCGCAGCGTCGAATATCTTCATGAATGATATCGGGCCTGATGCCATACCTCCTGTTGATTTTACAAAATCGTTGGCTGGCCTCAATCTGGAGAAAGCAAAGCCTGTGCCACCACCGCTTTTGTGGATTATCGCTGTATACTTTATAGCATCGAATATGCCTTCTATTGAATCTTCGACAGGCAGCACGAAGCACGCGCTGAGCTGCCCTGCGGCCGTCCCTGCGTTCATAAGGGTCGGTGAATTTGGCATAAACTTAAACGATGTCATTGCATCTAAGAATTCCTTTGATATAGAATCCAACTGTTCTTTTGTTTTGCCGAACTTCCCTTCAACGCCAGCCACATGCCTGGCGACTCTATCAAACAGCTGTTTTGGTGTTTCTATCACTTTGATATTTTCATCCTTTATCAGATACCTAGCAGCTAGAACCATCAAACTGTTTATCGGCATCTTGAGGTCGTCATCTTTTATTCCCAGGGATTCTTTGAATGCCCTTACCTCCGCCCTTTTGTGCCTATAGAGTATATAACATTTTGCTACGGCGGAGTCGACTTCCATTAGGGTCTTTTCTACCATATCCTGCACCTCTTCCACGTGCAGTTCCTCCCTATTAAGAGAGTTGATGTTTTCTACTACTCGCTTTGCTATTCCGGTAGATTCCTTCAACGTTTCTTCCTTCGGCCTTTCCATGTAGACGTTAGAAAATGCCTTGTTTATGGCAGTTACTATTTTGTCCTCATTGAAAGCAGCTCTATTCCCATTCCTTTTTATAACCTGTTTGGCCGCCACCATTTCACCCCAATTTTAAATTAGAAATTTATTGCAACGTATAGTTGTGATAAAAATATTAAAAATAAGATTTATAAATCATTACAACATACTGCGTATCTTATTGTATTCATCAGCTTATCGCTGTGTTATTAAAGCTTTCTTTTTTTGATAAACTTTTACCTCATCAATAGATTTAATAGATATTTGTATCTGTTTTTTCAGGCTTTCTTGTACGTAATTTCAACGTCGTCACAAGCCTCCATGAACTCCTCTTTCATCTCCTGCCATACCATCTTGTACATGGAGTGATTGTGCGGTTCTACGGCGTAGAATAGCCAGCTTGAAAACGCGTTGTCTGAAATATCTTTATTTATGACCTCGCTTATGTCTGCTGCGCTTATGGTCTTCCATCTTGAAAAAAGCGCCTGTCTGTATTCTTCGCGAACTTCTGGCCTGCCGAGGTTTGCGGGGTTTTCTGTTATTATGTTGTGGGTCTGCCAAGCCTGGCTTGATGAGAACGATGCAATTAGCACTGCCATTACCTTTGTCCTCTTTTCTTCCTCGGTCTGGTCGTTGGTTCCGTTGCTGATTGTTATTTTGTGAATCTTGGTTGCGAGAACGTCATATTTTGTTATGTTATGCTTTAATGGCATATTTTTTGGCCTCCAATTTTATTAACGCCGTTTGCATTAATTACTCTTTAAGGCTTACATCCACTTATTATCTTTATAAAGAAGAATTTAAAAGCATATAAGTTTAATTACTAATTAATTGTTTGGTCTTTTATATTTGTTTTTATACATTTATGACCAAAAATAATGGTTGTTGCAATGGCACTTTTCAACATTTTCGGAAAAAAAGACGTAAGCTCAGAACTTACCAGAAATTTCCCTTATAGACTTTTCACTGAATGGATACCATACAAACTTTACTCCAACAAAAATAATTCCTGCACCCTAAATGTAAAGATAAAGAACCTGACAAAGGAGACGCTTCTTACATCAATAGTAGCTGAGCTGCCCGACCCTCTCGGGTTTGATCAGACCGGTATATCGAAGCAGCGTGAGGTAAGGATAGGTGAGGTGGCACCTGGGGATGAAAGGGAAGTGGGAATAGAGGTATTTGGCAATGTAAACTCTGACCCGGGAGAGTATACAGTTACGCTCACCGCAATAGCACACTACAGGGACTACGGTCATATAATTAATGCTGTAAAGAAGAGGACTTCGCTGCAAGTGGTATGAGCCCTATTTGCGCTGCTCCTGCTGGGATGCCTGCTGCTCTCCCTGCTGCACGGTGGATGAGTTTATTATGGTATATATTCCAGATATCATGTCTGCTAGCTGCACACCCTTGTCAGTAAGTTTTACGACCTTAATTTTGCCGTGCTTTTCACTTTTTATTATTCCCATGCTCTCACATGAGGATATGAAATTGCAGGTGTGCACGTAGGTGGTATTTGTTGCCTTTGCCAGCGATGATATGTACCATTCCTGGCCACTGCCCCTCAGTGAAAGCAGTATTTTTGCCTGCTTGTCCTTGAATATTATGCCCTTGTTTTCCTGCTGCTTTTGTTCTGCCATCACATCATTATTTATTGGTGGGATTAGGTATAAATAGTAATATTCGCTTTATTGCGCGTGTCGCTACATATCTAGCACAAAACATAAAGGTATTAATAGTTTCTGTAAGAATCTTTAAGTGCGACTAGAGGTGTCAGCATGGTAAAATATATCATTGCAAATCAGTTGGTAGGGAAGCGCATAGTAACTAGTGATGGATACGACCTTGGAAGGTTTGTAGATGCGGAGATAAGCGATGTAACAGGGAAGATAAACACAATACTTGTTGAACCCAGCCTTGATGGAGGCCTGGCAAACAAGGTGAAAGTAGACAGCGGAACGGTTAGGGTTCCTTACGCAGCGGTAAAGGCTGTCAATGACTTTATAGTTGTTGATAGGAAGGAAATCTGATCTGTCTTCCATACGTGGGCTTCTGCTGCGCGTGAATCAGTTGCCTTTGTGCTGTACTGGTGATAGTTATTATCATTTGCGGTGGCGATGAAGCTGGTAGAGGTGCGTTAATAGGTCCTCTAGTCATAGCTATGATTTCGGTGAAAAATAATTTTGAGCGCAAATTAGCCGACATAGGGGTTAGGGATTCCAAACTGCTTTCTAGAAGAAAGAGAGAGAGCCTTTACGGTATGATATTCAAAATCGCTACAGAGGTAAAGGTTGACAAGATATATCCAAATGAAATAAATGAAGCTATGAAGACAGGTATATCTTTAAACGAGCTGGAAGCGGTGCACTTCGCAAAGCTTTTTGACAGTATGAAAAGCACAGTAAATACCTTATATCTTGATTCTCCCGATGTGATTGCCGAGAAGTTTGGCATAAGGGTCAATATGTCAAGCATGAAACCGACTAAGATAGTAGGGATTGGGCAAAAAAGGGTCAGGGGGGTGACTTATACAAAGATTGTATCACAGCACAAAGCAGATTCCAGATACCCAGTAGTATCTGCTGCAAGCATAATCGCTAAGGTAGAGAGGGACAATGAGATAGAGAGGATAGGCGAGGAACTGGGCATAGACATAGGGTCGGGGTATCCTGCAGATTCCTATACCATAAGCGCCATCCGGGAGAATATGGGCAACGAAGCGCTTAAGCGGCACGTCAGGGAATACTGGCAGACAATGAGGAACATAAAACAGACAAGATTGACAAACTTTTGAAATATGCTAGTGCTATATTGCTTTCTTTTTATATATTAATGGATCTGTGGCGCAACTTGGATAGCGCGCCGGGCTTCGGACCCGGATGTTGCGGGTTCAAAATAGACCATTTTGGAAGTCTATGAAATTCCCGCCAGATCCATTATTCAATCTAATGCGATTCGGCTGGACTGTACCGTAGATTAACAAATATTTATAAATATTGCCTAACAAATACTAACTGCATTAACAAACGCATTTAGTTGCTGTTTTTCCCGTTTTGACTGCTGTAGAGCAGGAGGGATTCTATATGGAAAAAGACATGTTTGAGAAGTTTGCCGCATTTATGGATGCCAATAGAGGCAAGAGGAAATTCATGCAGAGTGTAGACCTGGCTGTGAACTTTGCCAATGTGGACTTCTCCAAGCAGGACAACAGGCTTAATCTTGAAATAATGCTGCCGAATGGAAAGGGGCGGGAGAGTAAGATAATGATCTTCTCTGATGACAAAAACATCAACTCAAAGGCGCTTCAGTACGGTGCCAAGATAGTCCCGGGCAGCGAAATACCATCAATAACAAACGATAAGGCACGAATTAACGAGCTTATACACTATGAGCTGGCTGCAGAGCCGAGGCTGATGCCCGCCATTGCGAAGTCGCTGGGGCAGTTCCTTGGACCGAGGAACAAAATGCCAAAGCCTCTTGTAGGCAATTTTGATAGCATAATAGGCAGCATGGGTAAACTAGTTTATGTGAGAAATAAAGGGAAATATCTCCCTACGGTGCACTGTGTAGTTGGAAACGAGAAGATGAGCAACGATAACATTGCTGCAAACATAGATGAAGTATTAAGCGCAATAGCAAAAAAGGTAGGCAAGCAGAATTTAAAGTCGGCTTACGTAAAGCTAACGATGAGCGAACCGTTCCGGCTAATTTAGGTGTAGTTATGCTTAAAAAATCGCAGAAGGTAAAATTCGTAAACGAGTCAATAAAGGAGCTTGGCAGGTATAAAGTCGTTGGAATACTTAATTTGGGATCGATACCGGATCGCTTGCTCCAATCCTCAAAAAACGACATGAGGGGAAGGGTAAAATTCATACTCGGCAGGAAGAGCCTGCTGAAGAGGATACTTGAAGGTAGTGAACCTACAAAACCTCTTGCTGGAATGATCTATGGCACTGGAGCGATAATCATGAGCAACGATGACCCGTTTGATATTTACAAAAACTTCAAGGCTAAGGAGCTTAGGCTTGCGGCAAAACCACACCAGACTGCGCCAGAAGATATAATTATAAAAAGCGGCGAGACCAGCCTGCAGCCAGGGCAGGCGGTTACTGAGCTCAAACAGGCAGGAGTCGACGTGCAGATACAGAAGGGCAAGGTCGTAATATCAAAGGATAAAGTAATAGTGAAAAAGGGAGAATCGATAAGCTCTGTGGCTGCAAAAATACTTCATACTCTGGGAACCGTGCCTTTTAAAGCAGTAATGCTACCGGCTGCAATGGTTGAAAATGGAATATTATTCGGTCCTGATACCCTGAGTATAGATCAGAGCACGACCGTAAGCAATATATCTCTGGCCTTTGGCGGCGCATACGAGCTGTGCCTTTCGGCAGGAATAGTGAACCAGTATACTGTAAGAGCCCTGATAGAGAAGGCTTTTAGGCAGGCCATAGGCCTTGGTGTAGAAGCCAAAGTATATGAGCCTGGAGTCATAGAGATGCTGTTCGGCAGCGCGGCTGTGCAAGCGCGTGCAGTAGGCAGCTTGGTTGGGGACAAAAAAGATTAGATTTATGCTAAAGGTGAAAATATGGAATATGTATATGCGGCATTACTCCTTGATTCAGCCGGAAAGGAAATAAATGAAAGCAGCCTTATGGAAATAGTCAAAGCAGCCGGGATAACGCCCGACGAAGCTAGGGCTAAAGCCATGGTTGCATCTCTAAAAGGAGTAAACATAAAGGAAATAATAAAGAACGCCCAGGCAGCTCCTTCAGCTCAGGCCCCTGCACGTGCGCAAGAATCAGAAGCTGCGCAACAGCAGGCACACAAGAAGCCAGAGGAAGAAAAGAAGAGCGAGGAAGAAGCGGCGAGCGGTCTGGCAAGCCTATTCGGCGGTTGATTGGTTTATGAATTTGCATTGCGCGCGTATGTGTGTTTAGCGCGAGCTGAATGATGCACTATTGTTGTAGATAATGTAATGGATGATACAGCAAAAAATTTATAGGTTGATAATTCAATCAGATTAGCAGCTATCTATAGAGTGATTATATGCAGGTTTATGTTGAAAAACATAAGTGCACCGGATGTGCGCATTGCCACGATGTGTGCCCTGTGGCGGTATTCGAGATGAAGGACAGGCTGGCCTCGGATGTAAACAGCGACGTTGCCCCTGAGGCGGACCAATGGAAAGGCGTAACCGATCAGGCAGTACTTGACAAGTGGAAGGATGTGAAGGACGGCCACAACCATTTTCAGGAGAAATTCGAAAACGGAAGCGGAGGGATATCGGTTGCCGTAAATGGGCCTTCGTGCATACTTTGCCAGGCGTGCCTTATAGAGTGCGAAGGGGAGTGTATAGTCATAACAGATGATGCCGGAACCGTGTATCATTCTATATACAAATGATTTTCATACCGCTTGGTTGCACACCCATGCCTAACAAATTAAGGCGTACATTTTGATTGAGCGGATTCAGTTACAGACAGTTAGTATACTACTTGCGGCTATTCTCCTTCCCTGGTGCTTTTATGATAGAATACGCAGATAAACCTTTTTCTGACAACGATAGCCTTCGTGTTCTAAATCCTTACGTAAGGGGATGGTTTGAAAAGAACTTCAATGAACTCACTCCCCCTCAAAAGTACGCCTTTAAGTTAATAAGCGAGGAAAAGAACATACTTATAACAGCCCCAACCGGCAGCGGCAAAACGCTTTCCGCCTTCTTATCTATAATAAGCAGGCTTTTTGACAATTCGATAAACGGGGAGTTGGGCGATGGGATATACTGCATATATGTGTCTCCGCTGAAGGCGCTGAACAACGACATAAGGAAGAACTTGGAACTACCTCTGAACGCGATATATGACAGCATTGTGAAGGAAAAAGGGACAAAGATACTAAAAGAAAATATAAGGAAGGTTACGCTAGGAGTTAGGACTGGAGACACTACCCAGAAAGAAAGACACCAGATGTTGCTGAAACCACCAAACATACTTGTAACTACCCCAGAAAGCCTAGCCATCCTTCTAAATTCGCAGAAATTCGTCGAACACCTTAGGAGAGTGAAATACGTTATAATAGACGAGCTGCACGAACTTGCAAACAACAAGCGCGGGGTTCATCTCTCATTGTCAATTGAAAGGCTGAGGCACGTTGCAGGAGGTGATTTGACAATGGTTGGCCTAGGCGCAACACTGCATCCGCTTGATGAGGCTGCCAAGTTCCTTGTCGGGTATAAGGGAGACAAACCGAGAGACTGTATTGTGATAGATGCGTCGTGGAGCAAGAAATTCGATGTGGTAGCAATAAGCCCGGTGAATGACCTAATAAATACTAGCAGCAAAAAGACGGAAGATATGATGTATAACGAGCTGGACAAGATAATAAAGAAAAGCAAAGCCACCCTTATATTCACCAACACAAGAAGCGGGACGGAGAGGGTTGTGTTCAACCTGAAGAATCGTTTCGGCTACGGCGAGGACATCGCGGCACACCACGGTTCCCTTTCTAGGGAATCGAGGCTAGAGGTTGAAGAGCTCTTGAAAAAGGGATCGCTGAAGTGTGCAGTATCATCTACCAGCCTTGAGCTTGGGGTTGACATCGGCTCCATAGAAAATGTAGTACAACTGGGGTCCCCGAAGAGCGTTACAAGGGCGGTGCAGCGTTTTGGAAGAGCTGGGCACAGTTTCAGGTCAGTTGCCAGAGGTGAAATGATAGTTCTGAACAGGGATGACCTGGTGGAGTGTGCGATAATGCTTGATGCTGCGCTTAAAAGGCACCTTGATTCCTTCATGGTGCCGCAGAATGCCTTGGATGTACTATCGCAGCACATAGTTGGCATGTCGCTTGAAGAAAAATGGGATGTTGATAAGGCTTTCGATTTGGTGAGGGGTGCCTACCCCTACCATGCCCTTCAGAAGGAAGATTTTATTTACCTTATAAACTACCTTGCCGGCAGCTACGTGGGTCTTGAGAGCAGGCACGTTTACGGCAAGATATGGTATGATGAAAAAGAGAATACGTTTGGGAAGAGGGGCAGATACACCAAGGTAATTTACATGCTTAACCTCGGCACCATACCTGACGAGGTTGCCGTTAACGTTTTTACAACAGGGAATAGATGGATAGGCAACATAGAAGAAGAGTTTCTGACCAGGCTAAAGCCCGGAGACGTGTTTACGCTCGGAGGAAGACTCTATAGATTTGAGTACGCAAGGGGGATGAAGTGTTATGTCGCTGATGCTACGGCATCTTCCCCAACAATACCTCCTTGGTTTTCAGAGCAGCTCCCGTTGAGCTACGAGCTTGCCATAGAGATAGGTAGATTTAGGAAGCTCATGGCAGAGGAGGTTGGAAAATGCATACGGCGCTCTGGATCAAAATTGATTTTGAAGAAAAGAGCCTTACCAAAAAAAATAAAAGATATACTTGATGCTCTTCCTATAGACAGAAAGGCTAGGGCGGCAATTTTTGGATATTTTGCGGAACAGCTTCTCTTTGCTGGAGCGGCGCCAAATAATGAACTAGTGCTTGTTGAATGCACCCGCGATATAGCGTCTGAAAAAAACTGCATAGTGTTTCACTCGCTTTTCGGGAGAAGAGTCAATGATGCATTGTCTAGGGTGTTCGCGATGCTGCTGGGAGAGCAGCTTGATATGGATATTGGCATAATGGTTAATGATAACGGCTTCGTACTCTCTATCGAAGATGGGGTGGTTGTAAGCAGGGAAACCATCAGCAACCTTTTTGATGACGTAAAAAGCGGTAGCATGACTACAATGCTTAAAAGAAATATACGCAAGACGGAGCTGATGAAAAGGCGTTTTAGGCACGTTGCTGCTAGGAGCTTCATGATATTGCGCAACTATAAGGGCTACAAAATAACAGTAGGCAGGCAGCAGGTGAACTCGCAACTCATCCTGAACGCTGCTGAAGAAATAGATCCAAACTTCCCGATAATAAAGGAGGCTTACAGGGAAATATTTAACGATGTTATGGATCTTCCGAGGGCAGAAAACATAGTCTCTATGATAAAAAAAGGGGAGATGAAATATAAAGTAATAGAAACCCCATTCCCATCGCCATTTGCACACTCAATGATTACTTTTGGCCATGCAGATGTTGTTCTGATGAAAGAAAGGCAGAAGTACCTCCAGTCCCTCCACAAGCTGGTGCTCGAGAGGATAAGGAATGGCGGTTTGAATGAAACTGAATGATGATATCGAATTGATAGACGGGCTCCCGGTTATTTTCATAAGAAGCCTGAATGCCATAGCTGTCGCTGACCTTCACCTTGGATATGAGGGTGTGATGGCAAAACGGGGTATGTTCCTGCCCAAGGTCAATCTTAGAAAGATAGTAGATGTGTTGGCCAAATCTTTGAACAAAACCCAGGCTAAGACGATAATTGTCGATGGCGACATAAAGAACGAGTTTTCTAGAGTTGATGAGGAGGAGTTTAACGAGCTCCTTGATTTCATAAAATTCACCAAAGATTCTGGGGTAGGCCTAATCTTGATAAAAGGGAATCACGATAACTTCGTAGACCGGTACAGGGATCCTTTCAGTTTGAAGATATACGGCAATGAGGCAAAAATGGGCAGATATATTTTCTTCCACGGCGATGAGCTGCCTGGCGTAGTTCCGGAAGATGTTGACATGCTAGTGATGGGCCATGAACACCCTGCAATAGGTATATTTAACAGGGCAGGCAAGAAGGAAAAGCTTCGTTGCTTCTTGTATGGTGAGTATGAAGGGAAGAAATTGCTCGTACTGCCGGCGATGAATTATTTTGCATCGGGCTCTGATATAAACATAATCGAAAAAAAGGACCTGCTCTCTCCAATTTTTAAGTATGTGAATGTGGATGAAATGCAAGCAATACCCGTAGGCTACGGCTCTACTATAAATTTTGGTAAGATACGCGCGCTAAGGGTTGCGCTGTGACGCATACGCTCGAGTTGCTAGTGCAGTATTGCTATGTAGAGCCATGGAATCGCGTTTAGTACCAGGCTGATTATTACTATGCCCTCGATAAACCTGCCAAGCCATGGGCTTTTGAGGTTGGTCTGATAAAGCCGCCAGCCATCAAAGCCAGGTATAGGCAGCAGGTTGACTATGGCAACCAAAAAGTTGAGTATGAAGGACAGGCCGAAAAGGCTGTAAAGGAAATACATTATTTTAGCATATCCTGTTTTTACAAGGCTTGTTTTCTGGATTATCGAAATTCCTATAAGGCCCTTTTGTGATCCGTTCACAGCTACCGCCTTTATATTATAGCTCCCCGAGTTGGTCACCACGCTTACTATGGAACCTGGGACGTCGTTGGCGCTGGCGGCTTCTATATCCGTTATATTTTCAATTTTGTGACCATCCCAGTAAAGTATTTGCATTCCTTTATGGAGGGTGCCGTTGGCCGGGAGGTTGGGCTGCACTGATTCTATGAACACGCCATTGTTTACATATATGGTAGGTACAACAAAAACAAACATCGTGAACATGAGTGCAAAGAATATTATAGATGCAATAAAATTGGCAGATATGCCGGCAGCAGATATCTGGTTTTGCTCCTGTTTGCTGAGCTTTTCTACCATCTTTTCATTTGGCTCCACGTAAGCACCTATGGGTATAACTCCGAAAAGAAGTACTCCTATCGATTTTATCTTCACTTTGGCCGCTCTGGCAAGCACTCCGTGTGAAAGTTCATGTATTGTTAGTATTATTGCAAGCGATATCACCCCGGCAACAAGGGGTATGTCTATTCCTGGTATGACTGGGGCCACTCCCGGGACCTGGTTCAGGAGGAGGGATACGTTTGGATGGCCGGAGTAGCTAGTCAGCGCAAAGTTTATTGTATTGGAGAAAACCAGCGCGGCGTTGTAAAACAGCGATACCAGTATAAAGCCTGAAAACCCTGAAATGAACGTAAGTATGTATATAAAGTATCCGGAAGTGGTAAGGTTGCCAAAACCAACGCTGCATGAGGTTGATGCTACGCTTACAGCGCTTTGTATTTCCGGTATGTTTATGAATTGGAAAGATAGGCCTATGCACGGCAGTACTAAATACAGCAGCAGTACTATTGTAACCATCCCGAAAAGGAAAATCCTTTTGTCAATTTTTCCCTTAAGTAGTGGATATGACAGTAGCCCGAACCCGAGGACTATGCCCCAGATCGGCATTGACTTCCAAAACGATAAGTTCTTTTGCGCCATTTTGTCTATGGTAGATATTCCCTTCTTGCTTCCCGCCATATATAAGCCGTATCCTCCCTTGAGCGATTTTACCCTCTGCACCACTATTCCTGATACGATGAGGGTGCCTATCGCGAGAGATACTTGATTAACTATGCCCAAGAAAGAGGCGTAGTAGCAAAACGCTATCATTAAAAACCCTATTATGAAGGTGAGCAGGACTATGATGTTATTCCTGAGCTCTTCCGATAGCCTTGACCTTGAGCTCGGTAGCTTTATCTCAAACATAAATATCCGTATTATTGTTTCACAGAAGCTATAAAGAGGTTTAGTATTGCGGTGCGGTTGAATTATGTAAAAGGATTTTTATAACAAATGCGACTAATATATGGTGGTTCTTTGGAAGAATGTGAATTGTGTGGCAGAGTAGCTAAGGATATATATCTTGTATCAATAGAGGGGGCGCAGCTACGTGTGTGCAAATCATGTTCTGGGGGCAAGGGAGAGATCTATATCGAACCGGGGCAAAAACGTGCCAAATCTCACGGTTTTGCTTCAAGGAGGAGCCCGATAGATGAAGGTAGCGAGCTGGTTGAAGGCTATGGCAAAATAATTCATGATGCAAGAGACAGAATGCAGATTCCGCTTAAGGTTCTAGCAGAGATGATAAATGAGAAGGAGGCGCATCTTTTGAGGATAGAGGAAGAAAAGACCGAGCCCTCTATAGAGCTGACAAAAAAGATAGAGAAAGCTTTAAGCATAAAGATTACACAGGAGAGGAAGGATAGCAATGATAGCCACGGTGGAAAGAAGCCTGAAAACCTAACTCTTGGAGATTTTGTCAAACACGAATAGGTGTGTATCTGTCAGTAGAGCTTAGCAAACTTGTGGTAAAAAACAGGATATCTTTGGAAGAGCTAAGCGGTAGGACTTTGGCTATAGACGCATATAATGTGCTGTACCAGTTTCTATCAATAATAAGGCAGCCGGATGGCACTCCGTTGATGAACAATAGTGGTAATGTAACAAGCCACATCTCTGGTCTTTTTTATCGCACAATAGAGCTAGTCGGGAGCGGGATTATGCCGATTTATGTATTCGATGGCATACCATCGGTGCTGAAGCAAAAGACTATCGAATATAGGATGCGGAGGAGGGAGGCTGCGCTTGATGCGTGGAAGGCTGCAAAGGAAGCCGGGGATGTTGAGGAGGCAAGAAAACACGCCCAGGCGAGCACCAGAATCAACAAGTATATTGTAGAGAGTTCAAAAGAGCTGCTTAAAAGGATGGGAATACCTTACATAAACGCGCCTAGTGAAGGTGAGGCAGAGGCGTGTTACATGTGCAAGAAGGGTATGGTATACGCTGCGGTAAGCCAAGATTACGATACACTTCTTTTAGGGTCTCCGATAATAATAAGGAATCTTACCATAAGCGGCAGGAGAAAGCTACCTAAGAAGGATATCTACGTTGAGGTTGTGCCTGAGATTCTACTACTCGATGACACTCTTAAATCGCTAGGCATAAGCCAGCGGCAGCTGATATGGGTTGGTATCCTTCTGGGGACTGACTTTAATGATGGGATAACCGGAGTAGGGCCCAAAACAGCGGTAAAAATAGCAAAGGCTTCTAATTCCATAGAGGATGTCAAAAAATACGTAAAGGCCAAGTATAACGCTGAGTTTGAGCTTGATATACGAGAGGTTGAAGAATTATTCTTGAACCCTGAGGTATGCGATCCTGACAGTAAAGCTCTCGGCGGTATGCTGACGCCCAGCAGGGAGGCGCTTTTGAAATTTATGTGCGATGAAAACGGGTTTTCTGAGGAAAGAGTATTAAAATCTATAGAAAAACTAGTTAATAGAAGCACACTAACAAAGCAGCATAGGATTGACAGTTGGATGTAGATACGCGTACTCTACATGAACTTCGAGAGGTTGAACTGCCTTGCGGCGTTGCTGCTGTTCAGACCACCAAAAACATTCTCTATCTCGAACTTTATCAGATATATTCTTTGCTTCATGTATGGCTCCAGGTCATACCTTTCGGCCAAGTTTATTGCCATGTTAAGATATTTTTCTATACCTCCTTTTGATATTGTAAGAACTATTTTACCGGAACATTTTGTACATTTGCCTATTATGGGCACTCGCCTGTACTTTGCGTTGCACGAAACGCACCTAAAGCTCTGCTTTGAGAAAGAATGCAGGTTTCCCATTAGATCAGGTATGAAATGGCTTGATATGAGTCTTCTTGCAGTATCCTGTTTGTCTATAGTGTACAACTTGTCCATGAGTCTGAACTGCAGCTCTATTTTTTCATCCATAGTTTTCAGTTTTGTGTATATGCTCTTTTTAGGCGATTCCTGCATTGATTTTGAGGAGCTGTTGTGGGTGAACAGCAGATTCTTGTATATTGCCTCGGTGTTCCTTCTGTCGCCGACGCTCTCCACAACCACCTCCGATGGCGGCCTCCTTTGGGCTGCCTTCTCGTAAAAATCGGCTTTTATTTTGTCTGTAACCTCCATGTTCCAAACCTCGTCATCTATCTCCTCCGGCAGGATTCTCTCTGTTAGTATCAGGGGCGCGTCCATAGTTCCGCCTATGATGCTTGGCAGATAATCCTTTGAGAAATTTATCAGGGCGTCAAGGAGCAGCATCATTGTGTCCTCGTCCCCATCGCAGTTCCTTCTTCTGGCTTGTATGGTATACGGGTGCGCCAACCCGACATTCGCATCTGTGAACCCAATAATTCTGTTAAGCACTCCTGCTGAAGTGTGCGGCGATAGGGTAACTACATATTTGCCAACAAGGTCTTCTACATTTCTCGAGTTGTAGAACGGCTCAATTTTATAATACCTTATCAAAAGGTCGTCTATGAATTTTGCAACTTTTAGCAGATAGTCAGCGCACCTTGTGTTTATTATCACATCCTGGTGCTTCAGCTCAACAAGCTGTTCTGGGCTTTCTATAAGTCTACCGGTATAATCAACAGTATAGCCAAGCTGCTTTAAAGTTTCTACGCTTGTGGATATTTCTGAAGGATAAAAATGGGTTATCGGTGCATCGGTAGCGTCAAACCTGCATGTCCCATCCTTGAATACATAAACGCCATTGATGCTCCTAAGTATCGCTTTTTCCAAAGGCTCGGCAACCTTATCCCTATTCATCATACCCTTTACGCCCTTTATTATTTTTGGAATGGATTGCACCCCTAGATTGGAAAGCGCCGATTCCATCTCTTTCTGCATGTCTATGTTCTTCACTTCAGATCCTGAAGTGCGGCGACCGCAGTGCACGCAGGTTTTTGCGCTTGATTTTCTGCCGCAGCTGACGCATATCCTTTCTTGCCTCGCCCTGCATTTATGCTCTCTGCAGTATACGGCACTTACGGCTTCGCCGCCTTTGCTGCATATGTACCTGGCCATTTCGAGCTCAATCTTCGGAGGCCCCAGTCTTTTTTTGTCAGCATAATAAGCCTTTACAATGTTGCGCTCCTTCCCACCATAATCACCTACTGGAAACATGCCGTTCGGGGCTGGGCGCATCAATCTCTCCCTTGCTTTTTCTGGCCTACCAACCCGTGCGCCTATCCTGTAAGACCTCTTCATTACCTTGAATGGTGATAGGGAGTTCAGCACTGATATGATATCTTCCCCGGTATATTTACCAATATCAGCGGTGTTGAGCTTTATCTCATCCCCGCTGAATAAGCCCAGGGAAAAGAACAGGCTCTGCGCATGGTCTGCCATTATTGTTATGTCTCCTGTGTCAAAGCACGGTATGCAAAGGCGCTCGATTGCCGAGCGTACCTTTTTGGAATTTTCCCCTTTTATTGTAACATCTTTAATGCTGAATATGCTGTTGCCTTCGCGCCTGATATCCGAATCTATAAGTGCTGCGGCTATTTCGGCAAGCTCCCTGGTAGATATGTCTTGGTATTCATATGTGTACGCCGGATGCATGGGCACCTTGTAGTCGATCGAAAGCTGGAACGCCTCCCTGAAGCTCCTAATGCATGGCATTTCTCCCTTGTATCCGTTCTTCTCAAGGTCACTGTACCAAAGCTCCTCCACGTAGCTTGAAGGTATGAGGGGCGTATTGGTTTTTTTGAAATCGCCTATTGTGATTAAAATGTCGCCAACGCTCAATATCTTTTCGACGTTGTTGATTACCTGGTGCGCCTCTTCTGCGCTGTTTATCCTGCGCAGCTCCCCGCTATTCAGCTTTACAAAAGGCCCTTCTATTGTATCAACAGGCATTGCAATGCTGCCCTTCCCGGGCTTGTCTATTTTAATCTGCGTCCCCACGGCTATGAATTCCTCAAGTATAATCATCGTAGCTGGGCTGAAGCCTTTTGCCGCGATGCCTGTATATCTTGACCTGCCGTAGCGCAGCCTAAATCCCCCAGGATAGTCTGGGTAGGATAGTATTGGTCGCCCGCCAACCAGTTCCTGCAGGAATGCCACATCACTTGTATTTTCCCTCATTTTTGAGTAGGAAACCCCCTTGTCGACTTTTATTATCGAGTTTAACCAGCCCCAGTCCAGGCCTGCCGCCTTTGAGTATTTGAGCACGCTTTTCGCTTTTTGGGCTATACCTTCACAAACTACAAGGCCTATCCCGCCCCTTATTCTATTTGTTATTACTTGCTCCTTGCTATCGGCATCGAGCCTCTTTACATTTCTGTGCACGCTGACCTCCAGTTCTTCAGTTGGCAGGCCATCGATGCATACAGGACAGTTCTCCAGTATTAAGCGCATGTCTGATTCGCTTGGGAGGTACTGAAGCCTGGCAACCCTTGCATGATATATCTGTATCTCCTCAAGGTACCTCTCCACTTCCGTCCTTTGCGGTTTATACTCACCTATACCCAGTATCTTCCTTCCATAGTCTGCTAGGGTTACTGATAGCGCCGCGCTGGTTCCTCCCGCCCCCCTTATAGGACCGGCGTACACCACGGATATGTAATTTGTATTGTCGGGATTCTTGTGTATTACAACGCCCTGAATGCCTTCTGTAGGTGCTACCAGTATTCCCTCTGTTAGTATTGAAAGCCCAACCCTTACTGCAAGCAGCAGCCTGTCTTCTACTGCCATAAAAAACTTTTCATCAGTGCATATCTCCTTTACAATTTTAAATGAAGCTTCCTGTCTTGACATCCCAGTGGTTTTTGCAGATATAAGCTCTGCTAGACCCTTAAGCCCCACTATCCCCTCAACCCTGGATGGGAGGTCCGGAGCTGGGGTTATTTCCACCACAGTTTCTGGGTCGTAGCCGATCGCCCTTGCCTTTGCTGCTACTTTATAGGCCTCCTGTGCCCCTTTCTCCATCACGGCAAAATAATCGTTTATTTCCATATCAATCATTATCGAAGTTAAGCATGGTGACGTTGCGTGTCTTGGTTTCATATACTGGAAGGATGCACGGAGTTGGTATGTGCCCTGTCCTAACCTGAAAGTTGGTCCTGGCCTGCCAAGTGCCGCTGTTAACTACGGTAACCCCGTGGTATTCGGATAATCCATTCTTGTGTATGTGACCCATATGCAGTATGTCGGGCACCTCTTCTATAACCATCTGGTCATTCCTACTCGGCACCACTACATTTCCACCATATATTGGAGAAAGATGCCTCCTCTTCAGGATCTCAATCATGGCCTTTTCCGGCCTGGCGTAGCTCATGTCCGGTATGGCACTTATCATAGAGTCCAATGAAGTCCCGTGGTACGATAGTACATCTATGCCGTGCAGCTTAAGCTTGCATGGATTCGAAACAAAATGGACATTATCCATTTTAAAGTCATTTATTAGGTCTTTTCCCAGCTCTGGCTGCGGCTCTGCTCTCTGGACGGCGTCGTGGTTGCCAGGCATTATAAAAACTTCTATATAATCCGGTATTGACCCAATGAAATTCATTAGCATCTTGTATTGTAGATATACATCTGGTACGGCTAGGTCATATTCTTGATCTGGGTATATCCCTACGCCATCGGCTACGTCGCCGGCCATCACTAAGTATTTTATCTTACCCGCCAAAGCTGCGGACTTTGTTGTCATTTCTCCATTGAGCCATCTGATCATGTTTGAAAAGTTCTTGCTCATGAACTGTTTGCTGCCTACGTGAATATCAGATATAAAAGCTATTGCAATATCTTCATCTATTACCTTCTTTTCCTTTATTGGTATGTCGGGCCATATTATCTCATTAGCTATGATGAATTGGTTTGATATTTTACCTTTTATTGCAATTACTTCATCGTTAATTATCCTGCTTGCACTCTCAAAAAGCGCCTTCGATTCTGCGGAGTTGCCGTTTATGAATATAATCTTAAAATCTGCGGTTTGGTCTTCCACTACTACCATTAGGTTCTTGTTTTTAGTGATGATTTTGTTTGATACAATTCCGGCAATGACAACTTCTCTGCCGTTCGTGTATTTTTTAATTGCTTCTATATTTGGTGCGAGGTTCGCTGCGATCCTCCTGTTTTCTATTATCTTTTTTATTCTTTCTATTCTGTTGCGAAAATAGTTTATGAAATCGTTAACTGTACCCTCTGCACTTTCATGCTCAACTTTATATATTTCATAGTCTGACTCTACGTTTGAAGCCATCGTGTTGGGGTTTGTGCCCCTTGCTAGTTCTATCGGTTTCGGCATTTTTTCTATCTTAATCTGTTCTAATATTGAAGATATTTCTGCCCTGTCCGCTATGCTTATGCTATTGTCATTTTTATGAATCTCGATCAGCCTAGATATTATTACGTTTATGTCTACGCCTTTCACGAGGTCTGCATCAACATCGGCAGCCAGTAGTATTCGCGCCTGGGAGAGAGTCCTGGAAAGACTTTGGAGAGAATCATTTTCAGACATATACACATTATTCTTTTATAGATTCAAGCATGCTGAGTATGTTCCACAATATTGTCCTGGCTTGAGGGGGAAGGTTTATATCGTTGCTTACCCCGTCGATATTGTATATTGCTGAGGATATTCTGACAACGTATTCCCCCCTTGCATTAAGTTTAGATTTGGCATCATTCACTGCATTCCTGACGTTTTTTGGCACGGTTGTATCGTTTATGAGCATATCCATCTTTGTTGTTATCTGAGATATAATGTCATCTAGTCTTTTTTCATCTTCCATATTAGCACCTTTATAATTAGTAGATGAATTAAGTCGATAAAACTATTTATATGTATCTGTGCGTTTGGACTGTCTCAACCCAGCAATTACACAGTTATGTGGAACGTTGCCCTTACGTATGAGCCTAGTAATATAGTGATGGCTGCAACGCTCAGTGATATGAGCAACGTCTTTGAAACCGCCCTTGCGATGCTTTTGTCGCTAGCAATTGCTATCATTGAAGAAGTAAAAGTCAGTACAATGGCGGTGAACACTATTGACATAACAATGCCCATATATCCTGAATAACCTATGGCAAATGGGGCTAGTGGGAAAAGCGATCCGATAAAATAAAAAATACCGACATAGAACCCTGATTCCAGTGCGGATTTTGGGTTTGATTTCTGCATAATTTTTGATTTTATGGATTTTTCATAGTCTGTAGACAGATATGCACCTGCCGCCATTGATAGCGTACCGGATATCGCAACTATAAAACCTGCAATGAATATCAGAAGGGGCGTCCTCAGGGCTGCGGCAAACCCTACCGCTACGGCCAGCAGCTCCACAAGACCGTCATTCATCCCGAACATTATGTCCTTTACATTTTTAAGAAAGGTTCCGTAATTGGCTACGTTATTTTCAAGCCTTGACTCCTCCGTCTCTTCGCTTTTCCTTATCTCATTTATTATGCGTTCCTCCTTTTTAGTAAGCACTATTGATTTTGATACTTTTATGAATTGCTGGTAGCTGTCTGATTCTACGTGCTCTATTATTTTTATTGTAATCGCCAGCCCAAGTACGCGCTTCGACAATAGTATTAGGAATTTGCTAAATCTGGAGTGGCCTTTTGGAGCCCTTGTGTGGTTTAACAATAGCATTTCTCCCCATAGGTCTGCATGTTTCTTTTCCAGCCGAGAAAGCCTCTCCATTATGGCTTTTATATCCTTATTCCTCTCTGAACCTGACAGGCTCTCATAAACTGATTGATGAAGCCTCTCTATTTTGTATAGCCCAATCAGGCATCTTTGCTTTACACTTATTGACATACGTATCCTTATTCTCCGGTTGTTTTTATACCTATTGCGCTGAGATAATTTAGGTGCGCTGGCTACTTTCCGAATTTTTTTAAAAGGTCCTTTACGCCCATCGCATTTACTACGCTCTCCTTTTTAAGCCACCCGCGCCTGGCCGTTCCGACTCCGTATCTTATAAATCTAAAGTTTGACGTGCTGTGGGAATCCGTATCTATTGAGAACATCACGTTAAATTTTGAAGCCAGCAGTATGTTGGTATCGTTCAGGTCCAGCCTATCTGGCCATGAGTTAATTTCAAGGGCAACGTTATTCCTCTCCGCTGCATCTGCAATTTTTTCAATGTTTATCCTGTATCCCTGCCTTTCTTTTATCAGCCTGCCGGTGGGGTGCGCGAGCACGTTGACTAAACCAGACTCCATTGCCTTTATCACCCTTGCGGTCATTTCCTCCTCATTCATGTTGAAGAAGGAGTGCACAGCGCAAACCGCGCAGTCCATTTCCTTAAGCGTTTTATTGCTAAGGTCCAGTTCTCCGTTTTTGAGTATGTCGACCTCTGCACCTTTTAGCACAGTAATTTTGCCGCTCACCTTTTCATTTATCCTGTCGATTTTTTCGAAGAATTTGATGAACTGCTTGTCATCCATGCCCCTAGCTATCTTTAGACTTTTTGTATGATTTGTTACGGCCAGGTACTCGAATCCTGACTCTATCGCAGCGCCGACCATCTCCTCTAGCGAGTTGCTGCCATCCGTTTCCTTTGTGTGGGAGTGCAGGTCCCCCTTTATGTCGCCAAGTTCGACCAGCCTTGGTATTCTGTGCTCAAGCGATAGCTTCACTTCACCCCTGGCCTCCCTCATTTCCGGAGGCATCCACTGCATACCTAGTTCCTCATATATGCTTTCTTCCCTTTCGCTTGTTATAATATTCCCATTATTATCAAATAGTCCATATTCGTTTAGCTTGTAGCCATTTTTTACAGCTATCGTCCTAACTTGTATGTTGTGGTCCCTGCTCCCGGTAAAGTACTGCACTCCGGCGCCGAAGCTTTTTGGCTCCAGTACCCTGAAATCGCAGTTGAGCCCTATCTTGAGCCGCACTGTGGTTTTTGTTGGGCCTTTTAATATTACATCACTTACATTATCCATACCGGCAAAAAACTCCATAGCCTTGTCAGGGGTCTTTGATATTGCCAGTATATCCAGATCCCCAACGGTCTCCCTCATTCTCCTGGATGATCCAGCAACTATGGCATTTTCCACCAGACCGCTTGCCGTAAGCTTTTTTATTATAGATTCCGCCTCTGGCAGCGCTTCGCCAAGGAGCATCCTGCCCTTTTCCGCCTCGTACATCGCAAGTCCTTTTTCTATCGACTCTTCGCTCTTCTCGCCAAATCCGGGCAATTCCTTTACCTTATGCAACTTGAGTGCATCCTTTAGGGTCTTTATGTCCTTTACTTTCAGGTTCCTGTACAAAAGGATTGCCTTCTTGGCCCCTATGCCTTGTATGCTGGTGAGCTCCTTCATATTGACTGGATATTTCTTCTTAAGGTCGGAGTACTTTTTCATCTTTCCGGTCTTTATAAATTCTTCTATGTTCCCGGCTATTCCCTTTCCTATGCCGGGTATCTCCATCAGTGCCTTCGCCCCGCCGTTCTGATACACCTCCTCAATTGGCTCCTGCATAGTCGCTATGTTCAACGATGCTTTTTTGTAGGCCCTTATTTCAAACCTAGTAGTGGGCTTCTCCTCAAGGCTAAGCATATCTGCTATTTCGTCAAGCATCTCAGCAATCAGCTTGTTATCCATAAGTTACCAAAACACTTTGAAAACTAGTTATTTTATCCTTTCCTTTGCATATTTTATATGAGAATACATGGCCGACAAGGATGACAGGTTTGGAGGCAGCAAAAATACTGAGAAGCTGAACAAAATATACCTCACCATAATATCCAGGTACAAGGACTACATAGAAGAAAAAGAGAACATTTCAGTTGCAGAGCTTCCCACATTAGTAACTCCAAAGAACGCTCTGGTAGAGAACACGGTTATGCAGATAAAATCCGGATTTGGCCCATACATATATGAGATTAACTTTTATGAAGCTGCAAAAAAGGCATTTGATTTGGTTAGAGATTCCGTAGAGGACGTATCGCTTCCTCTGCAGTTCTGGCTCAACCCGGAAGAAACCTTGTCATTCATGATGGGGGACAAGTTTGACAAAAATATACTGTTGTGCAGCCTGATGATATGCCTTGGCAACCCTTCTTCAAAAGTCTTTGTTAAGATAAAAGGTGATTCCAGGAACATATTTGTTTACTGCGAATTCAATGGCATTATACATAAATTTGATATTGATGATGGTATTAAATCTTTTGAAAGCAGGGAGGCCCTGATAGACAGTGTAAAGATTGATGACGAGACGGCCGCATACGAATTTAATGACAGGACGTTTTCGGATATTGCATAATCTAACGCCTGCTTCGCTTGTACGTCTCCCTGTGTATCCTCTTTAGTCTTCTGGCCTTTTGCTTTTTCCTGTAGCTCTTGCCTATTTTCCTATTGGATTTAGATATTTTTTTTTGCGACATTGTAACACATTTAAACCAAATTTAGAGCAGAGAATATTATGGGTAGTATTATGGTTGCGTCACCATCAATGGTAGTATATTTGGCCGCCTCCTTTATCTTTCCCCACGATACGGCTTCTGTCAGCCTTGCTCCTGAAAGGCTCCCATCAAACTGCGTGGCGGTTGTTATGTATACCGCGTAATCTAGCCCCCCTTTGAATTGGTTCCACCATATTACGTGGTGTTTGCTTATCCCGCCTCCGACCATGACCGCTCCGGTAACTTTATTATCAAATGCTATGTCGCTCAATTTCAATTCATCTTTTATTAGGTTGAGCTTAAAATCGTGGTTTTGGGAGAAAATGGACAGCTGCGTGCCAAAGGCACCATCCAGTATCCCAGGATTAAATACCGGGACGTTGTTTAGGTATGCCTGCCTTATTATAGAACCGTTGTCTTTGATCCTCTTTCCAAACTCGAATGTTAGCTCGCTTGGGGTGTACTCTTTCTTGTAATCCTCAGATCGGTATATGTCGTCCATTATAGTCATGAATGAATCTTCGAGTTTCTTTCCATACTCCTTGTTCTCTATAAAAATGTTCCCAAGCCTGTACACGCCTATCCTGTGCAGCTGGGAATCGTCTGCATTGAAGCTTCCCAGCGAATATTTGCCGCCGTGGGCCCTCGCTATGTCGTGGTCCAGCGTCCCGCCGGTAGTTATTATAGCATCGAAGTACTTGACTGCGCTTGCCAATACGCCACGCACTCCTGTAGAAACTATGTCGGCCGGGAATGAGAGAAAATTGAACGACCGTTTGTCTTCAACCATTTTCTTTATTATATTTATACCGTCAACCATGTGCTGCGCTGAGAACCCGCCCACTGATCCCATGGCATCTATCAGCTCAGCTACTGCCATGCCCCTGCTGAGTTTGATATCCCTAACCGGCCTATTCAATATTGCCTTTTTTGAGTACATTAAATCAGCTCAGTAAACTAACTATTACTTTCAATTAAAATAATTAAATAATGTATGTATTTTGGCTGTCAACCTGATAGTGAATCCCTTGCTCTCCTCATATATCCTGAAGCTTTACTCATGTCCAGCCCATTGTTGCCCCTTAGCTTGTCCTGGGCGTCTATGCTAAATAAGTTCGACCCTGTGATGCCTCTCAGTCTGCCAACCACGCTAGAGACGTTGGTATCTGAAATGCCACCGGCAAAAACAATGCCTCCGCTGGTAAGTAATCTAATTGTATTTGCAATCTGGGCAGACTCGAAAGGGTCAAATGCAGCCCCAGAGCCCCTTGATGTGTCTATAAGAATATAGTCTACTGAACTGTATGCCTGCAGCTTGCTCGGCAGCGCGGCAAAATCTGATACTTGGAGTACTACCTCGGCCAAAGGATATCTGATTTTTATTTTCCTTACTTCTTCCGGATTCGGCCATTTGCAGTTGATCTGAAGGCCGATCTTAAAGTTATGGTTGGATGAAGCGTAATCCTTGTATATGTTATCTATTAGGTAGGACACCTGTTCTGAAAGCGGCATTTCAACAAGCGCCTTCACCTTATTTTGGATATTGGTATCGATCTGATTTAGGGGCTTTGTCATGTAATGAAATGAAAGCATTACGTCGTTGTTCCCGATCGACTTCACTTTCCTGTACAGTTCTGTAGCCGCCTCTTTGGTTATATTGCTTGTATTCTCGGTAACTTCCATTATTGTCCTGTATGAAGTCTGCGCCCCAAGCATTGCCATGTGCATTCCGCTGCCTCTCTCGGAGCTTATTCTTATCAACTCTTCTGCTTCGTCAGGCTTCTCTACCCCTGTTACCCCTATGTATGGCCTTTTTGATGCGTGCATTTGCACTATATCTGATTATCCAATTTATAATGTTTTTGATTGGATTACAATAGGTTTTTATCCTTTTGTAGAGTATTATCTTAAATTGGTTTAGCGACCAGGTAATTTGATGGATTCCCTTAGTCCTGATGACGAGGAGATATTACGGTTTATTGAGAGTTCCAAACCGAAAATATATGTTGTTGGCACAGGAGGCAGCGGCAGCAATACGATAACAAGGTTGTCGAGCATAGGAGTCCAGGGCGCAACCCTTATAGCTATGAATACTGACGCACCGCACCTGGTAAAGACGAAGGCTGAGAGGAAGCTGCTGCTTGGTAAGAAGATAACAAAAGGCATGGGAGCTGGAAGTGACATAAAGGTTGGGGAGGAGGCTGCAATTGAGAGCAAGGAGGAGATACGCCACGTGCTTTCAGATGCGCAGCTTGTATTTGTTACGTGTGGACTTGGTGGAGGCACTGGAACGGGCTCCATTTCTACCATAGCACACCAGGCCCGCGAAGCTGGGGCGCTGACGGTGGCAATAGTAACCCTTCCATTCTCGAGCGAGGGGCGCACCAGGATGAGAAATGCGCTGGAGGGGCTGTCAAAACTTAAAAAAGTGACAGATACAGTGATTATAATACACAACAACAAGCTACTTTCGGTAGCTCCGGACCTGCCTCTCAACATGGCATTCAGGGTATCTGACGAGGTACTTGCAGGAGCCACAAAAGGCATAGTTGAAATGGTGACGAAGCCTGGAATGGTAAACATAGATTTTGCTGACCTGAGGAGCGTTTTGAAAGAATCCGGCTACGCAGTTATAGGCACCGGCGAAGGCATGCCTTCGAATGACGGAATTGGCAGGTCTACCATTGCCCTGGAAAACGCGATAAAGAGCCCCCTACTGGATGCAGACCTTTCCAGCGCAGGAAGGGCCCTTGTCAACATAGTTGGCGGGGAGAGCTTGACATTAAGAGAAGCGGAAAACATTTTTCAGGATGTAGCGAGCAGGATAAAGGGCGACGCTATGCTGAAGTGGGGTGCAAGGATAGACCAGGATATGCAGAGGGATGCCATAAAAGTAATGCTTGTGATAAGCGGTGTCGATTTTCCCGAGTATACGGAAGAGGGCTTGTCAAAGAAAATACGGGAGAATGAGGACCTGGACCTTGATGAATTGTTTGAGGGCAGCGATGCAAAGAA
This sequence comes from Microcaldota archaeon, assembly GCA_021799635.1. GTDB lineage: Archaea > Micrarchaeota > Micrarchaeia > Micrarchaeales > Micrarchaeaceae > JAJZAB01. The sequence goes on from JAJZAB010000001.1 coordinate 198,081, forward strand.
GCGCTAATTCTTCTCCATTTTTTTGGTGGTAGTGCCCCTTAGCTCTTTCTTGTTTATCTTCCTTTTAAGTATTATCCCGTTTTTGTAGCACCTGCTCGAGCAGAAATAGCTTAGATTCCCGGTTTTATGCACGTACATTATGCCTGAGCCGCTCCTTAACTCTGTTGAGCAGTATGAACACTTCATCCAAACACTTATTTTACCCTTATTTCCTTAGCTTCCCTGCTGGTGTCTGGCAGCCTTACAATATCCCCTATCCTTGAAGGACCCAGCATGTTCCTCCTTATTATCCTGCCCTTGTCCTTCCCTTCGAGAATCCTGCAGCTAACTGAATATATCTCTCCGTATATTCCAGTCTTTGCCTTTGTGTTTATTTCAACTATTTCGGCAAGGTAGCCTGAAAACTGCCTTTGCTGCTTTTGGATTTCATCCATAAAAATCAACGTGTGTCACTTTTTTTCCTCTTTTTCCTTGTTCGCCCCTTCCGCTTTCTTCTCGTGTTTTGGAGCGGCTTCTGGCTTTTCTGGTTTTTCTGTCTTTTCTGGCTTTTCAGCTTTGTGGGGACTTGCAGAGGTACCTGTTATCCTACCTGTAAGGTCCCTTATTGCCTGTGCTGCATTGCCCTGATTCTCAACTGCTATGGCGGCGCACGGCACGCTTAGACCTATAGACTTGCCGAGTTCTATCTTGCTTGGGACGTAGGTGAATGCTATCCTTTTCTGCTCGCACAGTGATGGTATGTGCATAACGACCTCTTCCGGCTCTACATCTGTGGCTATTACTACGAAAGACGCCATGCCCCTCTCTACGCTTTTCGTCACCTCGTTGGCGCCCTTCCTTACCGAGCCAGATTGCTTTGCCATCTGCAAAGCCTCGTACGTCTTCGAGACTACTTCTCCAGATACCTCAAACTTTATATAAGATTTTGCCATATATAACACCTGTCGGTTTTACTTCATCCAGTTTATATTATCGTAAAGAATCTGAGATTCTACAGTTCAGACTTGATAAAAAGACAGTAGATATCTTATTCATATAGCTATTTATACCTTGCGCAGCTCGGCCCAGTGCTCGGTGCAAAAGTATGCGCGTCGTATTTACCTGCAGCCGGGCTGTCAGCTTACTCCATGAATTGCTCTGGCTTTGGAGGCTCCTCTGGCTGCCCCTTCCTTTTCCTTATTTCCCTTACTACCTTATTCTGAAGTTCTGCGGGCATCTTCTCATAGCCAGCAAACTCGTTGTACCATATCGCCCTTCCCTGCGTCATGCCCCTGAGGTCGTTGGAGAAGCCCTTTATGACCTCAGCGACAGGCATTTTGGCAAGCAGCGATGCCTGGCCGCTCTCTTGCTCTATGTTGAGTATCTGGCCCCTCTTGCTTTGGAGGAAGGATATTATGTCTGACATGTAGTCCAGCGGTATGTTTATTGTAAAGTTCTGCTTTGGTTCTAGCAGCATTACTCCGGAGCTGAGCATTCCTGCGTATATTGCCCTTTTGATAGCCGGAATTATCTGAGCTGGGCCTCTGTGGACCGGATCCTCGTGTATTGTGGCGTCTACTATGCTTACAAGCACGCCTGAGCACTTTTCCCTAGCTAGCGGCCCATCCTGCATGGCCTCGTTAAATCCATCGATAAGCAGTTCCATTACCTCGTTCATGTACTGCACGCCCTTGGTTACATCTGCCAGCATGCACTTGTTGGTTATTTGCTCTATCTCTTTCGCTGTTGTCCTTTCAAGGCCTGCAGAAACCATGGCCTCTATTGTTGCCTGCCCTTTTGGCTTCCCTTCCCTTATTGCCCCTTCATCTATGGCCTTCTGCACGCCATCAGGAAGCGGCTCTACGGTTATGTAGAATTTTGTATGCTTGTTTGGCGATTTTCCTTCAACCGGGCCGAACTTCTTTTCTATCGTCTCGTGGTACACTACTATAGGCTCGCTTGTGTCTATCGGTATGCCAAACTCGTCCCTAATCTTAGTTTCAACAGTTTCTAGATGCAGTTCTCCCATTCCGCTTATGAGGTGTTCCCCTGTCTCTTGATTTATCTCCACCTTGAGGGTCGGATCCTCCTTTGAAAGCACCCTGAGTGCCTCTATGAGCTTGGTCGTATCCCTTGAGTCTTTTCCCTCTATGGCTTTCGTAACAACAGGCTGTGAATAGTGCTTTATCTGCTCGAACGGCTCTATCAGGTTCTCGCTCAGCGTGTCTCCCACTGAAAGGTCCTTTACGCCTACTATAGCTGCTATGTTGCCTGCCGGTATCACATCCACAGTTACCTTGTCAGGTCCCATGTATATCCCGACCTGGGATACCTTCTGTACCTGTGACTTACCGGACACGTGCATTTCCATGCCCTTCCTTATTCCGCCGGAGAATACCCTGCCAACTGCAACTTCGCCGCTATGCTGGTCGTACTTTATTCCGAATATTACTATGTTTGTCTTTGCATTTATCTCGGCGTCCAACATCGCCTTCCCGTCTGGGGTATTTAGGTCGCCGTGCCAGATCTGCGGTATCCTGTACGGCTGGGCCTCCTTTGGATTCGGAAGGTGTTCTACTACCATGGCAAGAGCGGCCTCATCTATCGGGCAAATCTGCTGCAGTTTCTGTATCTCATTTTTCTCCGTTAGGTCAAAGATATCCTTGAATGTTACCTTCCTTGTTTCCATTATTCTTTTTGATATGGCCCACTTCATCTTGGCAGAGCCGAACGCCACGCTCCCCCCTTCGACACTCACCTTCCACTTATCCGCGAATTCCTTGGGGGCGAACTGCTCTATCATGGTGTTTATGTCATTTATCAGTTTAAGCAGCCTTTGAAATGTTTGTTCCTGTGTGAGCCTGAGCTCTGTAAGGAGCCTGTCTACCTTGTTGAAGAACAGCACCGGCTTGGCCTTCTCCTTCATGGCCTGCCGCAGCACGGTCTCTGTCTGTGGCATTATCCCCTCTACAGGGTCAACCACGAGTATAACACCGTCTATTGCTCGCATTGCTCTTGTCACGTGGCCGCCGAAGTCCACGTGCCCTGGGGTATCTATTAGGTTGATTATGTAGTCTTCATCCTTATAGTTGAATCCGAATGATATGTATGCCGATTTTATGGTCATTCTCCTGTCCTTCTCTATATCCTCGTAGTTTGTATATAGTACATCTCCTGCCACGCTTTTTGATATCAGACCGGCCATAGCCAATAGGGAATCTGTTAGTGTAGTCTTTCCGTGGTGCACATGCGCTATTATTCCTACGTTCCTTATGTGCTTGTGGTCGTTCATCATCTTGGCTACTTCATCAACTATGTATTCCTTTTTGACCATATAACATCACTATACCTAAACTGGCTACTTGGCGCTCCTTGCCATCCTTTCTGTCTCATTTTTCCTCTTTATAGCGTAACTGTTGACATCGTTGTTTGAGGCTAGGATTAGTTCATTTGCCATTGACTGCGCAATGGTTCTCTTGTTTCTAAAGGCGCTTGTAACCGTGGCCATGCCTATATTCCTGAGCGCAACATCAAGCCTTCTGCTGGCGCTTATGTCTACTGCCACATTGGATACTATGCCTCCGTACCTTACCCTCGTTGTGTCCTCTATGGGGGCGCTGTTCTCCAAGGCCATCACAAGTATCTGTATTGGATTCTTGCCCGTCTGCCTGCTTATGATGCCGAATGCTTCATCGATTGTCTTCATCGCCTTTATCTTCTTGCCCTGCATCCTTCCTTTGGTCCTTATCACTCTGCCTCCAACTTTTCCTCCTGTGCCGCCACGCATTATAGAATTTTCAAGCCTCTCTATTATGTTTACGTTTGATTTGTGAAATTGGTTCTGGCTTTTTCTCCCAAAAGAGTGCGGATATGATATTGGTGTGAGGTTTATGTAGTTTCGCAGGCTCTGATCCAAAACCTCAATTCCGTCATAGCTATATTTGCCGAAAAGCAGCACCGGGCCCGACTTTATGTGCATTTCTTTTTGCGGCGCAGCACCCTGTGGGGCAGTTTTTGCAGGCTTTCTTGCAGCCTTTTTCGGCTTAGCCTCTGCGGCGCCGGGAGCCACTGCATCGGCCTTTACTGGATCAATCTTTTCATCATTAAGCTGTTCTCCGGGCATTGAATCATCTCTTCTGCTTCTCCTGCTTGCCCTTTATTATCTGCACTAGGTTGGTACCATTTACTTCAACAACCTTATACTTCCATCCCGGTATGCAGCCCATCTGCCCCCTCTGGGAGCCTCCCAGACCCTCTATTGTAACCTCATCGTGCTCGTCTATGAAGCTTATAGATCCGTCCCCTGGCACGTAGCATCCTACAACCTTTCCGTTTTTGATGAGTTGTGCCTTGACGCCCTTTATCTGGCCCGAATGGGGCTGTTTCTGCTCTACCGATATCTTTTGAAGAACCAGGGCCTTGGCTCTTGGAACTGTACCCATGGCATCATACTTCTGTTTCAGCTTAAGCTTTTTCCTTTTTAGCCATTTCTTTAGCATCCTCTGGTGCTTTCTCTGCCTTAGCAGTTTCCTTGCTGCAAATTCTCCGTTTGGCATTGTAATCCTCTTTAGTATTTAAGTATATTCGAATTTCCCGGTTCTATTATTGATAATACGGAAACTGAGAAGGGTTTGCCGCACACGGCGCCGAGCTCTACCGGGTTGCCATCAAATTTCAGCAATTTTATTTCAGCTACGCCGGCTACGTGTACAATATCCCTCAACCTTGAAGTTTCGCTACTCTTGGCTAATATTATAAGCTTTGCATCATTCCTTTTTATAGACTTTGTCACCATGTTCATGCCTATGGCTACCTTGCCGCTGTCTACAGCTAAACGTATATCATTGGTTAAGTCCGTCATAAACCATCCCGGGCTAAAGTTTGGTGACTTCCTTTAATCCTATAAGGCACAAACAGCAGGATGATTAATATGTAGAGCAAAAATATATAAATATTGATAAATCGCGTTTTGACGCTAGTCCTGTAGAACGTAGTTGCAGCCTTGCGGCTGGGTTATTGCACCGCTCAGTATAAGCTTGAAATAGCCAAGGTAGGGTATCCTTGCTATCACTTTACCTTCAACATTGCTTTGGTTTGATGGAATGTTGGAATACTGCATGTCCAGGCCTGGGTTGTTATCCCCTTTGGTCAGGTAATAGGACTCCCCATCGGCATTAATTATTGCATAGACCCTGTGTACCACGTAGCTGTCCCCCTCCCTGTAGAATAAATCCTGCGGCAGGGTTTTGTATACTATTATGGTGTTGTTGTTATCCCCTTTTATCACAGTGGTGCCTATGGTTATCGAAGTGAGGGCTGCCTCCTGCATTGTTGTGCCGTTATTGAAAACTACGCTTGTGGTGCCGCATTGGTATTTGACCAGGTTGTTCTGCTGCTGCGAGTATGGCACTATTACGCCGCCGGTGCCTTCCGGCTTGAAAAGCCCTATGGAGTAACCGGGCAGAAGCACCTGTGAAATGTTTACTGCGGCGCCATTTACATCGTATGCAACGCACTCCAGCGATTCGTTATTTATATTTTTTAGCATTTTCTGCATGGCTGCAGCAGTTACATCTACAGTTGGAGCCTTTATTGTACTGGAATTTGCACCTTTAAGGACTATCATATCCCCTCGCTGCAGATACGGAAGCATGCTGCAGCTCGGCACGGCATCTAACGGGTAGTTTGTATGCAGTATTATTTTAAGTGAAAACCACGCAATCACTACCAGTACTATGGCCCCCACCATTTCCAGGAGGTTCTTTATCCTGTCTTCCTGCTGCGAGCCGTTTATAACCTCTATAATCAGGAGGGCAAATATTAGGATAAAAGTTGCACTGCCGAATGCCGTAGCTAGCGCGCCAATCTTCTGGTAAAAAATGTACAATAGAAATACTACAACAAGAAGCACGTAAAGAGGCCACGTTGTTATAAGCTCCTTACTGTTGACGCGTTTTTTATCCTTTTTACCTGCCAACTATGCCACCGATTGACCATTCTTGCTTGACACTTTTATACCTACCACTTTCGAATACGTGTCCTGCTGCGTCACCCCTATTGCCGTGTCCGCAGCCGCTATCAAAGAATCGTTGTGGCTGACTAATATAAACTGGGAGTTCTTGCTCAGCTCTTTTATTAGCTTCGACAGCTTCTTTGAATTTTCCTTGTCAAGCGATACGTCTATTTCATCAAATATATAAAATGCCATTGGTTTGCGCATCTGTATTGAGAAGATGAGCAGGAGGAGTATTAGGGACTTCTGCCCTCCGGATAGCTCCTCCAACGACTTATTTTTCTTGCCTGCCATCTGTATGTTGAACTGCAGCTTGGAATTGAAAGGATCGGATTTGTTATCTAGGTGTATGCTGGCAGACCCATCAAATATGTGCGAGTAGAGATCGCTGAAGTTTTTGTTTATTTGATCAAAAGTATCGTTAAAAACATTCAGTTTTTTGGAGTCTATCTCGCTTATCATGGCTAGTATTGACTCCTTTTCCGTTGAAAGGGTGGCAAGCCTGCGCGTGGCCTCATCAACGTCGTTCTTCTTTTGGAGATATGCTTCTGGGGCCTTTAGGTTTATGTTACCGAGAAGTTCTATCTCGTGCTTGTATTCGACCAGCATTTTCTCAAGCTCCTCAGTGTTGTCGTGCTCAATGGCCTCTACGCCGCTGTAGGAAAGCAGTTCGGCTTTTATGTCGCTTAGCCTTGTCTGGTGCTGGAGCCGCTTCGACTCTGATTCCATTATGTCCCTTTCAAGCTTATCCCTATCGCTTGATAGCCTGCCCTTCCTGAATCCCATATTTGAAAGTTTCTCGTCAGATTCCTGCAGCTCCTTGAGGAGAGTCGCAGAGCTTTGGCTGTGGCTTTTTATTTTACTCTGAATCTCTACCTTTTTCTTGTTGTAGTTTGATATTTCTGCCTCACATTCACTCTTTTTTGAGAAAAGATCCTTGATCGCCAGCTCTTCCTCATCCACCTCCTTAATTATGTATTTTATCCTTTCGCTATTCATTTCGTTTTCTTTTTCAAATGAGGCGATGGCAACCTTGTTAGTCTCTATCTTTTCCCTTAGCCCTTTTATATCATGCCCGTCTTTCGACTGTGACTTGCCTCCGTTCCTGCCTGATATCATCTTATTAATCGATGAATATAGCCTGTCTGACTCTGCCTTCACACCCTCGATCGCCTTCTCGATGTCTATTTTCTTTTTCGCAAATGCAGCCTTTGCGTTGTCTAGGGAAAGAAGTCTCTGACCCTCCGCCTCAACCTCTTTGAACAACCTTTCCATTGCGCCTTGGAGTTTTTCCACCTCTTGCTTGGAGCGGCTGGCATTCGCATTGATTCCTGAAATCTTTATCTCTAATGAGGATATCTCCTTTCTTATCTTTTCTTCCTTGGTTGAAAACTCTGCGATATTTTTTGTTATCTCTGCCCTTTCCATTTCCAGCCTCTTTAGCTTCGATTCCAGTAGCAATGGCTGCTGGTAGTTTATCTTGCCTCCGGTAACAACGCCGGATTGGTCTACAAGCTCACCGTCCAGAGTTACAAACCTGTGCTTCCCTATTCCAACGGCCTTCGCTTCCTTGATTGTTGCTGCTATGAAAGTGTTAGAAAATATGTACTCGAATGCTTTTCGGTACTTCTCATCGAACGTGACCACTTCTATGAGCGGCTTCAGTCTGATTTTTTTGTCCATTTGGCTTGATATTATTTCATCTAATGGTATGAACGATGTCCTTCCAAGGCTGTTTTCTTTCAGCAGCTCTATGGCTCTGTTTGCATCCGATATAGAGTTGGTTATGATGTAGTTAAGCCTTGACGACGCGGCCGCATAGACTGCGTTTGCATATTTCTCTTCATAACTGCACAGGTCGGCGGCCTTGCCTAAAATCCCCTTCGGAATCTTTGACATCAAGAATCCAGCTATTTTATCCTGATTCCTTCCCGAGACCGCCAAGGCTTCCCTCAGATTAATTTTATCCGAATCTATATTTGATATCTGCTCCTGCAATTTTTGTATTTCCGATCTGCACGAATCGAAAAGCTTTAACTGATTTTCTAAACCCTGATTGAGTTCAGATAGTTCCGTTTCTAGCATGCCCAGCTCTTGCACCTTTGCTGAGTGCTCTTTCTTTAATCCCGAAATCTCATCATTTTTACCGATTATTGATTTTTCTATGGCCGATGCTTCGGATTTCATTTCTGCGTATTCTGAATTTGCCACAGCCAGTTCATTTTCAAGAATGCTTAGCTTTTTTTGATATTCGTAGTAGGAATCAGCTATTTCCCTCCCACCTACAACCATTGTATCAGTATCAATAGAGCTGAGCTCCTGCGTTTTTTTCTCCAGCTCTTCCTTTATCATTGCTATTTCCTCAATGTTTAAGGAGATTTTCTGCGAAAGCCTGTCCTTCTCCCCTTTCAAGGCCATTATCTTCTCCTTTCCCTGCGCTATCGCGGAATCTGTGTTTGCTATCTGGATTTCCATTATTTTTATACCGGAATTGATTTCTTCGAATATCTTGTTGGTTGTGCTCAGCTCTATGGAGCCCTCGTTCATCTTTTTTGACAGCTTTTCTTTGTATGAAGTTGTGCTGGATATTTCATCTTCGATTGACTTAATTTCATCCTCCAGCTCTTTTTTTCTGCTGGAGAATTTTTCATAGTCGGCCACCGCCTTTTTGTATTCATCCGCTATTTCTTCCTCCCTATCCTTTAGAATCGTGTAGCTGATGCTTTTTATTTTCCCTGACAGGTCTATGTACCTTTCCGCGTCGGCCTTTTCCTTCTCAAGTTCTTTTAGAAAACCCTGCCTTTCGCTTAGCATTATGTTAGACTCGCTTATTTTTGCTTCGACTTTATCAAGCTCTTTTATTGCAGCGTCCTTTTTGTCATCAAACTCCTTTATACCAGCGGCCACGTCTATAAGCTCCCTCCTTTCTTTGGGTGACAGGTTCAGTATCCTTGTTATCTCGCCCTGGGTTATTGTGTTTGTCTCATTTATCTCAGCTTTGTGCATCCTCAAAACATCTATTATGTCCTGCCGTGCCGCCCTGCGTCCGTTTATCCTGTACGCTATTTTGTTGTTTGACTTGATTATCCTGGCTATGTCTATATCTTCATCGCCGGATAGGAAGACGTGCACGTATGCCCTCTTTACCCCATCCTCTTTCTTTGGCTTCGCCACTGCATTTATGAGGCTTGCTGAAGAGGCAACCCTCAGCCTTTTTAGGGACGTCTCCCCAAGAGAAAACAGGATTGCATCGCATATGTTTGACTTACCGGAGCCATTTGGGCCTACTATGCAACTGAACCCTTGACCGAAGCTTATGTTTTCGTGGCGGAAAGACTTAAAATTGTGTATTGTAATCCTATTCAAATATAGCATTCCTGCACCTTTGGTCGCCAATGCACGTTTAATTAGATGCCAATTGCACTATTTATTACTTTTGTTGATGATTGTTAATGGTTTGATAGCAGACGTCGCGTAACTAATTTCCAGGACCCTTATTTCTTTTCTCTCAGGTGTGATAAATAAACTGAGATGACTGATTCGATGTGTGGTCCGTAGAGTATGCCTGCGATGCTGCCACCTTTTGTAACTGCGACTATGTTTATGTTTTCAGATCTCATTATGTCTATAGCTTTGGACAGGTTTTCATTGTACCCTACCGTAGGCACCACCGTAGTAAAGTAGTCATATGCGAGGGAACTGCTTACTTTTGGGTTTTTGCTCACGTTGGATATGGGCTGGTTTGAAAGAGCTCGCAGCTCCTTCCCATTTTTCATAAGTACTATGTGCGTGCCTTTCTTTATCATCATCTGGTACATATTCTTTACTGTGGTGCCCTTCTTTATCATTATGTAGTTCTTAGTTATTAGTTTCTTTATGTCGATTGAAGAGGAATACTCTTTTATGTATGCTACCTGCATCTCGGCCTTCGCACCATCATAAAGGAAGAGAGCTATTATTATATCCCACAACACTATGAATTCTCGGTATACAAACGTTGCGTTGGGAATAACGGCCGCGTAGGCGACCGTGCCTACTATTATTGCAACTACTACTACATTGCTAGCGCGCACCGCAAGCTTGGTTGAATCAAGGAAGCTGTGCTTTTTTTGGAGGTAGCTCCTAAGAACCCTGCCTCCGTCCAGCGGAAAGCCTGGCAGTAGGTTGAATACGCCAAGGAGTATGTTTATCTCAAAAAGGAACTGGATGCCCTCCTTGAGCAGGCCGGATGGCGCATATACCACAAGCGCCCCGAAACCAAGCCCCATGACTATGCTTGCTACCGGCCCTGCTATTGAAATCTTGAATTCAACGCTTGGTTTGACATTGTCGAGGTCTATTATTGATGCCCCGCCTATTGGAAGAAGCACTATCCGTTTTACTTTTATGCCGTTGCGTTTCGAAGTAATTGAATGTGCCAGCTCGTGCAAAAGGACGCATGCAAAAAGCAGGACGATGAGCACAAAAATGAAGATTCCGGATGTCGATGTAAATAGAAGGAAGAATGCCAATACCAGCAGAACTACGAAGGTCCAGTGCAACTGTATCGGTATTCCGGCAACTTTGCCTATTTCTGGGGATAGAGAAGCCATGCAACTTCACTTAGAATCAACTATTAGACAATATTAATTATTATATTTGTGTCTTACGTATATCTGCCTGCAATCTATTTTATTAATAATGGTCTTAAAATGGGAAGGTATAGCCTGCGATTTGTTTATGAAAAGGCCGCTTTGGTGCTCCACGGCCAGAGGAAGAATTACGTTTTGGTGGGTGACATACACATAGGATTTGAGCGCAAGCTCTACGAAAAGGGTTTGCACCTTCACGGAGTCACTGAGCACATGGCCAAGCAGCTGAAAGAAATTGCGCGCGCCAACTCGGCCGAAAGCATAATAATGCTTGGCGACATCAAGGATAGCCTGTTCTACCCTGATTCTACAGACTCTCTGCTTATAAGGGAGTTTTTTAAGGAACTTCAGGGCTTTGACATAGAAATAGCGGTAGGGAACCACGATGCACATCTGGAGGAAATTGTAAGTGTACCTATAAAAAATGAGATAATTATTGGGGATTTTGCAATGATGCATGGGCACATGATGCCATCAGAAGAAGCCATGCGCAAAAAGTACCTAATAATGGCACATAATCACATCGCAATATCATTCGTTGATAAAAACGGTGCTTTCTATAACCAGAAAGCGTGGCTGGTGGCAAAGCTTACAAAAAATGCCGGACTAAGCCGCTATCCTGGTGCAAATGTAGGTATAAAGCTTGTAGTATCGCCGGCATTTAATGACCTTATAACTGGCTATCCTGTAAATGATTTAAACGACAGGCACATCAACCCCGTTTTCAGAAACCATGTGTTTGACTATGCAAACGCAGATGTATACACGATTTACGGCGAGCTTATAGGAAGCCCAAGGTCCCTTAGAAAGAAAGCACCTAAGAGGTAATTTACTTCCTAATCAACCTTTAGTATAGTTATTGGTATAACGCCTTTTTCAAATTCAAGTTCCGCAAGGTCTATCGGATTTATGGTTCCGGGCGGGACTTTTATAAGCGGCGGGGCTCCGTAGGCCAGCTGCAGCGCCCTGGCGCCTATTATCCTTGCTTTTTCGTACTTGTTAAATTCATCTTTTGGCATAAAAAGCACACTCATATTCGAAATCATATCGGATTTGGTTTAAATCTGGTTTTTGCTTCTTCCATATCTTTATTCACCAGCTCTCTCCATTTCTGAAACTCTTCTGGCGACCTTGGATAATTTTCATATATCCTGTTAAGTTTTTCCATCTTTTTAACTACGTATAGCAGGTTGTTGAACGCCCTGATGTTGGCAGCACCCTGAAGGGCGATCTTTGCCTTTTTGGCAAGGCTTAGTTCTGGTATCCTACCATAGCTCAGGTCTTCTGCTTCCTTCGCGGTGATGAACATTCTCATCCCATAGTTTATTATGTCGTTGTTGAGCGACTGTAGGTACGTCCTAAATACTTCAAGACCTGCGGTTTTTTTGCCATACGCCTCATTGAAATCTACGTTGTACTGCCACATGCTGCTTATGCTCATGTCACCATTCTGTATGGCTCTTACTGCGCTTTCCCCTGCAAGTATGCCTGAAACAAGAGCCGGTCCTATTCCTCCGGCGCTTATCGGATTTGGCATTGCCATGCTGTCACCAGCGCCTAGATACCCGTTGAAAACAAGGGAATCCAGCTGCCTCCTTACTGCAACCGACCAGTAGCCTTTGCCGTTGTTATTGGCATTGTGTATTGTAGGGTTTTTTATTACAGGATTTATCTTTACATATTCATCTATCAGCGAATGCAAGGTATCCTTCCTGCCAAGCTTCTTGTTCCTTATTTCAAGGCTTTCTTTCTGGATCCCAAGCCCTATGTTTACCCTGTTTCCCTTCTTCGGGAAAACCCACCCGTATCCTCCTGGCGCCCATATCTGGTTCAGATGTATGAGTGCATTCTTTGGATCGTAATAGTTAAGGTCCTCATGATCCACCTCAAAATCGTAAATGAACCTTCCGGTGGATTCCATGTCAGCGATGTCTATTACCCTGTCAACAAACAGGTTTTCTGGTAATTTTCTCCTTAGGTTTGTGGCAACGCCCAGGGCATCAATCACAACCTTGGCCCTCAGCTCTTTGTGGTGCATCTCTTTGTCCTTGCCGAATACCCCAGAAATATAGTTGTTTTCTATTATTGGTCCCTCTACCTCAAATTCCGATATATATTCAACTCCGTGCCTTCTTGCCTCGTGATTAAGTTTTTGCTCGAATGCTGGTCTGTTGAGTACGTATCCTTCACCCTCAAATGGTATCCTGTACTGCATGTCTGGTGATATGACCAGCACTCCGTCAACTTTTACATCCAATTCCGGATAGTCGAATGTAAGCCCAATCTTTTCCTTTATGAATTTTAGGTGCGAATCTGCAACTGCGTCTCCGCATACCCAACCCCAATTGGTTTTTTTGCCCACCTCATGCTCCTTATTCCTGTCAAGCAGGGCAACTTTTAATCCGCTCTTTGCTGCTACAGCAGCAGCTAGGGAGCCAGCCATTCCTGCACCTGCTACTATAACATCATATTTATCCTCCATGAATGCACCTCGATTGATTGCCTTGTCTTGACATTTCAGGGTCTTAGAATCAAGCCTTTGTGATACTTTTAGTGTAACATATCTATTTAACTTTTTGCCTGACACCCATGACAACAGTATTGACGCGGATATAATGCAGGGGGAGAGATTTGAACTCTCGAAGGCGCTAAGGCCACAGGATCTTAAGTCCTGCGCAGTTTTCCGTGGCTTAGGCTTAAGCCAGACCAGGCTTTGCTACCCCTGCATCATATATACTTTAAAAATAAGGTTTATAATTAGGAGCCTATGCATACATCGAAGGCTCGCCGCTGTTGACGGCTTTCTTGTACGTCTCGTGCGTCTCCCTGCTCTTCTTCATAAGATCCCTCACTTTTGCCTCAACCTCCTTTGCCTCTTTCTCGAGTTCGTTCACATCTATGTTAAGTTTTAGCAGCTTGTTTATACTTTTTATTGCAAGCTCTGCATATTTTGGATCTATTATGTTAGTATCAACCGGCACCAGTATATTTATGTTTGATATTTTTGACAGGGAGGATTTTTGGAGCAGGATTGCGCTGACTCCGGTTGACACACCTTCAACAACTGGGTTTAACCCAACCTTTTCAGCTTCGTTTAGGGAATCCTCTGTAGAGGCTATAACGTAAACATTGCCCTCGCCCTGCACGCTGTTTGGTATACCTCCTATGGATATTATTCTGCTGATGTTGTTTGATTTAACAAAATCGTATAACTTACCACTGAGTTCATGCACCATGTTTATAGGTATGGTAAACTCTGCAAATATGGCAACTACCTTGCTCTTATCGCTGAAGTACACCCTTACTGGCGGCATTGGCTTGGAATTGTGAATAGATATTATTGGGGGAAAATCATCGCTTTCTATATATCCTATATAAGTCATTCCAAGCTTATCTATTATGTAGCTTACAGCCATGGGTCCCACCAGCCCGACGCCTGGAAAGCCTTCTATTAATGTTGAATCTTTAAGGTTGGTCTCCTGCATCAGATTTATGCTTATCATATTTTTCACTATATTTATTTACACTATTTGAAGTAAAGTATATAAACCAGTAACCGCTGCTCATGTATAGAATGTAAAATTTACGATACAAATTCCGACGATAGTTATTTAAGCTTATCTTATTATATTATATCGGTGAAATTATGGCAGAAAGAGTAGGAAGTGAGCGGGTAGAAAGGGATGATGGTTATCTTTACTACCTAGGCAAGGATGGATATGTGTGGAAGACCCCTATGAAGACAAACTCTAGAGGGAGAAAAGGGAAAGTGAGCAGTGAAAAAATAGAAAGAAAGGAAGGCTACCTATATTTCATTGACAAATCAGGCTACGTTGCCAGAGCAAAAATGAATAGGAAGGGAAGGAGATAATAAGTCAGCCTTTTATTTTTCTTGTTTTGTTTTTTGATTACCCATGCATTGTTAGCTTTGGGCGTTGAAGCTTGCCATGCTGCCAACTTTTAGCCCATTGCTCTTCACATATCCGGAGTTGAGCTCTATTATATACCTGGCTCGCTTTTTCGGATAGCTAACTTCACAGTTCAGGATGCCTTTGCATGGCTTGAGGTTTTCCTTTAAGCATATAATCCTTTTTTTGCTATCGAGCCAAAGTACATCTATGGAGAATTTCATATTGAGCATCCAGATTCCGTGTCTACCATCTCTGTTAAAGACAAAAAGCATACACATATTCTTGCTGAGTCTTTCCGTGTACATCAGCCCTATCGTTCTCTTTGTAGAGGTTTCTGCAACTATTGCTTTTATTTTTTTCCCGTTTATCTTGATCTCTTTTACCTTGTATTTTTGAAACCTTTTAATAAATTTTAATAGCACCGACGCACCATTTACAGATTCATTTAGTTATAGAAATGCTCTGCTCGCGCATAAACTGTTGGAGGTAAAATTTGCTTCCAGTACCTTTCCCCGTAAGGCCGCTGTATTTCCATCCTACAAAGGTGTGTTTTCCAACAATTGCACCAGTGGTGGCGCTGGTAGGTCTGTTTATGTAGACTACACCGGCCTGTATCTTTCTCGAAAACTCATTTATTTCTTTCCTGTTTTTGCTGTACAGACCAGCGGTTAGCCCGTACTCAACATCGTTCGCCATATCTATAGCTTTGCTGAAATCCTTAAAATATTCTATTGTAACTAACGGGAGGAATAGTTCCTTGTGAACCAGCTCATGATCGTGCCTTAGCTCGACTATGGTAGGCTCAACATAATACCCCCGCTGTGCGTCGCCTATCACATTTCCTCCGTATAGTATCCTTCCGGACGACTTTGCTTTGTCGACGGACTCAATGTACCTTTTGTAAGCACTACCGCTTATGAGCGGCCCGATGTAGTTCTCTTTACTAAGCGGATCTCCTATCTTAAAGCCCCTAATTTTTTCTATCATATTACTTATAAAAATCTCTTTTATTGATTCGTGCACGTATATCCTGGAGCAGGCGCTGCATTTTTGACCGGCAAATCCGAAAGCCGCGCTTGTGATGCCTGTCACCGCGTTGCCTATGTCCGCACTGGCGGCTACGATAACTGGGTTTTTGCCGCCCATCTCCACAACAAATACTTTTTGAGTGCCTGCTGCGTAGTTCTTTGAGATCATTTCAATCCCGGTGCTTCTTGATCCGGTAAAAACAACTCCTGAAACTCCACTATTCGTAGCAAGCTCGTCGCCAATCTCACTTCCAGGCCCGGTAACAAAATTAAACGCACCGGGGGGGACTCCTGCTTCTGTAAGCATCTGATATATTTTCATGCCAGTCAACATAGTCATATTATCCGATGAAGACGGTTTGAAAACTACAGTGTTTCCACATATTAACGCCCCTACGCACATGCCTGTGGATATGGAAACAGGGAAATTAAATGGGGATATAACTGCAAAAACGCCGTATGGTTTCATTGATATTGTGACCTTCTCGTTGGAACCTGGAGCACCCTGAAATCCCAGTTTTACTTTGATATCTGACTTTTCTATGCTTGCTTTCCTTATAAAACCGCGATTGGATTCCATCTCATCCGAATAGTATCTAAGGAAATCTATTGCTTCGTCAACCTCGCCTATTGATTCGTATCTAGACTTGCCGTTCTCAAAACTCAGTATGGCTGCAAGTATGAACTTATCTCTAACAAATATTTCGGCTGCCTTTCTGAATATTTCTACCCTTCTCTTATAATCTGTATTGCTCCACAATGGAAAGGTGTCTTGGGCTGCCTTGATTGACTGCTTTGCATGATCCCTGGTGCCTTTTTGAAAATACCCAATTATTGTGCTATTGTCTATGGGTGATTTTTCAACCAAAACATCCTCAGCATAAACCGCTTTCCCATTTATATACATTGGATGCTTTGCTCCAAAAATTCTCTTCGCAGTTTCTACAGCGAAGTCAAATGACATATCAAATTCCTTTTCCTTCCCATTTTTCATAAATTTTTCATATGTTGACTCGTTATAAAATCTGGGCTTTGCCATATTGTCCACCTCAAAAATGCAAATTAAATAAAGGAGCTTCTGGTGTGCCGGTTGCTGAAGGCGTGTCATTCTTATTTTGTTATATGTACAACTTAAATTTATTAAAGGTATATAAATAAGCGTTGCGCCTTACGGGTGGGACTTTAGTCAAAGTGCCAAAACAACGCAAACGCCGAATTTTAAAAATCAAAAATTGTAGATTCTTGTCGTTTTTTAATAGTAATGTTTAAATAATAGGCGCAGCACCATATATCTATAATTATAACTCTGTTATAAATTTGATGGTAAAAATGGTTGTAAATGAGAATGAACTGCTAGGATACGCTGACGAGGATTACAAGGAGCGCTATGGCTTCAGAGATAATATAGAGTATACGTACAAAACTAAGAAGGGCTTATCAGAAGATATAGTTAAGGAGATATCAGGCATTAAGAATGAACCGGATTGGATGCTTGAAAAAAGGCTTACAGGTTATAAGGTATTTAAGAACAAGCCTATGCCAACGTGGGGTGCAGACCTGAGCAAGATAGATTTTGATGATGTTTATTACTATTTGAAGCCAACTGGAAACAAGGAAAACGCGTGGGAGAAAGTTCCAGAGGAGATAAAAAGGACTTTTGACAAACTTGGCATACCTGAAGCTGAGAGGAAGTTTTTCTCTGGGGCTGAGATACAATACGATTCTGAGGTCGTTTATGGAAATGTAAGAAAGGAGCTGGAGAAGCAAGGGGTTATATTCACCGATACCGATACTGCAATCAAAAAATACCCAGAGCTCGTAAAGAAATATTTCGGAACCGTTATCCCTCCTACTGACAACAAATTTGCTGCGCTGAATACAGCGGTTTTCAGCGGTGGCTCATTCATATACGTTCCAAAAGGAGTCAAAGTTGCGATGCCGTTGCAGGCATATTTCAGGATAAATGCTGAGAAGGCTGGACAGTTCGAAAGGACGTTGATAATAGCTGATGAGGGAGCAGACGTTACATATATAGAAGGCTGCACTGCACCCATATATATTAGCTCTTCACTGCATTCCGCCGTTGTGGAGATAGTTGTCCATAAAAATGCACATGTGCGGTACGTAACCATACAAAACTGGTCAAGAAACGTGTACAATCTTGTAACGCAAAGGGCATACGCATATGAGAATGCACATATGGAATGGATTGATGCAAATATTGGTAGTAAGGTAAATATGAAGTATCCATCAGTATACTTAAAAGGGAGGGGCTCTAAGGGGGAGATACTTTCTGTAGCTGTTGCGGGCGAAAACCAAGTGCAAGATTCCGGGGGCAAGATGCTGCACCTTGCACCTGATACTACATCAAAAATAATATCTAAGAGTGTATCAAAAAAGAATGGAGTTGCATCATACAGAGGGCAGCTATACGTTTCCAAAGAGGCCGCAAACGTAAAATCAACAGTGAGATGCGATGCGCTGCTGCTAAATAAAGAATCAAAAACAAACACATACCCGTATATGGAAATAAAAAGAGACGATGCAACGATAACTCATGAGGCTGCAGTAGGTAAGATTGGTGAGGAACAGCTCTTCTACCTGATGTCAAGAGGGCTTACAGAGGAGGATGCCCTTACAACAGTTGTGCTTGGCTTTTTGGATCCATTGACAAAAGCACTGCCGATGGAATATTCTATAGAACTGAAGAGACTGATAAAGCTGGACACGTCTAATTCAGTCGCTTGACGTGATTAGTTGAATGCTTACAAGCTTTTTGCAGATGAAGCGCTGCGCACATATAGTGAGTTGCCAGAGGAACAGAATGAATTGTATAAAAGGCGGTACGTAAGCTTAGACGCCCAAAATATGCTTGATATTTTTGAAAAAAATGCAAAACCTGACAAAAATGAAGACGCTGAGCTGAGCGAATCTTTAAAATCCCTGTTTATCGATAGCCGAATGAATTTTGATGCCGTTATAGGAAGCGGTGGCTTTTCTATAAATAAATCTTCAAAATACATAACAATAGTCCCTGCATCAAATCTAGACAAAGAGTGCCTTGAAGCAAAGCTTCACAAAAGCACCGAAGACAAGCTTGCTGCCCTCATACATGCGTTTACTGATAAGGTAATGTTTATAAATATTGGAAATGGGGAAAAAGCGCGCCTAAACCTACTTTTTAGCAACAACAAAGCGCCTATTTCTACCCAGATAATAATAAACGTTGGGGATGAAGCTGACCTTGAAATCTTGGAGTGGTATGCTTCCACAGCAGATGCTGAGTCTGCCAGCGCGTTTATGCATGAGGGGGTTGTTGGAAAGTATTCAAATGTATCAATAGATGCAGTACACAATGAGGGTGAGCACACGGTCGTTGTGGGCCTGTCCAAGTACGCGGTGGGGGAGCGTTCCAACGCGAAGTTGAATTATTTTTATGGGGGAGGGTCGCACTGCAAGGTTAAAAATTATTTCTACGCAAATGAGCATGAAAGTTCTGTACACGTTAACGAGCTTACGTTTGGCTCTGGAAAGCAGAAATTCGATATAAGCAGCCAGCTGGAGAATAGATCAACTTCAACTATTGCAGAATTACACTCTAGAGCCGTAGTAATGAATGACTCGTTTTGTATAATGAAGGGGTTTGCAAAGATACCTTTTGGATCAAAAAATTCTAGATCTTTTGTGCACGAGTCTGGGATGCTTCTTGACGAGGGTGCTGCCATCGAGTCCATACCAGCCATGTCGATAGATGAAAGTGAGGTCAAGGCAACTCACTCATCAGCTACTGGGCCGATCGATGATGAATTGATTTTTTACCTGAATTCGAAAGGTCTTAGTGAAAAGAAGGCGAAAATGCTTGTTGTAGAAGGATTCTTTTCGGGCAGCGTTGGCCGCTTTAGAAATGATAATGCAAAGCTATACATTGCATCTCTGATTTTGGATAAGATAGAAAGGGGAGTTTTTGGAAAACCAGTTAAAGTTTCCGCAGGGAATATTTGGGTAGGCAGAGAAAATGAGGAAGATATATTTAAGGGACACTATAAATACAGGTGATTTGTATGCCGACGGATTATGAGAGAGCAATAGATGAATTCATGCCGGCCTTTAGAGCTGCTGCATCCAGAATCATGATTAACAAATATAAAATAAGTCAGCAGAAAGCAGCTGAGCTGCTTAATATGACACAGGCTTCTATCAGCAAATACATAAACGGCCGCTATTCCAATAGCGTAAAGGATATTGAACTTGGAATAAAAGATAATGATGTTGAAGTTTTTGTAAAATATATGATTAATAAATATGACAGAGACGCTCAGAGGCAGATGTGCAGCGCGTGCCAGAGGTATCATGGCTTTGACTGTGCGATAATGGTAAAATAGGTGAAAAAATGATTCTTGAAGTAAAGGATTTGCACGTACAGATAGAAGGAAATGATATAATCAATGGTGTAAACCTTTTGATAAAGGAAGGAGAAACCCATGTGATAATGGGACATAATGGATCAGGGAAGACGACTCTAGCTAAGGTAATAATGGGGTATCCTAAGCTTAAGCCTCTCTCCGGAGACATACTTGTTGATGGCAACAGCATAGTTGGGCTCTCAGCTGATAAAAGGGCGAAAATGGGGCTTTTCTTAGGTTTCCAGACTCCTGTTGAAGTTGAGGGAGTAGGGTTTATAAATTTCCTGCACAGTGCAAAGGAAGCAATATCGGAAAAAGTAGATACAAAAGAGCTCATGACTGAAATAAGGAATGGCGCACAGAATCTTAAGATGGTGGATAACCTTATAGGTAGATCTCTTAACCAGGGATTTTCTGGAGGGGAAAAGAAAAAGGCTGAGATCCTGCAGATGGAAGTCCTAAAGCCGCGTATAGCCATATTGGATGAACCAGACTCTGGGCTAGATATAGATGCTGTTAAGATAGTAGCACAAAATATAAATGAAATAGCCAAAAAAAACAAGATGGGGCTCATAATAATAACACATTATAGCAGGATATTGTCTTACATGGACCCTCAGTTTGTACACGTTATGTCAAAAGGAAAAATAGTAGCTGAAGGCGGAAAAGAATTAATAAACAAGCTGGAGGCTGAAGGCTATGAATCATTTTCATAAGAAATTCAATAAACTAAGGTACATTGACAATTAGGTGTTTTTATAGATGTACATAAAATTCGTAAAGATTTCCCCATATTGGAGACGCTGATGAACGGTAAGCGCCTGGTTTATTTAGACAACGCTGCGACGTCGCAGAAACCAAATAAGGTAATAGATGCAATACATGACTACTACACCCAATATAATGCAAACATACACAGGGGAGTATATAAAATATCCGAAAGGGCTACAGAAGAATACATAAATTCAAAACAGAAGCTGGCTGACATGGTTGGCGCTAGCTCAATCGAGGAAATTATATATGTTAGGAATACCACAGAAGCGATAAACCTGGTGGCACTTACCTGGGGGGAGATGAATGTTAAAAAAGGAGACCATATACTTATATCCCAGATGGAGCATCACAGCAACATTATACCGTGGCAGATGCTAGCGAAGAGAAATGATGCGGTGCTAGACTACATCGAACTTGATGACAATAAAGCCGGGCTTTCGGAAGACAGTTTTAAGGAGCAGCTGGATAAGGATCCAAAGATAGTTTCTATAGCACATGTGTCAAATGTGCTTGGCAGCATAAATGATGTAAAAAAGATAACAAAGCTGGCGCATGATAGGGGCGCCTTTGTGCTTGTAGATGGGGCGCAATCAGCTCCCCATATGAAGGTTGACGTAGCCGATTTAGATTGTGATTTTTTTGCACTTTCAGCCCACAAAATGCTGGGGCCTACTGGAATCGGTGCATTGTACGCAAAAAGAGAGGTACTGGATAAGATGCCACCGCTCTTTGGAGGAGGAGATATGATAAAATCAGTGAGCATGCAGACTTACACGCCGAATGACCTCCCGTGGAAATTTGAGGCAGGGACTTCCAATATTGAAGGAGGCATAGCATTCGGAGCAGCGATAGATTATCTGGATGGTGTTGGTTTGGATAGTATAAGGAAGCACGAAAAGAAGCTTACAGAATACGCAATAAAATCCCTTTCCGAAATAGATGGAGTTAGGGTTTTTGGATATGGGCCAAAGGAAACAGACAAGCGAGGGGGAGTTGTATCTTTCTCAATCAGGGGAGTCCACCCGCATGACGTAGCTACGATATTCGATAGCGATGGCGTTGCGATAAGGGCTGGGCATCATTGCGCCATGCCGCTTGTCACCGGAGTGCTTGGCCAGGGATCACTTTCCCGAATAAGTTTTTATTTGTACAACGATATAGATGACATTGACAAGGCCGTTCGGGCAATAGAGAAGGTAAAAAAGATTTTCAAATGTTGATTGTTTGCCGCTGGACATATACGCTGAGGATATTTTATCACACTACGAACATCCGCATAATAAGTTGAGGCTTAAGGACTTCGATGCAAGCTTCAGTGATGAAAATCCTCTGTGTGGTGATACGATAACGATATATATTAAAGTAAGTAATATGAAGGTATCCGACATATCATTCGGTGGGGATGGATGTTCAATAAGCCAGAGTACGGCGAGCATGCTTACTGACTATGTGAAAGGGATGTTATTGGAAGACGTGGAGAAAATAGACTATGATAAGATAAAGGAGTTGCTAGGGATAAACCTTGGACCAGCAAGGATGAACTGCGCTATGCTGCCTCTCAAGGCCCTCCACGGTGCAGTCAAAGCCTATAAAAACAGTAATAAAGCTACTGAGAAATAGTTATCTCAAGCCTCTTGTTGTGTGAGCCTTTATTCTCAAGCTTTGTTAATGCTATTGCCCCTATCTCACTGGTGTTTGCCACGTGGGTACCTCCGTCGGCTTGGGCATCAAACCCAACTATTTCTATCACTCTAACGTGATCCATGCTGCTAACCAACTGCCTGCCAGGTTCAGTCCGCACTAGATCCGGGATTTTGAGGGCTTCTGCCTTTGGTAAATCTTTTGCAACGACTGCATATCCTCGCTTGATCACCTCATTTGCCTCGGCAGTTAACTTCTCTGCAAATTTTTTGTCCATCTCAGGCATATCAAAATCTATCCTGGCCCTATCCACGTATATTTGGTTTCCAGTAGGCTTAATGCCATATTTTTTCTCTGCTATTGCATCTATTATGTGTAGCGTAGTGTGATATTTCATGCACACATATCTTCTGTCCCAGTTTATAATTCCTTTTACTGCATCTCCCTTTTTTGCCTCTGGAGTTCCATCTAAGTTGTGTACTATGCTGTCTTTATCCGAGACCATCCCAATTACCATAAATTTCTTACCACCTATTTCGATAGTACCCAGGTCGTTTGGCTGCCCTCCACCGCCAGGGTAGAAGGCCGTTTGGTCTAAAACAACAGTGTTGGCGGCTATATTTTCAATCTCAGCGTTAAACTCTTTTATGTAGGGATCATTCCAGTAGAGCCTTGTTGTCATCCAATTACCGTTTTTGTTTATTTTTAGCTGATTTGGTATTATAGGTCATATACTTGGTATGTTTTCCTGCTTCAACAGTTAATGATCAGAGACTCTCTTTTTCATCACAAATCAGAAATACCTCGTTTCATCACATATTATTATTCTAATAGCAGAATTTAAGTTTTTGCATGAAGGCAACTTCAATGCAGCATATAAATATTTCATGCTACTAGGAAATATGCAGCCGCTATTAGCACCATTGAAAGTATAATTTTTCTTTTTATGTTTGATTCTTTAAATACAATCCCGCCAGACATAACTGTTATTATAACGTAGATTGTATTCCTTAATGGGACTACAAGGCTTATCGCAACTAACGAGGCGGCAAAGTAATATGTTGCGCGGTATGAAACCGTAAGGATACCCTGCCTCACCAATACAACTTTATTATTTTTGAAGTTTTTTATCAGCTCCCTTATTCCGCCATATCTTACCTGCATGTATATTGTAAAGTTGATTGCAGAAAAAACCTGTAGTAGTATTAGGGCTGTGAATGGGTTAACACTATATAATAGATATTTTAGTACTATTGCACTAACTCCGTTTATTACAGAGACAATTATAACTATGTAGGCGTAATTTTTGGTGTCAAAGTTCGATTTGCTGCCCTTTGCGTTTACAAACAGCAGTATATATGTGGTTACTATCATAACCAGAATGCTTGCGTATTGGATTATGGTCAATTTTTCTCCAAGAAATATAAACGCGAGGATCACTGTAAAAAATATAGGCATGGAGCTGTACGTTGCTGAAGTGACGGATATGTTCCCATGTTTGTAAGTTCTTGCGGTAAGCAAATAGCCTGCGGTGGAAAGGAGGCTGAGTATGTAAACTAGGCCGATTTCAAACACATTTATGTTAAATTTTGCTAATGGCAGCAGTACAAGGCTTATCACTGCTGCAACTATCGCGAAATCGGAGCTGTATGCAGATGCATATTCATGGTACAGTGCCCTTTTTTCTAGTATAGTTGCGAGCCCCATTATGAGCGATGAGAAAAGGATAATGTAATACCAGGCAATCATTTTAACACTGGGCCGAGTAGCCCCGACCGGATTCGAACCGATGTAAGCGGGTCCAAAGCCCGCTATCCTTGGCCACTAGATGACGGGGCTATTTCTATTATATCGGCTGTTGCAATTTATAAGGATTTTTATTAGTAGGACTTGGCGAAATTTACTATGAATTTCGCACTGCTGCCACATATTGCGCAGCTCTTGCCTTTTGCCTTATCCTGCACATCGAACGGCATGTTTGTGGCCTTTGCGGCAGTGTCTCTTTTCACTTTGGCTTCGCAATCCTTTGAGCCACACCAAGGAGTTTGGACGAATCCGCCTTTTTTAGTTAGTACATCTTTTATTTGCTGATACGTTTTTACTTCGTGCGTATTTGAATCGACAAAATTCTTTGATTTTTTGTATAGGTTTTCCTGTATTGCTTTTAACAATTCCTCTGTTTTTTCAATTATATCAGCGACCTTTATCGTAAATTTTTCTCCATTATCCCTTCTTACAGCCACTACGGATTTTTTTTGTATATCCTTTGGTCCTATTTCTATTCTTAGAGGTACTCCCCTGAGTTCCCACTCGTTGAATTTCCATCCTGGAGAATAAGAATCCCTGTCGTCAAGGTGCACGCGCATCCTTCCCTTTATCTTTTTATAAAGGATTTTTGCTTCCTCAATTACGTGAACCTTGCTTTCATCATTGTAGATTGGTATTATTACGCACTGTATCCTGGAAAGCTTTGGTGGTACCACAAGTCCGCGGTCATCGCCGTGCGTGGCTAGCATGACACCTATCTCCCTAGTCGATATGGCAAACGTGTTTTGATATGCATAGCTTTGCTTTCCATCTTTGTTGAGGAACTTAATATCGAATGCAACGGCAAAACGTTGACCATCGCTATGAAAATCAGGTCCTTGTATGGCACTGCCATCTGGCATAAGGTGCTCAATGCTGTAAGTCGCTTCTGCTCCTGCAAATTTTTCAGAGTCTGTTTTCTTTCCTGCAACCCCATATAGGGCAAAATACTCCTCTAGTATTTTTTGGTATATTCCTAGTATAGCGTCCCTCTCTCCTTCGGCTTCCTCTTTTGTGGCGAATACTGTATGGCCTTCGTTCCATAGGAACTCCCTTGTCCTTAGAAACGGGGTCGGGTGCCTGAACTCCCACCTAATAACATTGTTCCATTGGTTGTATCTCAACGGCAAGTCGCGCCATGACCTTATCCATTTTGAAAAACTGTCATACATTATAGTTTCTGACGTAGGCCTTATGGCCAGCCTTTCGTCAAGCTTTGAATTTCCCGTTTCCGTTACCCATGCTACCTCAGGGGAAAATCCCTCAATGTGTTCTTTCTCCTTTTCCAACAGCTTTTCTGGTATAAGTAGTGGAAAATAAACATTGAGGATGCCTTCATTTTTAAAAAGTTCATCTGTGGCTTTTTGTACTGCTTCCCAAATAAAATAACTATCAGGTCTTAAGGCAAATGCGCCGGATACTGATGTGTAATCCATAAATTCTGATTTTATTATTGCCTGGATGTACCATTGGGAGAAATCATCAGATTTTTTAATCGATATCTTGTTGGGCTTGTTGTCTTCCAAAATAACACCCAGTATTAATCACTGTTAACTACTTTTAACTTTTTGTGCACATAAACCAGCACGTATACCTATTTATACCTTTTATATTCCAATAACCTTATGGATTCGAAAGATAACTTAATACGCTTGAATGATAAAAACCTCTTAACACCAAATAACCCCATAATACCTGTAATATATGGGGATGGAATAGGGCCAGAGATAACACAGTGTGCCATAGAAGTAATCAATGCCGCAGTACTAAAAAGTTATCACAAAGTAAAGAAGGTATCTTGGCTTAAGCTGCCCGCAGGCGAAGAGGCTGAAAAGAAATACGGAGATAGGTTCCCTAAAATTACAGAAAGGTCACTGCTGAAGTACAGATTCATGCTTAAGGGACCTCTTGAAACCCCAGTTGGTAAAGGATTTCGGTCAATAAATGTTCACATAAGGCTTTTGCTTGACTTGTACGCGAATATAAGGCCGGTAAAGTACATAAACGGGCTCGACAGCCCTCTGAAGGATCCAAAAAAGGTTGATATGGTAATATTCAGGGAGAATACAGATGACCTTTATACAGGCATTGAATGGCGATACGACAGCAAGGATGCTGCAGCGGTAAGGAAATTTTTAAACTACAAGATGAATGTTTCTATTAGCGGAGATTCTGGAATCGGTATAAAGCCGATGAGCATGGAAAAAACAAAGAGAATTGCTAGGCTTGCCATTAAATATGCTATAGCAAATAGGAGGAAGGTTATCACGATAATGCACAAGGGAAACATAATGAAGTTTACTGAGGGAGCGTTTAGAGAATGGGCGTATCAGGTTGCTATTGAGGAATTTAGGAAGTATATAGTTACGGAAGAGGAGGTCAACCAAAAGTACAATGGGCGGTTGCCGGATGGGAAAATATTGGTTAATGATCGTATAGCAGATAACATGTTTCAGCAGATTATAACGAGACCTGGAAGTTATGACCTGATACTGGCGCCGAATCTTAATGGAGATTACATTTCAGATGCTGCAGGGGCGCTGATAGGCAATATAGGAGTCCTTGGAGGTGCCAATATTGGCGACTTTGGAGGGGTATTTGAAGCCGTTCATGGCACCGCCAAAAAATATGCTGGCAAGGACGTTGCGAATCCTATGGGGATTATAAAGGCTGGAGAGCTGCTGCTAACCCACATTGGCTGGGATGATGCGGCAGGTGTTATATCCAGGTCTGTAAATAAAATGATAAAAGAAAGGAAGGTGACCAATGATATTGCCAAGTTTATGAAAGTAAAGCCATTGGGAACTAAGGAATTCACTGAAAACCTTTTGGATATTATTGGCAAATAATTTGAAGTGGTCTGATGGGGCGCTTGGTCGTTGCTTTTGGGGGCAACGCGATAATAAGGCACGGCGAGCGGCCTACTTTCTACAATCAGTACAAGAACATAAAAAGAGCCGTTAGAGGAATATCCTCTATTTTTGAGGATTCGGAAAACGGTCTGGTAATAACGCACGGCAATGGGCCTCAGGTTGGCGAAGAGCTGCTGCGTGGTGAATACGCAGAGCAAAAGGTGCCAAGGCTTCCATTATACATACTCAATGCCGAAACTCAGGGTTTTATAGGAAGCATGCTTAAGACAGCCATTGATAATGAGCTAAAATCTAAAAGAGTAGATAGGGAGGTTTGCTGCATAATCACACACGTGCTTGTTGATAGAAATGATCCTGCGTTAAGCCATCCAACAAAACCTGTAGGCCCACTGTATTCAAAGAAGGAATTAGATAGGGAATTGAAAATTGAGGATTTTAGCTACGTGAAGCAGGAAGGATTTTATCGCATGGTAGTACCTTCGCCGACTCCAATCAGAGTAATTGAGGAGCTTTCCATAGACCACCTCCTGCAGCACAATGGCATTGTAATAGCGTGTGGAGGGGGAGGTATACCTGTTTCGAAAGTGGGACAACGCTACGTTGGTGTGGAGGCAGTGGTGGATAAGGATATTACAACTCAGATTGTTGCAAACTCGGTCAAAGCTGAGAGGATGTTCATACTTACTGGAGCGGATTATGTTTATACGGATTATAAAAAGAGAAGAAATGCAATCAAAGAGGCAAAGGCTGCTAAAATCAAAAATATTATAAATAATTTTGAAGAGGGCACGATGAGGCCAAAAATTATCTCAGCCGTCAGGTTTATAGATGGCGGCGGGAAAGCCGCATATATAGGGAATCTATTCAAATTCAGCTCAATAGTTGAAGGCAGGTCTGGTACGGTGATAAATTGATTTTCAGCTTACCGTGGACAGCGCGTCTTCCATAATTTTTCTTTCTTCTTTTGAAAATATGTCCTCTCTGATAAAGCTCTGCCTTGTTGTGGCAAACTTGAGTATCTCAAACCTTACGTCATCTCTGCCATTTATGGTTGATGATAACACCATAAATGGTTCTTTTATGTTTGCAACCTTCTCTATCTCATTTATCCACTCTTCGACGTCGCGGCGGTATCTCATGAGCATGGATATTTCCCCTATAGCGAGTATGAGTTTCTTTGCTACGTCTATCATTTCAACGTCTTTGGATGAAAGTTTTGAATGGTCCGACTCTTTTAAATTTATGTAATCTGAGTATTTTTTAATCATATTTTCCCCCTCTTCCGCTATGTTGTTGGCTACAAATAGGTCCCGCTCCGTATCCTTTGAATGTTCATCTGAAGAGACCATGCTGCCCTCAACTTTCATCCTGCCGGACTTTACTTCATTCTGGAGGATTATTATGGCTTCGTTGGCAAGCTCTGCCTTTAGCTTTACAAGCAGGTCTTCGCATATTATCCACCCAGGCATACCTTCGTTGTTGTCCATTCAATCAATCGCGTTAGTTAATCGGCATCTAGTTAACTGTAAGGTTGAATTTTATGTGCTTACTTGTCTGAGGTTATACGTTACCGCCGCTTATTATTGCTACGGCTTTGTAGTTGCCTCCGAGCTTAATTTTTTTGAAAGCTGCAATTGCAGCAACTCCTGCAGTTTCTGCCATGAAGCCATACTCCCTGTAAAAGTTTTTCTGCTCTATGAGCATTTCACTTTCAGTAACTGATACTGCGGCACCGCCTGTGCGATTTATCGATTCGATTGCCTGGTAGCCAAAGGCAGGCATACCTACAGCTATTGCATCTGCAATGGTAGCTGGGCGTTCGTATTTGATGCCATTTCCGTATTTTAATGCTTTAACAACTGGGCTGCACATGGCCGCTTGGACTCCTATCAGTCTTGGCATCTCAGCCAGTGCACCCAACCTTTTCATCTCCTCTGCAGCCTTGTATATCCCGCTTATCAGGGTAGCGTTTCCCACTGGTACAATTATGTGTGTGACATCAGGCACTTGGGCAACTATTTCGTAAGCCAACGTTCTCTGGCCCTCCTTTCTGTAGCAGTAATCACCACCGAGGAATGACTTGTGTGCTGCGCAGTACCTTTCTGCCATCCCCTGTGCTTTGTTAAAATCACCATTGACCTTTGTTATTATTGCGTCGTGGGTGGATAATATGTCATCTATTTTATGGACGTTTGCATCGCTGCTTATAAACACCCTTGCCTTTATTCCGAATAATTTGGAATAATATGATATTGAGTATGCCATGTTTCCTGTAGAGGCACACGCAATTTCTCCGTACCCGTACTCTGCCGCTTTTGCCACCTCTATCACAGAACCTCTATCCTTGAATGACCTAGTTGGATTGCCAGTCTCCAATTTTAGGAAAAGGTTGCTGGAGCTATGGCTCTTTATTAGCTTGGTTCCGCCGACTTCATAGTGCCTGTATTTACCGTGCGGCAGCATCTTTTCGTTATCCCAGAAACTGGCAGAAACTGTAAGCCGTTTTGGATATTTATCGTATTCGACCTCAAGCATAGAGTTGCACTTCCCGCATACCTGTTTGGGATACGAGCTTGAGAAACGGGCGTTGCAACTTGTGCATATCATTTGATATTCCATCGATTCACTTACTGTGCTGCGCCTCCAGCATCTTTTTTGCCACAAAATTCAGTATTCCAGAGCTTTTGTAATATTCCATTTCTATATTTGAGTCTATCCTGCTTGTTAGAAGCGCCTCTGCGCTGGAGTTTGTGCCAATTTTTGTATATCTCATTTTTACCTTATCCCTTGGAAGCATTTTGTCTGTCAGGTCTATGCTGATCTCCTTGGTCGGATCTATTTCTAGGGTTTCGAAGCTTTCGCCGTCATTGAACTGCAGTGGGATCACCCCCATCCCTATCAGATTGCTTCTGTGTATCCTCTCAAAGCTTTTGGCTACCACCGCCCTTACCCCTAGCATCATCGGGCCCTTGGCCGCCCAATCCCTAGAGCTACCTGACCCGTACTCCACTCCTGCCATTACTATCAGCGGTGTACCCTCCTTCTTGTATAGCATCGCTGCATCGTATATGCTCATCTGCGTACCTTCTGGATAGTGAATAGTGAATCCGCCCTCTATGCCTTTCAGCAGCAGATTTTTTATTCTATTGTTGGCGAATGTTCCCCTCATCATTACCTCGTGGTTTCCCCTTCTAGCACCGTACGTGTTGAAATCCACGGGTTTGACGCCCTTGTCAATGAGGTATTTGCCTGCCGGGCTGTCCAACCCCATCCCTCCTGCAGGTGATATGTGATCAGTAGATATGGAATCGCCAAAAACAGCAAGTATCCTGGCTCCGCTTATGGCTGGGCTTCCTTTGTCCGACCCGCCAGTGTCATAAAAGAATGGTGGTTTTTGTATGTAAGTGCTATCATCTTCCCACTTGTACATCTTGCCTGAGGGACTTTCAAGCTTGTTCCAGTACGGGTTGACATCGTATATGTTATTGCCGTACTCTTTCTCAAACATATCTTCGCTTATAACCTTCTTCATTACGGAGTCTATCTCCTCGTGCGACGGCCATATGTCCTTGAGGTAAATATCTTTCCCGCTTGCGTTCTTCGCGAGAGGCTCAGAGGTTAGGTCCTTTAGCACTGTGCCGGCTATGGCAAAAGCTACCAGCAGGGGAGGAGACATGAGGTAGTTTGCCCTTACATCCCTGTGTATCCTTGCTTCGTAGTTCCTGTTCCCAGATAGCACGGAAGCCACGCTGAGGCCATTCTTGTTTATCGCATCGCTTTGCTTGTCTATAAGTGGGCCGCTGTTGCCTATGCAGGTTATGCATCCGTAGCCAACCAGCTCAAACCCAAGCTGTTCTAGAGGTTTTATCAAGCCTGCCTTCTCCATGTATCTGGTAACAACCCTTGAGCCAGGGCCAAAGCTGGTCTTCACCTTCCTTGTGTCAACCCGCAGCCCTTTCTCTATTGCCTTTTTGGCTAGTAGTCCTGCACCTATCATTACGGAAGGGTTGCTGGTATTGGTGCAGCTTGTTATTGAAGATATTACAACATCGCCATCGGACAGGGTTGTGGCATAGCCATCATCATATTGTATTTTTATAGACTTCTTGCTGTGGGCATCTATGCCTTTTATCTTCCCATTTTCCGCAGACATGCTTTCTGCAGACCACCTGGTATAGTCTTTGTTGTTAATGCTGCCGGATTCCTTGACTCCAGGCTCCTTGGCATCGTTTAGGAAAATCTGTATGAAATTATCCTTTATTTTGGAAAGTGGCAGCTGCTCCTTTGGCTGCGAGGGGCCTGAGACGCTGGGGGCAATGCGGCTAAGATCTACCTCTAGCACGTCGCTGTACTCTATTTTGCTGTAGTCGAGGCTGAACATCTTTTGTTCTGTGAAATATTTTCTTACCAGCTCAACTTGCCACTTTTTCCTGCCTGTTGCCTCCATATACCTAAGCGTCTCTTCATCAACAGGAAATATTGCTATTGTAGCGCCGTATTCTGGGCACATGTTTGAAAGGGTGGCCCTGTCCGGCAGCGAGAGTTTAGATACGCCATCTCCAAAGAATTCAACGAACATGTTGACTACTCCCTTATCCCTAAGCATTTTTGTAAGGGTTAGGGCAAAATCCGTTGCTGTGGTTCCTTCAGGCAGGGTGCCTTCGAGCCGCACTCCGAGTACCCTTGGAGTTATAAAAGAGACGGGCTGGCCAAGCAGGGCTGCCTCGGCCTCTATACCTCCGACTCCAAAGCCTACTATCCCCAGTCCGTCTATCATAGTGGTGTGGGAGTCTGTGCCGACCAGAGTATCAGGGAATGCTACGAGATCGTTACCTGATCTTTCTGTTGCAACGCAGGTTGCCAAGTATTCAAGGTTTACCTGATGGCAGATCCCGGCAGACGGTGGAAAAACCTTGAAGTTCCTGAAAGCCTGGCTTGCCCATTTCAGCAGCTTATACCTTTCTGAATTCCTTTCCATTTCCTTCTCTTGATTTATAGCTAATGCTTCTATTACGTTAAACGCATCTACCTGAACTGAATGGTCTATTATTAAATCCGTGGGTATTATGGGCTGGACTGCATCGGGGTCTGCACCGTGTTTGACTACGTAGTCCCTTGCAGCTGCAAGGTCCACTACTGCCGGCACACCGGTAAGATCCTGCATTAATATCCTTGACACCTTGAAAGGTATGTCTCTGTCTGCTGGATTTTTGGGATCCCATTTGGCCAATGATACAACGTCATCATAGGTTATTGAGACATTGTCCATGTTTCTTATCAATGACTCCAGCACTATCCTTATAGAAAACGGAAGCCTGGATACGTTTTCAATGCCCTGCTCCTCAAGTGCCGGGATTGAATAGTAGTTTATAGTGCTTCCATCATGGATAAAGCTGCGGTACATCTTCTTTTTCATATCACTTGCGTCCATAACAAATGCACCACTTTTCTTTCCTTAATATTTATCTACCATATAAATAAAATATTTTATCGCTGTGCTAGGTTCGGGGCACTGCTGTATTCTACGTCATTTTTTCAGCAGGACGTTTTCCACCTCATTTGCCAGCTCTTTTACCTTTTGGGCTGACTGGTCAAGCTGCTTCTTTTCGTATTTTGTAAGTTCCAGTTCTATTATCCTTTCTACTCCGTTTGATCCAAGGATCACTGGAACACCTATGAAGATGCCCTTTATTCCGTATTCGCCGTTTAGATATGCGGCACACGGCAATACCTCCCTCTTGTCCTTCACGATTGCCTCCACCATTGTAGCGAGTGATGACGCCGGGGCATAGAAAGCACTCGACTCTTTTTCGAGCTTGATTATCTCACCGCCGCCGGCCCTCGTCCTTTCTATTATCTTTTTGAGCACGCTGCCCTCCACAAGGCTCTCGACAGGCACGCCGTTGACGTTTGCGTGCCTTGGAAGCGGGACCATAAAGTCTCCATGGCCGCCGAGGACCATTGCGTGTATGCTTCGGACGCTTACCCTAAGTTCTTCAGCGATAAACGATCTGAATCTTGCTGAGTCAAGTATGCCAGCCATCCCAACTATTCTCTCTTTTGGGAAGCCGGTTATCCTTTTGGCAAGATACACCATTGAATCGAGAGGATTGGTCAGAACTATAAGCTTGCTGTCTGGGGCGTATTTTTTTATCTGTGTACATATTGACTTTACAACTTCTGCGTTGACGTTGAGCAAGTCCTCTCTTGACATTCCCTCCTTCCTTGGCGCTCCTGCAGTCAGCACTACCACATCGCTGCCCTTTATGTCGCTGAACGATCCGGTGCCCGATATCCCCGAATCAAATCCCTGAATTGGCGAGCTCTCCTTTATGTCCAGTGCTACACCCTTCGCGTAATCGGCGGTCCTGTTCCATAGGACCACGTCACATATGTCCATGTATGACAGCAGCTGGGCAGTTGTAGAGCCAACCTTGCCAGCACCCATTATAGAAACTTTTTTCCTATTCAAAAAAACACCGCTATCTGTTTGCAATCGGAATGTAATTAAGGTCCAATCCTCCAGTATAATATTCCAGTGGCCTTATAAGCTTGTTGTCGCGCCAGTACTCTATCATATGTGCACACCAGCCCGCTATCCTGCTGGCCGCGAAGAGGGGTGTGAATAATTCTATTTCTATCCCTGCGCTTCTATACACAGGACCGGCAAAAAAATCAACATTGGGCCATATGCCACGGCTTTGGCCTAGTTTATCCACCATGAGCTTTTCTGCCCTGAGCGCTATTTCTGTAAGGCCTGCTACCTCATCTGATGAGTTGTTCTGGATCGAAAGAAGATACTCCTTTATTATTTTTGCTCTTGGATCGTAAGCTTTGTACACCCTGTGGCCAAATCCCATTATTTTTTTCTTGCCGGCTAGCGCGTCCTCAATATACTGCTCGGTGTTGCTCGGGTCGCCAATTGCGTACATCATCCTTAGGGCTTCCTCATCCGCCCCTCCGTGCAGCGGCCCTTTTAATGTAGCTATCCCTGCGGTTACCGCTGAGTATATATCGGCTAGGGTGGAACCGGTAACCAGTGTTGAAAAGGTTGAGGCGTTGGAGCTGTGTTCCGCCTGCAGTATGTACATCATTTCTACCGGTTTCAGTTCCTGAGGAGTTGGGTCCCTGCCTTTTAGCATGTAAATGAAATTTTCGGTGTGCCCTAGTGACTTGTTTGGTTCAACGTAGTCACCCCCATCCCTGCACCTGCCTATAGTGGCTACTATGCTAGATATCTTTGATATCAGCCTTATGGCTTTTTTGAAGTTCGCGGCTTCGGACTGGTCTGCGGCATAGCTATCGCTCATGGACAATGCTGATACGCAGGTCCTGAGTATGTCCATGGGATCTGCTTTTTCCGCATTTTTGGCGATGATGTCGGTAATAAAATCCGGCAGGTCTCTCTCCTCTTTCAACTGCTGCCTGAAAGCCTCCAGTTCAGCGGCTTTTGGCAAGTTGCCATAAATGAGCAGGTATGCCACCTCTTCGTAGTTCGAGTTTTTGGCAAGTGCATCTATGGCGTACCCCCTGTAGTATAGCCTACCCACGTTCCCATCAACCTTGCATATCTTTGTTTCTGTTATGTATACCCCCTGCAACCCTACGCTGATGGTTGGTTTTTGCTCATCCATTAAATTACCACTAAATTCTTAGCGATAGATAAAAATATTAATTATAGGTAAAAATACAGGTAAGTGATTAAACACTGCTTGTGTTTTATATATTTTTACATTAATCTTATAGCACTACGTGAATAAATGACAAAAATGCCTGAGCTGTTAAGACAGAGGATGGAGAAACAGGGTTATCATTTTGTTGGTATGCACTCTGCGGTAAAAATATGTGAATATACTGCTAACGGGCTGCGTGGAAAAACACTGTGCTACAAATATACCTTTTATGGCATACGCAGCTGGCAGTGCATCCAGGCGACTCCGGCG
Source organism: Microcaldota archaeon (assembly GCA_021799635.1). GTDB lineage: Archaea > Micrarchaeota > Micrarchaeia > Micrarchaeales > Micrarchaeaceae > JAJZAB01. Next base: position 233,083 of record JAJZAB010000001.1, read on the forward strand.
ATAGGATGCGATCTTGGATGCGCTTTTTGCTGGAGGCTTATACCAGAGGAGCACGGCTTCAAATGGAATGAACTTAACGCTGTGGAGAAATGGGATGACCCAAAATCTATAGTTGATAACATGATAAAAGAGCAGCGCAGGATAGTGAGTGGATACAACGCCACTGCGGATACAGAGCTGAAAAAGAAGCGCTGGATTGAGGCCAACGAGCCAAAGCACGTGGCGCTTAGCCTTACCGGGGAGCCTCTTTTTTATCCACGGATGGGAGAGCTGCTCAATGAGTTCCATAAGAGAAAAATTAGCACATTCCTTGTACATAATGGTACCCTCCCTGAAGCCCTGGAGAGGCTCAACCCTCTGCCTACCCAGCTTTATATATCGCTGCAGGCACCAGATGAGGATACCTACAACAAAGTTGTAAGGCCAAAGATACCAGGCACATGGGCCAGATTCAAGAAGGCCCTTTCCACCATGAGAGGTTTAAACACAAGAACGGTGCTGCGTATGACCCTTGTAAAAGGATTGAACCTTTGCAACCCGGATGGGTATGCAGAACTTATAGGGCTGGCAAGGCCAAATTATGTAGAAGTCAAAGGGTTATCTTTTGTTGGCGGAGCTAGGGAGCCCCAGCGCGGGCTAAGCCAAAACAGCGTACCTACAAACCAAGAGATAAAGGAATTTGCAGGGCGGATTGCCGAGCTTAGTGGATATATTGTTACAGCTGAACACGCGCCAAGCAACGTAGTTCTTCTCTGCCGGGATGAAGAATCAAAGAAGAAAAGGCTGATAGACTTCAGTAGTATTGGTAGTGGGGTCCAATGACCATTATTTCCCCACGCCGCTGCACACAGTAATTTACTCCTTGGCCTATAGTTTTTTAACACGGATGACTTTGTTCCGCTAATTTTGATTTACCGTAATATTTAAATATTTACTTTAGTATAATAATTTTATAAAAGTAAATATATGATTACATGATAACAAAAAATATGTATAGACGCTTTGGTGGGCTGAAGGTCCTGCGCTATGTTAAGTATATAGTCATGCCTTCTTTCTTTATATTTTACCTGACGCAGAACTCGTACGCCGGATTTGCTGGCCTACAGATTATAGCCGACCTGAACTACATAAAGATGGTGCTTTCTCAGATAGGGCCTGTGCTGAGCGGGGTCCTTTTTGTTATAGCTGGTGTGTTCTATGCGCTGGGGCAGATAATGCCACCGGACAAAAGGGCCATTTTTCATACAACTGCTATAAACATAATAATAGGCGGGGTTGTGCTTGGTGTGCTTAGCGTTGCCTCAACATCACTAGCTGTCGCCTCATCACACCTTTTGGCAAACATGACTTCCAATTCCGTTACATAGTGTGATGAATTGCTCGGATATTACATTGGATTGAGTGTTGTAGGGATAATGTTGAGTATAGGTGGCATTGTATTGGGTTTTGGATATGCTTTTGATGACAAAAAATTGAAATCATTCGGGAGGGATGAAATAATAAACTCTGTAATAAATGGCGCAATACTCGCATCACTATTCCTGTTCTTCAGCCAGAATGGGCTCGGTGTTAGCATAATAAACGGCCTTGTTTCCGGTTCCGGGGCAGAAGCAACGTGCCAAGGTTTTATGAGCATAAACTACGCCGTATGCTTCGCTTATAACTATCTTGTCGGAGTTTCTCCCATATCAATCAACGGAAACAGCTATCCGTCCCTGCTTGAAGACTCTTTGGGCATGCTTTTGCCCATATCATCAACTTACATAATCCTTGGCATTATTGCATCTACAAAGCTCAGCATCGGAATCGCATCGGTATCGTTTTCCAGCGTACTTGCCCCTGTGCTCGCACAGGAGGATTTCATTATAACCTCAATAACGCTTGCTATAATAGGGATATACGTACAGTCTGCCCTGCTCGATATTATATCCATAGTTGCTATACCGCTACTGCTTCCGGTAGGGATAGTGCTTAGGACCTTTTATCCAACAAGAAGGCTGGGTGGGACTATAATAGCTATAGCCATAGGCCTTTTTGCTGTTTTCCCACTGACCTACCTTCTAGATGCACAGGTAGCAGCAAGTTATTCCAGCGCTGCCGGTAGCAGCAGCATAAGCCAGTTCAGCACGCAGGCAAACGGAGTTGAAGGTAGTATAATAGGGGTTAGTGAAGCTGCAAATTCAACAAAGGGAACGATTCTTGGGTATCTCACTGGGGGAGTTTCACAGCTTGCGAGTTCTTTTGAAAGCATTGTAAACAGGATTCTTGACACCCTTGCAATACTGATAATAGAAGTTTTTTTCTTCCCTACATTTAGCGTAATACTAACAATAACTTCGATAAGGGAACTGTCACGGGTTCTTGGATCAGAGGTTTCGTTTGGAAGGTTTGATGTATTTTAGTGATTGCATGGGGCTTTCATACAGTGATAAAATTGGGTATGTTCCGCTTTTGGTCGCTTCGTTGATGGCTCTTGCTAGCTTGATTACTCTAAATATTTATTTGATTGTAGCCACATCGGCGATTGCGATTTCGTCTTTTTTAATATTAAAGTTGTGGTACCTGCTTGAAGACGCCATTTTCAAAAGGAGCAATTTTATACAGGTCGTAAATGGGTTTGAGCTAAGTGGGGATAGGGCTTCGGCAATGTGCTATGTTGATGGGTTGTACAGCGCTACGGCGGCCGGGGTGGTGGAGCAATTTGGTGATGGAAAGATGGAAAATGATAAGATGGAGAGTTTTATATCCCACATTGCGGCACCGTTCAAGATTGTGTTCTGCTCGGAGAGGTTGAGCGTAGAAGGTTTGCTGAACCGGTTAAAAACGCAAAAGGGTATGAAAGAGATACATTTATCCCGGATCAGGAATCAGTCAGGAGGCAGTGGGATGATTGCGGCAAACCGGTTGCGCTCTGAGATATCGATACTGGAAAATGAGATAAGCAACATTGAAAGCGGAGGGGTGCCGATAAAGTTATCTTACTACATAATGAGCGTATCACTCTCTGAGAGCAAGCTCAGGGCAGAGGAGACCTCAAAAGCGCAGATTAGGGAGATCCTATCCGAGTTTGACGCAATTTTTGATGCAAAGTCAAGGGTTTTGTCTGGGAATGAGCTGATAAATCTTATGCGTTTTGACTCATGCATGGTAATTAAATGAAACCAATCAACATTAGCTCAAGGCTGGCTAGCAATTATTTTTCGCCTATGGAGATGTCGGAATACGTTTTTGACAGCGATGACACAGTAGATGGTGTATACATCGGCAGAAGCTTGAACTATAACCTGCCTTTCCTGCTTAACATGGACAAACTAGTAAATCCACACATATCAATACTTGGCATGAGCGGGTCTGGAAAAACATATCTGCTTAAAAGCTTGATTTTGAGGTATTCGGCATTTAAAAACACCAATATATTAGTGATTGACTGGAACTCAGAATATACTGCTGTGGTAGATTTCCTTGGAGGAAAGGTATACAGTCCTGACAGCGCCGGGTCAATTTCGGATTTTGGTGTGTTCTTCTCTGGGCTGAGTTCCATAGACATTTCGAAAATTGCGGATGAAGATAGTACCCCTGAATTTGTATCATCAATATTGGATGAGATAATGGGATTTATGCATAGCTCCGGTGCTGCGACGGAGGCTAAAAATATGGTAATAATAGATGAGAGTTGGAAACTTGCCGGTTCTATTGGATCTTTGGCAAAATTATTTAGAGAGGCGAGAAAATACGGCTTCAGCATAGTAACCGCTTCGCAGCAGGTCAATGATTTCAGCAATGGGATATTGGCGAATTCCGCCTGCAATTTCATATTTAGGCTGAATGGTGCAGAAAACCTGAGCTCCTTGGTATATTCAGACATAATAGATAACAGTATGGTCAGCAAGATAAGCAGCCTTGAGAGAGGTAGCTGCCTGGTTTCTTTATCACTTAAGGGTAGAAAATCAAAAATGCATTTCATTCTTAGAAAAATAGACGGCCTGGATATTGATAATTATTTTATAACTGATGGTGAAATGGTAACTATTGTGGTAGGTAGAAAAATGAAAGAGGGGATTGGGAGCCTTAAGCTGACGGCGGATTCGAATATAAGGCTTCAAAAGTTCTTTGAAGATAACGCGAGAAGGGTAGAGCTGGGATCCCTATTGTCCGAACTGTATGCCATTGGGATAGACAGGCCGAAGGCTATAATGTTTTTAAGGACTATCGGAATCCCGGATTTAGATATAGCCATATCATGTGAATCTTTGGATGGTGTTTCAAATAAAAAAAAGTAAAAGGAATAGTGGTAACGGCGTTCTGTTCTCCTCGTTCTGCGCAGAGACGAGTCTTAAATCCTCAATGGCAGATATAAGAGCTAAATTTGACAGCATGCCTGGAATGCGCGTTGTAGCATATGGTACGCATCTGAAATATTCTATAATTGAAGAAGGGAAGGAAGCCCAGTATTTGGATTTGGATAAGGATATGATAGTATTCACATACTATTTTAACGAAATAAACCTTAATGACAGGGCACTGAACCTTATGAAATTCTTATCCATTCTGGCAATGCTTGATGAATTTTACGAAGTTAAATTAAAATCAATTTATCATAACATTATAGAGTCGCTTAGGTATACCACTGGCTTTGGCTATGGCAGCGTTGCCGGGAAGGGACATGATGCCACAGCAGAGCTGCAGGCTGATATAATAAGGAATCTTAATCAGTCCAACATTATTCTGTCTAATCAGCTTATCAAGGCGAATAAAGAGAAGAAGGCTGTCATTTCTGATGTTGAGTTGTATAGAAATTTTTGCTTTTCAATAATTAATGTCCTACACCGAAGAGACTTAAATTTTAAAGAGGTATTGAGCAGGGAGTTTGAGATAGAAAAAGAGGTAATGGATAGGGTGTCTGGACTATGGGAAAATAATCGGAAGTGATGTAGATGAGGCCGTTTATAAGCGCCAGTATAGTTATTGCATTGGGCGTAATATCGCTTTTATTGCTATTTTACGGCGGTCAGGTTTATTCTGGCCTGATGTTCATATTTCTTGGCCTTGGGGCTTATTTTATTATAATAACTTTTTCCGAACTGGCGTCGTATAAAGCCTATTTTTACATATATAGCTATGGACAATCGGGCAGAACTGCAGCAGAAGACAGGAAGGATGAAGACGATAGGAAACTCCGTAAAGATCGCGGATTGGATAATAAGCTGAGCCGGTCTTTTCGTATCTCAGGACGTGTAAGGGAATTGTGGCTTACCGATAGTTCGTATGTAATAAGAAAAGGTTCTGGCGATACTATAAAAATGAATAAAATATGTGACTTCAGGAACCTGAATAGGCAGCGGGGCTACGTGAGAATAGCAACTTTAAATTTTAGAGAGACTGGCGATTTGAGCAATGCATTGAATTGCTACTCATACAAAAACGCAAGTTTGCTATTTCAGCTGCTAAATAAAAAAATAAAGGTAATGGAGTGCTAGCCGTAGTGGATTTTATCCTGTATTTTGGGACTGTTGTTGGGATAATAATGCTGAATGTATCCAGTATTGCCCTGATAGACGGCGCTTCTGGAGATAGTGAACACTTATTCGGTGTGGCGCATGATATGTTGCTCGGCAGCATAGCCCTCCTACTGCTGGTTTCCTTGGTAAAATTTATGGTAAAATGACGCTGAACGCACAGTTTATTATATTTTATTACATAATTATATTGATTAAATGAATTTTAGATTGTTTTTGCTCCTACCAGTATTGGTTGCAATCGTCGCATCTACGAGTTATGCACAATATGGATATGGCACTTCTTCCATATCAACAAATACATCTGCTATAAGCGTTGTAGCAGGGCAAGCAGCCTCTGTTTCATACACCGTAAATCTGGCAAGTGGATCTACGTGGGGCACATACATAAACGTAGCGAACAGCAAAGCTTTATCAGGTTATGGGATAAATGTGAGTCTTAGCAAAAGCTACGCCGATCCCACCTATAAAGGAACGCTTGAAATAACAACGGGATCAAAAACCCCTGCTGGAACATACAACATAACACTAAACGCAACTGGAGACGATCCCTCACAAGGTACATCAACTCTGAAGCTTACAGTTATGGCAGCGCCTAGCAGTCACAACAGCACCACAGTTCCTTCAGTGTCACCTACTACTTCAACAAAGCCATCATCCATGGCATTTATGGATGTTGTTGGAAAAGGAACCACTGAGGTAAATGCAACGAGCAATGCAATAACCACCCTTTCATTAAACAACAGCCTCCTTAGAATCAAGGTAGTAATAAACAAGGGTACATATGCAGAAATAAATGGCACAAGAGTGTCAAACTACAACTTCTCGATAGTGCTATTCAAATCATATAACTATGGAGTGCCTAATGCAAACTATAGCCAAACTGGCTTGGGATTTGCGTTTGCGGTTAATAACAAAATAAATGAGACTTATACTTTTGTAAATTCTTCTGGAGGCAAAGCGCCGGTAACAACATACGTTTACGCACCAGAAAACTGGACAACTTGGACTGTTCTGGGTGGTCAATTCAATGGTACCGCTTATAATGGCGGATCTTTTGTATTTGCTAATAAGTGGATACCGCTTAACAGCACATATATAGAAAATACGCAATTCTTTGCGCCTGTGCCGTGGATATTCCTTGCCGCAACGCCGGTAACTGCCACCACCAGCATCGCACCGGCTTCAACTACGGTGCCGTACAAAGCTTCTAGCTCAGGGTACAAATATGCTGCCATAGCAGTTATAATAATAATTGTAATAGCGTTGATAGCGTACCTAGCGACTAGAAGGAAATGATATAAAGCCTCGCGCAACTGCTGGCATTTAAGCCTAATATTGAATGATTTGCGTAGGATTTGCATTGGGCGGCTTATGCCTCTGCTGATAGTTTGACGTTTACCCTGTACTCCTTTATCCTCTTGCCTTCTATTCTTGCTGTCATTTTTATTATGTCTATACCCCTGATGTCATTTTCGGATTTCGCAAACTTTTCTACAGCTTTTCTTATTGCATCATCAAAGCTTTTGTTTGAAGTGCTTACATATTCTATTATCTTGCCAACGTCTCCCATAGTATCACAAAATAAATTTTTTGGGCACCTATAAATACCTATCTAATATCAACCATTACATCGTTCCCAACTACTGTAACTTTGAAGGTTTTGACACTAAAATCCTTATCCCAAGCTTTTGGTGAGGCTTTGCCGCTCCTTACGTCGTATATCATCTGGTGCCAGGGGCAGGTTACCTCAAACCCATTTAAATCCCCTTCTGCAAGAGGTCCGCCTTGATGAGGGCACTCTTGCTGTATTGCGTAAACTTTGTCTCCTATTTTAAAGATTGCAATCTCAAGGCCGTTGACAGACACGTGCTTGCCCTTCCCCTCTTTCAATTCGTCCATCTTTGCTACGCTTACAGGTTCCAACATAAAATCATCATTGTCAATCCAATTACGCATAGCACAATAAAAAGCTTGCTGGCACTTGCTAACCCGGCTTTGCGTTGCGCTGGTCGGTTTTTTTATTTGCGCGCTTAGACATTATTGACGCCCAGAAGGCGTGCCTTTTGAGAACTGGAGCAAAAATCGAAGTCAGGGGCCTTCTGCCCACTCCAATAAAAAATCTTCTATGGCTGATAATTCTTTGGTGTCCAGCTTCCACCCTGAAGCTCCTGCGTTCTGGTCTATATGCCTCTTGCTGCTAGCCTTTGGAATGGCTATTACAGGCTCCTTATCTATCAACCAATTTAGAGCTACTTGCGATGCTGTTTTGCTGTGTTTTTTTCCTATATTGTCCAGCAGTTCTAATAGTTTACCATATTTCTTCTCGAACAGTGCACCCCTGGCTAGGGGGCTGTAAGCTATTAAAGTAATTTTGTTTTTGGTGCAGTAGTCTAGCATATCCTTTTCCACATCCCTTACCAAGATGCTGTATTCCACCTGATTAGATACTATATCGGAGCTTTTCATCACGGACTGTGCCTCCTTGAGCTCTTTTAGATTGAAGTTACTGACGCCTATGTACTTTATCTTGCCGTCTTTTACAAGCTGCTCCATTGCCTGCATGGTCTCCTTTATATGTATGCTGTGGTTGGGCCAGTGCAGTTGATACAGATCTATTTGCTTAACCCTGAGCTTACTTAGACTGCGATCGCAGGCTTTGATCACATCGTCGTACCTAAAGTTATTTGGGGATACTTTGGTTGCTATGAAAGGTCTTTCCTGGCCGTGTATTGCATCGCCAACCATGTCCTCGTTGCCGTACATCTCAGCAGTGTCTATCAGGTTCATTCCTTTCGACATGCCATAGCGCAATGCCTCAATATCATTTTTTTCGTTGCCCACCATCTTCCAGGTACCAATGCCTACTTCCGGGATTAAAACTCCAGTATTGCCTAGCTTCTTTCTCTCCATGATAAACTTTTAGGTAGTATATTCTCCTCGGCTTAAAGGCCGAGGCTTCCTCCGGCGTTTTCATTTAGGGGCAGGCTCTCAGTTTCTCTGGAACTGCCTCCATTTATGGTCTTCCACTCTCTCACTGAGCGTTACTTCTCCCTTTTCCAGAGGTAGCTCTTTTTAGTATATTAATTGATGCGTTTATATCCTTATCGGTCTGCATGACGCATCTGCTGCTGGCATACGTCCTTTCCTATATCATACCACTGGGCGGTTCTATCCTAACCTTGCTATTCTTGCGGCCCTGAGCACTGTGCCATGCTATTTCTCTATCGAAAAGGAGCCATTATGCTATGGTACGTTGTCACCTTGAATATACCAAAAATTCAGCCTAAAGGTATGAGAGATCAAATTCTTATCAGCAGCCGGGACGGGGTTGTGCTACGCAATGGTTATTCAATAGTTAAGAGAATAAAAACGTAGTTTAGACGAGGCCCGGTCACAGCTCTCCGACTCTCCTCTTCTGAGCTCTCTTCAAGCGCTTGCGCCTTTTTTTCTTCCACTTCCAGCGCATCCTTCCCTTCTTTTTCCATTTCCTTGGTATGCTTCCCAAATATTACACCATCATTTCTAAGGTTAAAAGTATAAATATATATTAAACCATAAGGAATAATAAATACATTGATTTAATGCCGCAACCTCTCATAGTGTTTATTGGAGGTGTGCCCGGTATGGGCAAGACCAGCTATGCTGCGCATATCGCAAAGGAGTTTGGCATCGGAATAGTGATGTCAGGCGACTACCTCAGAGAGTTCCTCAAGACCGGTGTCCAGGAAGGCAGCGATAGGGACATACTGAGGTACAGCGTGTATGACGCCTGGCAGGCGTTCGGGGAGAAGACCGATGAGAATATAATAAAAGGATACCTGAAGCAAGGAGAAATAGTGAATCGGGGGATGGACGCGCTTGTACATAGGGCTGTAGTGAATGGGGAGAGTGTGGTGATAGAATCGCTGTACTTCATACCTGAGCAGGTAAAAGCCTTGAAAGAAGAGGGGATTGTGAAATTCTACATACATATGTCTGACGCTGAAAAGCATAGGCAAAGGCTTTTGGAGAGATCTAAGTACACCCATCCGCTATCGCCAGGAGATAGGTTAGTCAGGGAGATAGCCACATACAGGAAAATAATGGACTACTCAACAAGGGTTGCTATGGAGATTGGTATAAGGGTGTTTGACAGCAAGGACTACTTCAAGACGAGAGATGAGATAATAGAGTATGTAAGGAGCCTTCGGTGATCAGCTTGGATATAGAATCGCTATCTGCAGAGGGGAAAAGGCTGCATGCTGCGCTGGTCGACAAAGGTATATTCAAGCGTGCAGGCGACTACGCTGCTAGGCCGGAGGACGGCGCGGTTACTTATGCAGAAGCAAATCCGATTACAGCAGTGGAGAAGTTCCTTGGGTATTACGATGATAAAAAGAACATAGCCTTTGCCCCTTCCATATCCTTCAATACGGATTTATCTATTGCCCAGGCGTACTGCAGGTACTCGAAAGAGGAAAATGCCGACTCTATAATGCTGGATGGGGCTATTGAAGAACGCTACACCAGGAGGGCGGCTAAGGCTCTGGACAATTTCAGGAGGCTTTTTAGAATTGGCGGGTCTTTCAAGTTTTATATAAAGAGGGTAAAGAGATACGGATTGGGGAAAGGGCTTGGGGAGTCAGCGGCTGTGGCTGCGGCTTCCGCAAAGGCCCTGGCAGCCAACGTATTCGGGGAAAGGGCGGCTGCGGACGATTTCTTCGTGTCGCTGCTGGCGAGATACGCATCCGGATCAGGGACAAGATCCGCGACTGGCGGCTTTTCAGTATGGGTGTCGTATCCGGGAATGGACGAACTCGAGTGCCACGGCGCGCGCCTGCCAGTTGACCTTGGAGGGTTTAGTTTTATCGCGTATCCAAACCCCTCTGAGATAAAGACCATGGACGTGCATAAGGTTGTGTCCGGGTCTCCTTTCTATGAGACATGGGTCAGGGACAAATATAGGAAGATCGGTGAGATAATAGATTCTGATTTTGATCTGGGAGTTATGATGAAGCACGCGCAGGAGGACACATTCCTCCTAAACTCTATGGTGACATCAAGGGGGATTTTCTTGCAGACGCGGGAGAGCATGAAGATAATAGAAGCCATTATGAGTTTCAGGGAGGAAGTGAGCGATGATGTTTACATGACCGCTGACACAGGCCCCTCAATAGTGGTGATGGCCAAGAGCCGGAAGCTCCTAGATAAATTCAGTGAAACCATCGGAATAACAGGGATCTTGGGCACGGTCGCCGGCAGCCCCAGAGTGAAAATTAATGGGCTGGGCGAATCCGACTTACGCAAGTTTATTGGAAGCTGATGACATGGGCAATAATACTCTTCTAGGGACAATTCCGAAAGTTGCTATAGATATAGAGGGGTTTGTTGCTGGAATTTATGAGGCGGAGATGGGATTAATAAATACCATGAGAGGGGAGACCCATACCTTTTCGGAGATGACCGAGTATCCGAAGCGTGGAGGGACCGTATTCGGACTCAGCTACGATGAGCACACAACGTATCGGAAGATGGCTTGGCGTGAGCATTGGAAGTCGATACCGAGATATGTCGAAGAGCCGATCCTTCTACGTGCCGCACAGGAATGGGACTCGTGCTGGGTCACTGCTGCAGGCGACTCCGGCATCATGGAAAGCATAAGAAAATGGCTGGGATATAACTATAATAATGTGGATTTGCCGATAATACAGGTTCCGACTGGATCTGACAAGTCGCTGCTGGACTTCGACGTGTTTCTGGACGACGCGCCGCGACTTGCATATAGAATAGCCGAAATATATGAAGGTTCGAGGTTGCCTGAGCTTCGCAGCGGACATATGCGATTTGAGCGCCAGAAAAGCATGATAATTCCGCGGTGGCCTTACACTCCAAATGGAATAGAGGGCATTGCCCCGAGCCACATATTAAGAGTCGCTCCAGGGCCATCAGAAGCGTTCACAATGGCGCGGGAGATGACTCATATGGTGGGCGAACGCAGAAATGAGACCGTAATGCCCACCAAATTAAAAGGATGATATAATGGCGAATATTGTAACTGCAGTTGGACCTTCCAATAGGGCCCTGATAAATCACTGGGGAAAGGATCCCACAACCAACAGGCCTGACAGCGCATCCCTTAGCGTTACGCTCGACATGAAGGACTTGGAAGGCAGACTGTTGCGCACCAAGACCAGCGTTGCGTTTTCGGACACATTTAGCAAGGATCGGCTGTACATTGACGGTAAGCTTGTAGACCTAACAACAGTAGAGTCTATGGAGAGGTTCAGACCTGTCGATGGATTGAGAGAGATGGCAGGAGTTAGGGATAGGGTGCTAGTCGTATCGCAGAATTCGTTTCCGTCTGCGGCGGGCATAGCCTCAAGTGCTTCGGGGGTGGCCACTTTGGTTATGGCCACTTCACGCGCGCTGGATTTGAATTTGGACGCTAAGGAGCTGTCGAAGATAGCCAGGATGGGCAGCGGGAGTGCTTCAAGAAGCCTTTTCGGGGGAGTGGTGCTTTGGGAGAGGGGAGTGAACCCTGATGGCAGCGATTCTTTTGCTAGGCAGGTATTCACTTCTGAGTACTGGCCGGAACTTGTTGATGTGATAGTGGTGGTATCATCTGAGAGAAAACCAATATCATCCACAGAGGGGATGATGCTGTCGAGGAACACAAGCCCGCTATACAAGGCGAGACTTGAGTATGTACCTGGGGCGATAGATGGAGTGCTTTCAGACTTCGCAGCCAGGAATTTCGACAGCCTCGCCGCAAGGTTGATGAAAGAGAGTGACAATCTTCATGAAGTTATGCGGACCACTGTTCCTTCAATCGTTTACCTGACTCCGAAATCGCATCAGATAATTGATGGAGTGGTGGCGCTAAACGAAGCAGCGGGCAGGAACATAGCAGCATACACGGTTGGGGCTGGGCCTAATGTCCACATAATAACTGAACAGTATAACCTTGCTGTGGTCCATGCAATGCTTGACAAGCTTGACGTTAATGGCGCTGGGTTCAGCGTCAGGATAGGGGGCAGCGGCCCTATTGTAGTTGATGACAGCCACCTGATAGACCCTGATACATTGAACCCTAGGTGATGCATTGGAGGATATCTGCATGATAAAGATAGGCGGGGGGAGTATAACCGACCCCTCTGTCCCAAGGAAAGCCCTCAGAGGAGAAATATCAAGGCTTTTGGCCGAAATATACGATGCCCAAAAAGAACAGGGTTTCGATGTGATAATAGGGCACGGTAGCGGCTCATTCGGCCACGTTACCGCCCACGAGTATAGTGTTGCTGAAGGCCTGATAAACGATAGAAGCGTGAAGGGTGCCTTACTCACCAAGGTGGTAGCCAGCGAGCTTAATTTCATAGTCATAGACGAGGCGGTTAAGCTGGGCATGCCGGTGTTTCCCTTCTTCCCTTCCAGCTTTGCATTTGCGGAGAATAGGAGGCTCAGCGGCGGATTTGTTGACCACATCAGAGTTGCACTGGAAAAGGGCTTCATACCGATAGTACACGGTGATGTAGTAATCGACACCAAGCAGGGAGTTTGCATAGCATCTACGGAAGAGGTACTGCGGTTTATATCAGAAAGGATACCTCCCAAGATGATAGTCCTTGCGACGGATGTGGATGGCGTATACGACAAGGATCCGAATTCCGCCAAAGGGGCCAAGCTTATCAGCCTAGTCAACTCCTCAAATATAGGAAAGGTGGTTTCTATGGCTGGAGGTGCTAAGAAAATAGATGTGACAGGCGGTATGAGGACAAAAATTTCTATACTTTACAGCATAGTGAAGCGGACTGGAGCAACAGGTTATATTGCAAATGCCACAAAGCCTGGGGTCATAAATAAAACCCTTGTTGGCAGAAATACTTCATGCACAATTATAAAACCATAGACACACTATGGGCTGGGTTAGGCTGCCAGAATAATTTGCCTTACCAATTTATTTAGAATAATACAGGCATATTAATAACTGTGGTTATTGATGGGAATTGAACAGCTCATAGTTCAAGTTTCTACCTCGGTAATATTTCTGCTGAGCGCTATGCTGTCGTTACTGTTGACTAGGAAGTTTATTGTAAAACGGCATAAAAGTTACCTTTTTTGGAGTATTGGCATGTGGCTGTTCGCGTTCGGATCCTTGTTGGAGATACTCTTTGCATCAGGCATTTATGGAAGGGCACTTATAGATGTGTACCTTTTTATCGTAGCTTTATTGGTTGAATCGTTAGCCTTGGGATCGATGCAGCTGATTAAGTCTGAAAAGATCAGGCTCTCGTACTATTTGTTCTGCGTTGCCACATCGTTGCTTCTGGCATACTCCATTTTCACAACCCAGATAGGCAACATAATAACCACATATGTGGTGTTTGGAAGATTGCCGCTGGCTATAATAATAACCTCCTCGCTTGTAACATTTCCGGCTTCTGCCGTGCTGGTCATTATTGCCGCGCTAAGCTACAAAAAAAGCAAAAACAAAAAAATGCTTTATATAATTGCCGGGGTGGTGATTGTAAGCATTGGAAGCACTCTTTACATAACCGGAATCCCCGAATTCTTATATTTCGTAGAATTTATAGGAATTATACTTTTATGGCTTGCGTTTTTTTGAATTTGGTTCTATTCATAGGGAAATGCTCAGATGATTAACGCCAGTATAAAGAATGATATGTACACGGCTACTGGAACCGTTAAATTATCATAATTTTGGGGAGTTATTGCTTCCGCAACTGCGGCTATTGCTGAAACCAGTGCTGCTATGATATAGAATTTGGTGCCCAGGCCAGTAAAAAAGACAACTCCAAATATTGATATGCTTATCAAAGCGGCAATAAACACAGATATGCTGCCAACCACGCTCTTTTTGTTGTTAAAATGGTGCTTTTTGGCATGTGCGCCTATAATCGGGGCTACACCATCGCCGAATACCATGGCAGAAAGTGCTGCTACGCCTGCAAGGCTCCTAAAAGCAACTATAGTAAAAATTACAAACATTGAAATGAACAGCAGAGGCCCGAATATAACTTCATTAATGTCGTTTCTCCTTGCAAATACCTTTACTAAATCTGCGTGATTGCTTCTGCTAAAAAAGGCATATAACATTATTGCTATCCATGCCAATGGGGTAACCAAGAAATATTCCATACCATAAGCTGGTTTGTATAGGAACCAGAATACTATCAAACCTCCAAGCCATAAATGAATTATTTTTCTTGAAGTTAGCTGCGCCACCTTCCCCTTTTTTATCAGCATGCTCATTAATGCGGCTATGGAAAACGTGTATACAAGCTCGGAAACAGATATAATTAAGTTGTATAGCGGGATCACCGATACACCTATATTATTGATTCCTTTCTGAAGCTTTTTATTCCGACGTATATTATGACAGTGTCAAGCACTGCAAGAAAAATAATTAAGTATAAGAAGAAATAGAATGTTAGGGCTGCTATTCCTAGCACAGATATAAATGGCATGACGAGCACTGGCAGTATCAGCAGTGTGCTTATCTGCTGCGATTCCTTTACCCCTTTTACGTGAGATGATATTAGGACCACAACGCCTATCGCAGCTATTGCGAGAAGAGGCGATGAGGCTATCATCATAAGCCACGGTAGTGTAGGTAGTATGGCCAACTTGAATGCGCTTGCTGAAAGTATATCTGTTATGACGCCGTATATGCCAAACACTACCATAGTCAGTATCATTGTTGGGATAAAAGAGGCCAGTATTTTACCATACAGCAGCTCTGATGTCTTTATTGGGGTTGAAAGCAGGGCTTCCGCTGTTTTCCTTTCTTTTTCCCCAGCGAAGCTGTCAGCGGCTATTACTGTTGCCGTCAATATCGGCATTGTAAGGAATATTGGACCCATTATACTTACTGAGAAATAGGTCATAAATGAAAGGCTACCCAATCCCGTAAGGCCGCTTGGAATGAAATGAAGCTGGGTTATCCTTGCAGCTATTGATGGGCCTTCATATATTGTGACGTAAAATGTGAGAAACGGAAGCAGGATGGAGAAGAAAATCGGCACACCTATCATTGGGCCGTATATTGATATGCTACTAAATACTTCCTTTATGTCTTTTACGGCTATGGCGTATGATTTATCTAACTGCAACTAGTTCACCATGAAAGACTCTCTATAAGTGGCTCTATGTAATCTATGCTAATTATAAAGGCGTTTTTACCTATAAGGTATTCAACAGCCTTATTTATATCTTTATAACTGTCTACCTTTATTTTAAGCATTGTTGCTGCCTTATCGTTTGAGGAGATGAAGCCTGGGGTTTTCTTGACTATATCATGGCCAACGGGCTTTCCTAGCCGTATGTTTACAAAAGAGTCCTTTAGTATTGTTGAGTATAAGCCGGTTGTGCTGGAATCTTTTACTATCACACCCTTATTTATTATCGAAACACGGCAGTTAAACCTTGTTACTTCATCCAGCTTTTGAGTGACTAGTATCACTGTTCTTTTTTCCTTGCCGAACCTCTGCATTATTCTTCTTATGCTATCGGAAGAGTTGGCATCGAGGAAAGCTGTTGGTTCGTCAAGCAATAGTATCTGTGGATCATTTATCAAAGCCCGGCATAGTGAAATCTTTTGCTTTGTGCCGCGGCTTAGGGCGTATATCTTGGAATTGATATACTGAGTTGCATTGAGCTCTGCAAGTATGCCTTTCGCCTTTTCCATTATCTCATAGTCTTTCATGCCGTAGATTCTGCCAAAAAAGATAATGTTGCTTTTAACATCTAGATAATCATACAGGGCATAATTATCCGAAAGGTATGACATTTCCTTCCTGACTTTATCATCCACGTAAGGATCTGACCCCCTTACCCTTACGCTGCCATTATCAAGCTTGTAAAGCCCGTCAATGCAACGCAGCAGGGTGCTTTTGCCAGCCCCGTTTGGGCCGAGTATTATGTTAATTCCTTTTACTGAAGAGAAATTAAGGTTGCTTATGGCTCTCGTATCATCAAAAAGCTTGGTTGCCCCTTTCACTTCTATCTCATTTGACATAAAATGTATTGTATGTTTTAGTTTAAATTCCTTCCATAATCTATGAATTTATTTGACTCCTATATGCTCCAATACCTTCTGTATGGAGCTTTCCATATTTCTGGTATCTTTTATTGTTATAATGTTACCATCTATTTCTATGTCATTTTCAGATGGCGTTCCGTGAAAGAGGGATACTGCGCGCTTTGTCTCCTGATCTTCAGGGGTAGATATTTTCCTGTCTTTGATTATGTTGGCCTTTGCCAATATTTTTATTGCGTTGCCCATGGCACCAATATATTTTTTATCCCTGTTAAACCTCAATATTATGTCCAGAAAAGGCCTGAATTCGTATATTTTGTACGAATCTATTCCCTTGCCGTCCACTATTATTATTCCGTTGTACTGTGACTCGTCTATTTTGTTGGTATTTATGTCAGGTTTGTATATTGCGCCGTGGTAACCTATACATTCTTTGGTGCTGTAGCTGGTTATTTGATAATCAACGCCCCACCTGTCAAAAAAAAGCTTCAGTGCTGCAACTGATTCATCCTTAAAGTCCTTCGGGGGTATAAATATTAAAAATTTCATAATTATGTTTCTATAATAACATTTTTATATATTATCAGCTTTCCATGTACGGCGCCAGGTAGTAAGCTACTGCCGCATCTCCTATCTTATAATCTACTTTTATCGGCTCCTCGCTCTTCAGCGACAGTTGTATTATGTTGCCTGAGGGGCACGCTCTTACGATCCTGTCCAGGTATTCTAGATTAAATGTTGCTGATGATGCTTTGGATATGCTTAACTTCTTAACAAAATCAGTGTTGTTTGAATGTTCTTCCTCCAGCTCTCCTGGATCGCCTTTCGCCACTATTTTAAAGGCATCTTTTTCAGTCTTAAACCCAACATATGGGGAAAGCGAAGTTGCGTCCTTCAGTACCTCTTTAAATGAATCGCTTTTCACTTCCACCTGCGATTCAAATTCTATCTTTGGCTCCTTGTCCACATCCTTCTTTATATCTATCATTGGGAGGCGATATATTCTCCTGCTGCGCTCTCCGATAAACTCTATTAGAAGTTTTCCTGATGAATCCTTCATTATAAGTTGCTCATTATTTCTTGAGCTTGATAGTATTTTACTCAGGTTTTCCAGGTTTATACCTATATTGGTGGCTTTATCAACTTCGTATTTGGAAAATGCTTTGTTTGGGATAAAGAAAGAGATCATGCTTATCCCGGATGGATCCATGGCCTTCAAGGATATGCCATCTTTGTTTACGTTAAACGTGCCTTCGTCTATAAGGCTAACTATAGAATCAACGCAGTTCTTCCAATACCTAGCATCATCTATCTTTATGTCAAACATATAATCACACAGTAATAGTATAATTATTCTTTCATAAAGGAATAAAAATATATGTAAACTTACCACATACGCGCAGGTTTTTGACTAATTTTTATAATTTGGCATTTATTATACCATTAAGCTTGGATCGAGTATTTTATCCAGTTCTGCTTCTTCCATTATTTTCATTTCCAGACAGACTTCCTTTATGCTTTTATTCTTGGTGTATGCGATGCGGGCTATTTCTGCCGCCTTCGCATACCCTATGTATGGGGTTAGGGCCGTGGCGATTGAGAGATTTGCGCTGAGCATCTTGTGTACTGTGCTTTCATTTATCTTTATGCCATTTATGCATTTTTGTGAAAATACATCTGCAGCCCTTGATAGTATGCTTGCTGAGAAAAGCAGGTTATAGGCTATCACTGGCATAAATACATTAAGTTCTAGCTGGCCAGCATGGGCTGCTTCGTCTATTGTCCTGCTGGACCCTAATACCTGAAATACGACCATATTCACCATTTCGGCTATGCTTGGGTTTATTTTGCCCGGCATTATTGATGATCCTGGCTGTACGGCAGGTATCACTAGTTCGTTAATGCCTGCCGTGGGGCCTGAAGCCAGCAGCCTTACGTCGTTGGCTATTTTACCTAGCGTAATGGCTGCTCCTTTCAACGCATCGCTTACCGCACTTTCCTCTAGTTGGTTTTGCATCATGCCGAATGTATTCTTTGACCTGCGGAAGCGTTCGCCGGTTATTGTGTTGAGCTCCTTAATTGCTAACTTCTGATATTCCGGAGTGGCATTTATACCAGTACCTACCGCAGTTCCTCCAAGTGGCACTTCGATCAGCAGTTTTATAGCAGACTCTACGTTTTCCCTGGCCTTTAATATAGCCCCAGAATATCCGTAGAATTCCTGGCCTGCTGTGATAGGTACGGCGTCTTGCAGGTGCGTCCTGCCGACCTTGGTTATGCCATTAAACTCATAAGACTTTTTCATAAGGCTTCTCTCCAATCTATCAAGTGACATTATGAGTTCTTTCTTTATTTTTTTGTAAACCGATATGTGGATCACGGTGTGGAATGTGTCATTTGTTGACTGCGACATGTTGACATGGTCATTTGGATGGACGATTTTATAGTTACCGCGCCTGCCTCCCAATTTTTCTATGGAGAGGTTTGCTATTACCTCATTAACATTCATGTTTGTGCTTGTGCCTGCCCCTGCCTGGAAAACGTCAGTGACAAATTGGTCACGCAAACCTCCATTCATTATCATCCTGCATGATTCAACTATAGCTTCACCTATTTTTTTGTCCAATTTGCCGGTGTGCATATTGGCCTTTGCACACGCCATCTTTAACGCTGCGTATGACTCTATAAAAAGCGCGTCCATGTGTATGCTGGATATGTTAAAATTTTCCAGTGCCCTTTGGGTCTCTGACCCATAATAAGCATCCACAGGAACCTTGACCTTGCCAAGAACATCTTTTTCATATCTGTATCTCATCAAAACACCCAAACATTCACTTTATGAGGTTACCCATCGCGGTGGCCTTCAGCAACTGTATTGCAGTTGCAGGGTCAACGCCTTTGGGGCAGACCTTTGAGCAAGCCCCAGCATATTCACAGCTCCACAGCCCTTCAAGCACATCAACCTTTTCTATCCTGGCATCCCCCATCTCATCCCTGGAATCTGCGTAGTACCTATAGACCTGGGATAGCGGCTGTGGCCCTATAAAATCTGGGTTTGTATTTACAACAGGGCAGGCATCCATGCAAAGGCCACACATTATGCAATACGAATACGGGAGGAACTCTTCTATTTCCGCCTGGGTCTGCTTGTACTCCTTTTTGGCCAGATATTGCTCGTTTTTATCCCTTTTGTATAGATATGGGCTTATCGATATGTGCTTATCAAAAAAATCATCGAAGTCATCGACCAAATCCTTTAGTAGGGGATGTGCCTGCATAGGCGCCACCTCTATCTTGTCATCCACCGCATTTTTTAGTACGTTTGTTTCACAAGCAAGCATTGGCCTGCCGTTTATAACCATACCGCATGATCCACATATGCCCATTCTGCAGCTATACCTGATGGATAAAGTGTTGTCGGTTTTTGATTTTATGTGGAGAAGGATATCTAGTACGGTAGTAAACCTATCTATCCCTACTTCGTATTTATTTACCACCATTTTTCTTAAAGAGACATCGAAACGCTTTATCACTATTACCAATTTCTTTTTCCCGTTGGGCTCGTCTTTTATTGCTCTGGCCGCTTCGCCAGTCCTGTTTATATTGTAGGGAATCTCTGTTCCTTTGAGCGTGTATTTGTGCAGGTATACTTCGCGCGCACCTATTAGCCCGAAAAAAAGCAGCCCTATTGCTATAAGTGGTATCAATACGGCAGTGGACACAATTGGATAGAAGGCATATGACAATACGGCCAAGACCATTAGTATTGGAACCCCGAACATTGAGGCGTACATAGGCAGCATTTTGATTGACTCTTTCATAGATACCACATCGCTGATATTGACAAAAACCCTACTATCCATATCGCAAGCGCTGCGTATGGCATAAATTTATAAAATGTCGATTTGGGATGCTTCTCATATTTTATTGCTGCTGTAAGGTAGGACTTGTTGAGGTCGCCATGCACAAACCCCTTTGTGGCTATAACTGACGTGCCTTTTGCAGTCTCAAATACTTGTGGCGTGAACAATATCCAAACAATAAGAAATAACGGCTTGAATAGCTGGGTGAATAAGCCAGAGAAATAGCTTAACAAGAAAACTACACCGGCAAATATTGATACTATTATCAGTATTCTGTAAAAGAGCATATGTATGAAGGCTTCTTTGTAGAATGGCAGCAGCCTTCCTATAGAAGCTTGCTTCCCCCTTATATCGTAAATCTCCTTGTTCAACAAATCACCTAATATTTCCTCGGCTTGGGCTTCCACTTCCTTATCACTACCGGCATGTATGATATTTCTATGCCTTTAGCTGTTTGTTTTGCTATTGTATGTTTTAGCCAGTGCCTGTCATCGCGTTTTTTATAATCAACTCTTGCGTGAGCTCCGCGGCTTTCCTTTCTATTTATGGCGCAAGCAACGGCAACTCCGGCCAGGTCGAGTAGGTTCTTTATTTCAAGTGCGTCTCTCAAATTTGTATTGAATACCCTACCTTTATCTGCTATAAAAATATCACTGTAGATGGCCTGCAGGCCTGCTATTCGACTTCTAGCCTCCTCCATGCCCTTTTTGTTTCTGAAAACGTACATGTGTGCTTCCATGGTTTTTTGCAGTTCGGCCTTTATATAATAAGGGCTGGTGCTACCTCCGCTGTCTATAATCTTATTCAATTCTTCTTCGGCGTCCTCTCCAAGTTCCTTTGCAGTATTATCATTAGCTTGCCCTCCTTTTGAAATTAGCTTTGCTGCAGCCTCGCCGGCTATCCTACCCCAAACTGAGCATTCGCTAAGGGAATTGCTGCCTAGTCTGTTTGACCCATGGACGCTGACGCATCCGGCCTCGCCAATGGCCCATAGTCCCAGTATCTTGCCCTTCCCATCCCCAGTAAAGACGTTACCATTTATGTCGGTATGTATGCCTCCCATTGTAAAATGTGCTGCCGGTTTGACTGGTATCTGCTCCTCTACGGGATCAATGCCTAAGCTCTTTATTGTTATTTCCCTTATCATGGGCAGACGTTCGTCTAGCTTATCTTTTCCAAGGTGCCTAAGGTCGAGGTAGACGTGCTTGATCATTGATCCTTCCTGAACTATGCCCCTTCCTTTTGATATTTCTGAGACTATGGCCCTTGATACTATATCCCTAGGGGCGAGCTCCATAACAGATTTGGCATAGTGCTCCATAAACCTGGTGCCTTTCGAATTCTTCAGGTATCCTCCTTCCCCTCTGGCAGCTTCTGTTATGAGTATGCCGTTTGGAACCAAGGCTGTGGGGTGAAATTGTATAAATTCCATATCTTTGAGGGGGATGCCTGCCCTGTATGCTATCGCAGTGCCATCCCCGGTGGCAGAGTGTGAAGTTGTAGTAAAATTAAATACCCTTGAGTACCCCCCTGTTGCTATTATGCAAGCCTTTGCAGTGAATAGCTTCGGCTCCCCTGAAGCTAAATCTATACCGAACAGTCCCAAAAACTTATTGTTTTTGATTAATATTTTGGTTATAAAGTGCTCATGATATTTAGTGATATTTTCAATTTGTGTTATGGTATCATAAAGGGCCCTCATCATAAAGAAGCCAGTCTTATCTGCTGCGAACGCTGTTCTTTTTATGCTCATTCCTCCGAATGCCCTAAATACTATGTCACTGGAGTCATTCCTAGACCAAGGCACACCTAGATGTTCAAAAAACCTGATCTCTTTTGGCGCGTTTTTTACAAGCATTTCTACAGCATCCTGATCGGCAAGGTAATCTGAGCCTTTCGCAGTGTCGTATCCATGGAGTTCATAAGAGTCGTTATTCTTTCCGGGATACAGTACTCCAGATATGCCGCCTTCGGCCGCTATAGAATGGCTCCTCATTATGTGCAGTTTTGATATTATTGCTATGCTTTTTGATTTACTTAAGCTTTTGCTGGCATGAATAGCAGCCGTCATTCCTGCTATGCCACTGCCGAGTATTACCAAATCATAATCAAGCGCTTGCATGCATACATCCTTATTTCCAAATACTCAGTTGCTGGATTCTTTATTAAACTTATCTATGTACTTTTCTATTTTTTTGTATCTTCTAAGGATTTCTTTTATTGATTTTTTGACTGTGGTTTTATCTATGGGGGCGCTGGAGGCTCCAGATTTTAGCGCTGCCTCAGCCACAGATATCGCAATCCTTACTGTCATAGCGGTATAATCCATCGGGTTGCTTATATTTGGTATTATGTAATCAGTGCTTAGCTGCTTCTTCTTTACGGACTTTGCTATGGCGTCGCTTGCTGCTATTATCATTTCTTTGGTTATTGTTCTGGCGCGCGAAGATAGCACTCCCCTAAAAAACCCTGGAAATGCAATATAATTATTTACCTGATTTGGCGTGTCGCTCCTCCCTGTTGCAATTATGAATGCTCCTGCGGATTTGGCATCGTGGTAGCTTATTTCAGGGTAGGGGTTTGCCAAAGCAAAAACTATGGGCTTATCATTCATTTTATTGATAATTTCTTGGCTGAACGCACCTTTTGATGATACGCCTATAATCACGTCTGCTCCCTCGGCTACTTCTTGAAGTTCGCCCTTTACCGTATTTTTATTTGTATACTGCGCCAGTTCTTCCTTAAAATCATTCATATCTTCGGTCCTGTTTTTGTATATCGCTCCATGCGTATCACATACTACTATGTCAGAAGCACCGGATTGATGTAGTATGTTTGCGATCCCGAAACCTGCTGAGCCGGCTCCGTTTATGACTATTTTGGCCGAATCAATCCTTTTTTTAGATAGTTTCAGAGCATTTATTAAGGCGGCCCTGGCAACGATTGCTGTGCCATCTTTGTCATCATGGAAAACTGGTATATGCATTTCCTCTTCAAGCCTTTTGGTTATGTTAAACACTTTCGGGGATTTTATATCTTCTACATTTATCGCAGCCACAGAAGGCTCTAGCATTTTAGTGAATTTTACTACGTCATCTTCTCCAGTGGACCTGATTGCTAGGGGTATTGCGTCTATACCGCCAAACTTCTTAAACAATAAGGATTTGCCCTCTATTACTGGCATTTCAGCTTCTGGGCCGATGTCGCCAAGGCCAAGCACTCTTGAGCCATCTGTCACTATTGCCACCGTATTCGCCCTATTTGTATATTCATAAGAGTTGGAAATATTATTTTTTATAGCTAGACTTACTTGTGCCACTCCTGGAGTATAATAGATTAAGAGATCTTCATTGGTAAGTATTGGAACTTTGCCGAATATCTCTATTTTGCCGCTGTGTTTTTTGTGTGCTTTGAGCACTTTGTCATCAAAGTTTTCCTGTGCAGTCATTACACCATCAAAAATTTTGAAATTAATATTTTACAATTGATATTACTCTGTAGTCCCGTAACTTTTCCCTGCCATTAAGGTTTGTAAGCTCTATTAAGAATGCAAGCGCTACGACGCTCCCTCCTAGTTTTTTTATTAAGTTAACTGCAGCTCTTGCTGTTCCACCTGTTGCGAGAAGGTCGTCTGCCACTACGACCTTATCATTATTTTTCAGTGCATCAGTATGAATCTCAACTGAACCCTCACCATACTCAAGCTTGTATTCTTCGCTTAATGTGTTGTATGGTAGCTTCCCCTTTTTCCTTATAGGGATAAGCCCTGCGTTTAGCCGGTACGCTAGTGCCGATGCTATCAAAAACCCACGCGATTCGATTCCGGCAACGTAATTTATTTTTTCAGGCTCGATGATGTTTGCTATATGGTTTATGCACGCGGAAAAAGCAGTATTGTCCTGCAATAGCGGAGTTATATCTTTGAAATTTATATTTTTCTTTGGGTAATCCTTTATTTCTCTAATTTTACTCCTGACATTGGCTTCTATATCCATAAAATCAACTAGCGTCATTAGACTATCCACAGGAATATTTAAATATGGATTTATATCTTATCTAATACTGTACAATCTGACTGCCTGTTCTGCGGGCGGTTCGTTTTAGTGGTACTATGGAAAATCCTAAGAAGGACAACCTGTGGACTAGTTCCGTAGATATGGTTATGGATAATTTGGTGGACTTTGGGATACTGTTTGTACTGTTTCTGGTAATATCAATAATATTGATTCTCGTTTTTGGCTCTCTGGGATATATATTTAAATATGCTTCAGTTTTGCTCGGGTGTGTATATTCCTTTATTATATTGTGGTTTGTATATGCCCTGTATTCCAGCATAGACTGGATAAAAAGAAGCAAGTATGTTGATTTTTTTGACAGCATGGAGACTGGATTGAAAAACATGCTTGGCAATACAACTCTACTTGCTTTAGTATTGGCTTTGGGAATTGTGTCTGGCCTGATTTCTTTGACTCACATCCCACTTAATGGGATCATAGTGGCTTTGTATACCGGTATTGCTTTGGTTGGGGCTTACGACTCCAAAAACCTAAATTTTATAGATGTATTTAACAGGATAAACGGAAAATCGAATTACTCCGCCGTATATCTATACATAACAGTTGCCATAGCTGTAATACCTGTGATAAACATCCTGCAAATATTCTTGCTACCTGTAGCATCATCTATAATCTTTAATGACAAAGCCGAGAAACAATGACATTGCTCGTGGGGGTGCTTTAGGTTTTATTGATCGTTTGCTTATTATAGGCCTGTTATCAGCCTTATGTTGCCAATCTCTTTGAGCCTCCTGAATGAATAATCAATCCATTTTCTTCCGAATGGCAGGTATAACGAAGTACTCTCACCGGCCTTTGCCAGATTTATTATATATTTATTATTTATTCCGTTGAGCATTGAGTACTCTACATCCCTGCGGTATTTTTTGTTTGCGTACAGGGCTGCATCTACCAGATTGATGTCGTGCGTTGCCACCATAAATTTATTTGCTTTGGTAAATAGGTAGTTCATTATTTTAAGGTAGTTTTTTGTTGCTGCAGGTCTATCTAAATATACGTGATTTTTGGGTGTATAGTATGCACCCTTAACAAGCCTTACTACTCCTTTTTTATTTACTATCCTTACTACATCTTTTATGCTTCTTTTCATGTAAGATTGGATGCATATCCCAACGTTGCCGCTTTTAACATAAGCTAAGTATAATTCTATTTCTTTGTCAACAAACTGCTCCTCCTCCATGTCCATCCAAACAAAAATGCCCTTTTTTTTGGCCATCCTTACTATACTGGCATAATTATCCTCAAGTATGTTGTGATCAATCAGCATGCCCAGCTGGGAAAGCTTTATTGATATGTGTGCCTTGATCTTATTTTTTGATATTTCGTCTATTAACATTGCGTAGGTATTTGTTGCGTCTCTGACATCCCTTATGTCAGTAAACAGTTCTCCGAGGTAATTTATTTGCGATTTGACTCCTTTATGGTTTAGTTCCTTGCTTAGTTTTACTACGTCGCTTATATACTCCCCAGCAATCCACCTGCCAGACACTATCTTCTCTATTTCATCATTTATTCCCATAACTACATCTTTAAAAACCAAATACCTTTTTACAACTCCTTTGAAGTTTAATAAACAGTTATATATGCAATCAAAGCTTTTTAATTATTAAGGTGGTGCTACAATTTATGCCGGTTATTCATAGTCTTTTTGCGCCAGAAGTTTATATAGATGCCTGGTACGGTTTTTCACTAAAATCAAACCACAACCCAGCTTGGGTTATAAGCTTGGCGTTGGCCAATGGCAGCTGAAATTATCAATGAGGTTGTTATGATACTAAAAAATTAGTTTAGAATATAGGATGTGATAGACACTGCATATTTATGTCCAAAGATGTCAGAGATGTTGAAGATAGTCTGAGCATGTGCCCTTTCTAATAAAGTTTATAGTTGTTTATTTTTTATAATTTATGAATTGTGTGGTTGTTTGATACCGGTATTGGATTTTGACAGATTTCTTATGGGATTTTCGCTTGGCGTGCACATCATACTGGCAGTGATAGGTGTAGCTCTGCCTGCAATAATAGTCACTGCAGAAGTTGTAGGGATAAAACGAAAAGATATTTATTACACCAGAATTGCAAAAAGGCTGACTACGATGCTCATAGTCTTCTTCGCGGTGGGCACCGCTTCCGGAACTCTGGTGGCGCTTGAGCTGCTTTTTTTATGGCCTAAATTCATGGTTTTAGTAGGGCATGTCGCAATACTGACGCTTTATATAGAGGTTTTTGCGTTCTTCCTAGAAGCCATATTTCTTGGTGTTTATGTATACTCGTGGGACAAATTCAAAAATCGCTACGCACACGCATTTACTGGGACGCTAGTAGCTTTGGGTGCTGTGCTATCCGCGGTCTTCATAACAATGTTGAATGCATTCATGAATACGCCAGTGGGCTTCAATATACCTGAATATTTGAAGACCGGTATTATAGCAAACGTGCACCCTCTGGCAGTCTTTGCGGCACCTTCGACTCTGGTAGAAGTAGCGCATGTTGTCTCTACGTCGTACTTTGCGGGCGGCTTTATATTCATACTATATTTCGCTTACAGGATGCTGAAAAGCGAGGGAGATGAAAGGTTGCATTATAGGAAGGGATTGAACATTGCATTCAGCCTTACTATCATAGCAACGTTCTTTTCAGTCATAACTGGGATACTCTCGATATCTGGGCTTTACAGCTTCCAGCCCGAAAAATATGCGGCGTTGGAGCTGAATCTTTATCCCTCCACGCACGCGCCTGAACTACTCGGAGGATTTTATTCCAACGGCACCATAACCGGAGTTATAGCGAGTATACCAGGGCTGCAAAGCTTCCTCGCAACCGGAAGCGTTAACGGAACTGTTCCTGGCCTATCTTCCTATCCGCAAAGCACCTGGCCGCCGCTGATAGTGCATTTCATGTTCGATACTATAGTGGGGCTTGGATTCGGATTCGGGCTCTTTATGCTGGTTGTATTCCTAATGCTGATATTCAAAATGCACCCGTTCGACAGGAAATGGATGCTTATGCTTCTAATCATAGCCGGGGTTGTGAGCATATTCCTTATAGAACTCGGATGGGCTACCGCGGAAATAGGCAGACAGCCGTGGATAGTCTACAATGTGCTCCTCGTGACCCAGGCGGCTAACACTTCCCCTTCAATAATACCCTTGGCCATTTTCTTCGTGGCATTCTATCTGGCAGTATTGCCGTTCACCGTGTTGGTAATAAAAAGGCTGCTTAGGGACAGGCCAGTATCGAAAGAACAGGTGTAACAATGAGCATAATGTTTTCAATAAATTACCTGATATTTTCCGTTTTCCTGACCATGTTTGGACTGGAGATTGGGATAGCAGTTACCATGCTGATCGAATACGACAGGTACAAGGACCGCATGAAAAATTTCCTTATGCCTCTGTGGGAAGTTACCGGTACGTTTGCCGTATTTTACTTAGTTAATCTTGAGGCTACATTGCCATCGCTGCTGATGCTGATCGGTACAGTGTTCGTGGTTCCGCTTCTCGTTGCAGCCATATTCTTTATACTGAGGAATGCCTTCCTTTCGTATAGTGAGTATATAGGAGACAAACGCTCAGAAAAAAGTTATCTGCACATATACGCAATGGCAACGTTGGTAGTAGCATTCATTGCTATATCGGTTCTAGACTCTGGGATAAGTGGGATAGGGATAAACGCATCTGCATATTCAATAAATATGCTGAAGATGTTTGCAAACTCGTTCAATATGCTCATGTTTGTCGGAATAGTACTGCTTTCCGTTTTCGTTGCCGCTGTATTTTTTGATGTAAGGGAGTACAGGTGGTTTACGGGCTTGGCTGCCGCGCTTGGCATAGTTGCGATTGCCATAGCAACCCGTTCTGCAACAGGATACTTGTTTTCTGCAGCATTAAGCCCTGGCCTGCCTTATCTGATAGGGTTGCTGGTGCTTTTGGTTGTAGGGCTTTACCTTTATTATTCCAGAAAAAAATATTCGAAGTATGTAGCTGTGCTGTGGTTCTTTCTTGCAGTCAATTTCTTCGGGTTTGTGCAGGGCCCATACTTGCTCGGAGGCGCTGTTGACATAAATAGTTATTTGACTTCAGGCCCGATGGCATTCTACGTTAACCTTGTGACGCTAATTGGGGGCACCATATTGGTGATATCGTTGGTTTTTTTGGTTTATGTTAGTTATATGAAGAAAACACAAAGCGCAACTGGTAGTTATTGATGTGGGGTTTGAAAATTTTAGTGTTTGTTTCGACAGTTTGGCGTAGGCCTTGACCATCACACAACGCGCGGCCTCAAGCTGCCATTTTGAGGCCGTTCTGCTCGCTTCTTCAACGCTACTTAGGAAGTCCTTGAAAACGGACACCGAACCCGCGTTTTCAGCCTTCCTGCCTGATGTCTTGCCTCTGGTTTTGAACCCAGAGCCATCAACGCTAGATTTAAATGGGGCTGCCGAGATTTGAACTCGGATGACTAGCTCCCAAAGCTAGTAGTCTACCAGGTTTAGCGTCGCATTTTTCAAGCATGTTCGGCACCTATGTGGCAAACCCTCAAGCAAAGAGTTCGGGTTTTCGAATGCAGGTATTTCAAGCCTAAAACTTTTAAGCCAGTAGTGTTAGGATTCCTGGAAATCCGACCAAGCAGTTTTGGATTAAACCTTTCCCAAAAGGTTTAGAGCCCGCTCAAATCTATTCCCTCCTGATAGGAAACAAGTCCATTTAATCCTTCAGCTCTTCAAGAATCTGTAGCCCAGAGCTCGCCCCTATCCTTACCTGTTCGTCTTTCCAGCCGGCCTTTTGCCAGGCATCGCGCATCTTCATCAGCTGCTCTACGGTTCTTATTCCACCGGATGGCTTTAAGCCCACCTTTTCCTTATTTTTCACACCCTTGCCCATTAGCTCTATCGCATCCGCAGTAGCTCCAGTCAGATCCGAGTCTCGTTCTTTGTGGTTTTTACCCTTGACAGCGAAGCCTGTACTTGTTTTAACAACATCTATGCCAGCCTCCTCGCAGTATGCTGCAACTTTTGTTATTTCTTCGCCTGACAAATAATAGGTTTCGAAAATCGCTTTTATGCGCGTACCGTGTTTGTGCGCCGTTTCGGCTAAAACGCTAAGCTCTTTCTTGAATGCACCATCATCAGAACGCAATTGGGATATATTTATAACAAAGTCGACATCCCTTGCGCCATCTTCGGCTGCCTGTTCGATTTGCCTTGCCTTATCTTCAGTAGAATGCTCATTTCCATGTGGAAATCCTATTACCGTGGCTATTCCGATATCGAAGTTGTTCACACGAGCAAGTTCTGCAGCGCGCTTTACAAATGTTAATTGTACGCACACATGTCTGAATCCTGCTCTACCTCTAGCCGTAAACCAATCATCGAATTGCTTCGTGCTTGAAGTTGGGTCAAGAAGGGTTTCATCAAAATTGTTAAGCACAAATTCCCTTTTATTGAACGTCTCGCTTTTAGCACTTCTGAGCAGTTCGGCGCTCGG
This sequence comes from Microcaldota archaeon, assembly GCA_021799635.1. Taxonomy (GTDB): domain Archaea; phylum Micrarchaeota; class Micrarchaeia; order Micrarchaeales; family Micrarchaeaceae; genus JAJZAB01. The sequence goes on from JAJZAB010000001.1 coordinate 263,058, forward strand.
TTCCTCTGCGCCTGAAACCCGAATCTGTGGTTTCTGAGCCATTTCTGTCATATTAACACCAATTCACAGTAGTATAACGGTTTTCTAAATATATATACCTTTTCTTGAGCGCGGCATTCACACTTTCGACCAACGACCGCACATGGTATATCCGATCGAAGATTTCCTTGTACATCCTCGCGAATCGTACCATCCTTTTCCACGGTCGCAGATCAGAGGCAATCCCCTTGGTGTTCTTCTTCAAACAGAAGAACGGTTTGCCGTTCTTTTTTACGACGACATCACAGTTCACCTTTGACAGGTATCCAGCGTCACCGATTACCAGGAACAAATCTTTTATCTCTCGCAAAAGAAACTTCAGCTGCGGGGAATCGTGCCTCCTGTAACCTGTTATTTTGTATTCCAGGATGACATTCCTGTGTGGGGTGATTGCAAGATGCAGTTTGACGTTGTCCCTTCTCAGGTTCTTCCTGCCAATGCGAATATCGTACCACGAGCTGCTGGTTTTAAGTCGTATTACGGTCGAATCCACTATTACAGTCACACCCTTCTGCAGGAATTTTTCCACAAGTCTTTTATTGAATCGCCTCACATATTTTTGTGAGAGTTTAGACATGTACCGGTGTAGTGAACTGCGACTTGGAAGCTTTTTGACTCCCAACCGTTTCATAAGATACGGATCTCTCATTTCCGCTGCCATACATCGTAAGTGAGGTTCATGGCAACCATGAAGAGGCAGAGGACCACAATCATTCTTGGATCGAATTGCTGTGGCCTCCCTCTTCTTTTTGGTTCCCATGGCGGCGGCACCAACCTCGTGTACTTCAACGCCGTCTTTACGGTGAGTTCTTTCAGATTCCTGTCTACTCTACTGGTCACCTTTGGATTGACCCTTTTCTTGGCCTTTCCCATGACTAAACAATCAGTCAGAAAGGATAAGACTTTGACGTTATAGCGGAATTATGGGATGTAGCCTAAAAAGCACAATTATTTGGGATAATCTCTAAAAACCGAGACTTGTAATTTAGTCGATTCTGTCTTCCTTCCGCCCATCTCTATCGCCTGCTTCACAGGCTCACGAGGGGCGCGCACCAACGGGCTTTAAGCTGGCAAACCAAGCAGCGGCTAGCCACACTAGCCTTTAAGGAACCTCTAGCGGCTGCCTTTGCCCTACTTCAAAGGCAACCTTTTAACGCTGAAACCTAGCAGCCTAGTCCGCCCAGCGCCACCGAAGGCAGCTCAAAGGGCGGGCGACGGCTCGTGAATCCCTTGTTCAGCGAGCCATACTTCGGCGTCTTTCTGCGATGGAACTTCTTTACGTAATACTTTCTAATCTCAGATGTGAGGTTCTCCATCTCACGCTTCGATAACTTGGGAAGCTCAGTTTCTAGGCTATCTTTCAATTTCAGGAGTTCGGGTTTTCTTGCTGCTCGTGAAGCCCCAGCTTTACTAATACTTAAAGGTTTGTGTTTGAAAACGTGATTTTTTTCGAACACGCTTTTGCTATTGGAGTCTAAGATTCTCTTAGATTTGAACTCCGATTTTGTCGTCAGTAAAGACAAAATGGGGCTGCCGAGATTTGAACTCGGGTATCCAGCGCCCGAGGCTGGAAGTCTGCCAGGTTAGCGTACAGCCCCATTTATGATGTAATAGGTTTAACCTGTAGCATTATTATAAAAACTAGTAGTACCTTGGCTAATTATGTAATCGCTGATTTGCAAGGCCTTCGGATGTTATATTGTGCCCTATTGGATTAATTTAAACCTGAGCGACTGTTAACCCCTTCTTAGACCAACTAACAGTGATGCCTCATCAACCTTTAAAGTTTCCTTAGGGTCTATTTTGCCAATTAGCTTTGGAGCATCTGCGTCTTTTCCTGTAGAGGAGTAAATCTTAATCCTTCTTAATATCTGCGATATTTCGTTTGACCTTGCAACATGGTCAATTAAGTCATTATTGTATTCCTGCGCAGTTATATTTGAACGCGCTGCGTTGTCGTGTTCTTTTGCGGCACAATATAGGGATTTTACAAAACTGAGTTTTTCTAGGTTTCCTGCCTCGGCAGTCTTCGCACTGAGTTCGTATAATTCTGCTGATTTGCCATAAAATCCATTCTCTGAAGCCGCTTCTGCTCTTTCCATAAGTCTATTATACATTAGCCCTGCCATTATTTTCTGTGCCCTTTTATGACCTAGCTTCCCCAGCACCGACAAATCTTCAAGCATATCATCTATATAATGTGTCTCTATTTCAGCGTTAGCCACACGCTTTTCTTTGATTTCATACTCGTTCAGTTTCCTTACTACGCTATTAAAATTCTTATTGCTCTCGTACATGCTTGATAGTATGGCAGCTTCTGTGAGCTGATCAACAGCGGCGGCAAATCTTTTTTCATAAAGTAGCGCCTCTGAATGTGAATCCATCCATTTTATGTATTCTCCAATTATTTTGCCTGCGGCCTTATAGTTGCCGCATTTTATAAAATCATCCGCAAGTTCTATCTTGCACTGCAGATCAGGGTTGCTTATGGTTATTATTGTACCGGTCTGCGACGACAGGTTTGCCTGAGCAGGGCTCTTATTTTTTGTTGCGTTCATTATGGTCACTTCACAATAGTTGTCTTGAATTCCTATAATATACTAGCTGTAAAAGTGTATATATTTATATATTTTGTTTGGTTCCGTACTGGCAGACGCCACATTCGATTCGACAGACATCTACCAGGAACTGCATTACGACGGAGTAACCACTGGTTGCAGTCAATGGTAGGGGCTTCTATAGATTAAGAATCTCTAAGGATCCAGATTGCAGAAAAAGGTGGTCTGTTGAGATGGTGCTCTCACGTATTAAAGAGGTGGTAGGCATGACAAAAAAACAGGTTTGTCGGGATTGGAAGAGTATCGGTCCGATCTATTCCTGCCTTATAGCATACCTCCTCTAATACGAGTAAAGTATGTTGTATGATGAAATGATTAGGAACCCAAGAAAGGCGACTAAATGATACTGATATAAAATTCAACTTCCTGGTTTGCGCAAAGGAAAATCTTTATTAATCTATAAAATAATATATACAGGATTCTGTGCACCGGGAAGACGAGCTGCTGTTTGCTTATAACTATCCTTTTTCTTCAGAAGCCAAGAGGATTATAGAGCAAGAATCGGAATATGCGCAGGAAAAGCAGCACATATTCTTGGGGCTTGCTAAGGCTAGAGTTGAGGAAGCCATTAATTCCGGTGGTATAAAATACCAAAAAATTAAATACGGAAAACTGGATAATTTAATAGGCTATGCCTATGCCAGGTTATTGGTAAGTGTCATTGGTAACCATGGATTTGTAAGAAAGTACGCTGCTGCTGAAGCGCAGAGGTGCAGGGAAGCCCTTGGTAGTGATAGTATTGAGAACTCTGTCAAGGTAGCAAACGCGCTCGGAATAAATATAGATGAGAATGAAAATTATTTTGTGGTTAAGTTTGACCTATTTATAAGGCTTTCTTCAGGTAAACCGGGCATGCACCTTACAAACTTTAGGTTAAATAAAGGTTTTGTATTTTTGGACAGGCAGCATTTGCCTCTTTTGCTTGAGACTGCTGTTGAGAAGGAGATATTGAAGGGGCTCCCAATAAAGATTTCTGAAATACCAAAAAATATACTTAGCTTTGCAAAGGATATCGAGCTGCCACCCCTGCCTGAAAAAATATGGAAAGCTACTGGCAGTGTTTCCTGGATAGAGGTGTTGTTGTCGACTCCAATTCCAGACGTAAGGCATAGGGTGGTGAATCTGATACTGGCACCTTATCTTGTAAATGTGAAGGGACTTACTGAAGACGCTGCTTTCAAGATAATATCAGACTACATAGATAAGTGCAAGGAGCTTGATCCGAATACGCTGATAAACGAGAGCTATATAAAATACCAGTGTAGATATGCGAAAAGAAGGGGGCTTAAGCCGCTCTCTTTGAGAAAAGCCAAAGATATACTTGGTGAATTTTTAAAAATCGATGATATGGATGGAGAAAAAAAGTGATAGAGTATCGCTTTGCTCTGTATGTGGCAAAATAGCAGAGCGCAGCTGTAAGCTTTGCGGGAAACCTGTGTGTGAGAGGCACTACGATAAAGGCACGATGATGTGCTATGCATGCATGCGTGGGCGCACCGTTAGATGATCAGATATAAGCCTCAAAACCAGCAAATTCCGTTACTTGCTCCAACACATGGGTTTGGTTGGCATACGGGCCCAGACTATTGCTTATTTTTACTACATTGCTGCGGTCGCCCTGTGGCTTTTTACTATTTATTCTGCTCTACTTTGAGCCGCAGTAAGTTATAAAAGCTTAATTTTCCATAGTAATAGCGTCAAACGGTAATAGGGGCAGGGAAACGCCCGATCCCGTTCCGAACTCGGAAGCTAAGCCTGCCCACGATATGTGTGTACTGCCTACGGTGGGAAAGCATATTGCTGTTTGGCACCATTCTTGTTTTAAGGTTATCCTGTTGCATTGCAGTTTTAAATGATTTTATGGCTGGTAAGAAGGAGCTTATGCGGTCAATAGCCACCGAACGGATGATTATACTTTTCCGCCTTTCAAAAGAGGCAATGCAAAAAGACAGGGAGATCGCTAGGAGCTATATAAAGCTTTTATACAAAATGAGCTCGCACTACAAGATAGGTGTCCCTGGGGATATCGGCAGGTTGACCTGCAAGAAATGCATGGATGTGTTGGTGCCGGGAATCAGTTGCAAGGTTGTAGTTGCAAGCAGTGCAGGATATGTAATTTATAGGTGCAATGGCTGCGGCAGGGAGAAGCACTTATACTATAAAAATAGGTTGGCTGCTGCTCCAAAAATCAAAGATGCCTGAAGTGCAATTTAATTGCTGCTTATCTCTTCAGCCAAAGGTTTTAAATATTATCATTATATAGTTTGTGTGCATTGATGCCCAAAAAAGTCTTTATTATACATAGATATGGGGGGTCCTCATCTACGGACTGGTATGCATGGCTAAAAGGAATGCTTGAATCCAGAGGATTTGAAGTCTACCTGCCAGAAATGCCAAAGATAGATGATATATATTCTAAGCCGTGGATAGAAACAATGAAGGAATATGTTAAAAGCGTAGACACTGACACTTATTTTGTAGGCCACGATTTTGGATGCTTTGTAATACTGAAATACATAGATTCTTTGATAGGGGAGATAAAGATAGGTACTTCGTTCAAGAACGATGTTAAGGTTGGAGGTGCGCTGCTTATTGCACCATATATGATAAGTGAGAAAATAAATTTTGATAAGGTAAAAAAGAGTTTTGTTAACATAACGGCAATATTTGCCAAAGACGACCCCCTTGTTCCGGAAAGCGACGCGCTTATGCTTGAGAAGAGCCTTGGGGCAAAGGTTATAGTAATGCCGCTAAAAACCCACTTCCTTGGAAGCGATGGGTATGCTGAAATGCACGCAGGGCTGAACGAGCTGCTGAAGATGGCCAACGTGCCTGGCGCAGAAGCTGAAGGTGGGCCCGGTGAGATTTGAACTCACGGCCTACGGCTTATAAGACCGTCGCTCTAACCAGGCTGAGCTACGAGCCCTCCAGCAAATCATACATTATTCATAAAGAGATATAAAGTTATGGCATCGTGTAGTTATTGATCACCCAGCTTGGCTTGGGTGCAACTTTGGGCAGCGATCCGGTGAAGTTATCAATGGCAAATATCCTTATTGGATATGTGCCGTTCACAAAATTTATGCCTGTAGCGTTGAGCGGATACACCTGCCTAAATCCGGTTAAATTGCCAAGGAAGAAGCCTTTGTAGTAATTTGATGTATAGAATTCTGAAGGCGCATCTTCTATGGTACCGTTAGCACCGTTCGGCAGGTATATCATAAGATACTCGACAAACGGGGTGCCGCTCACATCGACTACTCCCTCATAGAAGCTTGATTGTATTACCGCGTTTGTAAGCGTGCCGGTGCTGTTAAATATTTTTAGGACGCCTTTTGAATTTGGTATTGCATCCACACATACCGTCTGGTTTGATATTCCATTTCCGTTTACTATGTAGGACTTGATAAGCTCAGTAGTGGAGTTTGATATCGGGCAGTACAGGGCCAGGCTCTGCTGCAGAGACGTTTGGTTTGTTGGTATTAAAGCGGCCAGCGGTATCAAAGCAAATTGCGGGTCGTGTGCTATTTCGCACTGCGAGTTGCCTAGGGCGTAGGGCACTGGCGGACTCTGCGCCTGGCCCTCTGCTATGGCGTACGCCCTGGAGGTCGCGTTTATGTTTACGCACGCGAGGAAATCCAGGGCCTGCCATTTTGCAACAAGGCCCTGGTCAAAAAGGACGTATTGTGTCTGGTTTGTGTTCATGTAGTTTGCCAGGCTCGATGGAGGGTACCCATCTGCAGTGCCTAGCACAAATGTGGCTGCAGCTGCGTAGTCCGCATTTGGATCCGAATTGTCGCCGCGCAACACCGTGTTTGTGTTTCCGAACCAGTTTATCCAGTCTCCGTAGTCCCACCAAGACAGCACCCTAGATCCAAAAGGACCTATGTTCTGCGCCATCCAGGCAGTTGCCGATATCCAGTAGGATGGGACGAGGTTGCAGAACATATCAGCGCCTATGCTGTTCCCCCTCTGGGATATGATAGTGCACGCGTTCTGGCTGTTTGTTGAATATGTATATAACGACCCGAATGCCTGCGTTATGGAACTGCTTTCGCCAAGCATCACCTGATGGTTAATTAGTATTGACGCCCCTTCTATGATGAAAAACAGCACCACCAGCCCCCAGAGGTAGGTGTTACCCTGCTTTGGCTTTATCAGGAATATTACTGCAAGAAGGAATATGATTGATAATATTGATGATATGAAGAATATCCCTACTGCAAATATGGCGTACACCAGCACGGCATTTTTATCAAATGCCTCTTTGTAGGCGGGCGCTTCCAGGGTGCGCGATGACAGGCTCTTGGCATAGCGCTTTATGTCAAATTCGTTGTCTACGATCAATAGTGTTTCGCCGATTATTATGCAGAAGAGCATTATGTAGACAACTCCGAGATGGGGCAGGTACTTTACCTCTGAGAAACCGGCAAACATTATTGGTAGTGATATGGCGAGGTAGAAGACGCCGGTCTTGCTTTTCCTTATTACTATGCTTATGATTATCAGCGCAAGCGCGATTGCGGAGACGATCCATACTAACACTGGCAGGCCTCCTATGTCTGCTCCTACCAGGCCGAATCCCTGAGCTCCGAAATTGTAGGTGAGGCCGGTCGGTATAAACTCCTCAACAGTCATGAATAGCGGTATTGACGGGGTGGTGTAGTGCGCGCTTATGTTTATGTATGCCGAGACCGTATTCTTTATGGGTGAAATAAGTATTACCACTATTGTAATTATTGCTATAAACGCTATCCAGCCAACGTACTCCTTGGCGTCTAAGCTCTTGAATACTATGTTGCGGCTCTTTAATATTTTGGGGCCATAGTCAATCACAGCTATTAGTATGATAGCAAAAAGGGGCCCGGCCAGGGTTACCGGCACCCCGAGTACATGCGGGATTTGTCCTCCAGATACGGCCTTGTATGGTGAATACGCCGCTAAAAATAGGGCTATTACTATTATTACTATTGCGTTCATCTTGTAAAAATCTATGTTTATTTCTTTTCTTAATATGCTGATTAGGCCTTGGATTATTATGTAGATGGTCAGTACTCCGGTATCAACTATATAGTAGTGAGCACCTAGGAACGTAGTAGCAAATGCCACTCCTGCGAGTATTGCAAGCCTTTTGCTTTTCATGTTTCTTACAGCAAGCATGTATGTGGCAAAGAAGAAGAACAGGCTGAATATGCCCCACGGCTCCAGTAGCTGCTCTCCAGAAACAAAAGTAGTAAATAGTACCGGCATTGTGGCTGTAAGCCCTGCGCCTATTAGGCCTACGTACTTACCGTATTCGTGATAGATAAGCATGAAGATGGCAAAAACAAGCAAGGCTGCGGTTATTGGTGGGTATACGCTGCCTACGTAGCTCATAAGAGATGTGCTGAATGTTTTGTTTTTTGGACCCAAATTGTTTGCCAGACTGTACCAGTACGCCTCTATGTATGGTATGAGTGGCTGCACCCTCATTACAGACCCGTTTACCTCGGTAGGCCACGCCGATGTGGACCTGTAATACTGCTGGCCGTATACGAGTATGGATTTTGATGCGAGCATATCGAAGTAGGGATCAAATTCGAAGAAATGCGGGGACAGCCCTATTCCGAACATCCTTGTCGATAGCGTGATTATCATTATGGCAAGTAGCAGTATCCATACCCAAGATGTTTTGACGCTTATTAGTGGCTTGCTGCCATTTTTGTATCTCCTTTTGAGATTTGAGAGCAAAACGGCTTCCTCTCTCTCGTGTTCTGTTATTAATTTTTCCTCTTCCTTCTTGTGCAGCTCCTCAAGCTTCAATTTGTCTGAATCGCCGAGCCTGTTTATAAGGTTGCGCTCCTCCTGGTGTTTGTGGCTGAGCTGCTCTTCTTCCTCGCGGTGCTTGCTTATGAGCTCTGCCGCCTCTTTAAAACCACCAAGCTCCGCCCTGGTATGGTCAAGCCTCTTTAGATAATCAGCCTCTATTTCTTTTATCTCTGCCTGCTCCGCCTTTAGCTCTTTCGACCTTGAGAGCCCGCTGAAGGGCATGTTTTCAAAAACGCCCTGCTGATAACAGAGTATTGCACCTATTATGGTAAGCAGAATTGCATTAGATTCGAACAGCCCTAGCGAAAAGGAAAACGCGTGTATGTAGTTTATAAGGTATGATTCAATCCATGTTAGCGTTGCAGGCGCCACCAAGCCAAATATTATTCCTATAACAGATATCTCAAATATGTGCAAATCCGTCTTCTTATAAAGCAGCGCAAATGCGAGCAGCAGGCCAGGCACAACCATAGATAGTGATGCGATTACGATTGTTGCTATAACGCCGCTCATCAAAAACAACCATCAACATTGCTGCATTGCGCCAGTTTACTAGTTAAGTATGGATTTTGGTATTTCCACTGGTTTAAGTATGCGACCTGGGAAGACGGTACCCTGTGGCACTATCCTGACTTTTACCCCTATCGCGCCATATTTTGGATATGCGGTTGCGTGGGCCTCCCTTACAAGGTTTGTTACGTCCCCGGCTTTTGGTATGTATCCTATGCTCTTCCTTATCGTCTTCGCCCTCGCACCCTTTGCCGCCAGCTTGCCGCTAGCTATGATTTCCGCGCCAATCGCGCCGTTTTCTAGTATTGATTTAAGTGTGAACTGTATTACCCTCCTGGCGTTTATGCCGCGCTCCAGCTTCTCAGCTATGTCTTTTGCCACCACCATGGGCTCCAACATCTTATTCTCTACTTCGATAACGCTTATCTGCGGATTTTCCACATTGAATATTTTCTTTATGTTGTTTGTCAGTGTGTTTATGGTTTTGCCGGCCCGGCCTATCACCTTACCCGGGCTCAGTACATACACGGTTATTCTGGTAAGTATTGGTGTCTTCTGTATTTCAACCCTCGAAAAACCAGCCCTGGCCAGCTCTTTGCTCAGGTACTTGGATATGTTGAGCTTTATTATTGAATCGTCTATGAATTTTCTTTCTATTGCCATTTTACCATTTTTAATATTTTATTATATGCCAGTTTACTTTTTAACTGGTTCGGATTCCTTCGGTTTTGCCGATGCTTTTGGCCCTTTTTTACCTGCGTTGTTGTGCTGGACCTGCTTTGCTTTCGGGGCTGCCCTTTCTTCTCTCTTTACCATATTTTTCATCTTTTCGCTGAGACCGGTCTCTTGGCCGTAACCTATGCCAAGCTCGACTTTTGCCAGTTCTAGGTCTGTCCTCCTTATTGACCCTCTCCCCATGCTGTGCCCTAGCCTGAGCACTCCTTTTGGTGCAGTCCTAGGCACTATTGTAGTCTTGTTGGCACAGGCGTGGACTATATACATGGACTGTGGCTCCTCTCCCTTGCTTTCGGCGTTTGCCATCGCATTAACAAGGACTTTTTTCACTATTTTGGCACACTTCGCCGGGCTCCTGCCCTTCTTCCCTCCAAGTTCGTGCCTTGACCCCATGTATTTGTTGTTTTTGACATATAATATTGGCCTCATTTCATTTATCACTGAATCGAGTATTTGGATTGCCCTGTTGGTGTTTTTGTACCTTATTTCCCTGCATACGGCGCCGAGGTCCTTGAAGCTGGCGTTTATGTCTTTGGCGCTTGAAAATACTATGCCACTTTTATCCCTATTGAATGAATAAGCCATGGTATCACTTCTCCCCTAGGAATTTGCTGCCGCGAGTTGCCCTTATTCCTGGCGCTGAGTGCACAACGCTTTTCGTTGAGAATGCGAATTCACCAAGACGATGACCCAGCATGCTAGCGCTTATCTGAACTGGATGGAATTCCTTGCCGTTATAAACTTCAAACCTAAGCCCTATCCAACCCGGCAGTATTACCGCCTCGCGGACGTGCGTTCTTATGGGTTTTTGAGAATTGGTTGCCTTGTGCTTCTGCACCTTCTCCAACAGTTTTTTATACGTTATTCCATTTCTCCTTATGCTTCTCCTCTGCCTTGACTTTACAATCTTGAGGTAATCGTCGTTGCTAAGCTTCTCTAGCTCTGATGGCATCTTCCCTCTAAACGCAACTTTTTCTGCCATTTCAACACTTGCTATCAAATCTATCTTGTGGGTTTCATCTCTTTTTCCTTCCTACCCTTCTTGCTGCAATGTGACCGACCTTCCTCCCTGGCGGGGCATTCCTGGATGTCATGCTGCTCTTGCCTTTGTGGTGCTGCTTCCCACCGAATGGGTGGTCGACTGGATTGCTTTTCACTCCCCTTATTTTAGGCCACATCTTATTGGTAGAATGCATTATATAATGGTTTTTACCGGCCTTGACTATGGGCTGGTCGATTATGCCACCTCCTGCCACTACTCCAATCTGCGCCCTGCATGAATTTGGAAGGTTTATGCTATTTTTTGATGGTAATAGTATGCTCGTTTTATTGCCAATGTGCGCAGATACATACGCAGCGCTGCCTGCGCTCCTTGTATACTTACCTCCATCTCCAGGAGTTGCTTCAATGTTATACACAGGCATGCCTTCAGGTATGTCACCAATGGATACTGTGCTGCCTATGGAGAATATCCTTTTACCTATCCCAATCTTGTCATTTATTTTTATACCCTCAGGGGCTATTAGATAGCCTTTCGAAAAATCCTCGTATATTATTTCCAGTATGGGTGCGGTGTGGCCAGGGTGATTGAATATGTCAACAACATTCCCATAAGTTTCTGTATCTATTTTATTTGGGTAGTTTACAGAAATGTCGAACGTTCCTGGAGGTTTGGTGTAGGCATTTGACCCTTTGCCTCGCCGCTGCTGCCTTAGTTTTTTACCCATTGCTACACCAGTTTCAATTTTTTGGCTATGTCTTCAGCCCTGTAAGCCTTAGAAACTTCTATAAAAACTTTCTTTGTATTCATTATTGTATTTATCGACCTTATATTTGATACTTTTACTCCAAAAATACTTTCGAACTCTTTCTTTATTTGGGGTTTTGATGCCCGATAATCCACTACATACGTTATTATGTTGTTTCTGCTTATCTGGTTTATCGCCTTTTCGGTTGATACTGGATATCTCAATATTCCCATGATCTCACTTCCTTATGCTGATTTTGCTTATGCCTTCAGCGATTCCGCTTATTGCGGCCTCGCTCCATACAGTAATCCTGCCCGGCATACCGCCTGGTGCCAGCAGTTCTGCGCTTATGCTCCCAACCGTGCACGCATCGACGCCGGGTATGTTCCTCGCGGCTCTTATTATGCCGCTGTCGTTTTTAACAACAATTAGTATGGATTTCTTGTATATCTTTAGCTTCGAAGCCCTTCTGACACCTTTCCTCAGAGTCTTGATCTTACCGTGCTTGACTGCCGAATCTAGCTTCAAATTCTTGAAAACATCTATTACCTGAGAGGTTTTCTTCAGCGATTCCACATCGTTCGAAATCACTATTGGCAACTTATTTTTTATATCGCGAAGCCTAATTAGTTCTGGTTTTGATGTAGCCGCCACAGCGCTAGCTATTGCTTTCTTGTACTCCTTGTTATTTATCTGCTCTACCACCTTTTTCTCTATTAGGTGTGGATGGGCTCTCTTCCCTTTTACTGCTGACGGTATTCTTTTCACCTTGCCCTGTACTCCTCCTCCGAGCTTTTCTCTGGGCCTTATTGCAATTCCCATGTGCCTCCCAGTTCTCCATGAATTCATCGCACCATAGTACCTTGCGGTGGTTTGCATACCAGCAAGAACGTAGTGCCCCTGGGGCTGCAACCCTAGGGATTTCTCCGCAAGCACTGCCCTTGATATTAGGTCATTTCTTACCTTATCTGAGAATATTTTAGGCACCTCTATCGACTTCTGCTGGCTTCCATCAAGCCCAAAAACATCTATATAATCCATATCACATTCCTCCTTCAGTTGACGCCAGGTATGTTATTTTTGGCTCCTTTGTATCTTTTTGATTGATATTTGATATTGATTTCCTTATTCTAACCAGCCTTTTTGCCGGACCTGGTATCGATCCATCCAGTATTATATAATCATTTTTTACCTCTCCATAATTAATGAATCCGGATTTTGGATTTATTCTGTTGGTGTCCTCCTTCCTACCTATCTTGATTATTCTTTTGTTGTGCTCTGTTCTGTAGTTAAATCCTGTCTGGCCTGATTGTGGGACCTCAAACAGAACCCTTTTCATCCCAAATGCACCAAGAGTGCCGACGTGCCTCGTTTTTTGGGTTGCTTTGTGGTAAAGCCTTGCAACGCCAAACCTTTTTATCACTCCCTGCCAGCCCTTCCCTTTTGACACTGCGGTTATATCTACATATTCCCCGTTTTTGAAGACATCCTCCGCTTTTATCTCCTTGCCAAGCATTTTAAGCGCGAACTCTAGTTTTTCGGCAACGCCATTCCCGATTATCTTAGACTCAAATCTGTCTGGATGGTGCTGCCCTGTAGCAGTGCCGCGCGGGTAGGCAACTAGCAACGCCACGATATCACAATACTTTCCGGCCTCTTCCTTTATGTGTTCGATATTGCCCTTTTGCTCATCAAATTTCTTCAATCCTGCGCGCTGCGCTGTTGATTTGTCATAGATGTCTGTTTTTGCAAGTTTGTATTTTGTCGTTTTGTCATTCGAGTACGCCCTTATTCCGTACATCTCTATGTTTGGGACCTCAATTATAGTGCACGCCCGCGTTACTTCGGATCCTTTTGACGATTCGCTTATAACAGAGATGTGGGACATGCCAACCTTGTAGCCTATTATATTGAATATTGCATTAGTGCTGCTGCTCAGCGGGGTTGCGCGAATGCGCGGCAACCTGCGATATGCCCTTCTTTTTTGCCAATACTGCATTGAGCCCTTTGCCATCTAATTACGCTCATCTTGTAAGATTGTACATTAATTGTATGCTGTTCGGTCTTCTGCACTGCTTCAGAATGCGAATAAGTGTTATTTACAATGCCATATGTTTTGGTATTTCAGCTTCTGAATGCACGGATATATTATCTCTTTATATTTATATATTTTTAGTTTTTAACCTGATGTGTTATTTGCGGAAGTCTGCGTTGGATGCATTCTCCACCACCTGCACATCTCTGGTTATGGAGTTGAATGATGCCTTCATTGCGGCAACATCTTCAGATTCGATTAATACCTCTATTATGTCGTTGCTTTCCTTGATCTTTATTCCAGCCCTCTTGGACTTTTTGTTTATTCCGATTATGGATTTGTAATTTATCGGCCATTTTTTGGGCATCGTTATGTGTGTGGTATATAAACCTTTCTTGTTCATCGATTCACGCTATTTAGCTTCTGAGGTTGCTCCTCTTGCTAGGCCTTCTCTTTATTGTGCCGTATCCCTTTACAGCTATGCCCCTATGCTTTCTTCCGGAATACGTAAGACCTCTGTACGACCTCCTTTTTTGCTCGACAACGCCGCGGTAATTTGGATCTGATAGTATTGAAGATGAAGCCCTATCTAACAGTATTATCTCAAAGAACCTGTCAGACCCTGCACTTCCTATGAAATAGGAGTTTAACACCTCTGTGTTCGGGAACCTCCTCGCGGCCCTGTCTTCTGCTATTGATTGTGTGGACTTGGAAATCGAAAAAAACCTACCGCTTTTTGACGGTTTCCTGCCGCCGCCTACGGCTTCTTTCTTTTTCTTCCCGCCTTTTACCCTCACACGGACGACGATTACGCCCTCCTTTGCTTTGTATCCCACCTGCCTTGCTTTTGCTATGTTTGTAGGTTTCTCTATTCTTTTTATGGGAGGATCTGCCCTCCATCTGGTAATCCTGTCCTTGTATATCTGCGGCCTGCTCTTGTATTCGCTTGCAAAAGTTGCCTTTACTGATTTATACATGCCCATGCAAATCACTTTGGTTGCCAGAACTAGCACCGTTCCGTAAAATGTATTAAATAATACCAGGCTAAGTTATAAAATACTTGGGTTGGGCCGGCGTTTTGCTGCTTTACAAATTAATAACATTTGTTTAATATTTTTAAAAAAATCGCTACATTTAAATATATCAGAGCCCTATATTTATACTGTTCCTACTGCTACTTTATAAAAAGTTGATGATATGATATCCGGAAAAAGCCGTAATAAAAAAATTTATAAGCCTGGGAAGGCGACCAATGCAAAGCAAAAAAATAAGCGTGCAGTTGCCCAAAAAATGCAGAGGCGCAGCATCACATCAAAACACAGCACTGAAAAACACATAAAAACAGTAGTGACTAAGATTAACGCCGACCCTGGAAGAAGCAGAATAAGCAAGAATTACAAGAAAACTGGGATAACCCCGCGCAGGGGGGTTGGTGCGCCAGTTATAGCAAGCCAGGAGGAAGTTAGGGTAGCGGTGGATGCCCTGCTGGCCAACGCGGCTGCAATGGCGTTCTTGAGAAAGAATGTGAGCAAGTGGTCAGTAGATGTATTAAATACACTTATAACTCCAAAGACTGATGAGTATATTGCAGAAAAGCTTGGAATTAAGATAAACGCAGCTAGGCGAATACTCAACCTCTTGCAAACCCATGGGATAACAAACTACTATGTGGCAAAAAATGATGGCGGATGGCTGTCTTTTGCTTGGTACATAAACACGGACAAGATACAGCCGTTTTTTGATTTTGTAAGCACTGTTGCAAATAAAAAGACTGTTGTAAACAACGATTGCAATGACTACTTTGTATGCAATGATTGCTATCAAAGGGAAAGGCTTATTTTCACCTTCGATGCTGCGTTTGAAGCGGCGTTTAGGTGTAACTGTGGAAATGACTTATCCAGGATAGGTAAGCTGGCCGCTGAGAAATTGGTGGCAGATACAGAGCAAAGCCTGGTGGATCAGAGCAGTGGCATAACAAATAATGTTTCTTTGCGTTGAAGCAGCGGTTTTGAATTGCGTTGCGGCTAGCTTATATACTTTGCTTTCTAAAGTTTGAATATTAAATTAATCAGAGCGAGGTAGGGTAGCCTGGAGTGCCCGCTGGGCTCATAACCCAGAGATCAATGGTTCAAATCCATTCCTCGCTATAACAGACACTTGACTTCCGCTAATGTTGTAAATTCAAGAGTATATAATATAATATTTTTTTTATTTATTAATTACATATATTAAATAAAAGCGTGATTTGTGGAATTGTGGGGTGGTGGTGGTCCAATGAATGATGATTTTATATATGAAAGCCTATGGCAGGCATACCAAAAAGAAAAACAATCAAACGAGCTCCAGCTCCTCCCGAAAACTTTTTATGAGGATATCATAGAATATATTGGGAAAATCCCCAAGAACGGCAGCGAAGAAGAGAAAAGTTTGGAAACAAACATATTAAATATGCTGAACAACCTATTTGAACGAAGAAAGCAGAAATTAGTGATATACGCAGCATACAACAAACAAATACCAACATCTATAGCACAGAAAGAGATAGAATTTTATGAAAAAATAAAGAAAGCCATCAGTTCCAATACACTAGAGTACACCAAAAGCCAGGATGAAAAGATAGTTGTGTTAAGGTCAGTACAAAAAATACCTGAAATAATACTTCCATCAGGAAGGAAGGTAGGCCCGCTTGAAAACGAGCAAATATTGGAAGTAAAGGACAAAGACGACGTCAAGTTTTTAATAAACAATGGCATATGCAAGCACATATAAAACAATTCATACGCGTGGTTAAATGAAGATAGTTAGAGAAACTAGAGTTTACTGTCCAAGATGCAACAAACACACAGTGCACACCATCAGACTCTACTCCAAAAAGCCAGAGAGAGGGCAGAGCATGGGTATGAGGCGAAGAGCGAGGAAACTTAAGGGTTATGTTGGTAAAGTCAAAGGCAAAGCAACCCAATATAAAATATCAAAGAGGCAAAAAGCACTACTCGTGTGTAAAGAGTGCGGCTACATTGTTGAAAGAGTCTACGGCACAAGGACTAAGAAGAAACTGGAGATAAAGACGCAGTAAAAGCAGAAAGGTAAAGCTTATGGTAACACCAAAAGTAGGAGAACTGGTAATCGCCCAAGTATCAAAAGTCGCGCAGTTCGGAGCTTACTGCAGGCTGCCGGAATACGGCAACATGGAGGCATTTATGCCAATACGCGAGGTGTCATCCGGCTGGATAAAGAACATAAGGGAATTTGTGCACGAGGGACAAAACCTCGTATGCCGCGTCGTTTTTTTTGATAAGGAGCGGAACACAATAGATATCTCATTAAAAAAGGTCACCCCAAAAGAATCAAAGGAGAAGATTAGTGGTTACAACTTGGAGAAGCGGTTGGTTGCCCTTTTTCAACAGAACCTAAGGAGCTCGGGCGAGCACCAGAACAAAAACGAAATATCCCAAATGGTAATATCCCAATTTGGGAGCTACACCAACATGTTTCAGCAGGCATCCCTCAATACAGAACAATTTGCAAATTTTAGGATACCAAAAAAGCTGAAGGACGAAATTCAAGCGGCAATAAAGGCCAGCAGGAAACAAAAAAAGCACAAGGTGGTCTATTCAGCTACAATATCCACATTCAACACACGTTCAGGTGCGGCGGAGCTGAGGGATATATTTTCAAAAGTCAGGTCTGGGGGTGTCGAGGTGCTCTACGTTAGCGCACCAAAGTACAGGCTCATAGCTGAGGGTGAAAACTACGCAGAAGCTGAAGACAGGATAAAGGAAGCCGAAGGTTTAATAAGCGCCAAACTAAAGAACGGCATTTTTAAGCTGCAGAAAGAAAAGTTAAAAAAGGAGAAAGAGGATATACTAAAGCAGATATGATTCGATGGATTTTGATAGCAATACAAAAATAGTAGTGAACACACAGATTAAGCCGAACAAGCCGATACTTGTGGTAGGCCTACCAGGAATAGGCAGCGTAGGTAAACTCGTAGCCGAACACCTGAAAAACGAATTCGGTGGCAAAAAGTTTGCTACCGTATACTCAAGCCACTTTCCCCACAGGGTAATAATGCTGAAAAACGGCAACGTCAGGTTGGTCAACAACCGTTTTTACATAATAAAAAATTCAAACAAAGGCGAAAGTGACATAGTTGTGCTTACCGGAGACGACCAGGCAGTTACCACTGAGGGTCAATACGACGTAAATATGAAGATTGTTAAGTTTTTTAAGGAGGAACTTAAAGGGAGGTTTATATACACTATAGGCGGGTACAGCTCATCAGAAGCCGTTCAGGGAGTACCAAGGGTATTTGGCAACGTAACCAGCAAGAAGGTTATAGAAGAATTCAAAGGAACGGATGTGATTTTTGGAAAGACCAAGGGGATGATATGGGGATCTGCCGGTCTCATAATAGCCTTCGCCAAGATGAACAATATAGATGGTATATGTTTAATGGGCGAGACCGCATTCGCTGATCTAGATGCAGCAGCGGCGAAATCCGTGCTTCTAACAGTGTCGAAAAAGCTCGGCCTTCAGATAAATACTAAAAACTTCGATATAATAATAGAGAAAACAGCCAAAGCATTGAAGACTTTCGAGCAGCAGCTGAGCATAGGAACGCAGCCCACAGGATCAGAATACCAAAAAAGCGATCAGAGCCCAACCTACATACGATAATTTTTCCTCAAACAAGCGCCAGTAATCTAACCTGGCTAGGATATGGGCTTCCCATAGCAGGAAAAAGCCCAATATCCGGGTTCAAATCCCGGCTGGCGCACCAAGAAACCAATAAATTTTGGATAGGGGGCATTTTGCACCATTAGACGGATATCAAGAGGTACATCTTCGTATGCTTTCAAAGCTTACTTCCCGAACGCCAATACACCAGCGGCACCTTCATATTCAGCGCATCTTCAAACAAAATAACGCTTGGAATAAGCACGTGATATTTTTTGCTCACTTTGCTGATTGAATATTTATATCTTGCGCAATTGCAGCCACCAACTGGCTTTGAGGGATAACCTCCCCAGAGTCAAAGTAATAAATATAGTAGTTGCCCTCATATCCGCATAGCGTGGTTGTTGCAGGGGTGTAATTGCCATCAAAACCTAACTTCTTGGTCGGAAAATAGGAATACGTGAATCCATCGTATACTTTGTTTACCGCGTTGCTGGCTCCAGGAGGGTTGCTGGATTGAGGCGTGTCGTTAACGGCTTTCTGTACGGCTTTTGAATACTGTGCCTGAAGTGCTTCACTTGAATTGAACAGGTCTATATACTCAATTGAGCTTTCATTGCCGCTGGTTGGCACACCGTTAACTTCAACCATATCAGAAACATTATAAAGTATGTAGGTATCAATCCAGAGCGCAGACAAGTTCTGATAAATACCACCGAATTCTGCCCTTTCTACTTTGACAAAGGTGAAGCCTCCGCTCTGGTTTGTGGAGTTGTATAATCCCCCGCTGCCTACTAACTGTGTATATTGGAATTTGGTTAGACAAGCGTTGCAGGGTTGCTGCGCTTGCGTATCAGCAGCCGCAGTTCCTGTTGTTGACACTCCGGATGCATTGGTAACAATATAGGTACTGGAAGCGGCGCCTGAGCCCTTGACGTTACCATTTCCGCTACTTCTTAATAAGGCGTATATGGCAACAGCCATAATCACAAGTATTACTACCGCGCCAGCGATAATCTTTATATCAACAACATCTTTATTTCGCACCACAGAATCCCATTCATTATTTTAGTAAAACTTTTAAGCCTGCCTGGGTGCGCATGAAGTATCATACGTACCGTGCACTCAAATTATTTACTATTGATCATCTCAGCAAATATCTTTATTTTGAGCCCAAATTATTATATAATTAAAACAAACACGAGGATTCCAAAAAAACCACCAAAAACTCCGCAAATTAGGTTTGATGTGAATTTGTTTCCAGAGCCTTGGTCCTCAAAATAGCCGAATATAGAATCTGCAAAACTACCAAAAAATCCCCCAATTGCAATAGAAAGAGATGTATACAAGTAATAAACAGCAGTTGAACTTGGCATCAATCCATGCAGGAAAACCAAAGCAAACGGCAGACCCACAGCCAAAGCAGCGAATAAGCCTGCTCCAAACCCCAGCATGGTCACAGCCCCACTAACCCCCTTCTTTACCCTCTTTCGTGAAATTATAGATATGGGCATGCCATCAAGCACCCCTATTTCACTGCTGAACTTGTCAGAAGTTATGGCAGCAACGCTGGAAGCGAACCCAATCAAGAACAATATAGCAGCATACTGGTGATTTGTGGCATTGGCAATAAAAAAGGCGAAGGCCATTAGCACAGGCCCTCCAGAATTAGAAAGCACGTTTGGTATCCCTCTAGCTTTATCGTAAACGCCCAATTTTTCCTTCTTTTCCTTGCCTACAAAAGTGGCGATTGCCGATAAGGAGAGAAAATATAGCATAAACAACAGGAAAATCAATTTAAAATTGTCAAGAAATAAGAGCAGCAAACCAAGAAGCACAGCCGTAATTAACCCTTTATTATTCAGTGTGAGGAAGGTCATAATATCCATTTTTATGAAATTATTCCGCTATTTGGCGGTTTTTACAAAGGTTTTTAAATCTATATTAGCATATCCTATTACGGGTTCTCTACTGTAGGAAGGTCGTGAAGAACTGGTCGCCTTGCCAGCGTGAATTTCACGCTGGCACTTATTCTTGTTGCATAATACACGTTCAATAGAAATAAATACTTTTATCTGCCATAAGTTAGTGCTAAGTCTGCATAAACTATAAATTATTACCATACGCATAACTCTATATTTTGGGCAAGTGTTAGAATGGCAAAGGAGAAAACTGTACGCGAACTTGAGGACCTTCCAGGGATAGGAGAAGCCACTGCAATGAAGCTAAGGAACGCAGGCATAGACTCTCTGGACAAGATAGGCACCCTTTCCCCGCACGAACTTTCGGATATAAGTGGGATAAGTGTGGATGCAGCAAAAAAAGTTATACAGGTTGCTCAGGAATCGGTCAACATAAACTACGAGACAGGTGAGCAGTTTTATGAAAGGAGGAAGCAGATAGGCAAAATATCAACGGGCTCGAAGGACCTCGATTCTCTAATAGGGGGCGGGGTTGAAACAAACGGCATAACGGAAAGCTATGGAAGGTTTGCCAGTGGGAAAACACAACTGGGCTTCCAGCTCGCCGTGAATGTGCAGCTCCCAAACAACGAAGGAGGTTTGGGCGGAGCCACCCTTTTCATAGATACTGAGGGTACATTTAGGCCGGAAAGGATAGAAAGCATAGCAAAATCCGCGGGGCTAGACCCCAAAAGCATCCTATCAGGCATAATTGTGATTAGGGCCATAACTACCGAGCAGCAAATACTAACGCTCGAAAGGGCAGACAAGCTAATACAGGAGAAAAACGTAAAACTTATAATAATAGATTCCTTGACTTCTCTTTTCAGGGCGGAATTTGTAGGAAGGGGTGCCCTAGGTGAGAGGCAGCAGAAGCTCAACCAGCACATCCACAGGCTGCAGATGCTGGCAGACAAATACAGCATAGCGGCTTATATAACGAATCAGGTTATGGATAACCCCGGCATACTTTTTGGCGACCCTACAACCCCAATAGGCGGCAACGTACTTGCCCACGCAGCAACCACTAGGTTATATCTAAGGAAAAGCAAGGAGGATAAAAGGATAGTAAGGCTAGTCGATTCGCCAAACATGCCTGAAGGCGAATGTGTCATAAAAATAACTACGGCCGGTATAGCAGATTAAACTGGGATGCGATGCTGTTTTTAATTGGCACCGGGCTTTCCTATGATGATATATCTTCAAAGGCAGTTGATGCATGCAGCAGCTGCGAGGTATACTACGAATCCTACACAAGCTTTATGAGCAAGGAAAAGCTTGATTTTATCCGAAGCAAGATAAAGAAAGATATAAAAGAGCTTTACAGAAGCGACCTTGAAGAAGGTATAAGTTCCATTGTAGCCATGGCCAAAAGGGCAGACATAGCCATACTGGTTGGCGGAGACCCGCTCATTGCCACAACGCACAAGACAATAATGATAGAGGCAAAAAAGAACGGCGTAGCTACAAAAATAATACATTCGGCATCAATAGTGCCAGCAGCTATAGGCGAAAGCGGCCTGGATTTTTACAGGTTTGGCCAGGTATGCACAATACCAAAATGGTCTGAAAAATATAAACCAGTATCATTTTATGAAATTATTGAAAGAAATGTCTCAAACAACCTACACACAATCGTTTTATTGGATTTTGACCATAAGGAAGGCAGGTCTTTGGACTGTGCAGATGCCATAAATACTCTAAAGATAGCTGAGGGAAAGTACCAGAAGAAAATAATAACCGATGATACTGCTATAATAATCATGCACAACCTATCCCTATCTGGCGAGCAGAAAATTATTTCGAAAGTAGGGCTTGCAGGCAAAATAAGTTTTAATAGCGGCCCTACTCTTATAATAATACCATCAAAAATGTCCGATATTGAAAAGGAAGTAGTTGCCGCCATGTATGGGTGATATGATGCTTTCCCTAAAATATGATAGGAAATCCAACTCTGTATATTCTGATGACCAATCTACAATAGACATATTAAAGAATGGTAGCTTTGGTACCCAAAAAGGAGGTATCCTGTCACTCATGCAAGAGGAGGCACTCTACCTGATAGACATAAGAAACGCAGAGTGTATCGAAAGCACCACAAAAGAGAATATTGGATTTAGCCGCCTTGCCAGCAACTTTACCAAAAACAAAAGGCTGATCGCACGCTACTTCACCTATAGGGATTGGAGAGACCGCGGCCTGATAATAAAGGACAAGGCATTGATTGCACCAAGTGGATCCAAAAACCTAGTTAAAAGGTATCCATCATCAGAGGTCAGCATGAAAGGATACAAAATGACCGGGATTTTTTTCCCAGAAAACATTACCACCATAGTAGAAAGCACCGCAAGTGGCAAAAACATATACAGTAACCTGTGGTTTGGGCAATACGGCACATACAAAATGGGAGATAGGGGTACGCTCAATAAGTTTGACATTTTCGAAACTGTTTTCCTGATGGACAAAAATGTATTGGAAACACAAGGATACACCAGGAACGAAATATTTAAACTAGCATCTAAGAGGAGACCAGACTTCTCAAAGCTTTATGATGTTTATAAGGATTGGAGAGGCAAGGGGTACGTTGTCAAAACAGGCTTTAAATTCGGAACGCACTTCAGGATATATTTTCCAGGGGCAAAACCGCTGAGCAACGATTCCCCAAAAGTCCACTCAAGGCACGTAATACACGTCTTCCCTAGGGATTCGAAGATGCTCATATCTGAGTGGGCCAGAGCCATAAGGGTTGCCCATTCAGTAAGGAAAACTTTTATACTTGCTATACCTGGCAAAAGCAGAAGAAAAAATATGCAGATAGATTTTGTACTCTATCACAGGAAAGGCAAGTCAATAGAGGATCCAAATACAGATAGCCCGAGATATGCAATGCTGTCCATAGCAGAGGACGAATATATAGGAGGTAGTGAACTGTCTTCTATAATAAACGAAGCGCAGTCACGCAGGCTTGAACTAATAATAGCCATTGCAGATAGGGAAACTGCAGTTACTTATTATAAGGTAAGGAAGATAGATTTGCCGAAGAGCAACTACGAATACTATGAAATAGACTGGATGCAGCCGTAATCCTATGCGGCCACGCGTGGCTTTACTATATAAAATTGCAATTAAAAATTAAGCGGGCCCAGGGGGATTTCCATATATATTTTGGACCCCCGACCTACTGGTTAAGAGCCAGCCGCTCTGCCAGGCTGAGCTATGGGCCCACATCAGCATCTTATAGTTTAAAGAACAACATTATTATAGACAAGGCTATTATAACATCAAGCATCGAGCAATATATACATATCTCACCAATGCTATACATTGAGGATATTGAATAAATTATGCCACCTATTCCTATGAGTAACCATATTTCTGTTATTACTCCCTCCCTATTAAAATATATTAGGATAAAGGCAGCTACGAACCACACCAGAGAATATACGGCCAGAGGTACGCCGAAAACTACTGAATACTGACTAGTTATTACAGATGCACAATTTATTATCCCAGAGTGCAAACACACAAGCGCACCTGGATTGTAGTGCACATACACTAGGTAAACAGATATCAATATGCCTACCAAAAGCAGCCCCATAAGTATTTTCCTATTGTTCATTCTATACTCTTTTTATTTTTTTAATAAATTTTTCCAGTATGTAATCTAGCTTTTTACCTATAGGGCTAAGTTCATAGTCCACCTGCACAATCGGCTTATTTACTTTCAATAAATTTTTTATTTTTGTAGGAGTAGCTGATATTACAATGTCGCACACGGCATTATTTATCGTTTCCTGTAGATCATCCAACTGGCGCCTGCTGTATCCCATCGCAGGAAGTTCATACAGAAGCTTTGGATATTTTTTAAATGTGTCCTCTAAAGTTCCAACAGCGTACTTTTTAGCCTCAACTATCCTTCGTGCATGGTATTTTTTAGCAGCAACTGTCCCAGCACCAAATGGCATACCGCCATGCGTTATCGTTGGCCCGTCTTCTATTATCAGCGCCCTGCTGCCTTTTATTATATCTGGATTGTCCGCGGTGACTGTGGAATTTGCGTATACTATAATGGCATTATTATTAAGCGACCTTAATCCACACACACATTTCTCTACATCCTTCTTCTTAGCTGAATTTACTTTGTTTACTACAAAAGCGTCAGTTATCCTAGCTACGGCTTCGCTAGGGTAGTAAAGGGATTCATCACCGGCTCTAAGAGGGTCGGCTATGGTTATTAACAAATCGGGGCTTATAAAAGGGGCATCATTATTGCCTCCATCCCACAATATCACGTCTGCCTCCTTTTCTGCCGCTTCCAGTACTTTCTTATAATCAACTCCTGCAAAAAGCAGGAAGCCGTTCCGTATGTGAGGTTCATAGTCTTCCCTTTCTTCAAGAGTGCATTTGTTTTTGTCCAAATCTTCAAGCTTTTCGAACCGCTCAACAATCTCATCTTTTAAAATCCCATAAGGCATTGGGTGCCTTATTATAACAACTTTCATACCCATGCTCCTAAGATATTTGGACACGTATCGCGACGTTTGGCTTTTTCCAGATCCAGTCCTAACAGCACATACCGCAATTACCGGCCTCTTCGAACGTATCATGGTTCTTTCCGGTGAAATTATCCAAAAATCAGCACCATTACTATTCGCTATGCTTGATTTGTGCATTACGTCTATGTATTTCAAATCACTATATGCCTGTACGCACACATCAGCCTCAAATTTTTTAATTAAGTTGGGGAGGTCAGACTCATCAAATATGGGTATCCCGTTAGGGTAAAGCTTTCCGCTCAACACAGGTGGGTATAACCTATTGGCTATGAAAGGTATTTGATTTGCAGTAAATGCAACTACCTCAAATTCCCTATTATCCCTAAATAAAATGTTAAAATCATGAAAATCCCTCCCAGCCGCACCAAGTATTATTACCTTTTTTCTGCGCATAAAAATACTCCCACTAACAATATTTTATATTAATAAATTACCTGTATACCATTATTTTTAGATTTTATGCAGGCTGGACCGACAACAGGTATTTTTTCTTTGCATTTGCTGCATCTCATATGGCTATCCATATACCATCCAACAACATCAAATCCATACCTACTTATAACAACAGCGCCGCACGAAGGGCAGTAAGTACTCTCATATTCATTACCAGGCATATTTCCTATATAAACGTATCTAAGGCCATTACGCCTAGCCACACCATAATGTGCCTTCAAGCTTTCAAAAGAGGTGCAGTTGTAATCCAGCATCTTATAATCGGGATGAAAACTGGTAAAATGAATTGGTATGTCTCTGCTTATATTATCAGACAACCACGAAGTAAGCACGTTGCAGGCGCCTAAAGAGTCACCCACTACTGGTATTATAAGATCCGTTATCTCTGTATGTATTTGCGATTCTTTAAGCGATATAAGTGCCTCTTTGATTGGTTCGTTTGATACTACAGCCTCAAACTTATTTGTAAATTTCTGTTCTCCATTGCCTTTAAAATCTACCACAACTGCATCTATCAGGCCCCGCATTTTTTCTACTGTTTCCCTGGTCATATAACCATTTGTTACAAATAATGTTTTTATATTTTTTTTATGTGCAGCCTCTGCAACGTCAATAACATATTCTATAAATATGGTTGGTTCGTTAAATGTAAAGGCAATGCACTCCGTACCATAACCTAAGGCCATTTCTATAATTTCATCTGGGGCGGTATATTTACCTAAAATTTCCCTATCTTTAGAAATGTTATGATTTTGGCAGAAAAGGCACCCCCAATTGCACGATGAAGTGCCTATGCTCAAAACTGAGCTACCCGGCATAAAATGATTGAATGGCTTTTTTTCTATCGGATCTATCTGCATCGCAGCAACAACTCCATAGCTTACAAGCTTCAGGCTTCCTCCAATGTTTTTTCTAACGAAGCAAAACCCGTGCGATCCTATGGGTATTTTGCATCGTCTAGCACAGGCTATACATTCTACCTTATTATCAGGCAACTGATTCCACAGCACCGCATCTTTTATCATTAAAATAATTTCCCTTTTAAAAATATTTAACACTTATCCCAATAAATGAGTAGGGATAGGGCAACAACTGTTAACTACCAAAAAGGTTTTAAAGATAAAATTGATAATAATAGAAGGCGATTCCAAGCAGCTGATATAGATGGATACTAATGAGTACTCTGCAAGAGACATAATGGTTCTTTCCGGCCCACAAGGAGTTAGGAAAAGACCAGCAATGTATATAGGATCAACTGGCAGCTCAGGTTTCATACACCTGCTCTACGAAGTGCTCGATAATGCCATAGATGAAGCCATAATGGGATATGCCAAAAACATATCAATAACACTTACAAGAGAAGACGGCATCGACGTTGCTGAAATTTCTGATGATGGAAGAGGCATACCTATAGACATAATTCCAAAAGTCGGAAAACCAGCACTAGAGGTAATAATGACCTCATTGCACACTGGAGCCAAATTTGAAAATAAGGCATATAAAGTGTCTGGTGGGCTGCACGGCGTTGGTCTTACTGTAGTAAATTCTCTTTCTGAATACACAGAAGTAGTAGTTAAGAAAAACGGAAAGATATACAAACAGAGGTTTAGCAGGGGGGCTGTAGCAACCGAGATGGAAGAAATTGGTGAATACTCGGAAGATGGTAGTGGTACTACAATTAAATTTAAACCAGATAAAGAAATCTTTTCTGTTAAAAATTTTGATACAATAGAGTTAGTTGAAAGACTAAGAGACCTTTCCTACTTAAACCCTGGCATACACATTAAATTTATTGATGAAAGAGACCCATCACAAAAAAAGGAGAATGAATTTTTCTCTAAAAATGGACTTCAAGATTTTTTAATACACATAAGGGGAGAAAAAGCGGAGCTAACAAAACCAATTTATATAAAAAAACAGACCTCTTCAATATCTGTAGATTTAGTAATGCAGTATGTTGATTCATATTCCGAGGAAATACTATCCTTTGTTAACAAAATAAAAACTGCTGAAGGTGGTACGCATGTGTCAGGATTTCACAGTGCATTGACAAAATCTATAACAAACTACGCAGATAATATATACAAAAAACAAAAAGGTATTCATATTGAGGGTGAAGATACAAGAGAGGGTCTTATAACAATAATTTCGATATTGATGCAAAACCCAGAATTTGAAGGGCAAACGAAGGGAAAAATTGGTAATCCAACACTAAAAAACTTTGTAGAAAACATATTCTATTCCGAATTTTCAAGATATCTAGAAGAAAATCCAGTAGAAGCTGAAAAGATAATGGGTAAAATTTATAGGGCCGCCGATGCCAGAGAATCAGCAAGAAGAGCAAGAGAATTAGCTAGGAAAAAAGGGCTATTTGAAGGTGCAGTACTGCCAGGTAAACTTTCAGATTGCACCGAAAGTGACCCAGAAAAGTGTGAAATATTCATAGTAGAGGGGCAGAGCGCAGCAGGGTCAAGTAAAGAAGCTAGGGATCGCTTTTACCAAGCAATACTGCCGCTTAGGGGTAAGGTTTTAAATGTAGAAAAAGCCACCGAAGAAAAAATATTTTCTAATTCCGAGTTACACACTATGGTTACCGCGCTAGGAACAGGTATAAAAGATTCATTTAGTGCCGACTCAGTAAGATATAAAAAAATAATATTACTAACTGATGCTGATGTTGATGGCAGCCATATAAGAACCCTTTTACTTACTTTCTTATACAGGTATATGCGACCTCTTATCGAAAGAGGGTATGTGTATATAGGTCAGCCGCCTCTTTACAAGATTATGCACGGGAAAGAAACCAAATATGCTTATTCTGATCAACAGCTAAATGAGATAATGAATAGTTTTGGCGGGAAAGGGAGCGTTCAGAGATATAAGGGTCTTGGAGAAATGAATCCAATACAGCTATGGGAAACAACCATGGATCCTAAAAGAAGGATTTTAAGGAAAATTAGAATAGGTGATGCGGAACTGGCAAATACTATGTTCAGTATACTTATGGGGTTGGATGTTGAGCAAAGGAGACATTTTTTGGAAGAACATTCAAGCGAAGTAAAATTTCTGGACGTTTGAGGTGATGCTATAGTCGACAACGCTGAGAATGTGGATTCACTTATAGAAAAAGAAATGCAATCCAGTTACCTAGACTATGCCATGAGCGTCATAATAGGAAGGGCGTTGCCCGATGCAAGAGACGGCCTAAAGCCCGCACAGAGGAGAATACTATATGCAATGTATAGACTTAACAATGTACACGACCAGCCAACTAAAAAAAGTGCAAGAGTTGTAGGAGAAGTTATAGGAAAATATCATCCACATGGCGACATAGCAGCATATGAAACTTTAATAAGGATGGCCCAAAACTTTACAATGAATCATACACTAGTGGAAGGACAGGGCAACATGGGATCTATAGATGGTGACCCTCCCGCGGCTCAAAGGTACACTGAAGTTAGGCTTAATCCACTAGCCGAAGAAATGCTTGATGACATTGATAAAAAATGCGTACCATTAGTGCCTAACTTCGACAATACTGAAGAAGAGCCACTAACACTGCCAACAAAGGTTCCAAGTCTATTAATAAATGGTGCGTCTGGGATAGCCGTCGGAGTTGCAACAAGCATAATGCAACACAACATGGTTGAAGTTTGTGATGCGATAGCTGCATATCTAGATAATTATGATATAACAAAAGAGGAAATTTTAAAGTACATAAAGGGGCCCGATTTCCCTACAGGAGGAACGGTTTTCTACAATGAAGCACTAATGGCTTCATATATTAACGGCAGAGGATCATGTACTATAAGAGGCAAACTTGATATCGAAGAGAAAAACGGGAAAAAGTCAATAGTGGTAACTGAGATACCGTATACTGTAAATAAGTCAAGCCTTGTGCAGAAGATTGCCGAGCTAGTAAAAGACAAAAAGATTTTGGGCATAGCAGACCTTAGGGATGAAAGCGGCAAGGAAGGAATCCGTATAGTAATAGATCTGCGCAGGGATGCAGAGCCGGATACTGTTATAAACACACTGTATCGGCACACGCAGTTACAGATAACCCTACCGGTAATCAACATAGCAGTGATAGGTAAAAACCTAATAACATTAAACATTAAGGACTTCATAAAAGTTTTTGTAGAATACAGGATTGAAGTAATCAAAAAGCGCACTGCATACGAGCTTGAAATAGCTTCTGACAGGCTACACATTGTAGACGGTATAATAATTGCAATTAATGATATTAACGGAGTGATAGATAACATAAAGAGAAGTTCCGATGTCAAAGAAGCTAGAACAAAGTTAATGGAAATCTACAGCTTATCAGAAAAACAAGCAAATGCAATTCTTGAAATGAAGCTCAGCAAGCTTACAAATCTGGAGAGGGATGCCTTCGAAGCGGAAAAATCTGATTTAGAGGTCAGCATCAAAAACTTTAATGAAATACTATCAGATGAGAATAAAGTAAATAATATAATAAGAGAGGAAACGGCACTTATAAAAAGCAAATACGGCAGGCAAAGAAGGACATATATAGAAAAAAACGTTGAAATCGAAGAAATAGAAAATGAAGATTTAATAGCCGATGAAGACACCACAATAATACTCACAAAAAATAATTATATAAAAAGACTGCCAACTGACATTTACAAGTCGCAAGGAAGGGGAGGGAAAGGCATAAAGTCGATAGAATTGCGAGAAGGAGATTTTGTAAAGCAGATTATATCGTGTAAAACAAAAGATTATTTATTATTACTCACAAACAAAGGTCGTTCATACTGGCTAAAAGCCTATCAAGTTCCAGAGGAAGGCAGATATAGTTCTGGGAAAGCTGCAATCAACATTGTTAAACTGCTTGATAATGAAATCATAGAAAAAATAGTAAATACTAGGACATTTTCTAACAGTTTCCTTAATATGATAACCAGGGGCGGGACAATCAAAAGGGTTAACGCTGAGAAGTTTTCAAAGCCAAGGTCGAATGGGATATTGGCCATGCCGATCAGGAATAATGATTATCTTGCTGATGTTTGTGTTTCTGATGGCAAATCCGATCTTTTTATCGCAACTAAAAATGGTAAAGCACTCAGATTCTCTGAGACGCAGCTACGTCCAATAGGGAGGAGTGCGCACGGGGTTAGAGGGATAAGGCTATCCACAGATGACATTGTTGTGAACTTGATTCAAGCAAAGGAGTCCGATCTCATAGCAACAGTAACAGAAAATGGCTATGGAAAGCTCACAGAGCTTAAAAAATACAGGCTTCAGCATAGGGGTGGTAAAGGCGTCATTAACTTAAAAATCAAACCCAAAACTGGTAAAGTTGTAAAGTCCTTAAATTTATCAGAAAAATCACAGATCCTACTAATAAACTCTAAAGGACTATCTATACAATTCCCAGTAAACAAAATAAGAGTTACAGGGAGGAGTGCTTCTGGAGTTAGGCTGATGAAACTTGATAGTGGTTCCCGTCTAGTAGATGCGCAGGAGCTATTATTATAAACGATAAACTACACAAAATCTATTAATTTACTAGTATATCTAAAGCTATAAGTAAAGGAAGTGGGTAGGATGATATGGGTGCTTGTTGTAGGTAAAGTTAGCTATGAAAATAGCCTAGACTTATTTTTGGTCTCCAGAGCATTCGGTGCCTCAAACATAACAATAATTAGCCCTGGCAGAATTAATACAGAACAACTTATTAAAAAATGCAACAAAATAAACAGAGATTGGGGGGGCAAAGTGGCCATCTCATTCTCAAATGATATAAATAAATTTATTAAGTCAAAAAAAAATTATATAAAAATTTATTTAACTCGGTACGGCACTCCAATCAAAAAAGTTGAGTACATAATCAAGACCTACAAAAACATACTTCTAATGCTAAGCATGGAGGAGCATGAAAAGAGGCTATACAAAATTGCCGATTTCAAAATAAGCATAACAAACCAGCCGCATTCAAGCGAAGCGGCCATCGCTATATTCTTGCATAATTTTTATAATGGAAGGGAGTTAGCCATACATTTTGAGAATGCGAGGTACAAGATTGCGCCTTCAGGAGATAGCTTGCATATAGAAAAAATAAAATAGCTATCGATTTAGGGACCAATACTTTTTGGTTCTTATAAATTGCTTTTGTGCTTCTATAAGGTCCGTGTAAAATAAGCTGTCTTCGTTTCTCATCATTAGTAGGGCTTTTGATGCGCTGCGCGGCCCAACTCCATAAGTGGACAATGCCACAGCTGCTCTTCCGCCATAAGTATCAAACAAACTAGCTTCATCCATCATCTGCTTAAATAAAATTTTGTCCCTTTGTGGTATTTTTTTTATCGAAAGTTTTCTATCTATTAAACTTTTTCTCTGTTCATTATACCTGCATATCATAGGACTGCCACATGCTTCACATCTAATATTTTTTTGATCTTTGAGCTCTACAAGAGACCTTTTGAATACGAAGCCACAGTAGGTGCAGACAAGATTTATTTCCTTTTTCAATAGAAACCTAGAGAATGATTCAATCACCTCACTGCTGGGAATTAATGGCATTATCAGCTCTCTTGTGTAATAAACACCATTTAGTATTAATTTAGGCAATGGAGACAGTTCAGCATTACTTACCTGATGGATTCTTGTATAACCAGTACGTACTTCGTCAATAAATTTTATTAGATTATTAACGTCGAAATAGTTGTTTATAAGTCCCCTAATAGTTTCTTTATACACTGGTGTGCCATCCAAAACCTTAATTATCCTTTTTGTAATCGACTTAGATATTGTGGCATTCTTGTCTATTATTCCAAAAAATCTAGCAACTGTTACAAACCAGTATCTAAAAAGCTCCGTATCCTTCACTGCCTCCTCCAAAAATTCCTTAATATTATCAGTCTTTATAGATTTTATGACATCTGCTATATCTATAGAATTTGGCACTTCTACCAGTATAAAATACGGAGACACCTTTACTACTATACTTTTTCCTAACCTAACTGCGAGCATATGGGTAATAAGCCTGGCCAGGGCCTCATTTGCCATTGTACCAATCGGAGTATGCAGTACCTTATATTCATCAAAATTCTCTATAAATAAAACATTGTTTACCGAAAGCCCAAACTGCTTTTGATTTATCGACAAAGCCGCGCAACTTTCGTATACATCTTTATTTAAACAGTTTAGATCATTCAACGTTTTTATGTCATCAAGTACTTTCATTACTGAATGTGATACCTCATAACTTATTGGGATATCTTCCCCGGTCCAATCAGGCACTGCAGCCATTAAATCTTCAGAAGGCTCTGCACTTATAACATTTTCATCTATGCTTATCACCTTCCAAGTTAAACCTTTTGAGATAAAAACAGAACCCTCTTCCAAGCTGCTAGCAACAAATTTTTCATCCAATAAAGAAACCACTCTATTGTCCACAATATTTTTAACCAGTATTTTTTTGGTATCATTTATCATGCCAAGGTGATCGTAATAATACATTCTTGTTTTCGACCCTGCACTTATCAATTTGCCATCAAACCCTATCAAATGTTGTTTACACATAAAATCTAAAAGTTCATTAAGGGTCTCATTCTTTAGGTTTCTATAAGGAAATGCTCCAGTAACGATAGAATAAACTTCATCTATCAACATAGGACTTTTTTTAAGTACAATTCCGCAGATCTGATGACATAAAACATCCAAGGCATTCTCATGTAAATTAAAACTTTCAAGGGTCCCCGACTTCAAGTTCTTATATACTGCACATGATTCTAAAGCGTCTACTTCGTCTACTGTTATTATTACACCTCTGGATGTGCCTAGCTCGGTGTGCCCACTCCTACCCATTCTCTGCGCCAGCCTTAACGATTGGCGCGGCGAACCATACTGTATCACAAGGTCAATACTACCTACATCAATACCAAGTTCTAAGGAGCTTGTTGCAATAATTGATTTGATCGCGCCAGTTTTAAATTCATTCTCTATTTTTATCCTTTCAGTTTTGTCTAATGAACTATGATGTACTCCAATGCCTCCAAAGCTTTTTATTTTATTCATGTACACGAGCCTGCTACCCAGAGCTTCAACAACTTGCCTTGTATTAGCAAATATTAATGCGGATTTTGATTTTGATATATGATTTGCAATAGAAGTGAGGCGTGCTACAGCAGGTGCATCCAAACCAAATTTATTAGACATATCTTCTATGCTCTCATGACAGTACTTAGGCATTTCCACCTTTAATTCTAATTTTTTACTCTGATTAACCATAGCTATTTTAAACGGCTTTTTATTACAAAGAAACAAACCAATCTTTTTTGGGTCTGATATTGTTGCACTTATCCCAATTCTACAGAAGTCTGGTGCAATCTTGGATAGTCTTTCCAAAGCTACAGTCAACATAGCTCCTCTTTTATTAGAATAAAGCTCATGCACCTCGTCTACTACTATAAACTTAACTTTTTCTAAGTGTTGGCTAAACGATTTTGTTGGCAATATGCTCTGTAGCGTTTCTGGGGTAGTTAACAAAAATATAGGAGCAGTTTTGACTTGCTTTCTGCGTTCACTTTGCAGGGTGTCGCCGTGCCTTACAGATATTGTTATTCCTGCAGCGTGGCACAGGTCTTCAAGCCTTTTTAGCAGGTCCCTATTTAAAGCTCTTAACGGAGTTATATAAATAACCTTAATACCCCCGGCGTCATCCATTCTAGACAAAGAATCAATTATTGGAAGCACTACTGCTTCTGTTTTTCCAGATCCCGTCGGCGCAACTACTATACAATTATTCCCTTTTGATATTATAGGAATTGCAATTTTTTGTATCTCTGTAAAGCCTTTGTATTTTTTTAGAAAAGCATCATAGATATTGCTGATAAAATCGCCATAAAATTATTTTCTATGAATTTTACTTTTACTTTTTGTGTAAATTTTTTCTATTATTAATGCAACAAACATAAAAATAATTACAAATATTATTAAAATCAGGTCCTGAATAGTTATAAAAATCAAATTTACATCGGTTCCATCTATAGTGTCCACACGCTCCCTTATTCCATAGTAATAAGCATAACCTTGCGCCGAGCCGAATGGAACATCTCTAAACAGAACAGTGCCATTATTCCCCAGCGATGTAGATATGGAAGTGCCATTGCTAAATGAAATTAAAATAGTTGCATTTAACCGTTTTTTAAATAAACTTTCTGCCTTAATTAAAATATTATATACCGTAGCCTTTACGTAAATATTCTTAGGATTAGAAACGTTAAACTGGTAGTTTATCGGTATGAGTGTGTTTTTGTAATAAATATAATTTATGGTATATGGAACACCAGAAAATAGGAAAACACTGCCATTAACCCTTAAATTATCTAGTGATATATAGGACTCATTTATCGGATTACCATAGTCATCTTCTATAATTATATGAGTTAGATACTGCCTCTTATAAATAGCGTTTAGGTTGATTGGTAAATCCACCAAAAAGCTAACTTTGCTGCTGTTGTATAAGTTGCTCCATGAATAGAAAGAGAGCCTACTTGAGTTTGTCTCATTTAGATAAATTGGATTGATCGATATGTTTGCTGTGCTACCAGCATTATACCAGCCACCCCCAGCCACTTCGCCATATTGGGAAGTAAGATTAACTAGATATTGTTTTTGCCAAAATGCAGATATATTTACAGGTCCATTAACTGCTATTTTAAATGATAAATTTTGATTTCCATCATTCCAACCCAAAAATTTATATCTTATACCCCTTGTCAAATTAAAAAGTCCGCTATTAAGCGATATATCTGCAGTTTCATTTGGATAATACCAGCCACCTCCAGATACATTACCATATCCACTATTTATACTAACAAAATACTGCAATTTCCATTCGGCCTTTTCAGATATGTTCGTATCCATTGTTGCTTGGGCAAAATTTAAAGGACCGGTATAAGATCCGGCGTTGCTTCCCATCCAACCTTCAAAAACTGCCCTTTCTGTAGGACTTATATATACGTATTTTGGTACGGAGAAATTTACAACAGATAGTGCCTTGTAATAACCATTTCCAATTACATTCCCATATTCGGATGTTATGTTAAGAAAATATATATTATTCCATAGGTTAGTATTGTTTGGCAAAAGTTTTATCCCTGAACCAACTTCAAAATAATCCCCCAGCCCGGCCACGCTTTCTACTCCATAAGGATTGCTTATGTTTGTCCTACTGCCTTGGCCATACCCTCTGTAAATAAACGCATCTTGCACTATGTCTAAATTTTTGCCATTTAGTATATACATATTTTTAAAATAGACTGGACGCATGAAGATATCGTTAACGTTTGTATCTGCCAGCTCTCCGAATGCACTAGGTGATCCAGACCCAGACGACGAAACCCCAAGATTTATTGACCCAATAGTGTTGTTGTTTAAGTAAAATGACCACACACTCCCATTCGATTCGAAAGAGTATCTATTAAATGTCCCATTCTGTCCAACAGAATTATTTTCGCCTACGTCACCATAAAATTTGTTACCAGTGTAATTTGCAGGAAAGTACTCCCAAAACCACGTAGCATCTCCAGCCTTTAAATATACTGTACTATTGCACCCAAGCGGGCTGCAATTGCTCGGGTAGTACCCTGTTGCATTTGGCACTTCGTATCCTACCTGTATAAAAGCGCCATTTTTCAGAGGCTCGCCAATCCAAAAACCAAATGAGCCATATGTAGCATTTTGAGGCTCTATAGTCTGTATATACACCCCAGCTCCATTATTTTGAGAAGAGGTATAGCTCGTTTTTACTCCGGACTGAAACCAGTACTGGCTGAACGCAACTGTCTGTAATGTGCATATCACAACTAAAAAATAAAGTAGAAGTGCTGGCAATCTATATTTTTTCATAATCTATACCTATATCATTTAATTTTTCAATTATTTTGCTCCTTTGGTCTGAATTAATGCTTTTCCATTCTATAATCCCTTTTTCAACTTTCATGGCTGATCTTCCAACAGCTTGCGTTACCATATCTGTTTTGTCTATATAATATTTTGGCATTATGTGTGCAAATGCGTATCCTTTTTGCATTGCCATTTTTGTAAATTTGCTAGCATAATGCATACCCCCAAAGCCGGATACAATAGTCTTTTGAACTTTATTACTTTTATCTAAAAGTGCGTCCATCACCGATTTTGCCACAATCTTAGCATAATCTTTATTTAAAAGCGCCTCAGCGGTACCTCCTATCTCCACAAACATTGATGGCGCATTCAAAAAAGGACCATGGTGCGTTGCTTCATAAATAACTGGAAAACCTGTCCAATTATTTTTGAATAGATTGCTAATTATGTCAAACATATATGAGGGGGCAGCTGTGCTCAGGGAGCTAGGCTTGCCACCGAGCAATGCACTATCCGACCAGTTTCCCTCAGAATGTACCGTTAGTGACGCTATCCCCTTTGAGCTAGTATGGCTGCATACAAATACGACAAAGTCGGTCTTTGCCAAGTCATCTATAAAATCTGATTTAAGGATGTCAGAATTAATTTCCAATAAACTAACATTGTCATATTTCAGGTGCTTCAACCCACCCAAATTTTCCGCTTCATCAAAGCCTACGCTATCAATTATTGCTTCTGCTATGTTTTTTGATGTTAAGTTCTTATTTGAGTATACTATGAAAACCACAGTACCAGCCAAACTATACAAATAAAAATATACTTTGTTATATAATTGATGTTAGTTTAAAAATAGTGAATAGAATGTTATATAACTATGTAGCAGTGCTATTTTTTGCCATAGTGGCAATATTTGTCCCATATTCTATGCTTATCGGCGCAAAGATGTTAAGACACAACATTCCAGCGAACCCTGTAAAAAACGCTCCATATGAAAGCGCAGAACTGCCAATCGGAGAAAATCGCGATGTAATAAATGAATATCTCCCATACTTTATAATCTTTATCCCCTTTGAAGTAGTAGCTATGATATTGATACTTTGGTCAGCAGTATCAAAGCAGATAAGCTTCTATAACAACATACTTATTATATCGATGGTTATATTATCTATGCTTTTTTCCCTAGCCGGATACAAGATAATTCGTGGTGAAAATGACTGAAACCAACGAAGTAGTGTATACAAAGGAACAATTCATCAATGCGGAAAAAGAGATGACTCTATTAACTAGAGAATCATTAAAGAGCTATAAAAAAGAATATGTACCTGCAATGTTTGCTAAATTCAGTGATATCACAAAGCTAGCTGCAAAAGATATCATAAGATGGGGAAGAGCGAACTCTCTATGGCCCCTGCAGTTCGGCCTTGCATGTTGTGCCATGGAACTTATGGATTTCGGTGCCGCCAGAATAGATGCAGAAAGGAAAGGGTACCTAATGTTCAGGGGAACCCCAAGGCAATGCGATGTGATGATAGTTGCAGGTTGGGTTACAAAATCTATAGTTCCTAGGGTTAAGAGGTTATACGAGCAGATGTCCAAGCCTAGCTATGTGATAGCTTATGGCGAATGTGCAACATCTGGGGGCCCATGGTGGGAAAGTTATAATATAGTAAAAGGAATAGATCAAGTATTGCCGGTTGATATATACGTTGCCGGCTGCCCACCAAAGCCTGAAAATCTTTTTAAAGCGCTGATGAAACTTCAAGATAGAATTAGGGGTAAATATGATAGAGATACAGCCAGAAGCCTTAGTGAAAACCTGCGAAGTATATAAGGAAAAAGGTTTTGACTATCTAAAAAAGATTACAGCTGTGGACTACATAGATCATTTAGAAATAGTCTACCTAATATACAATATCAGTACAAAAAAGGATGAGATAATAAAAACTAAAATCGGCGTAGAAAATCCATCAGTGGACACTGTAATAGATATATACAGGGCTGCTGATTGGTACGAACGCGAAATGTCAGAAATGTTCGGCATAACAATCAAGGGAAGGAAAACCAACAGGCTACTTTTGGAGCTGTGGAATGGTACCGAGCCTCCATTAAGAAAAAGTTTCATTTGGGGCAAAGACTACAAAAGATGATTTAATGTCTATAATGAGGATAAATGTAGGCCCAATACACCCAGGCACTCATGGAGTTCTACGTCTTGTGGTTGATGTTGATGGTGATACTATAAAGAAAGTAGAGCCACACATAGGTTTCCTCCACAGGGGCGTAGAAAAACTTATGGAAACTAGAATGTACATGCAGAATCCATCATACACTGAAAAGCTTGATTATATAGCTCCATTGAGCTGGGATGATCTATACGTAAACACGGTTGAAAAAGCATTGGGAGTGCCGGTAAAAGAGCCAGCCATGTATGAAAGGGTCATCCTTCTAGAGTTTCAAAGGATAGCAAGCCACCTCCTTTGGCTTGGTACTTTCTTGAATGATATAGGGCAATTATTTACGGTATTCATGTGGTGTTTTAGAGATAGGGCAAAAGTTTTAAAATTGCTTGAAGATGTTTCTGGTAGCAGGATGTTCTATGTCAACTTAAGGATTGGGGGTATCAACAAGAACCTACCAGAAGATTTTCAGCAGAGGGCGTATGTCCTTTGCGACTATTTAGAAAATAAACTAAGCGAATATCTAGACGTGATAGAAGCCGACAATGTATTTATGGAGCGCACACGAGGCATAGGCACCCTAAGCAAAAAGGATGCCATAGCTTATGGAGTTTCAGGCCCCGTACTTAGAGCGTCTGGAGTTGAAGAAGATGTTAGGAAATCACATCCTTACTACATTTACGATAAAATAAAATTTAGAGTCCCAGTCAAAACCCGCGGCGACTCGTACGATAGGTATAGGGTAAGGTACGAGGAGATGATAGAAAGTATAAAGATAATCAGGAGGGCAGCAGATACAATGCCAGAAGGCGATGCCACTGGCATGCCTATAAGGCTGATAGGCCCCAACGCTAAGCCTGATATAGTAGTAATGCAGGAAGAATTGCCAAGGGGTGAAGGGATAATATACATGGTGCCAGAAAAACAAAGGCCTTATAGAATATCGCTGAGGTCGCCGGCCTTCATAAACCTTGCGGTCCTTCCTATGATATCGGAAGGATACAAGTTTGCCGACCTTTTCTCAATTGTTGGTAGCCTTGATGTAATATTTGCTGAGATAGATAGGTAGCATGTAGGAGTTATTTAACTGGGGTCTTTCCAAATAATTGCTTTTCGAAGCTCAATGGGCATTTTTGTCAACCTGGTGGGTTTGCACGAATATATTTTTTAAAATATTATGGCCAGCTAAGCATAGAACAAGTTATAAATAATCGAATTACAAATAATATCTGATTAAATGGACAAAGAACAAATAAACAAACTTACTTCTGAATATCAATCGCTTCAGGAGCAAATACAGTCGCTTTCGTTGCAGAAAGCTCAGCTTTCAGAACAAAATGAGGAGTTTAAAATCGCAGCGGCGGAATTGGATAAGGCCAAAGGGAAGGTCTATTCAGCCATAGGCGGAGCAATAGTAGAGACAACTGGGGATGAGGCCAAAAAGGAGCTTAAAGAAAGACAGGAATCCGTGGAGATGAGATTGAATATAGTAAACAAACAATACGATGATGCCATAAAGAAGGAGAAGTCTCTAAGGCAACAAATAGAAAGTATGATAAAGAATGAAAATCCAAATAGCAAATAAGGCGGCGCATGCACAGCATTGATTTTAATTCACTTGTTTCCCTAATCTCAACCAATAAGAATGAAAAAACAATGCTCACCTTCCATTCTATAGGAGATATGGACTCAGTAGCCTCTGCTACTGTATTATCAAAAGCGTTTAATGATTCAATTGTATCATCCCCAGACAGGATAACCGCAAACTCGCGCAGCATGCTTGAAAAAATGGGCTACAAAGATGACACAATATCAAAAGTTTTTGTTGATGACGCCAAACTTGTAGTAATGCTTGATGTCAACAATTTTTACGATTGCGGGTCATTCCAAGAAAAACTTGAGCAATTCAAAAATACAATAATTATAATAGATCATCACGCAAATACAAATATAAAAAAAGATAACGTATACGTATTCAATGATGAGAAATATAACTCAGCATCAAGCATTGTTTTTGATTTAATAAATTCATTGGATATAAAAATAAACCCAAACGATGCAATACTATTGGCTGCCGGAATAATATCAGATTCTGCTGAAATGCAAAACTCATCTGCGCACACATTCACCCAGCTTGGCCGTATCTTTGAGGCCTCAAAGCAGAACTACAATTCAATTTTAGGATACATGGAGCATATACCGTCACCGCAGGCCAGGGCTGATACAATAAATGATCTTGCAGAAGCTAGCGTTTCAATACAAAACAATATACTATTCATGTTCGGCAAGGCTCACGGCCATGCCAATGTAGCTGCAGATGATTCTATCAAAATAGGTGCTGATATTTCGCTGTTTTATTCTGACATAGGAGGAGGAATATCCATATCTGTTAGGATGAGACAAGGGCTTGAAAACGAGCTTAATCTGCATTTGGGGGTAATAATGAAATCTATAGCTGCCATAATAGATGGAACCGGAGGAGGTCATCCGTGCGCCGCAGGCGCGTACGGCAAAAACCCAGGCGGAATAGGAAAATTTTTATCTGAATTTAATAAAATAATATTCAAGAACTGATGATTTAATGAAAATAGCAATAGTATCTGATATTCATCTCGGATACGATAGGTTCGCTGAGGATGCATATAAGCAGGCCAATGAGGCATTTGAAATGGCAGGAGAAGTTGCCGATGCAATACTAGTTCCTGGAGATGTTTTTGACAAGAGGTACCCCAAACCAGAGATAATAGCACAAGCCATAAATATATTCAGGGAGCTGTCAAAAAAGGACTGGGGCGCCAGTGTTTCGGAATTTATTGGAAACGGAAAGATATTCACAAATGTACCAATAATTGCAATACCTGGCACTCATGAAAGGATAGCTGAGGGTAGGGATAACGCACTCCGGCTTCTATCCCTGGCAGGTTTGCTGGTAGATACAAGCGAAGCTACCACAGTATTACAAAAAGGCAAAGAAAAGGTCGCGGTGTTCGGGCTCGGCGGCCTTTCTGAGGAAATGGCAAAAGGCAAGATCGCTGAACTAGCCCCAAAGCCGGTTGAAGGGGCGTTTAACATATTCATGTTCCACCAATCTGTATACGAGATATTACCTTTCAGTGATAGTTTTATGCACTACAGCGACCTTCCGAAAGGCTTCGATCTTTACGTGTGCGGCCACATACACAGCAGCATTAAGGTGATTGTAAACGGTAAGCCGTTCCTTATACCTGGTAGCACTGTTATAACACAGCTAAAAGATCAAGAGCAGGAAAAAAAGGGTTTCATTCTTTTCGATACACAGGACAGTTCATACAATTTCATACAAATAAATTCAAGGCCATTCATATCAAAGAAGCTGCATTTTGAAGGCGCTGCGCCAAAAGAAATAATAGAAAAAACCGAGGACGAAATAAAAAGCATAATATCAAATGAAAATTGTAAACCTATAATAAAAATAAAAATAGAGGGCAGCCTGTCTCCTGGATTCAGCAATTCAGACATTCGGATGAGAACTATAGAATCAAGCTACTCCAAAGACGCTTTCCTATCAATAGACATGTCGCAGCTAGTAGACCAAGAATCAGAGGCAAGAATAGAAGAAGTAAGAGAAGGAAAGGTAGGCAGCCTTCCCATAAAAGAGCTTGGGATGCTTACCTTCCTATCTAAACTTGAAAAAGCTGGAGTAAACAAATCGATAGATTACGATAAACTGTTCAACATCTTATCCGGGCATGAATCAAAGGAAAAAGTTATTAAATCATCAATAGAGCTGCTTTTTAAAGGCGAGTCTTAAGCTCCATTATTTCGAGTGCTCTATTATGCCCAAGACTTTGTTTATTTGTTCCTTGTTGCTCAAATCGACTATCTCATTCAAGCACTCCAGATGCTTTGGGTTACATTTCCTATCCTTTTTGTTCCTAGTAGCTGTTATTATTTTGACAAAGCCATCATCTAGGATTGCAGTTATAATTGCTCTGTTACCTGCATCCCTACCATACCTCTTTACGCAGACTCTTCCTTCTTGTAGCAACATTAAATCACTATTTTAAACAAATTTCTTTTTATCTCTAAGCATTGCAAGCATTGAGATTACCGATACAGCTTCACTCACCGATACAGCATCGCTGTTTATTCTTATATCAATTGCTGAAAGGTCAAAATCTTTGTGATACGCCCTCCTGTACTGCGCAGCGGTAAGGGCATCCTTCTTCCTTATGTATTTTATGCAATATTTAATGCTTTTCTTTTTTTCTTTGGATAGCCGGTATGCCCTGTTTTTTTCATCGGAATCCAGCCATATCCTCAGGGTTGCATCTTTTATTATCCACGGACAGTGCCATGTAGTTATTACACAATCAATGTGCTTTGATTCTTTAATAATGTTTTCGTCAAATTCAAGTGCGTACCTTGCAGTTGTATTCTCAAGCATTTTCAGCAACTTAGCATCACTAACCGCCGCATTTTTGTACGATTGGCTTATGTGCCTTATGCCAAGCTC
The DNA here is from genome assembly GCA_021799635.1 of Microcaldota archaeon. GTDB lineage: Archaea > Micrarchaeota > Micrarchaeia > Micrarchaeales > Micrarchaeaceae > JAJZAB01. The sequence goes on from JAJZAB010000001.1 coordinate 305,751, forward strand.
GTCAGAAATGGCTGCACCTAGAGTGGTCTTTCCACTTCCGGTAAGACCACTTATACATATCTTCATAAGCATCAGTGTGCGACAAGCTGCAGCACGTAAGCCCTTTCCCTAGCGTTTATCTCGTCGAGCTTCATCTCCCCCTGCTCAACTCTACTACCCAGATTTATTATGTTTGCAGTGCATCCAGAGCACAGGACCCCCCCAAAAAGCCTGTTGTTTGTCATCCTAGTCTTCCCTCCAACCCTGCTTATTCCATTCAGCTCTGCCCCACATATGGCGCAGTGCGGCATAGACGCTATCTTGCGCCTGTAGTGTATTACGTTCCTGCCCTTAGACGTAACCCTATTGTATCTTTTGAAACTTCGTGATCTGTGCATTGGTTTAGGCAAATAAGGCACCAGTTTATATCATATGTGTGAAAAGGTATTTAGAGCCTTTTATCTAGGTTTTGGTCGCAGTGCCGGCCATGGCTAACCTTTCAATTTTTGCCTTCCTCCTATCATAAAGCATTATTGAAATGGAGCTTATAAGTCCAAGGAAGAACACCGTAACAAAGAAAAGCCCACGGTACTGTAGTGAAAAATTGTACGATGCCAAGGAGAACGTTGCAACATCAGCTTTCAAACCACCGAACAGGGCCGGTACAATCAAGTAATATACTATCAAAAATGTAGGTATCAGCACAAAAGTGGCTTTCATGTTTGAGGTCATGCTCTCCTTTACCAAAGGCATCATTTCGCTTTGTTTCCTGTTCAATTCATCTTTTGGCGCATTGCCCTTTATCATATCATTGAGCTCCTTCGAATGTATCTTTATTTTCTCCTGCAGTTCCCTTACCCTTTTCGGATTTGATAACTTTCTCTGTAGAGTAGCAGCCATGATGGTATACGCTACACCAATTATTACTATGTAAATCTCTGCCGACATGGGCATTGACGTAGCAGCCAGCATAAATAATAGCATATTTGTGCACCGGATTATTATCCTTTTATATATATGTAAACATGAAATATTTATATGTTTAGAAAACAGCGATATCGAGCTAAAAGCCTAGCTTTGGCTACGGTGCCAGCACATACCGGGAACTTAGAGTGCCGGATCAATCCATATCCGGCATTCCGCCTCCATGACCTCCCATGCCTCCGCCAGGACCTCCAGGCGGCGCCCTTCCCTTTGAGCTGATTATGTCATCTATCCTGAGTATTATCTCCGCAGCCTCGCTGGCGCTGTATATAGCCTGCTGCTTTACCTTCAGCGGCTCAAACACACCCTGCTTCGACATATCTCCTATATTGTTCTTCAGGATGTCTACTCCATGGACACCTCCGTCTTTTGACCTATGCCTGCTCCTAAGCTGCACTAGGGTGTCTATCGCATCCATGCCAGCGCTTTCAGCCAGGGTTTTTGGAATTACCTCTATGGCGTCTGCAAACTTTTGTATGGCTAGCTGTTCCCTTCCTCCCACATCATTCGAGTAGTTTCTCAGTGCGTTTGCTATATCTATTTCTATGCTGCCACCACCAATAACATACAGCCCGTTGATCATAACGCTGGAGACGGCCCCTATAACATCTGTTATCGAACGCTCCACTTCATCAACGACCTGCTGATTACCCCCTCTTACAAATATGGTGACGCTCTTCGGGTCCCTGCACTTCTCTACAAAAACCATGCGTTCTCCGCCTATCTTTCTCTCCTCTATTATGCCGGCGTAGCCTAGATCCTTGTCATTCAGGTCGTCCAGGCTTGTCACTATCTTGGCACCGGTTGCTCTAGAAAGCTTCTCTATATCGCTTTTCTTTATGCGCCTTACGGCGATTATGCCTGATTTTGAGAGATAGTGCTGTGCGACGTCGTCTATACCCTTCTGGGTAAACACAACATTTGCACCACTCTTCTCTATCTTCTTGACCATTTCCTTAAGCATGCGCTCCTCCTGCTGCAGGAACGCCTGCATCTGCTCCGGCGAAGTTATCTCTATCTTTGCATCAGTTTCCGTTTTTTCTATCTCTAGGGCAACGTCGAGAAGTGCTATCTTTGCATTTGATACGCTTCTTGGCATCCCAGGATGTGATATCTCCTTGTCTATCAATACTCCGTTTATAAGCTCGGTGTCGTTTATGCCTCCTCCGCTCTTCTTTTCCACTTTTATGAAATCATGGTCTATTACGGTTTCACCAGATGCACTCTTTTCCATCACCTGCTTCACTGCCTTTATTACCAGCTTGGAAAGGTGTGCCTTGGTGCTCTCGTCCCCCACGTTCTTAGAACCCATAGATACAAGTGCTATTTTCTGCAGTGTGTTATCGTCGTTTATGTCGACCTTTTTGGCTACTTCGTTCAGCACAGCCGATGCCTTCTCGGCCGCCATCTTGTAACCTCTTATTATAGTTGTTGGGTGTATTCCTTGCTCTATAAGGTCCCCTGCACCCTTGAGCAGCTCTCCGGCCATTATAACTACTGTAGTAGTACCATCTCCCACCTCCTTATCCTGTGTCTTTGCGATGTCTACCATAATCTTAGCTACTGGGTGTTCTACATTCATTTCGTCAAGTATGGTGGCTCCATCGTTGGTTATTACTATATCGCCAAGTTCGCTAACAAGCATTTTATCCATACCTTTCGGACCTAGCGTAGTCTTTACCGCGCTTGCCACCGCAACAGCAACAGAGATATTTGTTCTCTGTGCATCCCTTCCAAGTATCCTAGATGCTCCCTCCGGGAGCAATAGTATCTGTTGTCCTCCTATTTGATTTTCTGCCATGGTTTCACCATTTTTAAGCGTCTTATGTCAGTGTCCTGTTCGTTGCAGATGACCTAATAATAAGAAATATGTATTTTTCCTATACTTACATACATACAATATATATGCTATATTAAGATATTTAAAACTTGCGCTAGGTTTTTCTTATCCAACAATCCCGCCAAAACAAAGGGTAAAGCCCTCGGGCAAGATTTGATTTTTGGTGATCAAATGTTGCCTGCTTGCACCGCCTCAGGGTCAAATTTGCTGTTTGGCAAGATCTTTTTTATTATACCATCAAAACTCAGGTATGTACGCTCGTCCTCTAACACTGGCACAATTCCAGAATCACTGTATTCATTGAATGTATTGTTTAATTCTATAGTCCCAAGCAGTTCCGTTTTCAGAGCCTCCACAGCATCAATCGTGTTCTTGCTTGGTCTCCCATCAGACATGTTCTCTATCACTCCTATTATATTGGCTCCAAGCCTTTTTGCCATAAGCCCAGACCTCACAGAATTCACGCAGGCGATTTTTTGTGGGTTTGTAACTATTATAAATCCATCTAGGTTTAGAAGCTGCATTATTGTTAGCGGGGCGTCGCTAGTGCCAGGGCTCAAGTCTATTATGAGGTAGTCCAGTTCCCCCCAGTCAGTATACTCAAAAAAGTCCCCGAGCATTTTAGTTATTATCGGCCCGCGCCATATTATTGGTCTTTTAAGCTCGTCCACCAACATAGCCGTGGATGCAACTTTAACGCCGTTTTTTTCTATAGGCTTAAGCGGTGCGTGTGGGTCCATCTTATCAGTTATGCCAAGAAACATGGTTATATTTGGGCAGTCTATGTCAGCATCAAGCAGGCCCACTTTAAACCCCTGTTTCATAAGCGTGTAAGCTACGTTTATTGCAATAGTAGTTTTGCCAACACCGCCCTTGGCGCTGTATATACCTATTTTGTGCTTTATCTTTGATAGTTTCTCCTTTATGCGCCGTTTCTGGTCTATAACCTTTAGAAATGAAGGGTGCATGTTTGGTGGTGCAGATGCGCCATTTTCTTCGTGTCCTAAGTCATTTACCATGTTTATGCTACCGTAATCTAGCTATTAATATGTTTTGAAGAATATCTGGAATTGAGTAATGCGGTCATCAGCATCCAGCCAACTCCCAAACTAAGCTATACCGCAAAAGCAATGATAGTTTAAAATAACTTTGTGTTTATAATAACTTTACATTTCAAAAGAATAGTAATTTTACTTATTTTGAAATAAATAATGGTAATACATGGTGTATAACATGAAAATAAGCGAGCTGAAGGCTGGCGCTAGCAACGTAACCATAACTGCAAAAGTGGTCCAAAAGGAGGAACCTAGAGAAGTTGTAACTAAATACGGGAAAAGGCTAAGCGTAGCCAACATAACCCTTCAGGACGAGTCTGGAAGCATACCGATGTCGCTGTGGGGGGATACAATCGGAGAAGTAGACGTAGGCGATACCGTTGAGGTATCAAATGGATACGTAAATGAATTTAGGGGGTCACCACAGCTATCCACCGGAAAATTCGGAAAGATAAAAGTGGTAGAAAAGGGATCCGGCGCCGAATCACAGGAATCTTCCGAATATTCAGAAGATATCCCGTCAGAGGAAGACGCATAGAATTATCATACCCTCCGGAGCTTGGCCTTTTTTCCCTTTTTCTCCTTTATTCTAGGATCCCAGTATCTCAGCGTGTAGAAGAAGAATATCGCACCTATTATTATGCCAAACCATAGCGATGCAAATCTAGACATTATTGTCGCCGCTGAGCTTATTGTTGTGCTAAGATGAAAAACACTGCTTGTTAGTGCCACAAGCGCGCCGTCTTCAACCCCTATATTGCCAGGCACCGCGGATATCATGCCGAACATAAGGGATGATGAATAAACAAATACTGTGCCGGCAGGGTATGGGATTACCCCTATAGCCAAAAGCGAGAAATAGAGGGTCAGCGAATTCAGCAGCGCAGCAGGTATGGTAACAATTAATGATACAAGGTAGACCTTTGACGTATTTAGCTTGTTCTGCGAATGGAAGTACTCCTCTCCATAAGGCGTGAATGTCTTTATGAACCTGCTTTTTTTGAAAATATTTTTTATTATGTTATAAAGCCAATCATTTAGTATAAAGGCAAACGGCAGCAAGAGTACAACATCTATTATAACTATGTAGGTTATATACCTATGAAAGTATATGGCTGCAAGGAGTGCGAGTATCGCAAACCCCAAGAAGTCTGTAAATATATCCATTGTGACTATCGGGACTATGTTAACAAACCTTATCTTTGTTATCCTATTTAATGTATAAGCAGCAATTACCCTACCTATTTTACCAGGGGTTATATTCATCGAGTAAAGCGAAAGATATACTGCCAGGTTCTTTTTAATCGGCACTTTCAGTCCAGTTACCTTGATATAATAATTCCACTTTACAAATCTTAGCAGATAGCCGCCAAGCACCGAAACAAAAGCCAATAGGTATATGTATAAATTTGCACTGATTATAATGCTTATTACTTTACCTATTCCTCCAATAAGCGCTATGATTATAAATACAACTAGGCTTACTCCAAATCCGGCTCCAACAAACAATGACGCCTTTCTTGCAAGCTGAAGGTATCCCTTCCTGTCCAATTTATCCTGGTGAGTTATGGCATACCAGAAAGACTTTTTTTTAGCCAAATAAACCACTAATATTTTAACAGGCCGCCGAATTCTTTTTCGTACTCCTTCGCTATCTTATCCCAGTTGTGCTCCCTTATTATTATATTCCTGCTTTTCTTGGTCATCCTGTCCACTTTTTTCCTATCGTTTATAATTGTATCAATTAGCTGATAGGTCTTTTTTTTGATGCTGTCAACGTCACCAGGCTTGGCGTAAAATCCAGAATCCTTAAGCATTTCGGGAACCCCTCCAACCCTTGTAGCAACAATAGGGGTCCTGCTAGACATGGCTTCCATAACTGCTATAGAGGCAGGTTCGTATAGAGACGCAGACACAAATAGATCGGCGCAGTTGTAGTAGAAAGGAAGCACCTCTTCTTTTATTCCACTAACAATCTTAAATTGTTTGTCTATACCGATGTTCTTAGCCATATATTTCAGCGTATCCTTTAGGTACCCCTTGCCTATGATGAGCAGCATTATGTTGAGATCCCTATGCTCTTTTATCAGCTCTGCCACCGCGCCGAGCAGATATATCTGCCCTTTCTGAACTACCAACCTACCATTGTTAAGTATATTTAACGAATCGGATAACCCAATGGTATCTTTAAGCTCTTTCACCGCAGCATCAGCTTTTCTAGGTGTGTATCTGCTATAATCAACGCCGTTATATATAACGCGCGTCCTTTTTGACCTTCTGTAGGCTTTAGGGACTGTGCTCTCAAGTGTATTCCTAGATACCGCTGTTATAAGATCGGCATACTGCATTATCCTTCTGCCCCATAGCATCTCATATAAATAACCACCATTATTGGTTATAGTATCTATATTTTTTGGTACGGCATCGTGCAGTGTAAGCGCTATTTTTTTATTGGTTTTCTTTATTTTCCCTACAGTATCAAAATAATAGAGATATCTGTTGTTTATGTGATATACCTCTGCATCGGTTTCTGCCAATACATCCTTCAGACCCCACATTATCGGCATCGGCATTGGCAGCTTTGGTATGTCCAGATACCGGGTTCTTAGCCTTACTATTTTTATCCCATTTACATAATCTACCGAATGTTTTTTCTGTTTGCTATTTAAACTTGCTGATATTACAGTTACGTTGTGTTTTTTTGCAAGCCTACTGTATACTTCATAAAGGACTTTTTCAGTACCCCCCGAGTATGGGTAAAAAAATGGATTGAGAACGCATATGTCCAATAAATCACCTATATAAGAACTCTGTTTTCCGGCATTTTATCAACATCCTTTTATTAAAATCATTCCCTCTCCCAAAACGCCGAATTTGTCTCCGTACAGCGCATTTCCGTTCATATCCTTATCCAAACAGAAGATTTCAATCTTGCTAATCCAATCCTCTAATACATTTTACCTCTGTTTTATCATTTCCTCTCCTATCTGTAAAAACGGCGTTTTTAAATCACGCCACTACATTTTGCAACAGGATATTTAACAATTATTGAATTTTAAATACCATAACAAATACTACTGTTTAAAAATCATTATACACATATACAATACTATAAAAATATAAATGTTATAAAACATTATACCAATCAGCCACGATAACAGATATTCAGTTATATAAAAATAGAAAATCAAACGTAGGTATTTATGGACAAAAACATTATAGTGCTGATGCTTGATACTGTAAGAGCAGAGGATGTCCATCACAACAGCAATCTGAGCACAATAGGATACATAGCCAGGAACGGCACCAACTATACCAATGCAGTTGCACCTGGAACGTGGACAGCACCTACACACGCCTCTCTTTTTACGAATTCCAAGGTTACCCGGATAAAAGAGGCATCACAAGATTTCTTTAGGAATGGGACTATAAAGATAGATCCATGGATGGTTAGGACAAAATTCTTAAACGAAGGAGCGGAGACTATAGCAAGCAAGCTTTCAGAGTACAATTATTATTCGGTACTATTTTCCAATAACCCATTTTTGACGAGCTACACAAACCTTGCAATAGGATTTGACAAGGTTTATGATGTATGGATGTACTCCAATGCAAAATATAACGAAAAGCTAGTAGAAAAGATGTCGTTTATAATCAACGGTGGTTCAAAAGTAAGGAAAAGGATGTATAAGGTAAGCTACGCCATGTCGAAACTTATGCCTGTGCCAGTCCTTGACAGTGTCTACCTTAAATTGAGGGCCAAACTAAACAAAAAGGTTGCCGAAGCGGACGGAACCTATCGCTTGGATCGAGGTGCAATTGATACAAACAAGGAGCTTAGCAACTACCTTAAATACAATTACAACTACAAGCAGCAATTCATATTCATAAATTATATAGAAGCCCACGAAAATTATCCAATAAGCAAGGATAAGGTACAGGATAAGTGGCTTTACCTGAGCGGCGTGGAGGAAATGGATGAAAACACAACTAGGTCACTGCACAACGGCTACCTCAGAAGAATATCCTACCTGGACAAGAGAGTTGGTGAAGTCATAAACATACTTAACAAGAATGGCATGCTTGACAACGCCACTCTGATAATAACATCAGACCACGGCCAAGCCTTCGGCGAACATAAAATGCTGTATCACGCCATGCCTCCATACGAGGAAGTTGCAAAGGTGCCACTCATCGCAATAAACTACGAGAACGGCAAGGCGATAAAGGTCAGGGATCAGGTGGATAAGCCCGTCAGCCTTCTCTCCCTCCACGATGCCATAATAAGGCTTGCTTCGGGCAAGGAGGACTACCTAAACGGCAACATAAGGGGTAGTAGGTATACGACATGCGAGCACACCGGGATAAGCGAGGGATGGGATGAGGAGCTTTTGCTGCTACTGAAAAAGAGGGCAAACAACGCAAGAAAGATATATGCGGCTAAGAAAAAATATAATAGAAAAGCTACAGCGGTGTACAAAGGAAACATGAAACTGATCCACTTTTTCGGGGCAAAACCTGACGAGCTCTACAATATCGAAAATGATCCAAAAGAGACCACAAACATAATAGGCCAAAACAGGAGTATTGCTATCGACATGCTGCAATACCTGCACGGAGAATGATCAGATCAACAAGATCAACACACGTATTTTCCCAGTAAGCAATGCACAAATGCACATTTACTGCGTGTTTCAACTGCCAAGTATCTTGCTCACGTACGGTTGGCTACATACGTTTTGCGGGGTATAATTATCTATCGCACATATTTCAGCTGTGAATATGTTTGCCTGCCCCAAAATGGCCTGAGATATGGTCGAATTCGCATCAGATATGTTTGTTATTATCTGCCCCCAGTTCTTCCCCCTTATGAAGCCTGGGCTTATCGATGGAGGCACTCCTATCTGAACGCTTTTGTTCCCAAAATCAATAAATGGGATGCTTTCGCCAGGATCGTAATTTGCAATAGCGCTATTCTGTAGTTGATTGGTCTGCTGCAGCGTCTGATACGGGTATACGTTGGTAAGTATCTCCGCTTCATCGAAATCAATTATGCTACTAGTATATGTTGAATTGTAAAACGTAAAGGTCGGCGTGTTGCTGAATACATCACTGGCGCTTGAAGTCATATAGTGAAGATTAGTGAAATTTCCAAAGCGCATAAGTGCTATTATCATACCCCATCTTGTCAGCGCGCAGTAAGGGCAGAAGTCAGCCCCAACGTATATAACCACTGGTTTTCCGTCCACCATTGTAACGTTTGTCGAGCTTATGTGGCTTGGGTATGGGGAAACTATTCCAGGTCCTACCATATTGGCAAGTGTGTTATTTCCAGATATTCTTTTTAAAGCTGACATCTGCGGCTGCGTAACGAGCTGGTTGTCGTAATGTATAAGGTTTGCCCCAGAACTTTCGTTCATGTACACGAGAATCAGGGCAATAGCTGCTATTACAATTATAATACCAAGATAAACAAACCGCCTATTAATCCCTCTCTTCTCTGGGGTTTTTTCATTGCCACCCTGGGGTTTGGGCTTAGGTGATGCAGCGTATTGACTCTGGTCCACTGTATTTTCAGTCAGGGCATATACATCACGCGGCTTTATTGTGATTCCGCCAAAATTCAGCTCAAGTTCTCTGAAATTCGTATTTATAATAACACCTCCGACACCACATAGATTACACTAACGTCCTGCTACCCGCATCTGAACAATTTATAGTAAGCTAGTGCGGCTATGGTTTTAGTATCTATTATTTTATTATCCCTTACCATATTTATTGCTTCCGCAATACTTACAAAGGCATTTGATATGACTTCATCTTCATCCTGGTGCTTTTTGCCTTTACTCAATCCCCTGGCCAAATAGAAGTGATGCATAGCAACATTGTTACCAGGCGTAGGATAGGAATGGAACATCACAGAAACATCTTCGGCAGTATATCCGGTCTCCTCTCCAAGCTCCCTCCTTACTGCTTCTTTTTTGTTCTCTCCCTTCCTAATATGCCCTGCCGGAAGTTCGTACAATGTCTTTTTTATTGATGGTCTATATTGCCTTTCAAGTATAATCTTTCCACTGTCGGTCAACGGCAAGATAACTACTGCATCTGTTTCAACAATTCTGACCACTTTGGCTTTATGGCCTTTTATAAGCTGATATTCCTCTTCTATATAAAAGTTACCACAAGAATATTTAACACTCTTTGACTTTTGCATAGCACCACTTTAATATTTATAAGCATATTAATAAATAGGAATATAAAATCAATGACGCGGGGTTGTAGTGTAACTTGGCAGCGCGGCAGGCTCCAGATGTTTATAAAATATTGAGCAAAGGCTATGATTAGGATCTGGAATTAAGATTTATGAAGTAACCTGCAAATCCGGGTTCAAATCCCGGCAACCCCAACTTTTCTTAGGCTTGCAGGAAATTTGTTTATAATAAAACATAGATTACGTTATAAATTTTATCATTAATGTTATCTGGAAGTTTTATTTCTTTTTAAATTGGCTTTTAATTATCCCCCGCGAGAAAATCAAGTCAAACAGCTTTACTTCTGTCATAACTTTCCGTATCCGCAGCTTGGGGATTTTGCCCCTCACCAGCTGTTTTATACCTACCGCCACGCTTGCTCTGCTTTTCCAAGCGCGCATTCGCAAACTCTATGCCCAGATCCTCCTCTCCCTGATTGTCCATCCATGCTTTTATATAAATTGCTATGTTTTTGAATGGCTTTGTATACCTATCAGTAAGCTCATACGCCCCGCCTTCGTGTTTGAGCAATCCTACCTGAACCGCATAATCAAGATATCTCTTAGCAGTTGCTATCGGTATGTGTGGTGGTGCCTCCTTGAGCCTCATCTTTCCTTTCTTTTTTACTTCAAGCAGGAGCGCAGAAAACCTATATGCTTCGGTCTCATTCTCAAAGAATATCTTGGCCAGGCTCCTGACATTTACGCTCTTCAGTTTTTCTTTTAGTGGTGCATCTTCAAACTCCCAGTACTTTATTGCCATCCAATCACTATATATATCATCTTTCCTTTATAAAAGTTATTCTATCCCCATCCTCAAGGACGTGGTCCACTCCAACCCTCTGCCTAAGAAATTTTACGCTTTTCCCGTTCACATAAGCGCACTTCAGGTCGTCCAAAATCTCAGTGTGGAATTTTTTTGCAACCTGCCCCACCGTAGAGCCATTTTTTAAAACCATAGGCATAGCCCCTTCTCTGTCCCTTTTTTGGGTAAGGTAGACTGTCATTATATCAAGGTTTTTGTATATTTCTTCCTTCAACCTCTCAATATTATAACCAAGCTTTGCGCTGATTGGGACTACCGTCATCTTATGCTGCTCCGAAAGCTTCTTCGCCACGGCTTCGTAAGAGCTATTTGTGTCTATCTTGTTGAGTGCCACTATGCCTCTGATATAAATAGACTTGTTCGCAACTAAGTCTATCAGGTCATCCTCTGAAACCTGGCAATTTATCTTTATGTGCACGTTGTGCTTTCCAAGCCCAGAGAGGATGGTCTCAACGTCTTTATCCTTTATAGTTGACTTGTTCATATCTATCTTTATTCCAGCCTCCCCTCCGGAATCCATAATCTGTATATTTGGCCTGGTCTCATTTATATGGATCTTTAGTTGCCTGAGCTCGTTCAGCAGCAGCCCAAGATGCTCTGTAGCGTTTATTTCTATTACAAATACTACCAGGTCGGCAACTTTCATAGCTGAAATTACCTTTATCCCGCCCCCAGCGCCAAGGTGCGCTCCCTCGATAAGCCCAGGCATGTCAAATATCTGGATGTGTGAATCTTTGTAAAGCATCACCCCTGGTATTATTTCAGTTGTAGTGAAGGCGTACTGCGCTGTTTTTGACCTTGTGTTGCACATTGAGTTTATGAGCGAGGATTTCCCGGTGCTGGGAAATCCAACCAGTGCAACTGTTGCGTCTCCGGTCTTCTTAACGAAAAAACCGGTACCGCGCTGCCGCTTCCTAGACTCTATTATTTCCATCTTCACACTGGCTATCTTTGCCCTAAGCAGTCCGAGGTGCTTGTTGGTCGCCTTGTTGTACTTTGTTTTGGAATACTCCTCTTTCAGCCTCTCAAGCTTTTCCTCCAAAACCTGTCCATTTTCAGACATAAAATCATCAATTCATTCACTTACATACATGTTTATTTACGTAGATAAATTTATGTTTATTGATATTTGGTATATAATTAGATTGATTTAAATATTACCACAGTAAGACTAGATTACAAAAGTGGATGAAATGGCAAAGAAAAAGAGTTCTTCGCATCATAAGAAGAAGAGATAGGGCTCTGTCTCTTCTCTGTTTTATTTTCTATTTTTTTTTATCTTGTTGGTTTATCTGACTGGCACCCAAAAGCAAGCACTACTTCTACATGAATTTTGCGAACCTTTTCTTAAACCCCCTGTCATTTTTCATCAAATCAAACATCTTCCTCATCTTATTAAAATCTGAAATCAGCTCATGTACCTCCTTCTCAGTCGTGCCGCTCCCCTTGGCTATCCTCCTCACCCTTTCGGGGTTGTGAAGCAGCTTTTCATTCAGCCTCTCCTCCTTTGTCATCGAAGATATTATTACCTTGTATTTGTTCAACTTCTCCTCTCCCCTTTCCACTACCTCTTTTGGGAGATCTACGGCGCCCATCATCCCAAAAACGTTCTTCAGAGGTCCCATACCTCCCATTGTCTTCAACTGAAGGTAAAAAGTTTCGAAATTCAGGTCCTCCAGCTGCATGTCATCAGGGTTCAGCTTCGACTCCTCCAGCGCCCTCTGAACGCTTCCTACAAGGCCGGCTATATCTGGTATTCCCAAAAGGCCTCCTATAAACTTTTCAGAGCTGTACGGTTCTATGTCCGGAAGCTTCTCCCCAACGGTTATAAACATCACCCTGGCTTTGGATGCAGCAGCGGCGCTTAGTGCTCCTCCCCCCCTTCCTGATCCATCCATTTTCGTCACTATAACCCCGCTTATCTTTATCACTTTGTCAAACTCTTCAGCCTGCTTTCCAGCAATTTGGCCAGTGTCTGCACTTATTACAAGTATAGCCTCGTCAGGTTTTGCCTCTTTTGAAACAGCCTTGAGTTCGTCTATGAGGTCTCTGTCCAGTGCATTTCTGCCGCTGGTATCCCATATTATGACCTGCTTATCCTTTAACCTCTCAAGCCCGAGCTTTGCTATTTTTGCCGCGTCTTTTTCCCCTTTAATTCCGAAAAAAGTGACGTTGGCTTGCTTTGCCAGAGTTTCGAGCTGTTCAAAAGCCGCCGGCCTTTGCACATCGCAGCATACAACCGCAGAGCTAAGCCCCCTATCCTGGTAGTACTTTGCCAGCTTCGCCGCAGTTGTCGTCTTGCCTGCTCCGTACAGCCCCATAAGCAGTATCCTATGCTTTTTCAGCAGCGGCTCGTAAGACGCACCCATAAGGGCAACAAGCTCATCATAAACCACGCTGGTGATGTAGTCCGTGGGCGCCACTCCCTGAGGCGGCTTGCTCTTCAGGGCCTTTTCCTCTATCCTTTTTGTAAGGTCAAGCACAAGCCTAACCCCTACATCTGCGCTAAGCAGGGTCTTCTGGAGCTCTTTGTTGAACTCCCTTATGGTCTTAGCGTCTATTATAGTAGAGCGGGTGATTATTGCTATTGCCTTTCTAAGGCCTTCTCCAAGGTCCATAAAACCAGCTGTTATTAATTGATAGTATGTCTAGTTTTGGTATTTATATACTTCTATGGCTTATTTCTATTGTTAATATATTTTAAGGCATGTGGTGTTTTTGATGAAGCTTGTGATGGCGCAGTCAAACCTTACACTGATGGGCGGCGCCGAGCTCGTTCTGCTGAGGATAGCGCAAAAATACAATCCTGTAATATACACGGCAGAATACAAAAAGGAGAATACGTTTCCTGAGTTCAGGGAGTTTGACGTAAGGACAATAAGCAAGGGGGTCATGTCCAAGGTGCTGCCGTACGGCAGGGCAAGCCAGGGCATCGACTACGGCCTGGCGTTCTACAACTTCGTAGTCAAAGAGGACTATGATGTAATAAACGCGCACCTGGCGCCATCACACTGGATAAGGAATAAAAACGAAAGGGTGCTGTGGTACTGTCATACCCCCCTGCGCGACATATATGATCTCTATGAGTACAGGATGTCGCTCAGGAAACCATACCAGAGGCCTATCTACAGGCTCGGCGGCGCGATAGTAAGAAGAATGGACAAGGGAGTGGTGAAGAATATAGAATTTATATTCGCAAATAGCAGGAATACCAGTTCAAGAATAATGAAGTATTACGGAAGGAGGGCTGAGGTCCTGAACGGCGGCGTAGATACAGGTCTCTACAGCAACGGCGGGGACGGAAAGTATTTCCTGTATCCGTCAAGGTTCTCTCCAAATAAAAGGCAGGAATATGCAATAGAGGCATTCAAAACGTTCAAAAAAAAGCACAGGGGATACAAGCTAGTGCTGTGTGGCAGCCTATCCAATGACAGCTTTTATTTCCACTACTACAAAAAAATAGTGATGCTGGCAGCAAAAGCCGGGAACGTAGAGATAATACCAAACATAAGCGAAGAGAGACTCCTTTCCCTATATTCCAGGGCCACCGCGGTGCTATACCCGCCCATAAATGAGGATTACGGCCTTGTGCCGATACAGGCAATGGCAAGCGGCAAACCTGTGATAGCCGTGAACGAGGGAGGAGTAAAAGAAACAGTAAAGAACGGGAAAACGGGGTTTCTTGTGGGCAGCGAGTCAGAGATGGCGAAAAGAATGGCAGAGGTTGCAGCTTCAGCAGGACTTTCGGAGTCAATGGGCAAGGAAGGAATCAAGCTTGTGAAGGAAAGATATACATGGAAGGGATTTTTCGAAAGGTTTGACAAGCAGTTAAAAAAGATGTCAAAATAGGTTTATTCCTTCTGATTCCTTCTGGCTTCCTCACTTCCCGGCAGGAGTAAGCTCAATCACGTACTTCGATATGACCTTGGCCGCGTAGTCTAGCACCTTCTTTATCTTCGCCTCGGTGTTCGTTCCTGTGCATATCATCTTTCCGTTCTTGAAAAGTATAATCCTGGATCGTGGCTCAGTTATCTTGAAAATAGCTCCTGGGAACTGCTCAGGTTCGTAATCTACCGCCTTGACCTCCTTAGACAGCGCGTAAAGGTCTATCACGGCATGCAGGTCTGCGCTAACCACAATGTTCTGTATCTCTATAGGCGGGTTAGACAGCGGTCCATCCATCTGCTTCTGACCGCCCTGTTTTTTTGGTTTGGATTTTGCCGTTTTAACACCGGACATAATATTATATATAGAAAGATTTATATATTCTAAGCAATTCCATCTCTTGATTCAAATGCAAAAGAAAGTAGTAATAGTCGGTGCAGGGACTGCAGGACTTATACTTGCCAAGCAGCTCGCCTTGGGTGGCGTTGACACCACCGTGCACGAGGCCAAGAAGGCGATAGGTGACGGCATTGAAAAGGCATCCGGAATACTATCAATAGAAGGATTGAGCAGCCTTGGGATCGACTACGCGGACTCTGTTACAAACATACTAGATACCGCAATCCTGCACGCCGGAAGGGAGCAGCTGGTGATAAAGACGACAGGAGCGAAGGCCTTTGTTGTAGACAGGCGCGAGCTTGCAAGGCTGTGCGCAAAGGAGGCTACGGCGGCCGGGGCAAAAATAGTCCTAGACAGCCGGCTGGGCAGGGAGGAGCTTAAGAGTATTGCGGATGGATGCATACTGGTGGGCGCAGACGGCGCTGTTTCAAACGTAGCAAGCACGTTCGCCTTCCCAAAAATAAACGAATATGTCCTGACATACAAGACGGAATACGAGAACGTCGATATTGACGACTACCATACTGCAGAGCTGTTCTTTTCAAATAACTCATCCCATCGGTTTTTTGCATGGACTGTGCCATATTCAAAAGAGAGGCTTGAGGTAGGCATAGGCGAAAGCATGCACTCCAAGCGCAACAGCAAGTCCGCGTTCAACACATTCATAAACAGCTCCGCCATCAGCGGCAGGCTCGATAAAGCGAAGCAGATATACGGCTGCGCAAGCATAATACCATTGGAGTGCAGGAAGGAGACAGTAAAGGGCAACGTCCTTCTTATAGGAGATGCTGCCGGGCAGGTAAAGGCCACGACCGGCGGAGGGGTCATATTCGGCGGAATGTGTGCCAAATCCGCCGCAAGGGCCATACTTGACCATATAAACAAAGGCACAAAACTGGAAATGTATGACAAAGCGTGGAGGAAAGACTACGGCCTTGATCTAAAACTCCACAAGCTCATACACGAATACTATTCATCGCTCAGCAGCAGCGGTTTTGAGATGGTGCTTAAGATATCAAAGATAGCCGGGGTCGGCAGTTTCCTTGGCAAATATGGGGACATGGACAAGCCAAGCACAATCCTGAAGAATTTTATACTCAGGGGCAATAAGATTCGTTGATGAACGCACTATACAAAAGCAATAAAAACCAATCATACGCATGGATAAATCGTATAGGGCGATCCAGTGTTAAAGAATTCGTTCATAAAAGTTGCAGCAAGCATGGATTCGGATTCTGATCTCTTAGGCAAAGTGCCAAAGCTGGTAGAAGGGGACTTTAGTATTATAATAGTTAGGAAGAGCCTAGAACTGGACCAAAGCAAGGCATCAATATCAGTTGTGGATAAAGAGCAGCGCATACCGGTAAAATTCCTGTTTATCGAAAAGAGGGCCGATGAGGAGTTTCTGGCCACAACGTTCTTCAAAGGCAGGAGTGAAGCCAGTCCGGTAACTGTCGGCTTCACCTCAGACGTTTCCCTGAACGGGAACGCGGTCAACGTCAAGTGTGTCACAGATGGAAAGGCAAAGGGTGTGTTTGTGTTAAAGGGGCTTGACGACCTGCGAAACCTGTTCCTGGAGAAGAACATGGGCAAAGCAGATCGCATTATAAACAAATTTGCCATGGATCCAGAGACGCTGCTGATACCAAGCGCAGCGTGCGAAAAGCTTGATATAAGTGAGGGCAGCAAGCTTGCGCTGTGGCGCGATCCGATTTCGAAACCGCTCGAAAGCTTTATTAGGAAATAGCCGTATTCATATCCCAACAATCGCCTTTGCTGCCAGCGAAGAGGCGTTTATTAGCGGCTGTGGATACACTCCAAAAAAGATTACAAAAATAAGGCAGAGCGATACCACTATTGCGACATTCCTGTCCAGGTTAGATTTCCTTACCGGCTTCTTCAGGAAGATCTGGTTTATCACCTTAGCGTAATAGTATATGGATATGAAGCTGTTTATTATTCCTATAAGGGCCAGTGCCACGTCATTTCCGTATACGCTGCTTGAAAAGAGCAGGAATTTCCCCACAAATCCGACCAGCGGCGGGATTCCAGCCATAGAGAGCATGAATATGGTAAGGCTTATGGCCGCGAAGGCATTTATTCCGTTCAATCCAGAGTAATCGTCAAGAGTGTAGAGGTGTTTTGACTCAAGCCACATGACGATCGCAAAAGCCCCTATTATCATGAACATGTGCGCAAATATGTAAAATATGCTGGCCTCTACGCCCAGATGGCTAGCAACAGATATGCCTATGAAGATGTAACCGGCCTGAGAGATTGATGAATAGGCAAAAAGCCTCTTTATGTTCTTCTGCACAAGGGCCAAAAGGTTGCCGAAAAACATCGTAAACACAGACAAAACAAGGAAAATGTCCGAGTACAGGAGGGAGCTCCCAAGGAACTTGTAAGCCGCAAAGACCACTACAAATATTTCAAGTATGGCTACGAAAGATACCTTTTTGTTTATGCCCGCAATAAGTGCGGTTATGTTTGCCGGAGACCCCTCATAAACATCAGGGACCCAGAGGTTGAACGGGAACGCCGCCGCGTCGAGGGAGAGGGCCCCTGCAAAAAGTATGAGCGACAGCCCTAGAAGGTACTTTCCTATAGTAGAAGTACCGGCCAGCTCCAGGACAAGCTTTGAATCGTACGGCAGCAGCATAGCCAGGGCGAATGTAAATATGGCAATTGAGATTGCACTGAGCAGGAAAAGCTTTACCGCCGGTTCCACGAACTTCTTACCGTTCACTATTATCATGAAGCTGCTCGATAGTGACACCACCTCAAGCCCAACCAGTATCGGTATTAGCGAGTAGGCGAAAGTAACAAGGAATACCCCCACTGCAACGAAAGAGAGGAGTACGGAGAAGGTTTCAAAATCAGCAGAGTAGTCATAGGAGAGCAGGGCTATGAAGGCTATCGCCACTGGGAATACAGTAAAGAAAAGCGCGGAAAAAGCATCAGCCTGGAATACCTGGATGAATATAAATGATCCTCCAGACAGCATTATTATGAACGATGCAATGGAGGCTGCGAAGAGCAGCGTGATTGTGCTGACCAGGGCCAGCTTCTTGGACTTTACAAACACTGAAACCAGGTTGGTTACCACCATAAGCACAAGGGCTGACACTATGGTGAATGAAAGATAAGCCATGTTGAATAGAATAACCATCTAAATCCCTATATCAAGGCGTAATTTACCATTCTAAGTATTATGAATGGCATAACACCAAAAGCCAATATTAATGCCAGCAGTATAAAATAACCGGCCTTCTGCCTGAAACCCATAAAGTCAACTGCAGAAGTATGCTCCTTTGTGGAGAAAAATGACCTGTTTATAACGAAATAAAGGAAGCCGCCCAGCAATACCAAAGAGAAGAGAGGTATGACTCCAATGTAGCCAAACGCATTTATCGCCCCTATAAACATAAGCACGTCGGCTATGAAGCTGGCGGTCAGCGGTACTCCCGTGACAGCAAATATCCCGGCAAGGAATACATAAGAGGTAAGCTTTTCCCCAAACGCGATTCCCCTCAGCACGTTCACATTCCTCTCGAAGAAGACGTGCTCTATCACCCCGGCGGAAAGGAACATCACCGCAACAACCAGCCCGTGCGCCAGCATTCCATACAGCGCGCCGTACACGCCGAAATTGTTCAGCGTAGTTATGGAAAACATTATTATTGACATCTCTATTATGGTGGTATAGGCAACAATCCTCTTTATATCGGTCTGCTGCATTATCAGGAAGACCGCATAAAATGCCGATACTGCTGATATCACGGCAACGTAGGGCGCATAGGCCTTCGCTATGGCAAAAGAGGTGAATATTATCAGCATTCCGAATCCGCCGAACTTGGTCAAAACGCCGGAAAGGACCATAGAGCCCTGGGTTGACGCCTCAGTATGTGCGTCAGGCAACCATGAGTGCAACGGGAATATTGGCATGTTTATCATGAAGGCTATGAAAAACAGGAAGAATACATAGTGTTGTATGTAGGCCGGCATCTGCAGCGCAAGCGTGCCAAGCTGGTTTAGGTTGAGGGAGTGCCCCGGCGAATAGAAGTAAACCAGTATTATGCCAAGCAGCAGCATCGCGCTGGCAAATATTTCATATACTATAAACTTGTATGAAGCCTTCTTCCTATTTGCAGAGCCAAGCACGTTTATCATAAAAAATGGCGCTATAACGCCAATGTCCCAGAAGATGAAGAAGACGAAAAGGTTACCTGAAAGGAACAGCCCAGTTGCGCCGATCTGGAAAAGCACCAACAGCGCACTGGAGAGGACCTCCCTTTCTCTTTTTATATTTCCGCTCAGCGCGGTCACAAGTATCACTGCAGACGACATGAGGAGAAGCACAAGGATGAACAAGTTCACCCTCAAGTCCAGTGTTATGCCAAGGGATGGTATGTATCTGAAGCTTTCAGTCATGTCTGCGCTCCCAGAAATAAGCGATTCGAAAAGTATGTATATGGTTATGATAAAGTTGACAAGCCCGGAAAGTACGGCCAGGCTGCCTGCGTGCCTCCTCAGGGCCAGTATGAGCCCCAGGAACATGGCGGGGAATATTATCATCAGCAGCAAAAACGGTATAACCATAGTCACAACACCAGCATAGCTATTATAAGCACAAGGCCAATTGCGAAGGCTATTATGTAAGTATTTACGGAGCCGTTCTCCAGCTTCCTCAGGGCGCCCCCTATCCCCACTGTGCTGCTACCTCCGGCATACAATAGCCGGTTAAGCTCGAAGTCAAAAACCCCGATAGACCTAGATATCAACATTATCCCAGCGGCCACGTATCCGTAGAATGCATTTACGAAGAAGCCCACTGACAAGAACCTCCTCACAGCGCTTTTTTCTGAAAATGCGTTGGCCTTAATTGCAAAGAGCGCAACCGCGGCTGCAACCCCGGCCACCGCGGCGGCACTCTCTACCAGTGCATCATAGTATCCTATTTTTGCTTCATTGATGAAGCTGAACGCAGCCATCCCAGGCAGTGCGCTGGCAGCCGGTGATATGGCAGGGTAAAAAAATATGAAGGCCGAGAAGAGAAACACAAAAATCACCAGCAGGACCTGCGGAATGATGATGTTCTTGCTGATCGAGGCATAGTTGGCATCAATGCTCTTCGTGTGGTTCGCCTTCTGCTGTTTCATCGGTATGAAGAGCCATCTGAATATGTACAAAGCAGTAAGGAAGTCTAAGACTGTAAGTGCCGTGTAAATTATCATGTTCGAAGATCCTGCAGCATCGACCGCAACCTTGCCGAAGAACCCGCTGAGTGGGAAGATCCCAGCCAGGGAGAGTGAGCCCACAAGCGCGATGACGAATATCCCCCGGCTCCTACCGAACGACCTGGTCTTATAAATATCCACTACGTCATCGTTTGCTTTCATTATTGTGCCTGCGCTCATGAATATCAGCGCCTTGTAGAAAGTCTGCACTACGAAGAGCAGCAGCGCAGCAGGCAGTGCATTCATGCCTATAGCAACGAACATAAGCCCAAGGTCCTCAATGGTGGAGTAGGCAAGTATCTTCTTCAGATGCAGGGACGAGACCGCGTTGAGCGCTCCTATGAACGCGGTTATGATCCCTATAACAAGTATTATATCTAGCATTCCTGCAATCTGGTATAGGGGCAGCAAAAGCACCACCATAAATACCCCGGCCTTGACCATTGTCGATGAATGCAGGAAAGCGGAGACCGGGGTTGGGCCTTCCATGGCATCGGAAAGCCACTCGTGGAATGGGAATTGTGCTGACTTGGTTAAAGCTGCTATTAGTATGAAGGCAAGCCCTACGTAGAGCACCATAGGCACGGCAGGCAGGCTAGCAAAATAGGACTCCGTAGAACTGAACGCGAAACTGTGGACGCTGCTCCACAATATGAGAATGCCGGCCAGCAGGAATATATCCCCTATTATTATGGTTGTTATCGCCTTTCTTCCAGCAAATGCAGGCTCCGGCCTCTGATACCAGAACCCTATCAAAAGATAGCTTGTTATCCCAAGCCCTTCCCACGCGATGAAAAGGGTAAGGAATCCTGCAGACATCGCAAACAGGAGCATTGATGCTGCAAATATGCTCAGCTCAAAGTAATATCTACTCTGCTCGCTTGGTACGTCCATGTATCCGGCAGAGTACCAGAATATAAGCGGTGACACTATGGAAACCAGGAGCAGGAGCAGCATGTTGATGGAAGACGTTGATATGTTGAGCTGGAAGCTGTACGACAGGAAGCTGAACCACTGCACAGCGTAGGCGCTGGACAGCGGCTGGTATGCGAACGAATACGCTACCATTGCAGAGGAGCCAAGCGAACCCAGCAAGCCAAAGTATTTGGCGTACCGCTGCGCGTCTGCCGACGCCCCGGCTAGCAACGCCAGGAATCCTCCCAAGAGGAGCGGGACCATGAACAAAAGTGGCAGCATCTATTCACTTGTCTTCTCTATATTTTGCAAGCCTGGTCACATCAAGGCTTACCTGCAGTTTGGCTACGTATCTGTAGAATGCAACCAAGGCTATCACTTCTATTGCGGCTATGGACCATATGGCGAACAGAAGCGCCAGCACCTCCCCTCCAGACACATAGCTGTAAATGGAGATTGCCATCAGTGAACTACCCACAAGTATTATTTCAATAGAGAGTATCATTATGATCAAGTGCCTTGATGCAGAGATACCGGCCACGCCTATCGAGAATAGTCCGAAAGCCAGGAGAATGAACATGTAAAATATCTGAAACATCACATTGCCTTAAGTTTGTTCAACAGCAGTATGGCCCCAAGCGCCAGGAGCGAGAGCATAATGACGACTGTGTAAAGTGAAACTATAGTGTAAGAGGAGCTGAAAGAGCTGACCAGCTGGCTGCTGGAATAAACGTTCACAGTAGAGTTTATCTGGCTTCCGGAAAAGCCGCCTGGGCTGTTGGAGTAGGCACCATAAGCCATCACAGAGAAGAGCGCCAGCGATACTACGACAAGCGGTATTTTATTGGTGTACCTGAATTTTGAATAGCTTGCCGATGCAACTCCTACAAAGAGATAGATTGAAACCCCGCCAACCATTATAAAAAGCTGTATAAGCGCCAGGATGGTCTGCTGCAGCTCAAGGAAGAGCAGCGAATTGAGTAGGAATACTATGGTCAGGAACACTGCAACGTGCAGCACGTCCCTGAGCAAAAAAACCAGCACGGAAGCTATTATTATGAGTGCCGTTATGACTAATACCGGTATGTAAATCATCATATCATCTGATGATTATTTTAGGTCCTCGGGCCTGTTTATAAACTCCCTCCTGTCAAACTTTTCAAAATTGTAATCCTTTGTCAGTACAAGGCAGGCTGTAGGGCAGACCTCCTCGCACAAAGCACAGAACAGGCAGCGCTCAAAATTGATTTCAGGCATCTCCTTCTTACCCCTCTCAGTATTCACCTCCACCATATTTATAGTCTGGTTAGGGCATATTCTGGCGCAGGCAGCGCAGCTTATGCATGTTTTCATGTCCAGCTTGTGTATGCCCCTGTAGTTATCTGCAACCGCCTCTCTTTCTTCAGGATATTCCAGCGTCTCGGGAGAGCGCAGAGCCTCCTTGGCAACCCCTGCAAGAGACTTTATTACCATGAATTCACCTAGTGGATAAATATTACAAATGTAACTAATAAATTAACTACTGCGAGAGGCATCATGTAGGTCCATCCAAGCCTGAGTATCCTGTCTATCCTCATCCTTACCATAGTAACCCTTATTATTATGACGAATAAGGATATCAGCACCACCTTTATGATGGTCCACGCGAATGGGGGCAGTATGCTTGGACCCAGATATCCCCCCAGGAAAAGCACCGATATTATAAGTGAACCGGTGAACAGCCTGGCGTAGTCAAGGAAAAGCACAACTCCGTAATAAGGCGCGCTTACGTCAGTGAGCCATCCGGCTATGAGCTCGCTGTCCCCCTCCCTTATGTCGAAAGGAGGCCTTTCGAACTCCGCCAGCATTATTATGAAGAAAACGATGAAACCGAGCGGCATCACCAGGGCGAACCACACCGAGTGCTGCGCGGCTATTATGGCCTGGAAATTGTAGCTGTTGGCCAGCATTGCTACCGATATTATCACTATGAGCAGCGGTATCTCATAGCTGATCAGCATGACCACAGACCTTTCCGCCCCTATGGATGCAAATTTGTTCCCGCTGCTCCACCCGGCAAGGAAAATAAAAAGCGGAGTGAACGAGAGCACAAGGAACACTATTATGAGGCCCAGGCTTGTGTCAAGGCCTACGTAGGTTTGGGTAAGCGGCAGGAAGACAAGCATGAAAATAAACGCGGCGACCATAGCAGGTATGGCGGTCTGGAAAAGCACCCTGTCAGCCTTTTCTGGTATTATATTCTCCTTCCCGAGGAGTTTTACAAGGTCTGCGAGGTTCTGCAGGAAGCCGAACTTTCCAACGTAGGTCGGACCATGGCGGCTCTGCATCCTTGCCATAAATTTTCTTTCCACCCATCCTATCATATATATGAAAATGGTGACCAGTATTATCAGCGGCACCACAAACAGCAGCAGCGCAACCAGCAATGATAGCGCAGTGAGATACGGTTGCCCCACGTATGCCCCAAGTGCAGCCTGGATAATGTAAAAATATTTCTGTATAAACGCCGATGATATCTCAAACATCATTATCATCTTTGCTTCTACTCTCATATTTTTATTTATTTGCAGCATATAATGAAAAGGGCATTCAGATGTCTGGAGCGGATTTTTCGGAAATAATAAAGAAAGGCGAGATAAAGGTGAGGGTCAGGAGGGCCGGCATGATGCAGTTTGTGCTGCTAAAAATCCGCAGGGTTGATATCGGCAGGGAAAAGTCCGTAGAGCTGTATACGGACAGGATGCTGGAGCTGAGCGAGATGACGAGGATTGCGGAGGAGACCGGCCTGCCCGTAGAAGCGGAAAATGGCAAGGTCTTTCCGGCCGGAAAGGGGGCAAAGGACTTCATTGGTTTCTAGCCTCCAAGCCCTATGTTCGTGATATTAAGGACTCCTGAAGTGCTCCTCTCAGAGCCGTTGTAAAAGTAGCCTATTGAAATGGAGTAGCTGCTGGTTATTCCAACTGGAGCCGTAGGTATGGTGTAGCAGAGCAATCCAACGTCAGCGCTGGAGCCTTCAGGCACTGTGTAGTTTACGCTTTCGTTATGCCTCTCACCAGGTGCGTAGCAGGACACGCTGTTTATTATCACCCGCCCGGCTAGCGCGTTGGTTATGTTTAGCACAGCAGTGTCGGCCGAGTAGTTGAAGCTGACAAAGGAGCATTTTAGCGAGGCGTTGTAGATAAGGCACGAATTCCTGTACTTGCTGCTCCACCTGGCAGGGCTTTCGCTCACGTTGAGCGCCTTTATCAGGTTGACCCCGTTCTGGTTTGCGATTATAACGTTTCCTGCGGCGACCAGGGAGAACAGCGATACGGTGTAGTTGCTGGTAACCTCAGTTTCGTTTATCATGTCATAACCGTTGGTAGCTGCAGACCTTGCCTGCACGTAGCTTGAGCATATGTCAGCAGTTCCGTTGCTGTATATGATACCAGGGCAGCTTTCATTGAACGAGGATATGTTGACGGGCTCGGCGTTCCTGGCTATGTAACTTACAAAGTATCCATACTGGTTCTGGAAAAGATTGGAAGTCTCCAGCTGCTTTCTGTTGTAGGAGATTATGCCGCCAAGATAACTGGAGTTCCTGTAGAAGAATTCAGAGTTGTACTTTCTCAGCGCAGTGCTTGAATTGTAGGCCGCGCTGGCATCCGCCTGCGCTGTGCCATTGTATAACTTGGTAACTACGCCAGCACAGCTCGTCCCGCCCGTGGTGTTTTGGTACACCACTATCTTGGTCCAGCCTCCAGAATAGAAAGTGCAGAGGCTGGTCGTGCTATTTATTGCGGCGATTGTCGCATCGCTGCCATTCGCTTCGATTGGTTTTGCGTTCAGCGAGAAGCTGGACACAATGTCACTGACAAGCTTTGGCGTCAGAGTGCCCTGCAGCCAAATGGAGTACCCCGTGCCTCCTGCATTGTAAGGCACCAGGGCGCCCTCAGCTATGTTTATAGTTCCTGCAAGGTCGCCAAGCACAGCAGACAATATAGAGTTGGCCGGCCCCATGGTGTAGTTGAACATACCAATACCGTACTGGTCGGCGAGCAGGTATGATACCGAGGTGCCGTTGCCAAAAAACGAAAACCCAGTTGCTGATCCAAAGCCGTTGTTCGGTATCGAAGAGAAAGGCCGCGGGACCTGCTCGGCGCTCACGTTCACTGTTAGGGTGCTTTCCGCGTGCTGCCTGTCTACAATGTCAAGCAGCTGCCCTGGGTCTGCCACAGCCTCGAACTGGTATGTGCCGTTTGATGGATAAATGTAGCTCTCGTTTATTCCGGCGCTCTGGCCGGCAGGTATGGTGACCTTGTAAGTATCTATGGGATTGCCGTTAAGGTAGAGCACTACCGGCATGCTGCTTATGCCGGAATGCCCGGTGTTGTTCACCAGTACCTTGAAACTTAATGTTTGGAATGGGTATGAATTGCTAGGCAGTTCTGCTGCGATGCTTACAAAAACGCTGTAGCTTTTGCTCGTGGCGCGGCTCACAACGAATGCCACCACAGCAACTATCACTATGGCTATGACAAGGTAAGCTATAGTTGTTTTTGCATCCATCTTCACTACCTACTACCTGCCCTTCAGCTCTTTCAGAGCAGTGATCATCTTCTCCTTTATCGGCAGGACCTCAGAGTTAAAATAGCCGTTAACCCAGGAATCCTCATTGTATCTTTCGTTCACGTTGGCCCTGGAAAGGAAAAAGACGCCCTTAGAGTTGCCCACTATGTTCGCCTTCTTGAGCTGCAGCAGATGATAGCGCAGGGTCTTCTCATTGATGGGCTCCCAATATTTTGATATGTATTCAGACATCTCCGGTACGCTGGGGTCCTTCTTTTCTACGAACTGGAAGTATAGTATCGAGTCCAGCACCGCCACCGCGCTCTGCCTTGACTCCCCAGGGTTTATCACTCCCAAGGCAAGGGCAAGCCATCTCACCAGCGACCTCCTCGTTTCTACAACCTCCTTTGTAATAATTATATTCCTAAGGGTTATCTCCCTTTCTATGAATTTTGATTCATTTAGCTTCATCGTATCACGGCAGAAAAAGTCACACGTAACGCAGCAGCAACTAATAATCTATTGCAATAATCATTACTAAATACTTTTCCAAAATAATTTAAAGAGCGGTGATCAGATGGGAAAAATAGATATGTCTGCCGATTTTGACCAGGGTGCCCTCAAAGCCTATTCGAAGAACGAGGCGTACCTAATAATTACACTGGCAAACCCTTCAGATACAGGGATATACTGGTGCGAGTGCGAAGTTAGGGTTAGGCCGCCACTATCCCTAGTCCACGATGGGGAGCTCAACAGCGGAAAGGCCCACATAGGCATACTGCAACCCAGGATACCAATAAACAAAAAGATCAAAATATTTACCAGGCCCAACAACTACCCCGACGAGTATCCTGTAGAGATAACGGTTTTCGTGTATGATGAAGGCGGGGCCATATCAGAAAGAATAGAAAGGAAGGTTACCATAAGCTGCAAGGAGGCGCCCAGCGAGGTGACAGATTCGGCCGCCAGGGACGGAGGCGCTCTGCCATCTAGCCCTCAATAACGAAGCTGTTGTATCTTCCAGCGGCCGCCGTGTCGGCGGCCTTCCTGCCTCTTGAAACCTCAATGCTCATAACATCAGGTCCATACTTTATTTTCACATCTATGGATTTTATGAAGCCCCTTATTGATACCGCGTTCCCGCACGCCAGTATCTCTACAGAACCGTTCTCAGCATTCCTCACCATACCAGTAAGCTTGAACCTCCTCGCCTGCTCGGCCACAAGCCTCCTATATCCAACCCCCTGCACGACCCCGTGCACCACAATCCATGCGCTGGCCACCAAGAGCACCGCTCTTCCAATCCGTCACGACAGGCTTTCGTATATTTCAGCAATCCCCCTGACCATTATGTAAATGAACAGCACTCCGATAAGGAAATAGCCCAGATAAAGGTAATTGCCAAAGACCGAAGACGTTACATACATCCATGAAAGATAGGAAAAAACAACGAATTTCACCACGCCAATGCCTCCCCTGCCTATGCTTGAAGAATACACATACCTGGCAAGCCTGGTCTTCATCTTTGAGGATGTGCCCCTGGCTCCCATAAGCGCATCGGCAAAGGAGTGTCGCAGCACTACTAAGAACAGTATGAACAGCGGCACTATCCTCAAGTACGCGAAAACTATCCAGAGCACGTATTCAGTCACCCTGTCCCCGGCTACGTCGAGCCTGCCGCCGTACCAGCTGGGCTTTCCGCCATTTTTCACCGCCCCCTTAGCAAAATAACCATCAAGGTAGTCAAGAAGGAACATTACCGCCATCAGTATTATTATCGCTGCCGCTGCCACCTTAAAAATTATCATGTATGCTATTACAAAGACCATCAGCGTCCTAACCAGCGTAGTAGCGTCAGCCAATTTCATTGCTATCACTGCAATACACTGCGCCCGCAGGCCATAGCGCGCGCAATCCGGCTAGCCGGTGAACGGCATTCCGTTCGCAGCTATCCCAATCAGCACCGAAGCGTAGACAAATATTAAAATCAATACTATTATGAAAAATGTCGCAAAATAGGTTGTGAACGACTGCATCCTTGTTATCTTCTGCTGATTTGCCGCGGCAATTATAAATATCACGAGCTGCCAGACGGCCACTATGGGCAAGAACACAATCTTTAATACAGGTACGAAAAACGTCCAGCTAAAGAGCAGGAACGGCATGTAAGAGTACATAATGGCAGAGAAGGTCTTTCCGTATCCCCTGGCGTATGTCATCAGCAGGCGCCTTCCGACAAGCTGGTATATGGCTGCGTTGACCAGAATGCTTATAGGAACAAGCACCAGCAAAAAAACTATTCCCCCTATGAACACTGCAATGGCTACGCCAACATAGGGTGAAATGCTGCTTATAAGACCACCAAAAATGCTGAGCCCTCCCACTCCGCACCCAGCAGTTACCGGCGTTCCAATCGGCACTGCGGAAGCGGAACAGGGACTGCCAGCATAAAGTGAGAAAGCGATCCCGAAAATCAGGAAGAGTATGAACGGCAGTATGCTGGCAGAATAGTATACCTTCATGGCGGAGTATACGTCAAGGTTCCTGGATGTGTTCTTCCCTGGGTGCAACAGCGACCCATAGGCGTTCTTTACATCAGATGAGAATGCCAACAAACCACAATCCTATTACAAATAAAGATATTATAAAACTTTGCACCTCTACCAACGGCTGAAATCGTAGCTTTCCAGAGACCTGATGTCAGCCACATCAACGCCGTCCATAACGAAGCCGCTCTTATAAAAGTCGAAGCTTCCGCTGCTCACAAATACAATGGTCCTGGCGAAGCCCCATGCTTTTCTGGAAGCAAGCATTTTCCGCGTTTCCGCAGGGTTTTTGGCCCCTGTTTCGTACTCAACCGCTACCCTGGATCCGTTTATGTAAGCAACTATATCCGGGCCTCTTTTGGATCTGTTTACGTAGTGCTTTATGCCACGCGCTTCAAGCTTCTCAGAAATCAGCATCACATTCCCTTCATGGCCAGCGCTGGGCGAGCTCCTGTGCGTCATCACTATGGTCCTTGGCGCTCCTCCACCGTCCAGCTCAGCCACATCCAGGGAGCCCTCGCCTATCATCCTGTCTATAAGCTGTTTCCCGAACCTGCGCTCAAGGGAGGAGTATTCGACAGGAAGCCTTGCCAGCTCTGCAGCCCCACATTCTGCTTCCAGGTCGCTCCTGCCAGGGCTTTCCACACCAAAGTGCTTCATAAGGCTGGATATTCTAGCAGTGCGCACAACCACTGGGTCCCTCATAAGGGAGCTCACCACCATAGCTTCATTCTGCCTGAGCGCCCTGAGCCTTTTCCTAACAGCATCCCTCCTGGCCGGGTCGTTGCCCGACATAGCGTTCGATATGTAGTTTATCTCAGATGGCTCCCTTGGATAGAAAGAGACCATGGTGGCGGCGTTGGCCGTTATCTGCCTGTCCAGGTTTGACGTTATATGAGTTGCTATTATTATTCCTATGCCGTACTTCCTGCCCTCCTCTACAATCTTTCTTATTATGCTCGAATCATTTCTTGTGCTGCCTATTATGAACTGCGCCTCATCTATCATTATGTACATCCGCAGCCCCCTTTCCATTTCGCCGCTCTTCATGCTTATGTAAAGCCTCCTGAGCAGCTCGTGGATGTAGATGAACTGCGCCTCCCCGCTCCCTATAGAAGGGAGGGAGAAGGAGCTGACGCCTGAGGTCAGCTTCCCAACGTCTATGAAATTTGAAGTGAAAGCCGGCCCCGCCAGCAGCGACATCCTCTCCTTCAGGTGCAGCAGTGTATTCCTTTCCGATGCGCTCCTAGAATTCTTTATGAATATGTTGAGCTCAGAAATCAGGTCTGCGATACTCGGCGTTTTCTCCACATTCCTGTCCCCCATGCCCCTGGCTCCCTTCTTCCTGTAGGTGTACCATATGCATTCCGCAAGCTTTGTTGACTGTATGTAACCAAGAGAAAACGCGTCCTTGAGGAGCGAAGCCAGCTCAGAGGTCCTTTCTGATACGGTAGCGCCACCAAGGTCGAACATGTTTACTCCAGAGTACTTGGAGTTGTACACGTTGCCGTTCAGCAGCCTCACCACATCCTCGTGCTCCCCGTGCGAGTCGAAGACTATCGCAGGCAGCCCAGCCCTGACTATGTCTATCATGATTGATTTGAAGAGAGTGCTCTTCCCGAAGCCGCTCATCCCAACTATTATTATGTGCGGGTTCGCCTCCTTCCTTGGAAATACCAGTACCTTGCCGCGCTTCCTCCTCCAACAAACTGATAAAAGGGACTCAGCTTTCGGCACCCTGCCCCCGAATCTGTACGAGATCATCCTTATCTGCCTAAGCGTGCATTCCGCCTCTCCTATCCCTATTGACAACAAACCGCTCCGGCCTCCAAAATTGGATACCAACTGTGCAACCAGGCTCACTCCAAGCCTTGTTGCTATACTACTAATAAAATTTTTTATTTTTTCCATTGTAAAACCCCATAAATCCGGCAACCTTAATAAACATTGGTTATCTAACTATATCGTGCCAGGGTGGCAGAATCTGGTAACGCGCCGGTCTTGAGTTTTGAAAATATCAAGAGCTGATCTGTGATGCAAAAAGAAAACCGGTGCCCGCAAGGGCTTTAGGGTTCAAATCCCTACCCTGGCGCCTCAGCAACGTAGAAAAAGCTTACTGCTGTCTTGCCACATCCAACTTTCCTCCTCCCAAATACGGGTACTTCAGAGTATCCACAAGCCTTGTCTTTATTTTCAACGTCGCGTCTGGATTTAGGACATATATCATGCAGTTCCTGTTCGCATACATAAAATCCTGCCTGCAGTAGCCGCAGAGCGCGGCGCGCTGTTCTTTGGACAGGCTTGTAACGAATATGCTCTGTATGTCAGTGTAACCTTCAGATATGGCCTTCAGCAGCGCAACCCTCTCCGCGTGGAAGCAGGTGCTTGTTGCCAGTTCTATGTTGCAGCCGCTGAAAACCCTCGTCCTTGCCCCATTGGATGCAATCACGGATGCGCCGACCCTCCTCCCAGATATGCCCGCCTGTGAATGCTTCAGGCTTGCTATGGCCGCTTTCACAGCCTTGTCATATGTTTTCATAGAACCACCATATTTTTTGAACAGTTTTACCATACCTGTAGCATGCGGATTATTTAATACTTACTTAGGATTAAGCATTACGAAATATTACGACGGCATTCCCAAAAGTTAAAAAACAAAAACCGAAACAAAACCGAAATACAACAAATCATATAAAAACCTTTCTAAGCATAATATAATGTGATTTCATGAGCAGCACGGTAAAATATGCCGCGGCAGCAGTTGTCATAGTAATAATTGCGGCTTTGATTGTCATAAGTTATACTGGTGTAAAGTCCGTCAAATCAGCCAGCGGTGTTGGGACCACATCTCTGGCCTTTCAGCTCACCGATCCGCCGTTCGTTCCTCTCGGAACCCAGGCACTGGTGGTGGATTACTCCTCAATAAAGGTGCATGAAATCGGCTCAAACGGCACAGCGACATGGGTTAACTCAAGCCAGAGCGGCAGCGTAGACCTTATGTCTCTTGTAAACCTGACGCAGACAATAGCAGAGCTTCAGGTGAGCACCAATTCGGTAATAAACCAGGCAGAATTCAACATAACATCAGCGAGCATAACAGTGAACGGCACAACATATCCTGTATCAGTTCCAGAGCCGCTGATAACTGCAAACGTGACTGGAAGCACATCTATAAACTCCACAGCTACTCCAAGCATAATAGTAGACATGTCACCAACCGTTCTGTCAATTTACACATCAAACTCCACTCTGTTCGTAATGGTCCCATCTGTAAGGGCTGTGATAGTGCCAGGTATAAACCATGGAGTAATTAGGGTCGGCGCTAAAGCAAACCTTACAGCTACGGACAGGGATTATCTCGGAAGGGTCAGGCCAAACATAACTATAACAAACGCCCAGCTTTCAGAAAACAACAACTACACCACAATTTCTGTTACAGTCAAGGACAACTCAAACGCGAGCGCTACGCTGCAGAACATGCTGCTTTTCGGAATACCATCAGTAAGGGTTTTTCCATACGCAAATGCTACGGCTTCATCAAATTCCACGATCGGCGTGCAGCCGCAGGCTCCGGTGATGTCTGTAGGGGTAAACAGCACCCTCAGCACTTACAACAACCGCGGCTCCGCAAGCAACGGCAGCCAATCCTCTGCAGGCGGATACAACCACCTCTCTGCCGTTATAAACGGTGGCGTGGTGAACGTGTCAAGCAACGGCAGCCTGGAGACATCAACGCGCGTAGAGCAGTCCGCCAGCTCGGAAGCTGAGATAAACCAGGGGCTGTTCATAGAAAGATTCCGCGTCCTGAATTTCAGAATACTGTCAAACGGCACCCTCGCCCTGCCATTTGAGGGCGGAATAGGCCGCAGCGACAGGTGCATAAATCCGGTAGCGGCAACATCAGCAAATGCCTCTGTTGGTGGGGGCGCCGCTTCAGCAAACTCCAGCACGTATGTAAACATTTCAATATACTGCCTGCCCTACAACCAAAGCGGATACACCCTGCAGCCAGGCCAGTCAGTTACGCTCACGTTTAATGGAATAATAAGCTTCGGGGGGGAGTGCTCTTATCCTATAAGGCCAGTGCCGCTGGAGGCAAGCCCGCAGCTGGTGCACCTTCCGATAAGTATGTACTGCCCAATAACGGCCGGAGTAGTGCCAGGATCAACATATCGCATTGTTGTGATTGGAGAGCGCGGCGCGCACGCAACAGCAAACGTCACCGCGGAATAAAGCACTGGAAGTGAGTATTCTTGAGCAAAAACTGGGAGACAAAGGAGCTTATAATACGGATGCTTGGAGAGAAGCAGATGACCCTGACTGACATATCTGCCAAGCTTGGCCTGGCTCCATCCACGGTAAGCCAGCACATCAAGGAGCTACTGAGAATGGGTGCAATAAGGGAGACCGCCCAGCAATACAGCAAGAAGTGGAGGTACTACGAGGCAGTGCCAGAATTCAACGTTTCAAAGATAACTAGGAAGATAGGGGAAAGCATAACGATAAAGACAGGCGGGATTATAACTGCAGTATACATAATATCAATAATCGCGGTAGTCATAGCCATAAACCTTCTACTCCAGCACCAATATGTTGTGCAGCTCACCGATCCGCCGTTCGTTCCTCTCGGAACCCAGGCGCTTCTTATAAACTACTCAAACGTGGAGCTGCACGTCACCGGCTCATCTGCCAGCGCGGGTGCGGTGTACACAAACTATTCTGGCACTATAAACCTGATGAACCTGACAAACCTTACCCAGACCATAGCCATAGTTAACAAGCCCGGCAAGGAGGAATTCAATTCAATAAGCTTCAACATAAGCTCTGCTGAAATAGTGATAGGCAACCAGACGTATCCGGTAAATGTGCCGGAAAGCACCGTTAATGTGGCCATACGCAGCGAAAAAGGCAACCCAGAAGGCGCGCTGATAGACTTCATGCCAAGCGTGCTGGAAGTATACAGGTCAAACCAGAGCCTGTTCGTACTGGTGCCCTCGGCCACTGCGGTTCAGATACCGAGGTCCTATCTGGTAAGCGCCAGCCACGTAGGCCTTAGGAGTAAGCTCAACCCCGCAGAGCTGGCCACGCTGGCGTCAGAGTCCAGCAAGCTTTCAATAACCAACGCCACAATCACGCAGGAAGGCAAATACACGATTATAAGAATCGAGGTGGTGAACAACGGGAATTCGACTGTAGTTGTGAGGCGTGCAATAGTCTATGGATACCTGCAGAGCGTGAACTCTTCAAACAGCAGCTATGCCATACTACCCCGCGCATCGGGTAGCTCTTCCAGCCGGCAGGGCATTGAATACTACGGCATACCCAACTATGCCTTCGGATTGGGCCAGGCCGCAGGGGTCAACGCCCAGCTGCCAAACGTTACGCCGGTCATATCCAAGATAGTGTCGATAGGTATCAACAGCTCCAACGCCGTAGGCCAGATAAAGGGGATAATAAAGGGCAGCCTCAACAGCACAGCCCGCTCTCCAGCCGAAGACGTCACTCCGGTCCCGGACATCCCATCGCAAAAATGGATCGCTTTTGCGCACAGCTACCACAACACCATGAACTTCCTGGTGGCTTCCAACGGCACCCTTCTAGTTCCATACCAGTGGGGGCAGCTCTCAAACTATAGCGGCTACGTGCTGCAGCCAAAGCAGTCGGCTACGCTCACCTTCAACGGAAGCATTGCCATCGGCAGCCCGGGCAGCTTCATTTCCGTCATACCAAACGAGACCTACGGCGTAGTTGTCATCGGCAGCCTCGGGGCTTATTCCAGCAAGAACTACACATCCTGAGCCTTCATGCAACGCTGTAAACGCAACAGCACGGAGCTCTTAAATAATCATTATCAAAAATACTACTGGGGAT
The DNA here is from genome assembly GCA_021799635.1 of Microcaldota archaeon. Classification (GTDB taxonomy): domain Archaea; phylum Micrarchaeota; class Micrarchaeia; order Micrarchaeales; family Micrarchaeaceae; genus JAJZAB01. The sequence goes on from JAJZAB010000001.1 coordinate 340,089, forward strand.
GAGATGCACGCAAAAACAGAATCCGTAGGTGTCGATGCAAGGCTGAAGCGCGCGATAAGGTCAGCCTTGGATGAGAACCCTGCTGAAGGGAAAACAGTATCAGATATCCTGAAAAGGCTGGATAGCACAGAGCTCTCATGGGAGCTGGTTTCAAGCACACCCTTCTTCATGAGGAAGTCTGTAGAAAGGGTTGAGGGCGCTCTGGCCGACATGATAAAGTCTGGAAGCGTATGCACTGACGAAGACACTGAGGGAAAGGCAGCGGATGTGAAATATAGAATACGGACTTAAGGAATAAAGCAGTAAAAGAAAAAAAAGGGAAAAATAAAAAAAACAAAGCCAAAACTGCCATCTACTACGCTCTGCGCGGTGCACGGCACAGGCTGTACCTTACGCTATCACAGTCTATGCTGCAGTTCAGCTGATAGGTGACTTCGGTAAGCTGCTCGTCTAGGAACCTTTCGCTTATCTTCCTGCACTCTATAGCTTCCTTCACCATGCGCTCAATGCTTTTTGCAAGGACAACGTTTCCCATCTCTTTTCTGGCAACCGCTTCCTCTTCCAAAAGCTGCGCACCGCACACCCTGTCCATTTTATCTATGTACTCCATTATTGCCGAGTAGAGCTTGCGCTCCTCTGCGGTTTTTTGCTCCATCGCCTGCACCAAAATTCGGGTTTGATCTGCTTATACGGCGCTGATCAAGCGCTTCTTCCTCATTTATTATATAAAAATATACTTATTTATACTTTACTATAAATTATATATTAAAAGAAATGTTTTTATATTTTACGTTCCTATATTTTACTGCCGTCTGCGGCCTCAGTGGCCACCGCGGCACCAAATTCGGGCCTGTGCGCGAACGCACAGGCTTTTGTTGATCTTATGTTTGAGAGCATAAGCAGGTTTTACTCAGATTCCACCCGGCATTACAGGGTATTTGCAGCTGTCATGTTTGCCTGCTCCGCAGCCATGATATATTCGGGTGCTGTGGCAGGGATCCTCCTGATGGACCCAAACACGAGCGCAGCCCTGTACTATCCAATCCCAATAATAATGGCAGCCGGGTTTGCAAGGCAGATGCGCTCCAGGGCCCCGCATCTCAAGGCTGGACAGGCTGTCACCATAGCTGCCGCAGTGGCAATGTCCGCCATTGCTATATGGCTGATGATTTGACGCATACAAGCTGCTTCCTGGTAAGCTCTGTGCCGAGCAGGCCATTCGACAGAGAGATGCTGCTCAACAGGCTGGCTGGAACCAGTTTCATGCTGTGCTTTGACATAAGGGGCAGAAGGACCATCCTAATAATAAATGGAAGCAGCGAAGAGGACAACTCAAAGGCGGCAGCCAGCATAAGCTCCTCCATAGCTGGGCTGGCCTTCCGCGCCGTGGAGCCTCCGCAGCTTCCAGAAGGGGGCGTGGAGGTGATGTCCCTGTACAGGAAGGTCGAGAGCATACCGCAGAACTTCATGGCAGACATTTTCGATTCAGGTATAGAGGACGGGCTTCTCTTCATCTCCTTCCTGGCTGAGCATGACGCAAGGATAAAGGATGCCAAGGAATACCTGGAGGGGGAGCTGAACCGGATAGGCGTGCGGGAGAACACAAGCTTTGTAAAGGGAGGGGTAGGCAGCAGGTACAGCAAATCCGTCCAGAGGGAAATATTTGACAGGTCTGAAGAGTCCGAGCTGCTCGGCGAGCTAATAAATTCCATGAACCAGTCGCTGCTCTCCAACAATTCCGCCTATAGGATATTCTTCTTCGCCAGCAGCTCTCCAAGGCTGAGGGGTTACCTTGCCTCTAAATTCATAGTGTTCAAAAGCTTTGAAGGAAAGGCCGGAAGCCTTGAGGATATTTTTGGCATGGCGTCAAGCCTGAGGTGCATACCGTTCGGCTCAGGCTTCGCCATGGGGCTCCTCTGCCTTGGAGCAGGCGCCAGGGTCAGCCACGTGGTGCCTACAGGCTCGCAGGTGAATTCAGGAGGGGACATTCCCCTAGGCACATTGCTGAAGGACGGCGCGCACGATACCAGCGTCAGGGTGTGCGTGGCGCGCCAGTCGATCAACCTTGGGTTCATCATCAGCGGCCTCCCAGGCTCAGGCAAGACAAGGGAGGCCATGTCTGTAGTAGATTCTGTTATGAAAGCCGGGAATACTAAAATAATTATAATATCCCCAACCAGCGAATGGAACGACTTCGCCCTGTCCCACGGCATGCACCTGGTCAGGGCCTGCTCTGACGGCATTCCAATCAATTTCTTCAGGTGCCCGGCCGGCTCCGACGTACCATCATTCTATCAGGGGCTTGCCATGATAATTTCAGCTGCATCTGGGGCCGGCCCGTACCAGAATCCTATGGAAAAATGCATGCTGAACGCATTCAGGAGGTCGTACGCTGGCACAGCCGAGCCAGACCCGGCATCGGTATACTACGACATAGAGGATTCTATAGCGGCCATGCACGGCAAGGCGACCCCCTCAGGGGTAAGGTACACCAAGCACGGAGAAAACATAAAGTCAAGTCTCGAGAACATCGTTTCTATACTTGGCAGGGACGAGTATTCCTCAAGGTACGGCGCCAAGATGGAAGACCTCCTGGAAGGCGGCGCCGTATTCGACCTGTCAATGGCTGGGGTTGGGGAAAAGCAGTACATGTACGCCATGCTGCTTAACCAGGTATATTCCATAGGATCTACCTTCGATGTCCACGGCGACGAAGAGCTGAGGATGCTGATATGCCTTGAGGAAGCGCAGATGGTTTTTAAGGAACAGAGTTCGGCCGCGGTGGAAGACCTCAAGTCCAGGATACAGGACTTCAGGAAGCGCGGGATAGGGCTGCTACTGCTCACCCACAGCGTCACAGACATAGACGTCGGCATAAGGAGGCTCTGCCAGCTCAAGATATACCTCAAGCAGGCGCCAGACGCAGCACAGGTGGCAGCCAGGGACCACGTGTTCAGCGCCGCAAAGGACGATGACATAATAGCAAAGCTGAAGAGCCTGGACTCAAGGGTGGGTGCGCTAAACTACGTGTGCAGGGAAGGCAGTGAGAAGCTCTCGAACGATTCCGTATTTATAAGGACGCTGCAGTACGATGATGTACGGCACAGCGGCCAAAGCCGCAGCGCATTCCATAAAATGGACGGATTTGCAAGGCCGCAAAGCATACAGTCCAGCATAACCATCATCACAGGCGGCTCCGGCCAGAGGGCCGGAGGACAGACGAGATACCTGCTGCTCAGGTATCTGGGCAGCGTAGTGGCGGAGCGGCAGGTAGAAGCAGAACAGAATTCTGGCGCTGCAGAAATAACCATAGAACTCAAGGATGGCAGGCAGTACGAGGCAGAGCTGCTTGATGAGAGAAGGAGGATAAAAAGAAGGATGCGCCTGCAGGCCTCAAATAAAATATACATTAATGAATGACTGCAGTATCCAAGCCAAAATGCAGCAATCGGAGCACTGACTGGGCATCATACGCAAGTAAACATCCAACCACAGAAAGATTTAAAAACAGATACAGTAAAGTCTAATTGATAAGAGGTGGAATAATGAACGGCGGAGGAGAAGGCGGCGGAACATAGCAAGGTGGAATAATGAATGGCGGAGGTTGCGGCGGAGAAACATAGTCGCATTAGCTTTTTGATTTTTCTTCAGACATTATCCTTAGTCTTTTTGCTTGTAGTGAGAGCGTATTGTCAAACTTCCTGAATCCTAGATATCCTACAATACACTCAGCCACTACCGATGTTTTTATCCCAATACCATTAACTTTCTTCTCCATCTCCCTTTTAATATCATCTACGCTTCCTTCATACACAGGCGCCAGGAATACTGCGCCATTAGGCGCAGAGGAATACAGCAGGCCACAGCGCGCTACAATGTCACTGCCCAACATCATGTTTTTTTGCGCTTGGGATCCTTCGACTGTGATCTTATACAAGCATAAACATCCAACCACAGAAAGATTTAAAAACAGATACAGTAAAGTCTAATTGATAAAAGGTGAAATGATGAACGGCGGAAGTGGAGGCGGCGAAACATAGTCGCGTTAACTTTTTGATTTTTCTTCAGACATTACTCTCAGTATTTTTGTTTGTGGTGAGAGCGTATTGTCAAACTTCCTGAATCCTAGGTATCCTACAATACACTCAGTCACTACCGATGTTTTTATCCCAATACCATTAACTTTCTTCTCCATCTCCCTTTTAATGTCATCTACGCTTCCTTCATACACAGGCGCCAGGAACACTGCGCCATAAGGTGCAGAGGAATCCCCACAAAATATGTACTTGTTGGCCGGCCTGCCAGTCTCTTCTATAATATCAATCAGATATGCAGCCCTTGTCTCATTGAACGCGACAATATCTTTCTGTACAGCATAAAGCAAAGCGCAGTACTTAACCTGTGGGTTTTGCATAGTTATGGTGGCCCTTTCTATAAGCTTTCTTTCCAGCAGTTTATAGTACGTATACTGGGCACTGCCGCTGCTAAGGCCGTTCCTTTTGTCAATGTCTGAGAAAGGCGCACCGGCATCATTATTAAGGTCCATTAGCACAGCATACTCGCTTCTGAACAGCTGGTCAGGCCTCTTCCGCATGCTTTCCCTTGCCTTCTGCCACACCCTATCCTTAAGAAGGGAAAAGAACTCCATCCTTAAAGGTATATATCCGTAGCCCTCAAGCGTATATCCAACATTCCATATTGCAGGAAAGCCGGCAAACACCCGGCTAGACCTGAAGAAGTATACTGTATCTTCCAGCTTCAGCGTAGATTCAGCTATGATATAAATTAGGAGGTCGTAGTCGCCGTACATGACCAAGGAGAGCTGCACCCGCGGCTCTGCCTCCAGCAGCTTTTTAACCGCCGCCACATCAGGCTTCCCTGCCAAAAATTTCACGGTTATGATGTATCTTGTGAACCCAAACCTCTCCGGATACACCTCAATAGTCCTCCTTATCCCATAATTCTTTTCTAGCATTTTCAGCCTGTACGTAACAGTGCTTTTCCCTACCCCGACCGCGCTAGAAATTTCATTTATCGATGCCCTGGAATCCATGCTTATCTTTGTAAGTATGCCAAGATCTATTTTGTCGGGGTTCTGCATTGTATATGCGTGGCCTTCAGCACCGGCCTTCTCCCCTGCCCTTATATGTTTGTCAAGGTTCTCGACCTTTGTTGTATCCTTGCGGTGAATCGCAGGGATGAATTCACCCGCATCGCTTATGCTGCCGATGTAGAATGATACCATCCTACTCTTCTTCATCCCCGGGTCGAACAGGTACTTATATTCGTATACGCAGTACCTGTTCTTTATAATGGAAATAGTGATGCGGTTTCTGGTGTTTCGCCTGAGCTCCTCCAGTTTGTCCAGTACATCCTTCGGATATTCCTTTATCCTGTTCCGCATATTTAAAATTTTATATTTAAATATATAAATAACTATCTAATTTTATCTTTTAGTATTTAATAATATATTATATTTAAGAAAATATACGAATAAATGCTATTCCTGTGCTATAAACATATTCTTAAAATACCAAAAATTAAGGAATCGTTTAAATAAAAGTTCTTTCATAATATCTAATCAGTGGAAGATGTGGGATAATGAGTGGGATTAAAAATACGTCTTTATGGAAAATAAAGGCTTATCTTATTCCTCTAGATCATTTACCCAACCCTAGATCTACCCATTCGACTCCCTCCCACTCTTCCACTACTACCCCCAAAAATGGACTGGTTGCGCATCTTTTAACATTATATCTAATACGTATGAATGCTTTTTCTCTTCAGCCTCTGCAAGCGCAGCAGCGCCCCGAGGCACAAATAGTATAAAAAATGGTAAGTAGATGATTGGTGGAATAGGAAACGAGAAAACAGGCGCATGCAAAAATGCGGAAACGTACGCGTGCTGGATGTGCAACGAGGTCCATACAGACCCGGCAGCCTATCTGTGGCACATAAGGAGCTGCAAGAGCAGGGAAATCGGCAGGCAGGGCCATGGCAGGAACGGAGCAACTGCGAAGGGAAAAGCTGGTTTTTAGATAGAACTAGTGATTGCTTGGCACCGACTACAAAAACATCAAAATTGCCGCGGAAGAAAACCAACATCCACAAATTCTATCTCCTAAGGCCAAAGGAGAACGCCAACATAGATGTCCTCGCGGACCAGCTCATATCCCTAAAGAACGTCAGGGAGGTATTTGTGACTGATGGGGACTACGGCTTTATAGTGAAGACCAGGTTTTCTGAAGGGAAAGAGCCTAAAAACGTCACCAGGTACATAACCAAGCACATAGGGCAGGATTATGGGAAGGTGGTGAGCTACTACCGCTACAAGAAATGAGATGCAGAATAGTTTAAATATTTTATATCTATAATATTAAGTGATATTATGCAAAACAAAATAGTGGACAGCCAAACTGCAGGATCCCAGAAGCCGATATCTTCTACAGTGCCGCAGCAAGCAACCATAAATAACCAGAAATACTTTATAATAAGGTATAGGGCAGGCAGCGGTCCAACCGCTGAGCAGAGTGCTGGCATAGCAAAAGGGTTAGGTGCGGTTCAGCTCAGTTACGATGAAGCGAAGGGATACATGCAAAGCCTAGAGTTTTTTTCCAAATTTGTCAACTCTTTCAAGGAAGGCGATAGTGCACATCTGAAGAACGATAAAGGGGAACAAGAAGGCACGTCTACCCTGATGTACAGGGACAGCCAATGGATTTCCTTCATCAAAGTGCCATCAACCACAAAGGCAAACGCCGTAGTGATAAAAATGGCAGACAAGGACGCACAGATGCTCCGCACAAGCAACGATATCTAGCAGGTCGGGGATGCAAAGGAGACAAAGTCATAAAAGTTTGCCCTGAACTGACACTGTTTGTTGGGTCTGCAGTATTGAAACAGGGTGGTGGGTTTGAACCCGCAACCTACCGAAGCGCTAGAATTTACGCCGTAAATTTCCGACTCTGTAAAATGATCCATTTTACGCAACCTCAATCGAACTCGACATTCCAAGCAGAATATGAAAACTGAACTTTAAATACCGAGCGGGTTCAGTTCTGGTGAAATCGAACCTTAAGTTTTCGCACCCATTGAATAATAAGCGCCTCTGTACTTTCCAACCTTTTTAATCTTGCCTTGTTTTACTAATTCGTTTAAGTCATTTGTCGCCGTAGGTTGAGATACACTAAACATCTTTGCATATTCGGCACTTTTTATGGTGTGTTTCTCTTTAAGATAGCTTAAAGCTTGTTTTTGTCTTTCATTTTCAAAGTTGATAGGAAGCACCCTCCTTGAACTCCTCTCATTATAAAGTATTATCCTGAAGCTGTTCCCCAAAAAGTTAAACTCCGGATCTGGCATACCGTGCTCTCGCATTGACTTCCTTATTAACCTGATTCCCAACCCTAAACCTTCTCCGTAGCCGAGAACTTGTAGCATTTGATAGCAGATTGGATTTCTATGCTGTGGTGTCTTATCCCAGTTTTTAATTGTCTGCCCGTATAAGAGCCCTCCAGGATTTGTAACTTGCATCCTATCTTGGAAAATCTCAATAAGTACGCACTGGGTGTTGAAATAATCTCTATGTCCTAGCGCGTTTGTAATAACTTCTCGCAGTGCGTTTTCTGGATAAGTAATAAGCTCTTCTCTCTTTGTACCCACTATCGTATACTGTTTGCCGATGTTCGCTGAGACTAATATAAATGTTTTTTCTATGAGTTCAGGTATGGTGCCTTCTAGTCGGTTATCGAATTCTATTTTATCCAAAGCCGGTTCTACTCCAGAGTATTTCACAACACGGACTTCAAGATTAGTAAAGAATAGTTTGGGATCTTTGGCAAAAAACATAAGTGCGACATTCTTAATGTAGAAATCACCGTCATAATTTGCTACATGAAGACCAGCAAGCATGCGCTTAAGTTTATCACCCTTCAAATTTTCCTCAGGTATATCGCGTAACTTAAAGAAAGTTCCCAATTTCTGTAGGTTGATATCATCCAATTTTGCTGCAGTTTTCTGCTCCTCAAAATCTAAAACCGCTCTATTTTTAAGGAAACTGATGAGGTCCTCCGCTTCAAGTCGTATATTTGTTGTACCTTGCCTAACATAACACCTGCCCTCAAAAAAACAAGCACTTTGCGATAGCGGGAATGGCTCAATTTTCACCGCTATTAATGTCTTTTCTTGTGCATCATCTTTTACGAAAGATTGTTCCATGTTTGGTCTAGGTTTACAGCTGTCAAGTACCGATCTAAGTAGTTTTGACTCTTCGTCAGTGTCTCTAATCCCCAAAAGTTCTTTTTTGGCGTTGACACCAAATACTATCGTTCCTCCGCTTGAATTGGCAAACGCACATATGGTTTTTCCCACCTCTTTATCAACTTTTGTTTTGAACTCCGAAGTAGGGCTTTCCCAGTCTACAATCCACCTTTTAATTTCAGAAAATGTAACTACCATAAACATCATTTACTTTAAATTTACTTTAAGTTACTTTAAATCCAACCTATTTAAAGTTTTCGCTCGTTGCATAGGGATTAGATCTCAGGTTACTTTAAACGATTGCAGTTACTTTAAATTTAAAGAATATTGGCATCTGCCCGCACAAAACCTCCGACGGAACGCCAAAAATACCCTATTTTTGTCGTCGAGGTTGTGCACACAAGGAAAATCATTGTACAACCGACTGCACTGCACTCAAACCTTATTAGAAAAGCCAGTCTGACTGCAGTAAAACTCCGTCGAGGTCCAAAAATGCTTGATTTTTGTCGACGGAGCACGGCAGACTAAGAATTGGTTGCAGTTCCGACTGCAGTGCAGTAATCCCCGCCTGCTTTGCAGGTTCGCCCTGTCTCTTTTGCCCCCACTCAAAAGCGACTACCTCTTCTCGATGAAACTTCTTCTCAAGAAGTTTCCACGGGTGCCCTTGAAACTGCTAGTTAGCTAGCTCAGAGCTCGTTGGAGCGTTCGGAAGCCCCTCCTGCGTTGGCAGGAGATGGGCTGGAGGAAAGGGTATGTGCAAAACTACAAACCTTTATCCAGATTTTGACTGTTTTCGACAGGTTTATATACCTCATAAATCATTAGTTATTACAGTGATTGAATGGCAACATCAACGGCAGATGCTCAAAGAATGCAGGCGCAGTCAGTAGCACCAGCAACGAGTTTGGCAAAGTCGAAGGACGTAGTGCAAAGTGTCAAAGAGGCTGGGCAGAAATACGGTATTTATAATGTTGCAGGTTTGCCTTTGATGCAGGCAGATCAAAAGTTTGTGGAAGCCGCAAGGGGTGAAATCATTGTAGTCAGCACTGCCGACATAAAGTTTGTCAATAAGGAGGGCAAACCAATTGAGATAGAAAACGTCCAGGAGGGCTTTGCAATATTCAAGGACGGAGCTTACATGATGATATACACTAATGACGACGCCAGAAAGGTTCCGTGGAACCAGAAGGCTTATTTCTATGATCAAACACTGAAGGTTATTAAAGAGGCGCAAGAGGCTCGAGAAGCAAGGCCTTTGCCCGTCTACGTCGGTTGCTACGACCTCAGCGACATGCCCGGGCTCGTCGTCGGTACGGGCATCTGGCCGTACGGCGTTGCTCGGGTGGCGCTGAAAAGCCAAGTAAGTGGCGAAACAAGCATAAGTGTGCCGCAACAGTTGCTTAGAAACAACGAAAAAGCGAGCGCATTGCTGGGCGAGATCCAGACCGACATGGAGTCGCTGCAGAAGAAAATTGAAAGATTGCAGGAGTTGGTAAGGCCAACAAACGAATAAATACCGGCAATTTTTTATTATTTTTACCTAAGTTTGCAGGAGTGAAAACTCTGCAAAGCACGACAAAGTCGTGGATTTAGGCTATGAGCCACACACTCGTCTATAGTGCTGGTAATCAAACAGATAAACCCTGTTTGCTGCCTTTATTCGTTCCGCATTCTTGTTGGCGAACTCTATTGCCTCTCTAAAGAGATCCGCCGGTATCAACAACGAATCCAACTTTCTTGACTTTTCGCTCATTATTGTCAGTTCCATCTTCTCAAAGTCGATGTTGCTTACGTGCAACTTTGTGACTTCTCCAATACTGAGACCAAGAAACGCCCGAAACTTGAAAAGAAGCCAGAACTTGTCGTTCTTCACGTTTCTGAGGAAATGCTGCAGCTCCATTTCTGTGAAACCCTTATTTGTGGTTCCGTACTTCGCCTCTCTCGGCCTCCTGAACCTCCTCTCATAGTTCTCCCTCAAGGTCTTTCTCAGCTGCTCGATCTGACCCTTCGAGAACTGCCTGCTTGACTGGTCTACTTACTCTAAAACAGCTCCGAAATCAAACCCGATACTTTCCCTCTTAATCTTTAGGCGGGCCCGGCGGGATTTGAACCCGCGACCTTCAGCTTTCTTCATTACGAAAACTTTAAAAGCTCATTAGAAGGCTGTTGCTCTATCCAAGCTGAGCTACGGGCCCTTCAGTTGGTATTTGTCAGGCAAAACTTAATAACGCATAAGCTTGCGGCTTGCAGTTTTTCCTATCCTGAAAAACTGCTTTGTGTTGCTGGACAGAGCCTCTGCGGCCGCCTCGAAGCTTATGCCCTTCGCAGCCGCAACAATCATTATCGATTTCCTTACCGCAAGCGGGCTTGCCCCGACCACGGGCGAGTCGCTTTCCACAAGAAGGTTTTCCAGCCCTACCGACTTTATAATCGTCTTCCTCCTCCCGGATTCCAGCGGTGGTATAGAAATCATGCATCCAAGCCTCTCCGCCTCTTTTGATTCATCCACGCTGCCTTCGAAGAAGTGCAGGTGCGCCATCCCAAAGCCCCGTTCTTTTAATATCCCTATGACATCACTTATTGCACCCCTTGCGTGTATTGAAGCCGGCAGCCCGAGCTCGTCTGCCAGCGAAAGGAAAAAGTCAAATACCTTCTTTTGTCTTTCAATCATAAGCCTATCTTTGGATATCGTGTAGTCAAGCCCAATCTCGCCTATCGCAACCACGGAAGCCGCGTGCTCTCTTACAAGACCTGAGCAGAATTTCAGCTCGTCGTCGATGGTTCCGGAGCCGAGCTCCATTGCGTGCTCAGGATCTATGCCGAGGGCGGCGAACACATTCTTCCCGTCGGCTATCTGGAGCGTCCTTACTATGGATTTGGTGTCCACGGCATCGGTGATTATCGTAGATACTCCGGAGTCTATGGCGCTTTCTACAATCCCCCAGTTCTGGATAAGGTCAAGGTGGCAGTGCGAATCCGCCATCTCAGTCACATCCAGCTGCAATTCCCTACTTATTACAGCCTGCTTTGTCTGCACCAGATCACTTAGTTGTATAAATATCAATAGTATGATTAATAGTATTCGGGAACCCTGCGTATTAAAGATAAGTATTAATATCTTTAAATAAAAATGTTACTGCGGGCAGTGATACCTTATAATTTAAAATGATGGCGTATGGAGGCAACAGGAGCAGCTTTAGGAATAGACGAGCACAGTGCAGCAGACAGCGCCGCCCAAAATGCATACAGCGCACCGCCTGAGAATATTAAACACGACAATGCAAACGCACACAGCACAGCCATATACCACGCAACAGCAGAATCAAAGGAAATAAGGAAGATGGCGTACAGGAACAATGTGCTTTCGATAATAGTAGTGGTCCTAATAGCTGCGGTGCTGGTGCAGGCCGTAATGCTGAACAGCCTTTCGAATTCCCTCAAAAAGTCAAACCTCCTAATAAGCAGCATAGAGGCCACGCTCCAAAAGGACAGCTCGCTGTCCAGCAGCGCCTCAGCATCCAACACCCCATCCTATTCATACAACATCAACGGGACCCTGTTTGTGCCGCCTACATACATGTCAAACTATCCATCCATAACCCAGCAGCAGCCTTTCGGGAAGAGGCTAACCAACATAAACCAGCCGCTCAACTCCAGCGAGCTTTCAGTTATAAACAACGCGTCAGACGCGTATTTTGAGATAGCCGGTAATATGTTCCTAAACGGTTCGCTAAATAATTATGTGGGCGCCCCGAACGTTTCCGTCAACCCATTCATTCTGAACGGCAAGCCTTCCGTTATATATCTGGGCAGCATAACCTGCATATTCTGCGGCGAGAACAGGTGGGCCATGGCCCTCGCCCTGGGCAGGTTTGGAAGGTTTAGCAGCCTCTACGAGGGGTACAGCAGCTTCGGGGACGGCAACCTGCCGACCCTGTACTGGAGGCCTGTCAGCTACACGAATTCGACCGTGAACATCGGCAACTTCTACAACAGCAGCTACATCAACTTCCTTTCAATCGAAGACACCAGTCCGATAACAGGTGGATTCGAACTGCAGCCACTATCAGTAATCCAAAATGAGGTCAACGCTACCGCCGACCTGCCTTACATCGATGCAATTAACTACATAATAGAGCTCAACCAGTTCGCCGGCACGCCGTACACCATATGGGGTAATTACCAAGTCGGAGGCGCCGATGCAGTTGATTTTGGCAACACAACCCCATCATCAGCACCCTTCCCCATCACAAACATGACCCACGCCCAGGTACTAGCCCAGCTGGCCAACCCGAAAGACCAGTTTGCATGGACCGAATACGCAGGAGCAGACATATACATAGCACTTACCTGCGGCAGCATAAACAACACAGCCCAGATATGTTCGCTCCCGGCAATACAGGGCATAGAAAAGAAGATAGGTGTGTAGTTGAGCTTAGGAGAAAAAGCTAAAACGGTGCTCTCTTCCATTAGGAAGGTGTATTCCATCAAGTACGCCGCGCTTAATGTCGCCGTTGCAATCGCATACTATATAATACTCGTTGAGCTGGTAAGGTACCAGAACTACGGCATACTTGTATTCGGGGTGCCAAAGCTCCTCATCTATGCGCTCGTTGTGAGCTCTTCCGTAATGTTCACCATAGGGGTGTACTACACGGCCAGGCGGCTCGGCAGCATATCCAGGGCATCAGCAAGCATCTTCGGAACCATGGCTACGGTTTTCACAGGTGTAGTAGTAGGCTGCGGGTGCTCAGCCCCAATACTATTCGGAATAGGTTCGCTCTTCTTCAGCGCGGTCGAGCTGTCGGTTGCCGAGTCTTACATATCTGGTCACGGGGCGCTTATAGTGTCGGTGCTGCTGGCGATAAATGCGGTCCTGATAATATACTACTTTGGCAGAATATCAGCAGAAGACAGGGTTTAGCCGGAAAATACACATACGCAACACATCCTGAAGTCTCTGAAAACCTATAAAAACTTTGCAAGCACAAAGCCCACTAGGATTGATTTGCTGGATTGCTACAATGTCGCAAAAAAAAGAGCCAGGTAGGAACGTAAAAACAGGATTTAGGACATCCATAAGCAGCACAGGGGCAGCCAAAGCTGAAAAAGCAGCTCAGCCGCTGCCTGGCGCGCCCCAGCGTGTGCAAACGCACGAGGAGGTCATAATTTCCAGGATAATGAAGAACGAAAGCACCAGGCTGGTCTCTGAAAACTCGCTGCTCTTCAGTTCGGTTATGTCAAACCTCACCGCTGGCCTTGGCACCCTATCCAGGAGGCACGGATCTCACATAGGCAGGCTTATTTTCTACGATATCAGCAAGGAGAAGCACTACATCTGGTATGAGGAAACGGTGTCAGACCTAATAAAGTTCTTCGAGCGCTCCGGGTACAGGGACATAACCTACAACGTATTTCCGGAAATGGTAAACATACAGATACACGACAAGCCGCACGTCAACCTTGGCATAAACCTGCATTCCTTTGAGGCCGGCATAATGTCCGGGTTTCTTACCGCTGCAACCGGCAGATACATACTGATGGAGGAGCTGGAATGCTCATGCAACGGATCAGACCACTGTGCATTCTCCACTGCTCACGCGAAAGCGTCCTACTACAACCAGGAAAGGGCAAAGATGGCAGTCAACCTATTCGCCAGCCACATCATAAGGCAGCTTGATAAGTCGGACAAGCGAGAGCCGGTGAAGGCTGCCCAGGAATACTACACCATATCGTCGCACACAATGCTTGACCGGGGGTATTCGGAAGAGATGGAAAAGATGGCCTACTACATAGGCAGCAAGGTTGGATACGGGCTGTTCAGCGGCAAGGCCAGGGAAGCCCCGGACAAAGCTTTCCTTGAAAGCCTGTCTGAACTGATAAAGCTATTAAACCTTGGTGAACCTAATTTTAAGAGAACCAAGCCGCTTTCAATGAACGTGGACTTCGGCAGCTCCCATTCAAGGAGCGAGATGGTAAGCATATCGCTGTCCCTAATAAGGGGTTTCATAGAGACTAAGCAGTTCGGAGACATCTCAGCCGCAAAGGAAGTAAGGGGAGGTTCTTACAGGCTAAGTATATCAGAGAACAGAAAGGGCAACAAATAATCAAAACAGGGCGTTTTAGTGGTACTGGAATTCATGGATAAAATATCAAAATTTATACCTTCGATCAAGCCGCCGGCAACGCCGCTCTCCCTTAGAGAAAAAATGTACTGGACCGCTGGGATAATAACGATATATTTCCTGCTTTACAATACCTACGCCGTAGGAGTAAACCAGCAGGCGGTCACCCAGCCGCTCCTCCAGCTGGTCAGCATAATATTTGCAGCCAGGATAGGCAGCATAATAACTGTGGGCATAGGTCCGATAGTGCTCTCAAGCATAGTGCTCCAGCTCATTGTAGGCTCTGGCATAATAGACATAGACCTCAGCGACACCGCCCAGAGGTCCAGGTTCCAGGCGCTGCAGAAGCTGTCAGCCATGGCCATAGCCGTTGTTGAGGCCGTTGTTTTCGTTTATACTGGCTACGTGCCAGCCGCCAGCGCATCGGTTGTCGGGATAGTGATGCTGCAGCTGGCTGTTGGTGCAATATCCATAATATTCCTCGATGAAATAATGACCAAGTACGGCATAACCTCCGGCATAAACATGTTCATAGCTTCAGGGGTGTCTTACGCGATAGTTGCTGGTACCTTCGGCATACTAGTTCCTGAGGCCGTGGCCGCAATCCAAGCAGGCGGAGCCTCTGCCATACCAAACGCTCTGCTCGCGTTCGGACCCCTATTCTTCGCCATACTGGTGTTTATAGTAAGCATATACGCATACGAGATGAAGGTGGAGCTGCCGCTTTCGTTCGAGCAGCTCAGGGGAGTTGGCGGAAGGCTGCCCATACCGTTCCTGTACGTTAGCGTGCTGCCGGTGATACTTGCATCTTCTCTAGAGCTCAGCATGACGGTCTGGCTCAGGTTCCTTTCTGGGGTGAAGGGCAGTTTGGCAGGGCTTGCCAAATTCATAGCCCTATACCAGCCGGTGGCAACTACCAACGGCGGCACAACGCTGCAGCTAAGCGGAGGCATTGCCTATCTGATATCCCCGACCTTCCCCCTTCCCTACTCGGCCAACTACGGGGGCATAGGTGGCTATGCTACCTACTTCACCTACCTGCTGCAGCACACCACGCAGCTCTTCCTTCCGTGGGGCGGCTATCTTCTCGTGCCGGAGTGGATGCACGTCATAATATACACGGTTGTGCTAGTGCTGCTCTGCATAGTCTTCGGGAAGTTCTGGGTAGAGATGACAGGGCAGAACCCGAAGAACATATCCGAGCAGCTGGGCGACATGGGCTGGCAGATACCTGGCTTCAGGAGGGACCCGAGGATAGTAGAAGGGGTGCTAAACAAGTACATACCCACGATAACGGTGCTGGGAAGCGTCTTTGTAGGACTCCTTGCAGCGCTGGCCACGCTTACCGGGGCCGTTGGAAGCGGAATGGGTATACTGCTTACAGTAGGAATAATATACATGCTCTACCAGCAGCTGGAGCAGGACAGGCTTTACGAGACATATCCGATACTGGAAAAAATAACGAAATAGCTAGGCCGCGTCCCCTCAACTGATACTGCCGCAGCACCGGAAATTCCCCAAATTCTCCCCACAGCACCCAAAAAACCACGCCGGCCATTTTGGCATTTAATGCATAAATATATTAAACTATAAGGGGTAATAAATAGACTAACAGCGCCGTCTTGGCGATATAAATGCATAAAGGAATCATAGCTTACGTGGCTCTAATAGTAATAATTATAATTCTAATCTACATAGAGACCGGTTTCAAGTTTTTCAGCAGCCCGGCCACCACAACAGTGCAGGCCACCACGAGCACCATACCGGCTAACGTATCAAGCAACACCACAACAACCTCATCAACGCTCTTCGCATGCTCCAACTACGATCTCTACGAGGTCGACTTCAACAGCGTGGTGGTTCAGAGATGCCTCTGGACCGGCGGCCCGATTGGAGTGTGGGTCGCGGCGGGGAACAGCGGCACAGAGCACCTGACAATAATAGGCAGCAACAACCAGACATACGTAAACGAAACGGAGTCCTACAGTTGCGTAACGTTCTTCAAAAACGTCACCATGCCGGAGCAGGTGTACACCGTGACTTTTGCCACAGGCGCGGGAGGCGGCAGCTGCGGCCCTGCCATAGTAAAGTTCAACCAGACCCTGGTGCCTCCCAACGTGACCTACGATTACGTCTACAACGGCAAATTCTCAAGCGGGTCTTACACAGGGTGGACTGTAACTGGCAAGGGCTTTGGCACGGCACCGATAAATTTCACGCACGCCAACATGGTTGGATGCTACCAGGGCGCGCCATGGAGCAACTACAACGGAACGCAGTTCGCAGCGAGCACGTACCACTGCGGCACCTCATCAAGCCCCGGGAATATCACATCAAGCCCGTTCTTGGTAAACAAGCCATTCCTGAATTTCAAGATAATAAGCCCGGCGCAGCAGAACATCTACATAGCCATACTTTATGATGGCAATAGCTCAATAATCGCGCACTACAACACCTACAACACATCGTTCGGCGGCAATCCCGAATCCACACTCAGGAATGCGAGCATACCGCTGACAAGCCTTGCGGGCAAGACTGTTAGGATAAGGATAGTGCAGCAGAGCACAGATCCGCAGGGGTTCATAACGGCTACCGATTTCACAATGGCTACCACACCGAACCAGTATCAGGGAGTGCTGGCAAATCTTACAATATACAACACTACCTAGCCAGCAGCCCGGGCCGGTAAGAGCACCGCGTCATGCCCCTGCCTTGGCATCAGGATCAGATTTTTCGCCCTCCTTCTTCTGCATTAGCTTTCTGCCTACCTCCTTCCTATTCTCTATCTGCATGTTTATCTGCTCAATGTCCTCAGGCTTGAGCACCTTCTCCAGTATGTACCTTGAGTAGTCGTTGGACAGCTGCGATATGTCGAGCAGTATGGACTGGAGGTCCCACGCGCTTATCTGTATGTCCTTTTGAGGCTTCAGCACCTCTATCCCAGCAGGCGCGTATTTAAAAGTTATCCATATGAGGCTCTTAAGGTTCTCAAATAACGCAGTGACAACGGCGCTGGTAATGAAGTACTTGTCCTTCTTTATAGGTTCCTCTATCGCGCCGTAGCAGTAAACCACGCCCGGCTCCTTCAGGAGCCTCTCGTTTATTAAATCTACAAGCAGCGGCTGCAGCTTATCCTGCTCTTCGCTCTGCATGTCAAAGTACATCTTGACCTGCATGCCTCCCTTTCCGACTTTCTCCTCAGTAACCCTCTCAAGCTCAGATTTTGCCATCTAATCATTTATCTTGTTCAGTATAATGAGCGCCTCCTCTTTTGAAATGCTGGATTCATCGCCACTGGATAGGTTCCTTAGCTTTATGACACCGGCCCTCTCCTCCACGTCGCCGATTATCGCGGCGTAGCCAAAGTGCATGCTGTTGGCATAGGAGAGCTGGTTTGATATGTTCCTGGAGGCTATGTTCATATCAGTCGGCACCCCCATGCTCCTGAACCAGTTCGCAACGCCAAGCGCGTACTTGTAGTTGTTTTCCTTAACGTTTATTACGAAAAGCCTCGCGTATGTGTGCTTTATGGATGACTCATAGCCAAGAAGGTACAGTATCCTATCCAGACCCATCGCAACGCCCACCGCAGGTATATTCTTGCCCCCGTAAATCCCAATAAGGTTGTCGTACCTGCCTCCACCGCAAAATGCCTCCTTCGCCTTCCCGCTGGCGTCTTGGTATTCAAACACTACCCCGGTGTAGTAGTCAAGGCCCCTGACAACAGAGAAGTCAATTATGATGTTGCCCTTCAGCTTGTACTCTTCAAGCAGCCCCAGCAGCTTCCTCAATTCGTCCGTTATGCTCTTGTCCTTGATAATCGATTCGACGTAGTCCAGCTTCTCCAGGTTGGTTGTGCCTACACTCATCAGGCCGTCTATCCTGCTCACCACGTCTCTCTCTATGCCGTATCCTGTCAGCAGTTCAGTCATCTTGTCCTTGCCTATCTTTTCAAGCTTATCGATTGAGCGCATCACATCCATAAAATTATCCCGCTTCACTCCAAAGCCCTCCAGTACAGAGTTCATAAGCTTCCTGCTGTTCAGGGCTATATTATATTCGAAGCCCAACTCCTCAAGAGCCTTCGCCGCCGTAGCCATAACTTCTGCCTCTGCAAGGATTGGATCCCCTCCTATTATATCAACGTCAGCCTGGGATATCTCCCTGTACCTCAGGTGCTGCGGCTCCTCCCTCCTCCACACCTTCCCAATCGCATATCTTTTAAAAGGCAGCGGGAGCTCCTGGTGCATGGTTATGTACCTCGCAAGCGAGACCGTCTGGTCGTACCTGAGCCCTAGGTCCTCGTCCTTCAGCTCGAATATGAGCTTTGCTTCGTCCCCTATGCCTCCTTTGGCCTTCAATATCTTGAGAGATTCTATATATGGGGTATCTATAGTAAGAAAGCCAAAGCTCTGGAATACCTTCTCAATCCTCTTTATCGCCTCGTTCTTGAAAAGCGCCGCGTTGGGAAGGAGGTCCCTCACTCCCCTAGCAATTGGCAGATCAGGCATTAAATCAACATACAAAATTAATGATCAGATGTTCTTCTCAATCCATTTCTTAAGCGCCTCTTTTGGTATCGCTCCTACATTCATAGCCTTGAGCTTCCCGTTCTCTATAAGTAGCGTGGTTGGTATGCTCATTATATTGAATCTGGAGGCTATTTTATCATTGTCGTCAGCATTTACCTTCACGAACTTTATCTTTCCTTCGTATTCAGCCGATACCTCATCTACTACCGGTGAATACATCCTGCACGGTCCGCACCACTCCGCCCACACGTCCACCACTACCGGCACTTTTGACTTCATAACCTCGGATTCAAAGTTTGATTCGTTTGCATCGGATACGCTCATGTATTCACCTTTAAAACAGATTAATACCTATTTTGCCATATTAAATTAAAAAGATACCGTTTTAAAAACGACACTCCATTGCCAAGCCATCTGATGCCAAACGGTATGGCAACATTTTTAATATTTTAAAATAGATTAAGATTATGATGATAATGCACTACGCCGAGCCTACCGCTATGAGGAAGATCTTGAGTGCTGAACTTTAATTGTGCTGGATTAAATGGCGAACATATCAAAAGCCTCGGTAAGGAAGATAATCAATAACAGCTCAGACATAATGATTACCGAGAAGGCCCTGGAAGCAATATCAGCAATACTGGAGAGGGAGGCAAAGAAGATAGCCAGCTATGCGGTAGGGCAAGCCAAGAGGCACGGTCGCAAATCCATACTCAAGGAGGATGTGGAGAAATACAGTATTAAATATGGTGATTAAGGTGGCAAACGAATCTAAGGTGGTGCGCATATCAAGGAGCAAGAAGGGAAAGATGAAGGCAGTTTACGAAGTTAAAGGTTCCAGGCGCGCGACAATTTTCGAGCCGATGAGCGAGAACATACTGCAGACCACCTTTGCCGGGGATGGCGGAATACTCGACCAAAGGCTTCTGCGCGTAAGCAAGAGCAACATAGAGAACATATTCGGCACGTTCGTAAATGAACTCGGCGCCGCTAGGGTGCTTGAAGAGGACTACAGCGACATCAAGCTTGAAAAAAATTGTCCAAAGTGTGCTTCCTCACCGCTTGTCAGGTATATCGACACCCTGATGTACCCAAGCGAGGTGCCGGTGATGCCGTTCTACATCTGTCAGGCCTGCGGCGCAAAAAGCTACTATATTACTGACAGCTACCTCAGCAACATGATCAGCGAAAACAGGGACCTTTTTTCGGAGGCCGAACTATCCCAAATGGAAGCAGACCAGAAGGAATTCATTGCCGACGTAAAGGCACACATAATAAGAATATTTGCTTCCAAAAGGATAATGTATGTTAAATAGGTGAAACGTGAGATGCCAATTCTTCTATCGGAACTTTACGGCAAGCAGATAATAACCAACGAAGGTAAGAAAATAGGCTTCGTGGAGGAGATTATACTAGATTTTGATGATGGTAAAATATCGAGCCTGCTGCTCGTAAAAATGGATAACCTTGTTAGGAGCGATAATACGGCGCAGCTGCTTGCAAAGAACAGCGTCAAGTACGACAGAGTCAAAAGCGTGTCAGAGACTATAATAGTCGGAAGCAAATGAGCAGAGCAAGACCAGCTTCATCATACCTTCCATCATGCTAGGCGCGCTCAGTCGGTTGAAATCTCCTTGGGCATGTTCGGCCTTTCCTTTATGAGTATCCTCCCGCCGCAGTACTGGCACCTTACGAAGTTGTCTATCTGCTTCATCTTCTTTCCGCATTTTATGCAAATGTAAGCCATGCTATCATTCCAAAAGCTAAAATAGTTATAGGTTTCTGTTTGTCTTGAGCCACTTTATGAAATCATTATGCAGCGGCGACTTGCTGGTGTCAATTACCCTTATTTTCATTGTCCCGCCATAGTGCTGGTCGTCGAGAGACAGCACCTCGCTGTATTCCTTCATTTCAGTGTAGTGCACCTCCATCCAGTGTATTTTCCCGTTTATATATTCCTTGACAATCTCCTCAACCATTGGCGGGGACTGGAAGCTGAAGAGTATGCCGGTGCACCAGTAAAGAGGCATTGTTCCGGCAGGCATTATCCTTTCTCTGAGCAGGTCATCCAGCTGCACCTTCACAACATCGTGGATCACCAGCGTGTTCGAAGGCTCGTACATTATTTTAACCATTCACTCAGGCCTTTTCTTTACGTGGCTCTCGACAAGCCTCCTCGCCACCTCCCCGGCCGGCGTTGTCATTGTGTATGCGCCCCCGGCGTAGGTGGTCCCGCAGTGCCTGCACCTCCATATGCTGGTGCCTACCCTTTTCACCGAGACCCTGCCGCACATCTCGCACTTGTAGGAAGCCCGTTTGTCCTCCTTCACCGCCCTGTACCTCTTCCTTATCCTAGCTCCGTATCTTATGCTCGCGTTAGCCAAATAATCACCAGATCAGGCACATTACACGCGCAAGCGCTTTCAGCACTGCGCGTTTTCAACGTGAAATTCATATTCATCTACATTTTATTGCTTATATACCTTTCTGCGGCTCGTTTCCTCCCGTCCCGCAGCCTGGCGTTGGCACAGTCCAGCCTATGCCTTCGATTCCTCTATAATCTTTTTGACGTGTTTGTGCTTTTCCAGCGCGGTGTCGACCATCGACTCTATTTCCGCCTTGTACAAGCTCCCTGAAAGCCCCTTCTGCATAGCCCTTATGAATTTTTCATCGGTTGCCACTGTAAACCTTGCCAACATGGCATTTTCCTCAGAGCGGTCCGGATCAAGCACCAGGTGCTTTCCTATCTTGCCGAAAGTTGCAGACGTGACTATATTGTCTATCTTAAGATTTTTAACCCTCTTATCATGGAGCTCCTTTTCATCCTCGTATCCAGGCACCTTTGTGTTCACTAGTGAACTCATGGCCGCTATGCAGCTGGCATCGAACAGGTTGCCATCGTAGTTTAGGACGTATATGTCAACAAAGATGTTCCAACACTTCCCTTTGTCTATAAGCAGGCTGCTCAGGTCAACGCAGTTTCCAGCCCTTATCCCACGGTCCACCACTCTTGCCAGCTCTATGGACTCCGGACTTGGAGGTCCGGTTTCGTAGTCAGCGCTTGCGGCAGGCAGCAGCTCCGCAGACATCGCTATGGTGCCCATGTCTGGAGTATCCTCCATCGGCTCCCCAACCCCCATCTTCACCCCGGCCAGCACTCTGGTGTTGCCGAGGTCTACCTGCGCCGATCCTTCGGCGTTCTGTATTATGCCGGGCTTAATTTTTATAGCTCTAAAATCCAGGAGTCCTCTGGAATCCTCCCTTTTACCTTTTGAAATCAGTTCCCTTATATAATTGCTCTTAATTAGATCTATTGCATACACATCACTCACCCTCATATTTTTTGGCTATGTTCTTGTACACAGACCTCAGCGCTTCTCTCTGAGCCGCGCTTATTACCTTTCCAGCCTCAATGACCATGTCAATCGCCCTTGGCAGCTCCTCCCTGGTATAGCCGCCGTCCATCTGGAGCAGCAGTATGCTGTTGTCTTTTGGTGATACGGCCATCGGCATGTCGGAATCCGAATAGTTGTCTTCTATCATGTCCATGTCAAGCACCAGCTCCTCCCCTATTTTTCCTACCGAAATCGCATACACCAGGTCCTTCATGTGTATCCCCGCGCTGGCCAGCGCCACAGAGGCGGCCGTTATGCCAGCAGCCCTGGTGCCGCCGTCGCCCTGCAGTATCTCTACGAATATGTTTATCATGCTTCCAGGAAATTCGTTCAGCATAACCACATTTTCGAAGACCTCCTTAGTCACCTTCGATATTTCGGTAGCCCTCCTGTTCGGCCCAGACCTACTGTGCTCAGACAGAGATGAGAATGGGGCCATCTGGTAGCGGCACTTTATTATAGCTTTCATAGGGTCAGCCATGTGCTTTGGCTGCGTTTCCACCGGTCCGTAGACTGCGGCAAGCACCCTGTTGTTTCCCCACTCTACCATGGCCGATCCATCTGCGTTCTTCAGCACAGAGGCCTCAATCTTGAAGGGCCTGATCTCGTCGAAAGCCCTGCCATCTAATCTTTTGCCATCTTTTATAAGCTCCGGCTTGTTTGCTTTTGATGCCATATCTATCTCCTAGTTTCTTCTTCCAACATCTTCTTTATCCTTTCTGTAAGCCCTGACACGTGGGCTTCCATCTCAATCCTTGCAATCGCCCTGGTAACCAATCCGACATCTCCTCCGCTTATCCATATCCTTCCGTTCTTCCCCACCACAATCCTCGATCCCGTAGCTTCCGATATCTGGTTTATCATGGTGTTGCCCTTGCCTACTATCCTGGGCACCTTTGCAGGCTTGACCTCGATCACTGTGCCTCCGCTCAGAAGCCTAGGAAACTGCAGTATTATGGTCTTCTTGTTCTCAACATCCTTTATCCTTGCTTCCACAACGTCTCCGGTCCTGAACGAAATCCTGTCGAATTTTCCGCTTATTATTATGCTCCTTTCGTGGTGATTGAGATCCACTTCGTATACCTTGTTTTTCACCGACTTAACCACACCAACCACCACTTCATCTATCTTTGGGTCCCACACCCCTTCTAGAGGAACAACGGTTCGCGACTCGCTGTCATAAATCCCGAGCACCATGGAATAGGTCTTGCCGCCATCGACGTAGCAGTGGCTGATCCTGGATGGCGCCTCATTTACCATGTCCCCCGGCACTACTATCTGCTTCATTGTATCATTCTTCTATTATCTTCGTCTCGGCCTTGCCCTGAGTGTTCTTGTTGATCCTATCATAAAACTCGCTCTGCATGCCTGCCGGAAACTCGACCGTAGCCTGAAGGCTGCCGTCAGAAAGCCACTTCTCAGACTTCATCCCATACTGCTTCAGTATGCCGTAGCACCTGTTTGCGAAAGAGGGCGGTATTATGACATCTATCTTTATGGTAGTGAATTTTATCGGCACTATCTCCCGTATCTTATTCACCACCTGTTCTACCTGGTCGTTGGCGCTCTTGAAAGGGTCTATCGACACCCTGGCTTCCCGCATAGCATTCTCTATCCTGAGCGGCGGGTTCGGGGCGTTCGTCCTTGGGTCTATGGAATTCCTAGATATTATGCTTACTATCTGCTTCCTTTTTTCCTCCATGGATTTGTTTCTCTGCTCTGTAGTTATCGGCACTTCCCCGTTCTTGAGTATTATCTCAACTACCTTCTGCAGGTCCGTAGTGCCGAAAACCCCCTTTATTTTCTCTTCGCTCTGCCTCTCCCCCTTCCTCGCGTCTTTGAATATAGTATCAACTTCCATTACGCGCAGCGGGTCTGTGCCCTTTCCAGATATATATTCGTAAGCAAGGTCCGCGTTTACAAATATTTCAAAAGCGGCGCCGTTTTTTTCGTACTTCGCTATAACAGTTTTAGAAGGAGCCATCCCAATCACGGTAACAAACAAGAGCTAGCAGCAAAATAAACATCTATATGTACTTGGATACCTTTTCGGTGTCCATAAGCCTGTACCCATCGCCAGGTTTTATGGTTGCTATATCGAGATTGCTCTCAGTGAGCGGCTTTTCGCCCACCTTCTTTATTATTTTTATGCCAAGAGATATGGCGTCGTCCATGCTAATGTCGTCCTTGTATTCCTTAGCTAGCATATCATCGGCAGCAGCCTTTCCAGATCCTATTGCGTCTGCCTTGAATCCGGCCACTGTAGCCCC
This sequence comes from Microcaldota archaeon, assembly GCA_021799635.1. Taxonomy (GTDB): domain Archaea; phylum Micrarchaeota; class Micrarchaeia; order Micrarchaeales; family Micrarchaeaceae; genus JAJZAB01. Next base: position 364,670 of record JAJZAB010000001.1, read on the forward strand.
TGGGTCTATCTCAAAAAGTCTTGGCTGCTTGTCTATGCCGCCGATAAGCAACGATATAGCGTACGGCCTTATCCCGCCGTACTGGGTGGCGAGTAGAAGCTCCTCAGATATGTCCCTGGCTATTGTTTCAACGGATTCAGTTTCGTTGTAGATCATCCTGTGGGTCTGCGTCTTTGACCTCATAATGTTTATGAGGTGAAGGCCATCGGCCACAATGCCGCTGTACGTCACCCCTATATAAGAATCTACCATAAAAACCTTCTGCACGCTTGACGGTATGGCCAGCTGCGCAGTAATGTTCTTGTGCGCTATGAATACGACCCCTTCATTGGTAGTGAGTCCTACGGACGTAGCCCCCCTCTTTACGGCCTCCCTAGCATATTCTACCTGGAAAAGCCTTCCGTCCGGACTGAACATCACTCCTCTATCATAAGCCTGTGTATTTGGGTACATTAGTTCACCTAATAAAAACAATCCAGCCATTTATGATACGGCAAGCGCGCGTCTGCACGCACGACATATCTATATAAATGCAAAAAGATTCGCAGTATAGATTGTTAATATAAGTTTATAATATTTTGCCTATTTTTTGCGCAGCGCTTCGAAACACAAAACGCAATATATAAATGTTGGTGTGAAAAACTATATAACGGCGGCGATGCCAGGCAATGCAAACAAGCCGTACGATTTGCGAAATCGCCAGGCAAAATGGGTATTTTGATGGATTCAAAAAAAGTGGCTGATATAGGTATAATAGGCGGCTCTGGCATGTACTCTATGCTGAGCACGGTAGATGAGATACAGATCGAGACAAGGTACGGCAGGCCGAGCGACAAGGTCGTAATATCGGAGTACGGAGGTAAGAGAATAGCGTTCATACCAAGGCACGGCAGGAAGCACACCATACCTCCTCACAGGGTGCCGTACATGGCAAACATGCAGGCCATGAAGGAGCTGGGCGTAAGCAGGGTAATAAGCACAAACGCTGTAGGATCGCTGAGGAAGGATTACAAGCCGGGGGAATTCGTGATTTTTGACCAGTTCGTCAACATGGCCCAGGGCCGCGCAGATACAATATTCGACTCCGAAAGAGTTGTGCATGTGAGCATGGCTGATCCGTACTGCCCAGAGCTGAGGAGAGTGTGCGCAGAGGCGCTGAAAGGAAGGGGCGCCGAGTACCACGAGAGCTGCACCGTGCTGGTCATAAATGGCCCAAGGTTCTCGACAAAGGCGGAGTCGAGGTTTTTCTCCTCAAACCACATGGACGTTATAAACATGACGCAGTATCCTGAGGCTGCCCTGGCACGCGAGCACGGCATATGCTATCTCGGCGTTGGGGTAATCACAGATTACGATGCCGGAATTGCTGAAGATGATGCGCCCCCGGCGTCATTCGACATGATCAACAAGATTTTTGACCAGAATTCCGAAACCCTGAAATCAGCAATCACCGACATGCTGCCAAAGATAAGCGATACAAAAGGGTGCAGCTGCTCCGCATCGCTAAACGGCGCCCAGGCTACAAAGACGGAATGACGGGCTTTTACACTGACCCGAGAGCCTTCATAGTTCCGGAGCATTTAAGCGTGTAAAAATAAACGTCATCGCCATTCACCTTCTTTATCATGGCCAGCGCGGCTACGGTAAGCCCGCATCCGTCAAGCATCGACCTTATTATGAACCTTCTGTTTCCTACAAAATCCATTACTCTTGGGTTTACCCTATGGTAGTTTGCCTCTCCTATGCACTGCAGCAGGCCGCTGTACAGACCAGAGGAGAACCTCTCCCTATCAGCCTCGGCAACCTCGCAGCTAGACTCTACCAGTATGTACCTGCGTTTGTCCCTCAAGTCCTCACCAGCAGCGCCCCGTTTACTCTGGAAATGCTTTCCCTAGCGTATCTCTCATCTGCCCCGATAATCTTTGCCAGCTCTATCATTTGCATGTAGGAGCACATCACAGCCCTTGACCTTGCCAAAGTCAGGAAACCGACATCCAAGCCAGCCTTCCTGGCGTATGAAAAGAGCTTCCAGTCCCTGTATATAAGCCTGGAGCGCCTTATTCCAAAATAGTGCATGACATCGGACAGTTGTATGAACAAGGCGCAGGCGTTATCTACCATGGCTTTTATAAGCTCCTTCTCTATCTCTGATCCGTTTATGACTACGCCGCTTGCCCCGCCCTTAACCGCAGATATTAGCTCGCCGCGGTCCCTGCCCACCGCAACCGCGCCTCCAGCAGCTCCCCTTCCTTTGTCCAAGTCTACAACAGCGACATCGACCCCGGCTACGCCTATCTTCTGGAACCCCAACTTCCTCTCCAGCTCTGCGTCCACCCCGCAGGAATCAAAAACTACATCATAAAAGTGCAAGGAAGCACCACCTACTGTTTTTTTGTGTCAACGCCAGATTCAACCCCAAATATATCCCTTTCAAGCACATCCCTTATCTTCTTTGATGGGTACAGCAGCTTTATGAGCTTGGTGTGCCCTCGTATGCCTTTTCCTGATTCGAAGGCGGCTATCAGGCCCTGCATCTCAAGCTCTGAGACGTACTTCCTGTACCACCTTTCGCTTTTGGGCTCCTTCTTCATGCTCTCGGACAGGGACTTGTACCTGTTGTAAACCTCTCCGCTAAAAAGGTAGGTGTCAACACCATCGGTGAGCTTCTTGTAGGTGCCGCCGCTCTGGGCAAGCAGCGATATTGAATACAGGACTAGTTTCTGGTGTTCCGGCAGGGTCGATATCAGATCGTAAACTGACTCGTCCTCTGCCAGCTTTATCGCGTCCTGGGCCTCCCTCATGGTTATTGAGCTCTGGTTCCGTTCCTCACCAAGCTCCCCTGCCTTTGAGAGTATCTTAAGCGAAAACCTAGCATCACCACCTTCCTTCGCAGCAGTCGCCGCTATGTAGTGTAGCACATCATCTGTTATAACATTCTCCTTGAACCCCTCAGCCACCCTCTCCTTTATTATTGCAAACAATTCAGTGGCGTAGTACGGAGGGAAAACAAGCTCCTGCTCGTACAGCGAGGACAGGCTCCTCGGATCCAGTTCTTCCTTGAACGATACCTTGTTAGATATGCCCATCATGGATACCCCGCCGGCCTTTATGTCGCTGTTTATCCTTGTGAGTGTGTACACAAGGTCGTCGAGGTCCTTCACCACATCTATCTCATCTAGTACTACAACAAATATCTTATTGTCCTCTTCAATCCAGCCGCGTATCCTCTCATACAGGTCTACCGCGCCGTACCCCCTTTTCGAATAGGTTGGCAGGTGGTCGCTTATTATCTTCCCAAGCACCCTGAAGCGCGAATTGTATATCCTGCAGTTTATGTAAGATATCCTTGCCTTTGTGTTCGGTATGTTGTTTATCTCATCTATTACGTACTTCATGCACGAGGTCTTGCCGGTGCCGGTCTTGCCGTAAACAAAAAGGTTCCTGCCCCTCTCGCCCTTCAGCGCAGGCGCTATCGCCCTTTCTATGTTGTTTATCTCCTTGTCCCTGAAAACCAGCCTGCCGGGTGTGTAGTGCGGCGAAAGCACCTCCCTCTTCAAAAAGATTTTTGATTCGCCAAGAAGGTCGTTCAACGTTTGCATAAAGTCCCCCGTGCAGCAGATTCACTTATATATTTTAAGCTTAAAAATACTTCCTTAAAATAGCAGAAGGGAAACTACAAACGCGCAGTAAAATCAGAGCATGTGGCGCTCGCGCAGCCTGTTCACGTCCATCGGGCTGTATCTCCATATTATGTCACCCTTTTCGTCGCGCTGCACAGCCCATGGCCTTACGATTACCACATCATTCTCCTTTATCCAGAACCTCCTTCTGAACCTGCCCGGTATGGTGCAGAGGCGCTCCTTGCCATCGGCGCACTTGACGAGGAATTTGCTGGCCCCGGCCACCTTAGATACCGTGCCTACGAACTCTCCCTGCCCAGGCATCACCAGCCTGTATTCCACCGGCGCCCCTCTCCTCTGGTCTGTAGTTGATCTTCTTGGCATATAATCATCAATAATTCAGTAGTGCTTTACTCCGTACCTGGCCCCGCAAGCCTCGCAGACCAGGTAGAACATTCCCCTCCCCGCCCCCTCAAGCCTTGTGTCTGGCTTGTGGCACTCCCTGCACACTACGTAAATCTCAAAATAACCGGATATCCTGTTGTCAAGGTCTGCCCCAGAGAATTTCCCGCTTATGTTAAGCCTAGATCCATCTACACTGACAGGCACTCCGAGCTCCCTGCTCAGATACCTGGCGATGTCGGCAGCACTCCTGCGCGCCCTTTCCGCTATAATTCCAAGATTCCTGAGTATAGTCTTGCTTCCCTGCTGGAGGGAATCGGCCTTCGGTATTACGAAGTCGCTGGTGTCAGCAGATGTGCTCCGAACCTCGGCAAAGGCCCTGTCAAGCATTCTCATGTATTCTTCATCAGTCATTTATAGGTCCCTCATAACATCAGTATCAGGTAATAACTACAGCATACAAGATATTTAAATGTGAGCAGCCTCTCGGCCAGCTCGGAAAAGCTCCGCAACGCCGCCCTGTGTGCCAAAGGCACCATCCAAACCTATTTATAAATCACAATGGCAATATTAATGGCAGATAGGCGGGAAGCTAAGGGTTTCCCATCCGCAAATCCCTTTTGGCGGGCCAATGCCAACCGAGTGTTGTAAAGAAGCGAAAGGCCCCCACGGAAGCGTCGACGCCTTGCCCTAGGTGGTGGCTATATGTGTGAAACAGGCCAGGCCGGAAGGAGCAACCTTAATCACATAGCAGCTATGCTCTCAGGATACAGGGCTGAGCAGAAGTGTGGTCTACCTTGCGCGGCTGTACAGTGCGGGGTTGGCTTCTGCCACTGGTATTCCTATGATAATAAATGACGTAGTGCACGGGAGGAAAGAAATAAAAGAGCCGGTACTAGTGGAGCTCATACAGTCCAAGGCTATGCAGCGGATGAAGGGAATATGTCAGCAGGGGGTGCCCGAAGAGTACATACTAAAAAGCCAGCCGAGCTTCTGCAGGTACGATCACTGCGTGGGCACAATGCTGATATTGAAAAAGCTGGGCGCGAGCCTGGAGGAGCAGGCGGCTGGGCTGCTGCATGACGTGTCGCACACCGCATTCTCCCACGTAGTCGACTATGTATTCGGTGGCGGGGAGAAGGAGGACTACCAGGACAGCATACACCACACCTTTTTCGGCAGCGGCACAGAGCTTGCCGGCATACTGGAAAAGCACGGCATGAACCCTGAAGACATATCTGACTTTGGAAGATACTCCCTTCTGGAGCAGGAGCAGCCAGAGATGTGCGCGGACAGGTTCGACTACACGACAAGGTACTGGACGGTCTATGGCGACAGGGACTTCGCGAAGTCGTGCCTCAACTCTGCAGCAGCACGCAGCGGCATAATGGCCTTTACATCGAGGGACGCAGCGCACGAATTCGCAGTAAGGCATACTGTCTGGCAGCCGGAATGGGCAGGCTGGGGAGGCACGCAGTTCGACATGAGGATACGCTGGTATCTCTTCGGCGAGGCGCTCAGAATTGCTATGCAATATAGCATAGTCGAACTCAAGGACTTCATGGGGACAGACGCCTTCGTGATGAGGAAAATAGACCGCGCGCGCAATCCGGTTATAACCAAAATATTCAAAGTGCTCCGCAAGCCCCTCAAGTACAAGGTATCCAGCGGCGGCAGGCCAAGGCTGGTTCTCCATTCAAAGTTCAGATACGTCGACCCGCTGTTCATGGACGGCGGAGAATTCAGAAGGCTGAGCGATGTGGACAAGAGGTTCGTGGCCAGCACAGAGTCCCACAGAAGGCTTAATAAAATTGGCATACAACTTGAAAGCATAGAGGGCATCGACATACCAATAAATAATGAGCAATCATAACTGTCTTGTGCCGGGGTCGCCTAGTGGTAGGGCGGCAGCCTGCTAAGCTGTTTAGTCAGAAATGGCTTCCGTGGGTTCGAATCCCACCCCCGGCGTTTCAGACCGCATTCCGGCTTTTACGGAGATGAGGTCTTACAATCTCTCCATGGTACAGGTTTCGGCGTGTATCGCCGAACAACTGGAGTCTGTTTCAAACATATATATAATTTATGTTCTATAATCTAATCAAGATTTCATTTTGTAAGTACATATAATTCATGAATGGGAGGACGTTGCATACTGGTTTCAAATATACGGCGTAGATTGGATGGTCAAACAAGCACATCTAGGAAGGAGGATGCTAGCAGAGGCCCTTGGGACACTTCTGCTGCTGTTCGTTGGCACAGGTGCAATAATATCAACAGCATTCGTGCACAGCCCAAGCGGCTCCCAGCTTCTGATAGTGGCTCTTGCGCACGGCATAGCTCTCGCAATAGCCATAACCGCGGCGCTTGCCATATCTGGAGGGCACATCAACCCCGCCGTGACGATAGGCATGCTGGTCGCGAGGAGGATAAAGGTGACAGACGCAGTAGGATACATAGTCGCCCAGATCGTAGGCGCCACTCTAGCCATACTGCTTCTCATGCTGATGCTTCCATCATCACTAGGAACCACTGTGACGTGGGGGCTGCCCTCTCTGTCGTCATCAACTACAGTAGTGCAAGGCATAATGATAGAGGCGATGATAACATTCTTCCTTGTGTTCTCGGTGTTCATGACAGCAGCAGACCAGAAAATAGGCTCCAAGATCGGAGGTCTAGGAGTAGGCCTTACCCTGGTTGTGCTTATACTCTTCGCTGGGCCTTTCACAGGGGCTGCAGCCAATCCGGCGGTTTTCATGGGACCAGCAATAGCCACTGGAAACTTTACCAACTGGTACGTCTACTGGATAGGGCCGCTGCTTGGCGGCATAGTGGCTGCGCTGGTCTGCGAATACCTCTTAATAAGGGCAAAGAGATGACTTCCTTAGCCTTTTCCATGCCTGCAAACGTTCCCGTCGCGCCGCCTGGGCTGCAACAAATAATCCTTAGTACCAGCCCCGTGCTTTCATGGCCTTAGCTACCCTACCAACCGCTATTATGTACGCGGCCATCCTGTAGTTTATCTTCTTGCCCTTGTCAGCATAGGATTTCTGCATCGCCACCGTGTCATTAAATGACCTTGTTATCTTCTTGTCAAGCTTTGCGTAGAATACATCAGTATCCCAGTAGTCCCCTGTAATGTTTTGAACCCACTCATAGTAGGAGCCTATCACTCCTCCGGAGTTCACCAGGAAATCAGGAAGATCAGTTATACCCTTCTCGAACAGTATCTCGTTGGCTTCGGGAGTCACCGGGCCGTTTGCCAGCTCAAGCAGCAGCTTGCACTTTATCTTGTCAGCGTTGTCCTGCCTCACCTGGTTCTCTATAGCGGCAGGTATAAGTATATCAACGTCGAGCTGGAGCAGCTGGTCGTTGGTCAGCTTCTGCGCGTTTTTGCTTTCGTAGTTCATGACGCTTCCGGTGCTGGCTTTGGTGCTCTCCAGCTTCTGCAGGTCCAGGCCGTCGGGGTCGTAGACCCCGCCTTCAGAGTCGCTTATGGCCACAACGCTGGCACCCATAACCTCCTTGGACAGCTCGTATGCATACTTCCCGGCATTTCCAAATCCCTGCACCGCTATCTTTGCTTTTTTGGCGTCTATGTTAAGCATCTTGGCAGCTTCCCTCATCACAAACATGCCGCCCCTGGCCGTGGAGTCCATCCTGCCCTCGCTTCCCCAGAGCTCCACTGGCTTCCCAGTTATAGAGCCGAATTGCACCTTCCTTGTTATGTTTATGTGCTCGTCAAGTATCCAAGCCATTGTCTGCGGGTTCGTATATACATCTGGCGCTGGTACGTCAACCGCAGCTCCGATGTCAGTGCCTAGGTGCCTTGCGTACGCCCTTGTAAGGGCTTCTATCTCTTTCTCGCTCATCTTCTTCGTGTCGCAAACTATCCCGCCCTTGCCACCGCCAAAAGGTATGTCTGCAAGGGAGCATTTCCAGGTCATCCAAGCTGCCAACGCCTTTACAGTATCAAGGCTCTCCTGCGGATGAAACCTTATGCCACCCTTTGCCGGCCCTCTGGCGTCGTTGTACTGTACCCTGAAGCCGGTGAACACCTCTGTGGTATTGTCGTCCATGCGAACCGGTATGCTCATTATCAGGGTCCTTTTTGGCTCCCTAAGTATCGCGTGCGCCTGCCTGTCAAGTCCCATTATTCCAGCAGCTTCGTCAAGCTGCTCCTGTGCTATCTTGAATGGATTGAGTTCCTCTGCCATATAATCACACCAAATATTAAGCATCTGCAAAGACCGGTCCTTCAGTGCAAGCGATGGGCCGGGCAGGACAGTATCAATCTAATTATGCAGCAAAGTTATATAATAAGTATTCAAAAATTGCGCTCAAGTAAACGCGCAGCAAATTCAAAGCTAATGGCAGCTAGCAGTCTGGCGACCAAAAACATACCGGCCAATCCACACGAAGCCAAGCCCACGCTGCGCAAGTCTGGATTAGCGCTGAAGCTAAAATAGCGGAACAATCCATGCATTTTGTTGATGCAACATCAAAAGGTTTTTATATCTATCCTTGGATGTTATAAACAGAGATTAAGGTGGAAAAATGTTCAAAAGAGGCAAGAACCCGAAAGCGCAAAGCGCTATGGAATATTTGATGACCTATGGTTGGGCTATCCTTATCATAGCAGTAGTACTCGGCGCACTATTCTCTCTTGGAGTATTCAGCAGTGGATCATTCCTAGGGACAACGTGCATAGCGAGTTCAGGATATGAGTGCATATCGCCACTGCTGCACAGCGGTAACTTTATAGCAACGTTCGGTCAGAGTACAGGCACAAACTGGGTTGCTGGAAACGTTTTCTTTGTAGGGAACGGCGCACCATCGCCATCAGTTGTACCTACTAACACCCTATGCAGTGCGCAGGCGGCTGCGCTTAGCAGCGGGCAGTCAGTAAGCCTTTCCTTGACTGGATATGTATCTGGAGGATCTCCAACGGCACCAACGTGCTCAGCATTCCCATCAACTGTAGGCAGCACAGAGGCAGGTTCACTATGGGTTGAGTACCAGACAAGCTCAGGCGGACCGCAGCTGTTCTCCCAGGTCGCAACAGTTACGCTGAAGGCTTCCTAGAAAGGAAACCTTCTTTCTTTTTCTTTTTATTTTTACACTGGCATAGCGCGAGCCAGCTACCATACTGATTTTTATATATTCTTTATGAGTTATTTTAAGGCATTGAAAACTAAGGCATTGAAGATCTGGCGCAACCAGTCTGCCGCGGCCACACTACGAACGAATACCAGATGTAGAATGCAAAATGCAAATGTCATGGGATGAGCTTGGAACCCGCAACTAGGCCAAACTGCCTTAAGGCGCAAAGCGCTATGGAATATTTGATGACCTACGGCTGGGCCATCCTGATAGTTGCAATAGTCCTCGGCGTCTTTTTCTCTCTTGGCCTTTTCAGCAGCACAGCATTCCTCTCAACCGGGTGCATAGCACAGCCAGGTTACGTGTGCACGAACCCGCTCCTGATACACGGGCGTAATTTTACAGTGACCGTAATACAGAACACCGGCGCCCAATGGGTAGCTGCAAACATCATATTTGTGGAGACCGGGAGCAGTACGCCAACATATCCGATACCAAGCCCCTCTAATTCTGGGTGCGTCGCGCAGGCCGGCACGAACGGCAACCTTGCTTCTGGGGTAGCCACCTCCCTATCGTTCAACGGCGCGTACTACAACACCGGCTGCTTTGGATGGGGCACGGCCAATGTGCCGAAGGGTGCTTCCGTAGGGTCTGTTGTGACCGGCACACTGTGGGCCCTATACAGCACCAAATCTGCCAACAACATAACTGCAGAAGTAGGCACCGTAACGCTAAGGGCAGTATGAAAATTACTTGTAAGGCTGTATGATTTCCCTGTTTCTAATCTCTTCCAGCTCCTTCTTCATGCTGAGGACCTGCATAAGCTCGTTCGCGCTGAGCAGCGGCTTTCCAATCCTTTCAGTGTCATCAACTGCTATCCTGGGGCAGGCTGTGTTAACGAACGCGTCGAACTCCCTGAGATTTTCAAGCGAGGTAAAGTCGAATGTGCCAGCTACCATTATTTCCGCGCACAGCCCGCTATCCTCTATCTTCCTCTTCAGTATCCTAGCCAGGCTTTCGTTGTGCTGGCCGTTCTTCGTAGTCAGCAGTATCCCAAAACTCTTTGATTCTAGCGCAGCCATTATCTTGCCGCGCGACCTTTTGGCATAGACTTCCCTGTACCTGTCGATGAATTCTACCCTATTTGCAAAAGGCTCCACCACAAGCATCGGCTTTTTTGTGGCCAGCAGCGCTCCGAGCGGATGAAACATTCCGCCACCGAAGTACACGAAAGCATCAACCATCCTATCAATGCTTGCAGCGCTTCCAACGTCGCAGCCCAGTATCTGCCCTGGCTTCTTTGCAAACCCGTAAGGTTTACCTATGAATACCTTTTTGCCGTTCTTTTCGTAGAAATCCTTTAGTGCATCAATCTGGTGCACGTGCTGTATAGTGGTTATGAGCCCTATCTTCTCAAAGTTGCTAAGGCTGGAGAGCGTTTCATTCAGTATGGAAAGCTGAGCGTCAATGCGATATTCTACGTATTCTACATTGAAGTCTACTTTGTGAAATTCCGCATGGCCGAAGTGTATCAGTTTGTCAGCCTTTATGCTCCTGGCTTCATCAAGCGCAAGGTCGCACGCGCCGAATGTGGGCGAAGCGGATATGAAGACTTCGTTGCCTTCGCTTTCCAGGCCTTTGGCGTACTCCATCGCATACTGCTTCAAGCCTTCAGGGAACTGCAGTAGCAACCTCATTATAGAACACCGCTAAGAGGCAGCGCCGCCAATCGTCTGCGTCTTTATGCTGTACTTTCCAGACAGTTTTGACATCGCCCTTCTCATCGCCATCTTAGCAAGCTTCCCGTTCTCAGCCATTGTCTTTATCATGAATACCGGCTGGCCGCTTCCCACCCTGGCCGCAACGGCCACGGGCCTTCCGAACGCATTGACCTTCATACCCTGAGATATCCTGTCTGCTCCGGCGCCGGTTGCCATCTTGTGCTCCCTTATGACGTTGTGCGGGTATACCCTGACAACCAAATAGTACTGGTTGGGTATGCTGCCTTCAAGCAGCTTGTTAGCTACTATCCTTGCAGCATCGAGCGAATTTGAACGGAGCTGCAGCTTTTGCTCGGCATCCAGCGTTACCATCAGGTTGTAAGCCGCGCTGTCAACCCCCGTCTTGAATACCTGCAGGCTGGTGTGCGGCAGTGCCCTTACGTAATTCTTCCTCGGCTTCCTGAGCGAGTACCTTGCCCAAGCCTGCGAGTTCGGATACCTGCAAGTTCTTGCTGGTCTAAGTCTAGCCATTTCTAAAACCTTAAAAGCTTCAAAAGATAAGCGGCGCGGCGCATATGCCTGCCGTCAATTGGAATGCTCTTTTACTATTGATGCGCAAAAAATATAAAAATACCGCACCCGCGCAACGAATATAGTGCAATAATATATTTATACCTTGCTTGTGAATGAGTTTATCGTGTTACGATGGACCTTCTGGACAGCGCGCTGAACTCTACTCAGGGCAACGATGATTTTTTCAAAGCCAGAATAGCGGTGTGCGGAGTTGGAGGCGGGGGCAGCAATACCATACAGCGGCTCAGCAGAATTGGAGTAAGGGGCGCCACGCTCATAGCCATAAACACCGATGGGAAGCACCTCAGCACCATGGATTCTAATGTGAGGAAGGTGCTGATAGGAGGTCCGTTGACAAGGGGCCTTGGAGCGGGAGGCTTTCCGGAAATAGCAAACAAAGCGGCCCAGTACTCAAGAGGAGAGATAGAGGGGCTGCTGCAGGACTACAATCTTGTGTTCATAACCGCAGGCATGGGCGGCGGCACAGGCACCGGGGCTTCTCCCATTGTAGCCGAGATTGCAAAGAGCAACGGGGCGATAGTTATAGGGATAGTAACGTTCCCATTTTCTTTGGAAAGGGTAAGGATAGATGTAGCCAGGAAGGGAATAGACAGCCTCAGGAGGAATCTGGACACCCTGATAATTATAGATAACCAGAAGCTTGTGGATCTGTATCCAAATCTTGCGCTGGAGCAGGCCTTCAAGGTAGCAGACGAAGTCGCGTCGCGCGCTGTGCGCGGCATAACGGAAACCATAAACACCCCAAGCCTGATAAACCTAGACTTCTCCGATGTAAGGTCGATAATGAACAACGGCGGCATAGCCATGATAAGCGTTGGGGAAGGAAAAGGGGAAAGCAAGGTCGACGAGGTAGTCGAGGACACGCTAAGGAACAAGCTGCTCGATGTTGATTACGATGGTGCAACTGGTGTGCTTATACATATAACCGGCGGGGAGGACATGACCCTGGGCGAGGCCAACGAAATAGGCAGGAAACTCACCGAGATGACAGCACCCAACGCCAACGTGCTGTGGGGTGCAAGGATAGATCCCGCATACAACGGCAAGGTGGAGGCCATCGCCATATTTACAGGAATAAAGAGCGCTTCCATAATAGGCAAGGGTGAAAGCGACCAATACAGGGGCGGCTCTGACTTAGACATGGGTAGCCTCTGAAGGACTAATCATAAATTCTCGCAAGCAGCTTTATAATCCAGCCGAATGGATTGGGCTGCAGCAATTTTGAACGTCTGGCTAGACCTGGCTTGCTATTGTAGAGCCTCCTGCAGATTTGTCCCTGTCGAGCTGGTATATTCTGGCTGATGATATCTGCTTAAGGCTGTCGTCGTGCGTTATTATGAATATCTGCTCCACAACCTTTGGCAGGGCGTCGCTTAGCACGCCTATCAGCCTTGAGATGCCGTTTGAATCTACGTTGTGCGTAGGCTCATCCAGTATCAGCCATTTCAGGTTCGGCACTATGACCATTGCAAGGGATATGCGCATGGAAAGGCAGGCTATATTCCTTTCCCCCCCGCTAGCTACAGAGTCTATCTGCACCCATTCCTCACTGCTGCCGTCGCCAACGTCAGCTTCAAGCATGTAGTCGTCGGGTTTTGCGCTGAGCCTTATCCTCTGGTAATCAGAGTACGGATAGAGCTCGGGCCACATCCCCTGCATCAGTCCATTTATGGATTCGACAAGCCTGTTCCTAAGGAAAGCCTCTGTCTCCACCAGCGCCGACTTAAACTTTGCCATTTCTGATATGTAACCAACCTTCCTGTCTATGCTTTGCCTCATCTCCTTTACGCTGTCTATCTGTTTAACCACGTCTTCTATCTGCGCTGCGATTCTCTCAATGTACCTCTTTCCAGCCTCTATCTTCGCGCTAATGTCGCTAACCAGTGCTCTCTGCGCTGCGTAGGAGCCGTTAAGCGCTTCTATCATCTTCTTGTCAACATCGATGGCGTCGAACTCCTCGCTTCTCTTTTTCAGCTCTTCAGAAAGCTTCATTATATCGGAAGCATACCTCCTCTTCCTTTCCAGCGCCTCGGCTTCGTTTTTCGCCTTTCTCACTGCCTCTCTCAGAACCTCAATGTTCCTTGATGCTTTCTCCATATTCGAAACTACGCCTTTGTAGCTTAGAGAGGCCTTCTCGAGTTTTTCCCTGTTTTCCCCAATTGTCTTATCAACGCCCTCATAGTCTTTCAGCTTGCTTTTGGCCAATATAAACTCATTGTACTGCAGGGTCGTGTCGTTTATCGCCTTCCTAACATCAGATATCTCCCTATCGATATCAGCCACCTTCCTGCCAAGCGCTTCCATTTCTTTAGATTTACTCTCAAGCAGCCTGGATCTCATAGCCTCATCAAGCTCCCTCTCGCAAACTGGGCACCTGCTCATGTGCTTCGCCAGCTCCCCGAGCGACCTCCCAAGCTCCTCCGCCCTTCCAGCAGCCGATGCCCTTGAGTTTATGAGAGCGTTCATCTCTACGTTCCTTTTATCCAGCTCCTTCGCGAAAACCACTTCGCTGCCATTTTTCACTATATCAAGCAGCCTGTCCCGCTCAGGCAGCATCCTATCAGCCTGGGCGAGCGCAGCCCTAGCTTCAGACATATCCCTCAGGAGCCCGCCCTCAATTTTTTTAAGCTCCTCAAAAAGCATCACAGACTTCTTCTCCTGGTCCACCAGCCTGTCCAGCTCCGCCTTAAGCTTCGCCTCGTCCGGCTCCCCAACCACAATCCTCCCCATCTCGCTTTCTATCGCCTTCATCCTGCCATTTATATCAATTATCGCCTTCCCGAGCCGATCCTTCTTATCACTCATGGAATTCAGTCTGCCAATCTCCTTCTTCATAGCTTCAAGCTTGGGCTTCTCCTCGGCCTCCCTGGACTCCAGCGCCTTGTTCTCGTCAAACACCGCCTTCCTTTCAGAAGAAAGCTTCTCAAGCTGCCTTCCCATAGCCTCTGTGTCCATCCTGCCAACTACGGCCTCCTCATCAGCCACGATCTCCCTAATCCTGTTTATCAGCGAGGTGCAGTTCTCCTCAGCCGTAGTGAAGCTGTCCAGCCCCAGCATGCTGTCTATCTGCCTCTTCCTCTCGCTTTTTGTTATGGTGAGGAAGTAATCTAGGCCATTCTGCTCAGAATATACCGCCCTGGAGAATGTCTCATAGTCTATCTTCAGCAGCGATGATATCTCTTCATTTACTCTGATCGGCTGTGCCTGAAGGTAGGCGCCGTTGCGCTCCAGCCTTGCCGTTGTATTACCTGATGCGCCGAGCTTCCTAGTTACAACGTAGGTGTCAGCTCCTACGTCAAATGAGAGCCTGACCGTCGCCTCTTCCTCTCTTGAGGGCCTGCTCTTTATCAGGCCTTCGAGCTTCACCCTCTTCCTGCTGAGCGCCGGGAAGGTGCCGAACAGGGCAAACGATATCGCATCAACCACAGAGCTTTTTCCTGCTCCCATTATACCTATGAGCAGATTTACCCCTTTCTGGAATTCAAGCCTAGTGCTGCCGTGCGTCTTCCAGTTGTATAGCTCAATGCTTTTTATCATAAAACCAGGCAGAAGATTATGGATTTTGATATATAAATATTTATGGCGCGCTGCCGCCAAGAAGATAATCAAAAATTGGCACCCGACCCCAACACGAACCGTCCGAAGCTGTCAATCTGCAGGCCAGCTCTTCAGGCCTCCAATCAGCAACCCGCGTAGCAATTGCAGATTAATCTTATTTGGATTGGCAGGGCCGCAGGAGAAGGCGCACTCCAGATTGGAATCTTCATTCATATCAGGCTTTCTTCCTCTACCTCGACCTCGCTTACCCCTTCCACAGCTTTTATATTCTCTTCTATCTTCGATGAGCTGGTTTCAGAGTCGTCGAATACGAAACGCACCTTGACAACCTTTATGCCGAATGCAACCTCCTCCGACTGCATCGCCGCCGGCTTCAGCTTTTCATTAACTTTTTTCATTACCTGCTCGAGCTTTCCGTCATCCGGATATACCTTGAATATAACTGCGACTTTTGGCATCAAGGTCCCTCAAAATTGCACTCGCTGCATCTGTATGTGTTTGTTATCTCTCTGCAGTGGTAGCATCGTATTATCTGCCCCTTCCCGCAGCGCGGACACTTGAATTCTGTATATTCATGAGTAAGCCTGCCGCACGAAACGCACACCTTGCCTGGTAAAACCGCCATTTAAAACACCAAGAATCCGAGGATATCTGTAGATTACACCTTTGTACAAAAACTAATATAAGACTATCTATTTGCCCTCCTCTGTCCCCTGCTCCCGCCCCCCTTCATCCTTGACAGTATAGTAAATAGCATAATCAGTATTATCAGGTCCAGTATGAGGATTATCCCAAGTACAAGCCAGATCATCGCTATAGTCGAAGTCGCGGTAAAGCTGAATACGTTGGTTGTGGCCGCTGTGCTTGGCAGCTGCACAACAGTTGTGCTGGGCGCCCCCTGCACGAGGTTTTTGTATATGTTGTAAGTGTCGTTGCTAATCTGCTGCGCGAGCAGGGCGGATGAGATGGCCTGGAAGGCGTAGGAGTGCGCCGTGGTCGCATTGGTCGCTGTGCTGGATTCCCTTATGTAGAACTGTGACTCTTCGGCAAACTGGGTAGACCAGACGCCGTAGGTGGAGTTGACTGAAATTGACATCGCCATCGCATCAAGCTGCGCAGTAGACATGTTAGCATAGTTCGAAGACGCAGGTATCGCGTATGCGTAGTCAGCGTCTATGATCGCCAGAGGGTAGTTGCGGCTGGCGTAAGCTTCCTCAGCAGTGGCGTAGTAGAGGCTCTGCCCGAACTGCGCAGCCCTGGCTATCCTCGCCGAAGCGAGGGTGCTGAGCCCAGAGCCCGTGAACACGGTTGGTCCGCTCATGTTCGACGCCATGCCGTACATGAAGCTGGCAGCCTTGCACCAGCCTATGCCTTCCGCGCCGCTGTATAGGGCGTCAAGAACTTCATCAGTATCCAGCGCGCTGGTATTCTGCGAATATGCGCTTACTACAGATGATATGGTGTACGAGCCCCAAGCCTGCCTGAGTTCACCTGCTATCACCCATTCGTAGTTGCTTTCTGTCAGCTGGGGTGCGCTTAGGGACTCGCAGTACGCGGACGCGTTCTGCAGCGTCGCCAGCCCGCCTCTCCGCGTCGCATCGCTGCTCGCAAAATAGTATGCATTGATGTAGTCCAGGAAGCCTATGTCGGCTGCCGCGTAGAAGTATCCGCGAGAAGCTATCTGCCTGCTCTCGTTGATCACGCTGGACAGCTGACGCGTCACGTTGCCGAACCCAGGCTGTGTTATTGAGTCTATCTCGTATTGCGAGGTGTTGAGCGTAAAGTTTGCGAGCCTTGAGAACGCCGATACGGAGCAGTTGTTTGAGCAGCTGAGGTTTGCGTATGGCAGCGCTCCTGGGTTGTAATCGGTGTAAAAATTATAGTAAGTTTCATCTCCGCTGACTGACACGTTGTTGAAGGCATAGTATGCCTCCTGGCTTATGTTTGCTACCTGTACCAGCGGTATGCCAAAATTCTGCTGCACTAGGTAGTAGAGCTCGTTCTCCTGGCTGCTGGCCGGCACTGCAGGGACCATTATGAACTCCATGCCATTCAGCTTTGCAGCGTCCGCCTTGTCGTAGACCCCGCCTATAACGCCTATCGTCCCATTGCTGCTTATAGTGCCTGTCATGGTGAAATCAGACCTGAGGCGCCTTCCTGAGAGCGCAGATATGGCCAGCATTGTCATCGCAGCACCGGCGCTCGGCCCCGATACACTCTGGTTATTGTCAGATATAGTGTATGTAAAGTTGTAGTTGCTGTAGTTCAGCCCCAAATACTGCGTTGCGTACATAACTGCGGCCTGCGCAGAATCGAACGTGCTATTTCCAACGCTGCTCGGACCGTTTATAGCCACATATCCATCGCCGCTGGTGACCACAAGGGTGAAGGTTGTAAGGCTGCCAGAGTTGTTTGAAAGTATGACTGCTGGTGCGCGTATGGTCGCAGTTCCTACCACCTGCGCTCCGAAAGCAGGATTAACCATGAGCGACATTGCGAGCGCTATCCCCATTAAGCAATAAATATTGAACCTTTGCATAAGACCAGCGCTATACAATCCGAATCAACTTATAAAAACCTTGTTTTTTATTTCTGTTTTTACAGCTTTACAAAATTGAAAAGCACCGCGTACGCCGAAACGGCGACCACAATGCCGAAGAACAACGGAGGTATGGCTGGCAGGGCCCTCTTGTACTTCCTCAGTATGGAGGTCGTTATAACCAGACCAAGCAGCGATCCAGCTATTATGAAAAAGCTAAGCATAAAATTCAGGCTGACCTTGTAAGCCGCCACCGCCACCATAAGCGGCGCCACCATGTCTCCGGTCCCGAGCTCTATCCGCGCAGCTATAGGCACCAGGCTCTCTTTGTAGAGCTTTGAGAAGATAGGGTTGACCTTCTCCACCGCCTTCCTGTCCTTCTCGTACTCGGCTACATCACCTCTGCTCAATTTGCTTTTCGGCACCGCCTCAACCTCATTTACTCCTATAAGGAACGCCAGGTTCCTGCCAGACATAGCCCTGGCCATGCTAACCATGTGCTTTGTCACGAAGACCGCGATGAAATCGTACACTGCAAGTATGGCCATAAAGATTATGGCTGCAAAGAAACCGAAGCTAAGACCCAGCACCACGCCAACTCCAACGCTGGCCAGCATGGCAACGGCGTTTCTGAGCTTCTGCCACTTATTCTTAAGCACCACTATCGCGAGCGCCAGCACCACCCCAGCTATCAAGTTCGTAGTTATCTGGTTGCCGAAAATAGTGAATACGACGGAGCTGTTCACAATCGCAAACAATATGTAAAATACGAAAAAGGAGGATATGAAGATCACCGCACCTTCAAGTATTATGAAGAATTTGTCACCCTTGTATATTTTTAGCAACAGCAGCATTACGGCAGTAAGGACGATTATGTAAGCCACGAGAAGGATGGCGCCAGACGCCGATGAAATCACCTGCACGCTCTGCACCTGAGAATATGTCGCTCCAGAGAAGACCTGCGTGGCGATGAAGAGGCCGAAGAACTGGACTATCATAAACATTACAAGTATCTGCAAAGTCTGCCTTGTCTCTATTACGCGCAACGGCAAAATATCCCTTCTACTCGTTTTCGTGCCTTATGGTCTTCACAATGCCCTGGTGCGGCCTGAATATATCCCCTATCTTCTCGAGCTCCACGATGTACCTGTTAACCGTGGCGATGTCTATGCTGTTTTTCTCGGCTTCCTCCACAACGCGCTGCATCTTCGCGCTGCCCTCGCTCTCCTCCAACCTCTTTATTATGTTAAGTATTATGTTCATCCTGTCAACTTTCTCTCTTGGCATCCCTGTAGATATTATGTCTATGTCAAACCTGCCGCCGCTGTCCACAGCCAGCGTCTTCAGCATGAACTCGTTGAGCATTATGGCATTATCTGCATCTGGAATCTCAACTATCTTAGAAAGCCTGACCTTCGCGCTCGCCTCTGCCATCCTAACAAGGCCTTCTATCTGCCTTGGAGTTATTGGCACGGCGCCCCTCTTCGCCCCCATCTTCCTAAGCTCTATATAATACTCCTGTATCCTTTTGGAAGCCTCTGGAGTAAGCATCGGGTAGATGTTCTTTCTGGCGTATGCTATGTATTTCCTGAGCAGCTCTCCGTCTATCGGTGGTTTCTCAACCTGCTCGTACCCTTCCATCTCAAGTATCTGCGCCCCAGCGGCCTCGTGCTGCGTTAGTATGTGTTTTGCTATACTCTTATCAAGCTCTTCGTCAAGTATATCTCTTATCGGGAATATAAGGTCAAACCTCGAGAGCAGGGTCGGCGGTATGTCAAACTGGTCTGCGGGGTACATGTTCTGGTCAAACCTGCCGAATTTCGGATTTGCAGCTGCCAGGACCGCAGCCCTGGCGTTGAAGGTCGCTATTATGCCAGCTTTGGCTACGCTTATGGTCTGCGATTCAAGCGCTTCGTGCAGCGCGGCCCTGTCGTCTTCTCCTACCTTATCAAACTCGTCTATCGCCACCACCCCCCCGCTGCCGAGCACCAGGGCGCCGGCCTTAAGAGTCCATCCGCCCTCTGAGAACTCGTCCCTCTCAGCCACAGCTGTCATCCCGCCCCCAGTTATAGACTTCCCGCTTACATATATTCCCTTGGGCACAAGCTTGGTAACAGACTGCAATATCCTTGTCTTTGCGCTCCCCGGGTCGCCTATCAGCAGGATGTGCATGTCTGACCTTATGAGGCCGCCATCTATGAGGGTCTTTCCAGGAGTCCCGCCGAAAAGCTGGAGCGCCACCGCCCTCTTTATTTCATCATATCCGTATATTGACGGTGCAATGGATTTTGCTATTTTCTTGAATATTTCCTGGTCCTTGCCAAGTTCCTTTATTACCCTCTCCTCATCTTCGCTTATCTGGAGCTCGGCAAACTCCTTCTGTTTTGGTATAACCGATATGGTGTCCAGGAACATCGTGTAGATGTCGTGATCAAGCTTTCCCCTGGCGTTCCGGCGAGGCCTTATCCTAAGTATGCCGGTGAGCTCTATCCTGTCCCCAGGTATTACTGTATTTACCAGGTCGTCCTCTATCCACACCTCAAGCTGCCACGTCGGCGAACTGCCGCGCAGCCGTTCAAGAGGATCCTGCACTGCTATCTTCTGAAGATTTATGAACTGCGATTCTTCAGCAACCTGCCTGAGAGACCTCCTCTTGCACTGCAGGCATATGTCCGGAAGGTCGTCCTTCCCTGCCCTTATCTTGTAAGTGGCGCCGCAGTAGGTGCATTTGTATGAACCTACCTTAACCTTTGGATTTATCTCCGATCTTTTAACAATAAGGCTATCAAGCATTATCATCTTGCTTATGTAAGAAGAGCCGACGTCCTGGACCAATGGTGTATTTACGTTTTGGCCGAAGAATCTAACGTGTATTTCCCCACTGCCAAGCTCTATGGTTCCCATCCTACCAACGAGCGATTCTGTCGCAGCTTCAACTATATGGTCAGGCTGCTCAACCAGTGCCTCAGCCAGCTCCGGGTCAAACTTAGCCAGGTCTTTGAAATCCACGAGCAGGCTTCTCTTCTCTGGGAATTGTATGGCCAGGGAGTTTATCCGGTCGGCGTAGTGCCTGTCAAAGAATTCGTCAAACTTTGATTTTATCAGCTCTTTGTCAGCGTCGGCCATTTTATCCCACAGAGCACTAGTAAATATATATTATTTAGCAGGGCAAATTAATTATATTGGTTGTTTTAAGATTGACAGAGTGTTATTTCTAGGCACATTTTTTATATTGTCTAGTAAAAGGCTTTTAGTGGCATATACATGGAAAAGATAATAGTTACGGCCGCGCTGCCGTACTCGTACTCGATACCCCACCTGGGCAACTTCGTCGGCTCAGTCCTGCCTGCCGACGTTTACTACAAATATCTCAGGATGAAGGGTGCCGATGCAATATTCATATGCGGCTCAGACCAGCACGGCACCTCAGGAGAGCTGAAGGCCATGAAGGAAGGGAAGGACCCGGAGGAGCTTTCTAACGAGATGCACGCCAAGCTGAAGAAGCTCTTCGATAGCTACGAGTGCTCGTTCACTTTCTATGGAAAGACCCACACGCCGGAGAACAGGGATACAGTCTACGAATTCTTCAATTCGCTCAACAAAAACGGCTACATAGGCGAAACAGAGAGTGAAATGCCATACTGCAATGTAGACAACATGATCCTGGCTGATTCCTTCATAGAAGGGACGTGCCCGTTCTGCTCCTATACAAAAGCGAAGGGCAACCAGTGCGAAAATTGCGGCAGGCTGTTAGACCCAGCGCAGCTGGTGGAGCCAAGGTGCACAATTTGCCACAAGTATGATATCACATTCAAGAAGGTCAAGAACCTCGCCCTTCTTCTTGACAAGCTGCAGGATGAGATAGAGCGCTTCATAAAGGAAAGGTCAAAGAACCACTGGAGCAAGTCGGCTAAGAACAAGGCGCTCAGCTACATAAAAGAGGGCCTGAAGCCGAGGGACATAACTAGGAAAACAAGGTGGGGCTTTCCTGTCCCGCTCAAGGGCTTCGAGGACACAAAGCTGTACGTCTGGTTTGACGCTCCAATAGGATATATAGGCATAACCAAGGAATGGGACAACAACAGGTGGAGGGAATACTGGTTGGGCAAGGACACAAAGCTGATACAATTCATGGGCAAAGACAATATAGAGTTCCATGCTCTTGTGTGGCCGGGCATGCTGATCGGATCGGCTCTCGGGTTTCCGCTTCCGTACACCATAAAGGCGTCGGAGTACCTTCTTGACCACGGCTTGAAATTCTCAAAGAGTTCGGCAACAGGCCTAGACATGCAGGCCGCCCTTGGAATCCTGGAGCCGGACTACTGGAGGTTCGCGCTAATCAGCCTGTATCCGGAAACCGCAGATACGGAGTTCTCCACAGAAACAATGTTCAGCATAGTAAACGGAGTTATGAACGACAACATCGGGAACTTTGTCAACAGGGCGCTGAGCATGGCAAAGAGGGATGCGCCAAGGCGGCAATTGAGAATTGCAATCGAGGACGGGTACAGGAAAGAGGCCGAGAATATAATAAAAGAATATATCTCAAATTTCGAGAGCCTGAATCTGAGGGAGGCAATGCGCTGCGTGGTGGCGCTGTCAACCCTCGGAAACTCAATAATAGGCAACAAGCAGCCCTGGCTGCTATCGAAGAAGGCTGGGAGCGACGCCGACGCTGCCGAGGAGCTAAATAGGGTGCTTGGCACCGTAGTTTGCCTGGTATACAAGGTAGGAATACTCATATGGCCTTTCGCTCCAGGTGCAAGCGGAAAGATTCTAAGTTATTTCAAGGTGAATTCGGAGCCTAGGATGGACATGTTAGATCAGGAACCAAAGCTCGACACAAGCAAAGAGGTGAAACCGATATTCACCAAATTGCCTGAGTCCTTCGCAGAACACATAACTAAGGGGTAGTGCTGTAAAAAATCCTGCCTATTTTGCCTCACCACCGCGCAGCGTCGCCAACTCCCCCCATCCAAAACGCGTATTTCCGTCTATTAGCCTGCTGCAATATGGTTTGTTTTTTGTTGCGGTATCATCTCACTCTGCTTCCAATTTCAACCTCCTTATCTACCTGCAGCAGCGCCACGTTTTTTACGTCTTCAGCCGCGAGAAGCATGCCTTCAGAGATGTAGCCCGCGATACTCTTGGATTCCAGGTTCACTACCGCTACCACATTCTTGCCCAGCAATTCCTCGCGCGTGTAGTGATCTTTAATTCCAGCGGCTATGTTCTTCACACCAATCTCCTTCCCGAAGTCTACTTTCAGTCCATACATGGGCTTTCTGGAATTGAGTTCTTGGGCATCAACTATCCTACCTACCCTAATGTCAATAGCAGCAAACTCTTCTATAGTTACCATAATGCTCACCAGAAGAAACTGTCAAATAACAAGAGTAGTTGGCATTTGCAGATATAAATACGTTTTGAGCCTGGCCATGCTCCGCAATTGAAATCAGCAGCATCAATCTCCAAAATAATCATTCCCATCCTTGCCGGCTTTTGCATCCTGGTTGGCCCAGAGGCACAGCGTAGCTACGGAACAGTACGGATGCCATTTCTTTGAGAGCAATTCCACTCTTTTTCTGTCAGGTATGGTTCGCAGCCGGTAAACCTTTTGTATAGCCTTCCTTATCCCAAGATCGTCTGCCGGCATAACATCAGGCCTGCCGAGGCAGAATATAAGGAACATCTCTGCAGTCCATCTGCCTATGCCACGGACCCGACTTAGGCTTTTTATAACCTCATCGTCCCCCATTTTCTCCAGCGCCTCAAGCTCAAGCACCCCCCTTTCCATCATCTCACACAGGTCTTTGATGTATGAATATTTCTGCGGGGATATTCCAGCTCCCCTAACTACCTTTTCATCTGTGTGCAGAAATTCCGGCGGTTTTGGTATCCTTCCTCCGTATATATTTTTGAATCTCCCCAGTATTGCCCTTGCAGCATTTCCTGCAAGCTGCTGAAAAATAATTGATTCGATAAGTGCTCCGTAGTAATCAGCGTCAAGTTCTATCTTTTTGTAGTCCGCGGCGTCCAGCACCTTCGCCAACCTCCGATCATTCCGTCTCAGGTAGGCCACGCCTCTTCTCCACAGCTTTTCATTCTCCAGAGTATAGGAGTTCCTTCCAGCCATAAGAAATTAATCTGTAAAATCATTATAAATACATTATCAAGTCTCTAGCACTGGCTTGCATTTTGCAGACAAAACAAAATGCAACCCAGGGACTAAAAATCCCTAGGAATTAGTGGAATTATTGGACAAAACCCACGTGCCGTAACATATTAATATCTCAATATGCAATAAATACACTGATCAAAATGTACGCGCAGAAAGAATTTGGGAATGACAAATCTTTAAGGTCATTTGAATATATGCTCAACAACAGAATTCCCGCAGACTACTATACAGTAATAGTTGAAGTGTCAAAAGTTGAAATGAGGCGCACCAAGGCAATAAGCAGCAAGCCTCGCGACTACCTGAAGCTGGACGTGCCCCTGGATTATATGACACAACCAATATTTATCCATACCGCTTCTCCGACAGAGCTTAAGATTCGGCACAAATCAAGTACGCCTGGAGTGTATGGAGAGAATGAAAGAAACGAGAAAAGGCTGTACGAGCTCTATGAAAAAATAAGAAGTGAGATAGATAGGTACGGGAAATGCAAGGTAAAGATACCAGTCTCATGGAAGTTTAGGCGCCACATATCTGACATAACCGGACCACAGGATCCCTTCCTGGTGCACACTCTACGCGACGGTGAAAACCAACCAGAGGTGTTGGAGCGGCCGCGCGACAGGACTGTACAACTCAACCTGCTCGCCTTTGAGCGCACCGACAAGTAACGGTGCAGGGATACTGCGCATGAAAAGGAAAAACCAAGTCTTTCCATGCTGCGACCGCCAGGACAGCAACCTATAAATAGTTTTAATACAGTCTTTATCTGCAAATTTAAGAAACAATTTTCCTGTGCAATTCAAATTAAGTGATATCATGAGCCAATTCAGCATGCAGCTGCACTCAAAATCCCCAACAAAGGGATCAGGCAACGGCAAGAGGAGGATAAAGGCAAGGGATAAAAAGAAGAGTGAGATTGGAAACTATTTCTCATCTACAAAAATGGCGGAAAATAACCAAACAAGGATGATGAGGAGGAGGGGAGGCGCACGCACTCCGGTACTAAAAAATGCCGGTTATGTAAACCTACTTACAAAAGATGGATACAAAAAGGTAAAGATAAAAGGTGTGCTAGAATCTAGGGACAACAGGAACTTTGCAAGGCAGAACATAATAACGAAAGGCACGGTAATAAATACTGAAATTGGTAAGGCCGAGGTCATAAACAGGCCAGGAAGGGAAGGCAGCATAAACGCAAGGCTGATAGGGTCCTGACATGCCGGTGCTGGTTTTTGAATGCGACTCTTCAGAGTCAGACGCGCTAAAGAAAGCCCTAGAATACGATCCGTATCTTGACAAGGAGACTAGCCCAGAGGAGCTGAAAAGGATTGCGGGAGACAAGAGTGCAAACATAATATTTGCAAGACAAGCGTATGATCTGAGAAATGGGGCTTCTTTCGGCCTTGACCCTAAAAAATACTATCTCTATATAAAGGCGAGCGAGGAGTTTTTAAGGGCCGCGGAAGAAAAGCTAAAAAAGAATTTCAAAACAGTAAAGGTTGCCACCAAGGAAGAAGAGCGGAAGGTGGTGGATAAGATAGATGATGAAGAGAGCAGGGTTAATTCAAGCATAGGAGCGATATTTGGTGGTTGATTGAACTTTATCAGCTCTGATGATTTTTCAAAGGAGCAGATTGGTCACATATTCAAAATATCGGATGACATAAAGGACAATAAGCAGGAGGCGTCGATAAGGGAGCACTCCACCATGGCGCTCATTTTTGAGAAACCATCAACAAGGACAAGACTTTCTTTTGCAGTTGCCATGGCGCAGCTTGGAGGCGTAGCCATATACATAGACGCGCTCACGTCGCAACTGTCAAGAGGGGAAAGTATAGCCGATACGGCCAGGGTTATAGGGGGATATTGTGATTTCATCGCCGCGCGGCTTTACAGACATGCTGATATAGTTGAGCTGGCGTCCGCCTCTCCGGTGCCGGTAATAAACGCGCTCACAGACCTCGAGCATCCGACGCAGGCGCTTGCTGATATATACACGATTATGCAGCATTTCGACAGCGTAAAGGGGCTGAAGATCGCCTTTTTGGGCGACGTTGCTTCTAACACGGCAAATTCGCTCATGCTTACTGGGGCAAAGCTTGGCGCCGAAATAGCTCTGATAGGGCCAGCAGGCTACCAACCGAACAGCGTTTATTTTAACCGCGCAAGGGAGTACAGCAAGGTGCACCTATACTCCTCGATTAGCGAGGGACTGGAAGACTCCCAAATAGTTTATACTGATACATTCGTGAGTATGGGCCAAGAGGCGGAAGCGGATAAAAGAAAAAAACTTTTCAGCCAGTACCAACTCAACTCCAAAGCCCTATCGTACGCCTCAGAAAAAGCGCTAGTTATGCACTGCCTTCCAGCGCACAGGGGTGAAGAGATAACCGCGGACGTAATCGACGGCACAAGGAGCATAGTATGGGAACAGGCGAAAAACAAGCTTCTGATAAACAAGGCGATAATACTTTACCTGTCTGAAATGTGAGACTGGATGCCAGCCCCGCACACGCCGCGCATAAGTAGATAAATATTTATTATTAGTTGGGTAAGTAATACTATGGACCTTCTTGCAAAAGTCGCAATAGTCACCATTCTGATAATAGTTGTGCTTGGAGTCGGATTTATAACTTTCAAATACGCAGCAAAAGGCCCAGGTACCGTTACTGCCACGCAGGCTGGCCAGGTTGTCACCAGGGACCTGAAACTTCAATACCCGAACGCCAGCATAGACCTAATAAACATAACAAAATCCAATCTTACCAATGACAGCTGGAATGTATTCGTGAGTGTGGTCTTCAACTCAACAAGGCCGTGCCCAACAGTATACCTTCTCGATTCAGATTACCCTGCAACTGAACTTGTGCTGAGCGTCGCAAACCTGTATACTAGCAAGTGCGAAGGGCTCAGCAATGCAAAGCAGGACCTTCCGTTCTACACATACATAGTTACTAATCCTGAGATAGCCATAGCCCAGTCATACAACATCTCGGAAAGCGGCGCCTATCCTGGAATAGTCGATTATGTCAATGGCAACGGCGGCTACAACAACACAGTCGTCAATGCAACCAGATACCAGTCCCTGAACAGCACGATAAAGCCTTTCATAACAAAACAGTACTACAACGTATGGCTCATAAACTATACCGCGAAGTACGCACAGTATTCCTACATTGTCATCATGAACACCAGCGGTGTTATACTCGGCAACTACACAGTGCCAAAGTGAGCGCGCACCTTGGACTCTGCCGATTTCTTTCTGAAGGTCCGCAGCCAAAATCAACTACATATATATTAAAGTAAAAAATATTATACATTAATAAATAAAAATTGTAATCTGCAATGCAAAAATCAGCGGCAAAAATAACAGTTTTCCAGAACTACTACTATCAAATCAAAAAGCACAAGGCTTTTAAAACTTTTGAGTAAAACGTAATCAGGCGATAATATGAGCGACCTTGTCAACGACCTATTGGGTCAACCAAGAGAGAGCAACAGCAACGTGAGTGCTGAAGACTTTAGTTCTACACAGATAAAGATTGTTACTGCAGGTTTCGGCGGTGCAGGCTGCAACATTGTAAACAGACTGCTTAAGGCTGGCGTTAAAGGAACTGATTTTGTAGCGGTCAACACGGACGCGCAGCACTTCAAGATAATAGATGAAAAAATAAAGAAGATACTGATAGGCAGGAACCTGACAAGAGGGCTGGGAGCTGGAGGCGATCCGGCTACTGGCGCAAAGGCGGCAGAAGTAGACAGGAACCTGATTGAGGAGGCCTTCAACGGCACGCAGCTAGTTTTCCTATGCGGCGGAATGGGCGGCGGCACAGGAACAGGGTCAATGCCGGTTGCAGCGCAGGTGGCTAAGGAGCAGGGAGCCATAGTCGTTGCCATGGTTACGTACCCGTTCGACCTTGAGAGGATAAGGAAGAAGAAAGCCGAAGAGGGAATACAGACGTTGAGGAAATACTGCGACAGCGTGATAATACTGGATAACAACAGGCTTGTCAAGCTGGTGCCCAACCTTCCAATGAACGAGGCATTCGCACTAGCGGATTCGGTTCTGGCAAAGGCTATAGGCGGACTTGTATGGACAATAACGCAGCCGAGCATGATAAACATAGATTTCGCTGACGTAAGGAGCATAATGGTCGGCGGAGGAGTAGGATTTATAGCAGTCGGCACTGGAAAAGGCACAGACAAGGTAACATCTGCTGCCGAGGGCGTGCTGAAGAACAAGCTACTTGACGTTGATTTTGAGGGAGCATCAGGAGCGCTGGTTCACATATCCGGAGGTTCATCGCTTACTATAGGAGACGCGATAAAGGCAGGGGAAATAATAACAGATAGGATGGATCAGAAGGCAAACGTCAAGTGGGGTGCCAGGATTATACCAGGATACGAAGACCAGTTGGAGATAGTGGCCATAGTCACAGGAGTAAGAGGAGCAAGCATAGTTGGAAGACTGGAGGAGAAGCGCCAGGAACCGTATTCAGATCTGGAAATGATAGGCTAACCACATTTATATTTGGTGGTTTAATGATAACGGACGTACTAAACGAGGAATTTGTAGCGAAGCTTGCTGTGGTAGGAGTAGGAGGCCAGGGCTGCAATCTTGTGAACAGGCTTTATACGCAGGGCATAAAGAGTGCAAGGACCATGCTGATCAACACAGACGCAAAGCACCTAAGCATAGTCAACGCTGATAAAAAGATCCTGATAGGCAAGAACATAACTCATGGACTTGGAGCAGGCGGCTTCCCAGAAGTAGCTGAGAAGTGTGCCGATGCAAGCAGGGGAGAGCTGTCCAGCATGCTTGATGGTTATGACATGGTATTCATAGCTGCAGGAATGGGCGGCGGCACAGGAGGAGGCGCAGCGCCTGTCGTGGCAGACATAGCCAAGGAGCAGGGAGCCCTTGTTGTGAGCTTTGTCACATATCCGTTTGCAATAGAGAGGAGCAGAAAGAGCAAGGCAGATTGGTCCCTCCAGCAGCTAAGCAGGAGCTCTGATACAACCATAGTCATAGAGAACGACAGGCTGATGAGCTATGCGCCCAACCTTCCAATGGAAAGGGCGTTCGAGCTTATAGACAACATAGCAGTAAACGCCGTAAAGGGCATAGCAGACACCATTATGCTTCCAAGCCTGATAAACCTGGACTTTGCAGATGTAAGGGCTGTGATGAAGGATGCGGGCACAGCAGTGATAAACCTCGGTGCAGGATCTGGGCATGATAAGATAGAGAAATCAATAAAGACCACGCTGCAGCACCCCCTTATGAACGTAGACCTTTCTGGAGCCAAAAGCGCAATGGTCCACGTTTCCGGAGGATCAGCCCTGACAATAGAGGAGGCCACCAGGGTAGGAGAGGGGGTCACCGAAGGGCTTGATGCAAAGGCAAACGTGATATTCGGAGCTAGGATGATACCGGAGCTTTCGGACCAGATACGCGTAATGTCCATAATAACAGGGGTAACGCCCAGGCTTGGCCAGGGAATGAGGGCGCAGTCCGAAAGAATATCAGACCTCAGCATAGAGAGCATATACTAACAAGCGGTGCCGGCGCGCAAAGGCCTTCATCCGGTTGCTTTCTAATCCAATCCAAGCGCTATTTTGCCTTATGCCGAATCCAAACCAACTGCCAAAAAGGTATATAAATATGAACAGTGCTATTAAAGCGGTTGGCCGTGGCGTCCAAGTGCATTTTTATGCGGCGTGCAGGAGCAACCAAGTTACACTTTTAGGCATATATTGTAGATTCAGGTGAAGCTATGAGCGATGAGATCACATTGGTCCCAATGAAGGATATACGCGTTGGGAGATACCTTCTTATAGATGGCATACCCTGCCGTGTGGTCGATATAGAAACCAGCGCACCGGGGAAGCACGGCTCAGCAAAGATGAGGATCACAGCCATAGGCATGTTTGAAGGGCAGAAGAGGACCCTGCTGATGCCAAGCCACTCAGACGTGCAGGTGCCTGTAATAAAGAAGAAGAAGGCCCAGGTGGTCTCGATATCAGACAACGCAGTGCAGCTGATGGATTCTGAGACGTACGAAGTATTTGAGCTTCCGATTACAGATGAATTTAAAGGCAAGCTGAGGGCAGGCATGGACACCGAAGTGATAGAGGCCATGGGCAGGCGCGCACTATCGAGGATACTTACAAGTGAATAAGAATGGAGATAAAAATAACGAAGGATTCGAGCAACAAGGTCACTGAGGCGAGGGAGATCGAGTTTGTGGTGGTGCAGGAAGGCAGCACCTACTCAAGAGAGGAGATAAAGATGGAGCTGTGCAAGAAGCTAAGCCTAGACCCCGAAAGCACCATAGTGACCAGGATAAGCCAGAGGTTTGGGGTAAGGCAGAGCACGTGCAGCGCCCACGTATACAAATCAAAGGAGGCGCTGGCCACGCACGAGCCCAAGCACATAGTAGAAAGGCTATCCAAGGGCAAGGACAAGCCAGCCGCAGATGCGGCAGGAAAGGAGGAAGCCAAAAAGGAATGAACAAAATTTCGATGTTTTAATGGCTGGAGAGAAAAAAGAGAAAAAGGTGGCGGCTTACAAGCCGGGCAAGCAGTGCCCGAAATGCGGATCCAGGCTTGCAGATCACAAAAACAGACGCTCCTGCGGCAAATGCGGCTATACCGAATTCAAACCGCATAACGGAGAGGGTTAGCGTGGCTTCGAAGCGGCGCGCGCAAAAACCAAGGGTGCGAAAGGGCAGGGCCAGTGTAAGGGTAAGATACCTGTTCTACTTCCTGTTTCTATTCCTGATAGGATTGTCGTTAATGCTGTACAGCTTCTACCTAAGCGGGGTAATATCAGAATCAAATTTTATCGCCATCACATCAATAGCGCAGTCGTTCATATTCTCTCTAATAGCTATATGCTACATGCTGATTAAAGGATATAACCTTAATGGCATAGTTGCAGGTCTCGGGCTGTCAAGGAAATCCATCGGGATCATGACCGTGGTTATTGGCATAGCCCTTTTTTTGGTAATATTTGCGCTCGAGATAGGTATCGGGGCATTCACCGCAGCGACTGGGATACAGCTGCCGACCAACGTCCAGCAGGTGCTCGGAGGGTTGCCCCTGTACTTCCTGATATTCTCGGTTGTCGTTGCCCCCATAAACGAGGAGATACTCTTCAGGGGCTTTTTGGTTCCAAGGTGGGGCATAATAATAAGCGCGCTTGTCTTCGGCTTCCTGCACTACCTATCCTACCTTTCACTGTCAGAGTTCATAGCCGCGTTCGTGTTCGGGCTAGCCGCAGGTTACGTCAGGAAAAGGACCAATTCACTGTATCCCTCAATAATGGCGCACATGCTTGTAAACCTTATAGCCATACTTGCGCTGCTTGCTCTCTAGTGCTTCCTGGAATGTTGGGATTCTATGCATAGCATAAAGCTGGTTGTTGTGGAGCCTGTTTATCAGATAAACCTAGGCTACATAGCCAGGACTGCGATGAATTTCGGTATAAAGAGACTCTACATAGTGAAGCCGCGCTGCAACCACACAGGCAGCGCAGCCATAAAATACGCAAAGCACGCCAGAAGGCTGCTCCTAAACGCAAAGATATGCGGATCAATAGGAGAGGCAACCGCAGGCACTTTCAGGATAGGCACTACTGGAATCTGGAGAAAAAGCGGGAAGGCGTTCAACAACATCTACAGCGTGGATAGGATATGCAAAATGGCGGAAAAGGAGTCGAGGAGCAGGGGCGTTTCGCTCATACTAGGCAGAGATGATACGGGCCTTTCAAAAGATGAACTAGCAATGTGCGACGCCACAGCCTTTATACAAACCGACAAGAATTATCCGGTCCTTAACATATCGCACGCCCTGGCCATACTGCTATACTCCTTTACAAAAAATGAGGACAGGTATGATTTTGACTCCGAGGTTTACGCCGATGCCAAGGAAATAGGCCACATATGCAAGCTTTTCAGAATGAGCATTCGAAACCGAAAAGACATACGCGACAAAAAGGCGGTTGCCATGGCGTTTTCTCACATAACCAGCAGGTCGTGCCCGACCAAGAAGGAGCTGCGCGCAATCTCAGCATACCTATCCCCAAGGCACAGCAGCACGAGCGGAAAAGCACCAACAACGTAGGCTTATCTTATTGGTGTGGCTGCTGCGCTTTCTTGCTTTTTATTATTTTTACCTTTGACGGAGTAAGCAGTATCTTAACTTCGTCCAGCCTGGCAATGTCACCATTGGTTTTGGATATATACTCTTTGAGCTTGTCTATAACGCCCTTGAGGGTGTTCGGCCTCTTTGCAAGCTCGGATATGTTTAGAAGTATTATATTCCTTTTCTGCAGCTCGGCTTCTATCAGCTCAAGGTCGGTCTCCTCCCGCAGCGCAACAGGTTTTACATAAAAATCTGCAGGCTCATTGATAACGTCAACATTCTCCATTTCTGCGGAGTTCATGTATTCCTCAACGTCCAGTTCCTTAGATGTGCCAAGCACTCCTCCCAGTTTGTTAAAAAGGCTCATTTATTCACCACGTCGCCATTCAGCTATATATAACAATTGTTTTTTAAATACTTTCTGTTTTGCGGAAGTGAGGCAAGGCATGAGCGTGCTTACCTCCATCAACGCCGTTGAGAGCATCAGGAACGCTTAACAGGGCATAGTTTATAAAAATATGCAAGGATTATAATAATGAATAAAATGATCAAGCTCAAGCGCGTATACGAGAGGCTGGAGGTCAATGACGGTGAAAGGATACTGGTAGACAGGTTTTGGCCTAGAGGTATACGAAGGAGCACCTCAAACATAGACATATGGGTAAAGAACGTTGCGCCGAGCAATGAGCTGAGGAAGTGGTTCTCCCACGACCCAAAGAAGTGGATATCCTTCAAGAGGAAGTACAAAAAGGAGCTAAAGGACAACAAATCGCTTAAAAAGCTCGTTGAGATAGTAAAAAACGCCGACCCGGTCACCATATTATATTCGTCAAAAGACAGCGCGCACAACAACGCCGTTGTCCTTCTTGAAGTGCTCAAAAGGGAGCTAAAAAAACGATGAGTCATCGTCTACCATAGTGGTTCATTGAGATACGTCATTGTGGACACAAGCAGTATAGTGTTTGGTTTCTCCTTTAAAAAAGATGTTTTTGCAATAGCGAGGGAGAGTTTTCCGGGCAGCTCCACGCTTATATCGGCCGGTGTCATAAGGGAGCTAAGGCGGCTATCGAAAAACATCGGCAAAAAGGGCGCCTGTGCAAAGATAGGGCTATTATCCGCTGGTTCTAAAAATGTTAAAGTTGATAATGCAAATGGCAGCGTTGATGCATGGATTTGCAAGGCAGCAGCAAGGTATAATAATGCAGTTGTAATAACTAATGATACAGAGTTGCACAGGAAACTTCGCCTTTCTGGAGCTTCGGTCTACAAGCTTTCCAGGAGCGGTATTCTAAAAAAATAATCCTCATAGGTGCTGAATTGTATAACATATACACCGTAAAAGACGTTTTCAAGATGTCCCCTGAATATTTTGATCAGGATATAGAAAAAGTTGCAGCCAACGTGCTGCAGGGCAAGTACGAGGGCAGAATAGATAAGGACATGGGCGTGATAATTGCGGTTTTTAACGTGAGGAATATAAGCGACGGCACGATATACCCAGGGGATCCGTCAACGCATCACGAGGCAGAGTTCGATGTTCTATCATACATGCCGCACGTAGATGAGATAGTCAGCGGGCAGGTTACAGAGCTCGTTGAGTTTGGGGCATTTGTTAGGATAGGACCCATGGATGGGCTGGTCCACGTATCCCAAATCGCAGGCGACTTCCTCTCCTTTGACAAAAAAAACCAGGCCTTTGTCTCAAAAAGGAGCGGCATAAACCTCAAGAAAGGCGACACCGTATATGCGAAGGTATCTACAGTTTCAATGAAGAATACTATAAAGGACTCAAAGATAGCCCTTACGATGAAGCACGACGGTCTCGGCAAACCGGAATGGGCCAACATACCAGAAGGGAAACAAAGGTCTAGGAAACCGGGCGGCGGCTCAAGGCGAAAGCCTAATTAGTGATGTAGAATGGAAGAAAAAGCATGCAAAAACTGCAGGTTGATAGTCAAACATACAGATACGTGCCCGATCTGCGGCTCAAAGGATCTGACCAGCAAGTGGGGCGGATACATAATAATACTCAACGTAGAAAAATCCGCAGTAGCAAAAGCGCTGGGTTTCAAGGTAAACAGCACATACGCGCTCAATATAAAATCATAGCCTGTATCGCTGTGCCATAGTCATTTCCAATCAACATTGAAAAAGCCGAGCCTGCCCTTCATCGCCACCGGCTTCCTAAGCCTCACAGGATTCCCTATCACAAAACCGAATCTTGGATTCATATGTGTAAAGCCTGCGAGGTGCCTGTTCTTATCGTTTACCCAGCCCGCAATGTTTGTATACCTCTTTACAGACAAAAGCCTAGCCCTACCTATCACCGCACCGGTCACCAGCTCCTCTGGCTGCATGCCAAATTCGATGCATGCAGCCCTGTCAACGCGGAGGCTGGCATGTATAAGAAAATTCCCACGGAATTTTGTATTCCATGACCTAAGTTCTATTGTCTTTCTGCCAGAAACTATTAGCTCTGCCATGGGCTGATTTATCGAAAGGCATTTCATCTGTCTCACTTCTCTTTCTTCTCTTCCGGCCTTTCGTACTCTTCCTTTACCTCTACGGCATTTACGTTCTTGAAATTACCGAATATGGATGCGATAAGGTTCGCTTTTCCTACAAAATACTCTGCATTCTTTTTAACATCGGAGTTGTAAACCATCTCCACTTTTCCGCTGTTTACTTCAACGCGTGTCGGTCGTGAACCATAGCTCTTCCCAAGTGCTTCAATTTTCTCTCTGTCATCTGTTATGTGTTTCACCACTCTAACTTCGTAATTTATATCCCTGCCGGCGTACTGATGGTTTGCATCCACAACTACCCTTCCGGAGTTGACGCTTTTGACAGTAGCCGTTATATTGTCAAGATTTATCCTCATACCTGGATATGGATCTATCTCCCTAGATTTGAATTCGGATAGCGGCATTACCCTAACAAGATCCTCATCCCTATCGCCGAACGCATCCTGCGGCTTAAAAGTAAAGTTTTTCTTATCATTTACATTCATATTCCTCAGTTCCCTGTCGAGGCCTTTTATTATGCTATTCGCGCCCAGCACCACAATGGCTGACCCATACTGGATATCCTTCTGATATATGTTAGACTGCTTGGCTAGCTTTTCATCAGTAGTTGCTATAAGCTCCTTAGACACCGCATCCCTGACGCTGTATTCTATCTCTAGGAAATCTCCATCTTTGAACATTCAAAGCACCGATACCATTTGGATATACAAGATTAGATATATATGTAATATCTATAAAAACCTCTACGGATAAATAGATATAGTGTATTCAGACTTGTTTCTAATGAAAAGGAGGCAGGAGCTACTATGGAAACCAAAAAAGAGAAAAACTTCCTAATGCTAATAGGGGCTTTGGTAGTTGGTGTAATGTTTATAACTTCATACGTCGCATTTGGAAGCAACGGCTCTGCCGCACCGGCGACGTCCACCGTGCCGCAGAAAACAGCGGTTTTTTTCGGCAACGCAAACGCCGTAGTTACCGGATATGGTACATCGATGGAAATTTTTGCGGCTCACAGCAACGCAAGCGCGCTGCTTAACAAGACCCTGAGCAGCTACGACGCCCAGAATTCCATAATAATACAAGGGCAGCTGGGCGGCACTTTCGAGATTGATACGCTCGGCAACCTTACCGCGTATGACATTCAGCAGGATTTGTACAATTCGCTGCCGCCCAATTCAATAAGAATAAACGCCCAGGAATTCGTAAGGTTACCAAACACGCTGACGATGTATAGCTACGGCGAAGGAATCCCTGTCAAGCTGTCGATCGTTAATTTTACTGTAAACAAAAGCATCCTAACCCCGATAGGCTCCAATATAACAGTTGACGTGCAGGCACAAATACTTTCAAACGGCACAATATTTGATAACAACATAAAAGTTACCTGAATTCGTGATCGAAGATGGCAATAGACGACGAGACTGCTGCGCTAATCAAGAAATATGCCATAAAAAATGCTGTTGATTACGGAAA
Organism: Microcaldota archaeon; assembly: GCA_021799635.1. Taxonomy (GTDB): domain Archaea; phylum Micrarchaeota; class Micrarchaeia; order Micrarchaeales; family Micrarchaeaceae; genus JAJZAB01. The sequence continues at coordinate 400,534 of JAJZAB010000001.1, forward strand.
GGCCGAGACAGGCAGCGTCCTTGGCAAGATAATCTCGCTTTCCATAGGGATAAAGGTCCCAGAGCTGAGAAAAGCTGTGGACGAAGAGGTATCGCGCATAAACAGAATGGATAGGCAGGAGCTTGAAGACGAGTATAAGCCCTTCGCTGCCGAATTTGAGCAGAAAGCCAGGGAAAAGGCGCTGGAAGCATCAAAGCATAGCATGGTAATAGAAGGCGCGCTGGGTGGCGCCGTAATAACAAGGTTCCCTCCGGAGCCTGGAGGCTACATACACATAGGCAACGCCAAGCAGTGCATACTGAGCAATGAGATAGCAACAAAATACAGAGGTAAAATATACCTGTATTTTGACGATACAAACCCGGAAAAATGCAGGCAGGAGTACGTGGACGGGATAAAGGAGGACATGGAGTGGCTAGGAATCAAGTTTGACAAGGAATACTACGCAAGCGACAACATAGAGAAGGTGTATCAAAGCGCGGCAAAGCTGATAGCATCAGGGAACGCTTATGTCTGCCTATGCAGTGCTGAAGAAATAAAAAAGAAAAGGCATGAGAGGGTTGCCTGCGCTCACGCTGCGCAGTCGCCTGAGCAGAACGCATCAATGTTCAGCGAAATGCTAGCCCGCAAATACGGCGAAGGCGAAGCAGTTGTAAGGTTGAAGGGGGAAATGGCCGCAGACAACGCAACCTTCCGTGACCCTACTCTCCTCAGAATAAAGAATACAAAGCACTACAGGCAGGGCAATAAGTACATAGTGTGGCCCACCTACCACATAAACACTCCTGTGATGGATCACCTTTACGGAATAACAGATGTGATAAGGGGTAAGGAATATGAGATATGGGATGAGGTAAACAAAAGGATGCTAAATCTGCTGGGAATAACCCCGCCAAGGTTTCACTACGAGGCCAGACTAAGCATAATAGGCAACACCACAGCAAAAAGGGTAATCAGGAAGCTAATAAGCGAAGGGCTTATAAGCGGATGGGACGATCCAAGGTTGCTTACCATAATAGCGCTGAGGAGGAGGGGCATACAGCCAGAGGCGATAAAAGAGTTCGTGATGAGGTTCGGGATGAGCAGGACTGACAGCTCCGTCCCAATGGACATGCTACTAGCCGAGAACAAGAAGATTATAGACAAATTTTCAAAGCACCTTTATTTTGTGGATAACCCAGTGGAAATGATAATAAAAGACTTAGGTATAGATAGGGCCATTTTACCGCTACACCCGCAGAAGGAACTCGGCGTACGTGAATACAGTATAGGCGATAGCCTGTTCATAAGCGGCGCCGATGCGGCTTCGCTTAAAGAGGGCGAGATGGTGAGGCTTAAAGGCCTTGCCGATATAAAAATAACAAAAACTGGCAGCGGCATAAGCGCGGAAAAGGCAGTAATATCTGCCAGAGCAGCGGACGGGCAGCACTATAAGATAATCCAATGGGTTTCAGCCGCAGCGCGTGTGGAGTGCTCGGTGGAAATGCCGATGCGAATGCTAGATGATCTCGGCAACTTCAATCACAAAAGCCTCGTTACTATTTCCGGATATGCAGAGGGATACGCCGACAGGCTGGAGCACGGGGAAATAGTGCAGTTCGAGAGGTTCGGATACTGCATACTGGACAACAATACGGAGAAGAAATTCATATTCATCTCTAAATAGAAAGCTGTTCATCACTCTTTCTTATAAGGTAGTCTATGCTGCTGTTGCTCATAACCTCTTTCAGGTGTGTTGCTAGCTCCCTGCATTCCTTGTAATTCCTTTTGTCGTAGAGGCACAGAGCTATATAATAGAAAGCGTTTATGGAAAAACATTTTGCCGAAGTCAGAGCCTCGGCCTTGGCGAGCAGCTTTTCCTCCCTGGTCTGGCTCTCCGTGTTGGATTCAAGCACAACGTCCGCATACCTGCCTACGTAATTGCTGTCAAAAACTTTGACCTTCTGCAGCATGTGCTGCGCGGCCTTGAGGTCCGAGAGCTTTATGTAGGCGAGGAACGCCATATAGGCGGCATTTAGCGATAATTTGTCATCCTTCATATCCGGCATCGCGTTGTATACGGCCCAGTTCAGCAACGATTTTGCGGTCAGCATCAGCGCCGCACCCCTGTCCCTAAGCGCAGTGTTCTCCTCCATGAAACCATCCCTGTCATATCTTATCTGCGATATTACGTGGTTGGAGTACTTTATGTAAATAAGGGATTTTGCGTAAAAGTAATTGGGATCCTTGTTTGATGCTATAATTGTATCATACGCTGCTATCGCGCCGTCGTAATCCAAGTTCTTTACCTTCTCTAATATGCTCTGGAGCAGGCCGACAAGACTGCTGTTCTTGCTCTCGGCCAAAGCTCTATCCATGTAAACAAACGACTCACAGTTTGAGCACATGCACATTCCTCCAACCGCTGGTGTCTCCGCCCCACAGTAAGTGCAAAAAAACAGTTTTGACTGCTTCAGTGCGGACTGGAGCAGTGCAACATATCGGCTCACCATAAAACCAGCAATAAATCCGAAAACAATTATTTATAACTTCCTCAACGCTGCAAATAGATGCATCTTGTCATATGGCTCCAGCTCTACCTTTTCGATTAGCTCAAATGTGTCATCTAGCTTCTCAAGCTCCTCCCTAAAAACCTCCTCCGGATTTCTGGATATGTCTATGCTTTGGGACTTTATTACGAAATATGCATACCCGCCTTTCTTCAATGCAGACGAGTTCGCCTTGAGAATTGCCGCCTGTTCCCTGGCGGATGCATCCTGATATAAGCAGTCGCACATTCCAACATCCTGCAAATAACCATCAGTATGTCTTGCATCTGCAAGTATGGGCAGCATGTTCTTCCTGGTTTCGCATACTCTTATCAGCTCCCGCATGTTCCTCTCTGACAGCTCCACACAATAGACCCTGCCCCTATCTCCAACAATGTCGCTAACATGGCTTGAGGTTGTGCCGGTTGCAGCACCTATGTAAAGAACGCTGCTGCCCTCATGAATTTTGAAACTCATGAGCCCGTTTAGTATAGCCGCGGAGAGCTTGCTCCTGTAAGGGTTCCACAATCTGTACTCAACTTTGCCTTCAGCAATCAGCTCCTCACCATATACCTTTTTGCCTTTAGAGAGATTTATGGTGGCAAGCCTGCCATCTATTAAATAAACCCCATCAAAAAGCTCCTTTTTAATCATGGAAAGATCCGGTCCAGGCTATTGGTATTATTATATCTGACGGCTTTGTTTTTAGAACATTATGGCTTTGAAACCGCTGCCTTTAGGCAAGTCGGATGGAAAAGCCACAAGTTCCCATCTCTTCTTATCGAAATCCTGTCAATGTGAGCACCAGGCCGCAGAGACGTAATACACATTAATGGTGTGAACTACAAAAATATAAATGCACATGGTGCCTGGAGCAACAAACACCTCTTGGAGTGGCGCCCAAATTACAGGCATTAGTGCATGCAGAACCAGTTAATTGAGGCAGAAATGAAGCAAGCGTTATCCAAAATGCCATTTGTTAGGCCCTTGTGCTTCTCAAGAAGTGCAGGTTGGGTTACAAAACCAGCAATTGAAAATTACATCGGCAACCATGAATATCCTGCGATGCAATCGGACCCAAAAAAGCGACTTTTATTTTCATAAATCTTTCAGGAAGCCTCGGGTTTCGGCACTAGAAGTTTCGATTTTTACCACCAAAAGGCATTGCAAAATGCGCACGTCAATTACGATATAAAATTGATTGCTATGAAAATGCGGCTGAAAAGATGATGCAATACGCTATGCCTGCTGGGCGCTTTGTTCGAGCCTTCACCTACTTTGCAGCAGAAGCGTAGCTTATCAGCCTTCTCACTATGCTGCCCTTGCTAAGCACGTTGTTATACTGTACCGTGTCGGTGTTGCCAAAGTCGTACTTTTCGCGTCTCTCCATCTCAAGCTCCTCTTCCGTTGCATCAGCAACGTTGTCCGAGATGAAAGCTATTTCCGCGTATATGTCTTCCGGCAGCCCTGCTTTTCCGGCAAGATACCCTATGGACGCCCTTTTTGGCAGCTTTTTTTTGGTCCTCTCCATCACCAGCGCCTTTAGCACCCTTTCAATAGCGCTGCTGTAAAGGAGGGAGGCAGTACCAAGCTCCTCTGTGTCCTTGTATTTTTTGGCAAGCTCGAAATCTCGCGTTGCCTTCTTCAAAAGGCTCTCCCGAATGAGGCCCTTCGCCCTTCTCATTATCCTACCCGTATCTAAAACGTAAAATTATATTTAAATACTTTCTACGCATAGGTTATAACTGGCTACAGATTAGTTACTCTGCCTGCCAAACAGTGTAGATGATATGCCCGAAAATCAAACAAACAAGTTCCTCGCCGATCTCATACCTGTCGCGAGCAGCGGCATAAACAAGGATGAAATATCAAAATATTTTATAGATGTAATAAGGAATTCGTTCGGGATAGAGCAGGCTAAGGTAAGCGAGATAGCCGGAAGCGAGCCACAGTCAACCATTGGAGGATATATACTAAGCACGAAGAAGCCATACGTGGACAACCAGCTCAGCGAGTATTCCTCATTTCCCGAGCTGATAAGCTACAAGAACAACGGATATAGGAGCTACGCTGCCCTGCCGATGATGGCCGATGGCAAGGTAGTATCCCTCCTGGAGATGTTTTCATCAACCGAGAACAAGTTCAGCCCCGATGTTGTCAAGGATGTATCAGTAGGGGCGTTGCTTGTAGGATTCGCGCTCGCGTACAAATCAGAGGTGGTAAGGAGCAACAGGCTGGCGGGATATTTTGATGCCGTATTCGATGCAGACATCCCGCAGATGCTCGTGTCAGCAGATGGCAAAATAGTAAAGGCTAACCGCAGCGCGATAAAAGAGCTGAGCATCGTGATGCCGGGGGCCAGCATAGATGCAGCCATCGGCATAGGTCCGGAAAAGCTCCTGCCTAAAGGTACAGGTGCTTACAGCAAGCAAAAAATCATTAAGGGGGGCAAGCTATACAGCACTTTCAGCAGCAGGATAAATGAGAGGCTGTTCTGCGTGTCTCTGAACGAGGTCACTGCGCCTGCAAGGCTTGAGGATACGCTCAAGGCCGCAGGCTCTGCCGATTATTCCATAGTGATATTTACCGACCCGGACATGAACATACTGGATGCGACAGGCAACTTCGAAAAGATGCTGGGCTATAGCAAAAACATAATGACAGGTAAAAACATCTCAGATATAATATCGGAAAAGGAGAAGTCGCAGCTCATATCAGGATTGGCCGGCATTAAGGAAAATGAAACATTTGTGTCAAAAAATGCAGACCTGGCAACGATAGATGGCAGAAGCATACACACCCACATATCCGCCTACAGGTCTTGCGTTGGCTATTCGCTAATATTCTCGGTAGCTGAAGCAGAGAAGTACGTGGGTAGCCTAAGGGCGGCCCTGGACGACTTTATAGACAACACGTCTGACATGGTGTTTGAGATAGACGATCTAGGCTTTATTAAAAATTCCAACATGCCGGTAGAGAGGATACTTGGGTATAACAGAGATTCGATCAATGGCAAGGAATTCAAGAACCTATACAAAGATCAAGCCGTCCTTGACAGGGACATTGCCTATGCGAGGAACAACGGAAAACCAGACAACTCTTACGTAGATCTACTGGCAAAAGACGGCAGGGTGGTTCCTGCAACGCACTCGATAAGGATGCTCGCCGATGCTGGAGGCACCCCAAGCTATAGGATAATAATCAAGGAGCTCGAGACGAAAAGGAGGCTAAACGATCAGGAGATGCAGATAAAGGAACGCGACAAAGTAATCAAGAGGCTAAGCAGCACTGGGGACCTCAAATCACAGTTCATTTACAACATATCACACGAGCTTAAGACACCCATGACAAACATAAAGGGGTTTTCCAAGCTGATATACGATGGTGAGTTCGGTAGCATCACCGATGAGCAGAAGGAGTATCTGGAAACTATACTCAAGGAAACAGATAGGCTTATGCTGATAATTCAGCAGGTCCTCGACGCTGCAAAGCTGGACGCAAACAAGGTAAAGCTCGAGCTTAAGGAAGTGGACGTATCCACTTTAAATGATAATCCAAGCATAAAGGCGCTCGAGGAGGCGGCCAGGGAGAAGGGTCTCGCCTTCCTGTGGAAGGCGGATTATGATGTACCAAAGGTGCTGGCAGACCCCAACAGGCTTATACAGATATTCGTAAACCTGATCGGCAACGCAATAAAGTTTACTGACGCTGGAAGCATAAGCGTGCGCATACTCAAGAAAAGCAAGAAGAGCCTGGAGTGCCATGTCATAGACACCGGCATAGGGATAAGTGATGAGGACAAGCAGAAACTCTTCAAGAAGTTTTACCAGGTCCCCAAGAATTCCTCAAAGGAGCTTGTCAAGCAGGATGGCTCAGGCACCGGGCTTGGGCTCTCGATAACAAGGGAGCTGGTCAGGCTGCACGGAGGAAAGATATTCATAGATTCAAAGCCAGGCAATGGGAGTGATTTCGGCTTTACGCTTAAGGTCAACCCAAGAAGAAGGCAGAAGTCGCAGCAGCACCAGTAACTAGACTATCTCTATCTCACATGCGTTCCCTATTGTAGCCGCACTGCGAAGCCCGCTCTGCATTGTTGTGAAATTGCTTCCATAAAAGACGCCGCTTAGGCTTGTGCTGAGTATCGTTCCTTTTGTGAGGTTTATATAGGATACAAGTGCGCTTCCAGTAGTTACCGGGTTGTGGGACTGTGTGAAGTAGGTTACGCTGTAGTTGCCCCCGCCGGCGTATGAAACCGAGTAGTACATCGAGTACGGCACAATGACGCTTACGTTATCGTATGTGCCCTGCCCCGCCGGTGCGTGCTTGTAGTAGTATAAGTAGCTGCTGTTGTAAAGCTGTTCTGTGCAGTTCCTAGTGTTTGCGTACAGGCTAGTGTAATTTACCATCAGTGGGTAGTAGATGTCATTTTTGAAGTAGTCCAGTATCTTCGCTTCGTTGTACGAAGTCTGGTTTATTGTCGTGGTTGTTCCAAAAGTTGTCGTTGCGCTCGTAGGCACAGTAACAATCTCGGTAGTCGTCTTTGAGCCAGGGCTGTTGGAGCTTGGCGAATATAATGAGGCGTTGAGCACCTTTATCCTACCGTAATCTGGGGTCTCATTCAAGTAGGCTTCCAGAGGCGTTATGGTCAACGCGGCGCTACCGTTAGACATTGAATCCAGCTGTATCTGCATGTTTGCATAGGTGGAGCCCACGTTTACCCTTGTAGAATTATCCAGCACCAGCGTCACATTAAAAACGGGGTTTGTGAATACAGGTACTTGCTCTACATATATGTTGGCCAGCCCTGCTGCTGGGTTTAGCCGAACCAGTGTCAGCACATATTCTCCATTCCCGCTTTTTACTACCAAAGGCGAAGATGTGAGGTTTATCTTAGTCGGACCGTTCAACACCGTAGGCCCCCCGCCGATAGAAAGAGCTACCGCAATCACAAGTACCAAAAGTATGGCTATTGCGACTGCAGTCGCCACGTTGTGCCGCTTCTGCTTTGCCATAAAATCAATAGGTACTATTGATACATTTTAAAGCTTTATTAATTTTGCTGCTGCGCGCTGCATTTAGTGCCGGTATTGCTCTGTAGTGCTTTAAAATGGCAAAGCATAATATTCTTTTTGTTTGATATCAATATGGTGACCGGGATGGATAGCAACGTTCCATTAAAGGAGGAGATCCTTTCTATAATAAATGATAGGCAGCAGATAGGCTACGATGAACTGAGCGACATAGCATTTAGCAGGGGAGTCCCTGAATCCGAGCTCGCCGGAGTTCTTGGCAACCTTGAATCCAGCAAGATGATTGCATCAAGGAGCAATGGGGGCATACAGACATATTACATACTACAGGAACAGAACGGGCCCAAGCGCGTCCTCATAGTTGAAGATGACAAGAACATAAACAAGCTAATGGCAATTTCTATAGGCAAAGGATTTGATGTCGGCCAGGTATATGATGGCGGGGAGGCGATAAAGGCCATCAGAATGGCAAGGCCGGACCTTATAATACTGGATCTTATGCTGCCGCACAAGGACGGGCTCGAGATATGCCAGGCAGTAAAAAGCGACCCGGAGACGGCCAACACCATAATCATACTCGTTAGTGCCATGAATCCTACCAACAACAGGTTCAAGGGAATCAAGTACGGCGCGGACTACTATATAAAGAAACCTTTCGACCCCGCAGAGCTGAGAACCCTAGTAACCATTTTCCTAAAGAAAAAAGGGAAGAGGTTCGACCCGCTGATAGACCTTCCGGATGAGGAGAGAATATCCAAAGAGGTCGAGAGGTACATAAAAGAAGGGGAGGCGTATTCTATAGGAACTCTCAAGATTGACGGGCTGGCTGCCTTTGCAAGAAGGTTTGGGGAACCCAGCGCCATAGTAATACTAAGGCTGATATCACAGCTGCTGCAGGACTCGATAGGTGCCAGCCACCCCAGCCTTTTCGCAGGCTTCTTGAACAGCGACCAGTTTGTGCTAGCCGGAAAGAAAAATGACCTAGAATCTACAATAGAGCACATAAAGAAAGAGTTCGTCGCAGTACTTCCATTCATAATGCAAGACTCTGGCTACAAGCTGATTGACAAGGACATCGATGCCCTGTTTGAATCCGAAGAGGTGCCGAAGCTATCGCTGGTATACGAGCAAAAGGAGAAAGACAAGATAAAGGAGATAAGGGAAGAGATACTGAAAAGCAGGGGCACCCCAGCAGATGACATAGGCTCCTACACCTACGAAGAGTTGCAGAAGCTTTTCGGTAGGGATGACCTTGACATAAAGATTACAAGGGGATCAGGCGGAGTCAGGCTGCACGTAGGGAAACTAGCCGAAGACAATGATGATAAAAAGAGCTGACCAATGATTGCATGCATTGCAATATAAAATCGAGGAGGCAGCAGGCAGCCCTTGATTTCATGATGTCCTACGGGATTGTCCTGCTTGTCCTTGCGATAGCAATATACGTGATTTTCGAACTAGGAATATTTAATCCAAAGCTGGTGCCGAGCTACTGCACCCCGGCGCCGAACTTCGCCTGCGGCTCGTACACAATGAGCTCAAACGGAGTATTTACGTTCGTGCTATCCCAATCCCTCGGCGCCACCCTTAAAATAAAGTCGATAGCCTGCTCCAGCGCCATAAACGCAACAGGCAACGGACCAGCCTACGGCAACGTGCACGTTCTCAGCTATTCTGCCGTACCACAATTCTATCCTACAAATGACTTTAAGAACGGCGTTATAATGGGAGGCGATCAGCCGAAAGAAATATCCGTGCTGTGCTATAACTCTGGAGGGACTGCCAACGGCACGCTGGGGGACACATACATAGGATACGTATGGATCAACTATACATATCCCAACCTGCCCAGCAACTTTTATGTAATACAGCAGGCCGTTCAGTTTAGCTCCGTTTACACTTAGGGTGCTTCCATAAGAATTATAGTGTGTTTGACAGGCAGGCCAGGTAGCGGGAAGTCTTCAGTTTCGTCAGTGCTCAAAAAGGAGGGATTTATGGAAGTCAACGTCGGGGACATGGTAAGGGGAATGATGAAAAAAAGGGGCATAAAAATAAATACAGATTCGATAAGGGAATTCTCAATCTCGCTAAAGAAAAGGGAAGGGAGCATCATGCTGGCAAAAGACATAAAAGATGAGTTGAAAAAGGGCAGGGGCAACGCAATAGTTGATAGCATAAGAAACATTGAGGAGGTGAACTACCTCAGGGAGAAGGTCAAAAACGCCAGGATAGTACTGGTTGCGGTAACCGCGCCATCCAAAAAAAGGTATTCAAGGATGATATCAAGGTCTAGGCCTGATGACATTAGGAACTATGAGGAGTTCAAGTCCAGAGATAGAAAGGAGGAGAGGATGGGGCTGGAGAGGGCGATTTCAAACGCAGATTTTATAATCAGCAATTCAGCCAGCCAGAGCTCGCTGAAAGCTAGCGTATTGAAGCTCCTGGCCATAATAGAGTCCAAAGAAATGGTATAAATAGCTGATGTTGCATATACTGAATGGCAACGAATAAAATCAACGGGCACATACGCTGCGAATTGACATCGCAGCTGCGTGCAAGGTGAGCTCCTGTACAGGAAAATTATCATTTATATAATGCTGGCGTTTGCGCTCTCATTACCAATAAGCATGGCCGTAGCTGGCGCATCAACTGTGACTATGATAGAGCCTTACAACTACACCATATCAAACGGCGCAGCGGTGCACCTTGGTAAGGACGGCCCCGGGCAGACGTTCTTCGTTACCATCTCAGCTGCAACCACAAACGCAACAGGGGCACAGCTAAACCTGGGCTGGAATAAGCTGGTAGTGTCAGGATTGCCGCAAGGCTGGATAGCCCAGAACTCGTCGCTATATACCTCAGAGCTTTCAGTCAAGATAACTCCGGCCGCAGACGCAAGTAACGGAACGTACAAATTCAACATAACTGCAATAAACGTTGGCAATTATTCCAAGATTGGTGCGGTGGAGTTCACGGCTTATATAAATGTAACCCCGAATGTATTCAAGCTGTATGTAAATCCTACCACGGTGTATGAAAGCACCGGTACCCCGGTAGACATTTACGTTTCCATAAACAATACCGGAGTTTCCGATACCCCATTCCTTGTGAATATAACAGGCATACCTGCGTTCAACCAGACAACCGAGGTTATAGCGCTGCACCACACAACCCAGGAGTTCACGTATCCGATTTCAGCGTACCAGCCCGGGGTTTATCATGTAAAACTGTCTGTGCAATCAATATTCAGCCCGCTGGTATACAAACAGAGCAATATAACTATGGTCTCGAAAGCAACAGTGCTAAACGATTACGGCGCAATAGGCAGCGGAGTGGTAGCATTTCCTATAATATATGAGCCGGTCTACGCTGTAATGTACCTGATAAGCAGGCTATTCAATGGATGAGGCCTCCCGCCCTTCCACCAGGTAGTTAACATGCCCAGCAAATCAAAAAATGAAATCAAAGTTAGGTATTTTGAGCTAAATAGCGAAATTGACATGGCGAGGTACGCCTGCACATTCGGCCTGTCGCACAGGCCGGTATACGCCATAAAGCGCGGCGGCAAATATATGCTGCTTGCCGAAGGCGAAACCATATCAAACACAAAGTCGTTCTACTGTACATATACTGATAGGATATCAAGGTTTTTGGTATACTATGTAAGCGAGAACGAAGAGAATATGAAGATGCAGGATATTCCAAGAGAAGATGAGCACTATAAATCATACCGCGTGCCTATAATAGAACTCGAAAATATACCTCTCGTTGAACGTACCATTAAAAAAGAGGCCGTTGTGCTCATAAAGGCGAAGAGCCCCGAATATCTTGTTAAGGATATAATAAGCAACTCCGCAGAAGTAGAATCGGTACTAAATTCCTATTGTTTTGAATACAAAGGAACGATGTATGCCGGCGCCTTCAACCTGATACCAGATGAGAAACTTACAACATTCATGTATTCCAGGTGTGAGGCAAAAGGAAGATTCAGTTTCTTTAAGTACAGCTATACAAACGATTCTATCGAGATGGTCGACCACATATCCGGCAACTCCTTTATATTTGTTAAGGTAATAAATCTTAAGAATCCATTCCCATTTTTCAGGCCCGAATAGCTCAGTGGTAGAGCGAGCGGCTGTTAACCGCTAGGTCGCAGGTTCAATCCCTGCTTCGGGCGATGCGCTTCAGGGTCAACCCCCGTGCCACACTCTGTTCAATTATACTGCTAACTAGTAATACCATTCCAGTATAGCAACATAACATATTTATATATATCATAATATGATATATAGTGAATGCAATGCCCGACATAGAGATAAAGAACATGGTGAAGTTGTTTACAGTTCTTCTGCTCAGTGAGAAAGGACAGCATGGCTATGAGATAATGAAAGAGGTGGAGAAAAAGACAGGCAAGAAGGTCAGCCCAGGACAGATATATCCATTCCTCAAGCAACTGAAAAAGTATCGTTATGTTGAAACAAAAGGCAGGGCAGAGAGGGACAGGCAGGCCTATTATCTTACTCCGGAAGGCAGGAAGTTCGTGGCACGGCTCTCAGATAAGTTCGGAGACATGTTCGAGATTGCGATAAAGCCAAAGCTTACCGTGTGCGCACATTGTAACTGCGAGATATACAAGGGCGGATACAAGGAAAGGATTAACGGCAGGCTACTGAGCTTCTGCTGTGAGAACTGCGCTAAGGGCTACAGGACGCTGAATACTCAATAATATTAGTGAGAATATGGCTAAGCAAACCTTTTCTGAGATAAGTGTGAAGGCAGCTGCGATAACAGGGGCAGTTATTGGGTTCCTTTGCTGGCTGTTGTTCATCTCTTTCAGTTTCTCTGGCTATGGGACAGTGGGTTACTTTGGTGGATACGGCATGATGAATGGGTACACAGGCTACATGATGGGTGGCGTATTCCATAACGCAACATTCGGCTACATGATGAACGGCATATTCTATCCATACAACGGAACCGGATACTATCCCAATGGAGACGCATTCCACAGCTATGGCATTGCCTCTGTGATAATCGACATTGTGCTGGGTGCCTTGGCTGGGCTTGCAATTGCGCTGGTATACAATTGGGCGTTAAAGTTAGATAAAAGGTGAAAAAATGAAAGATCCTGTATGTAAAATGGATGTAGAAGAGAACTCCAAGTTCAGGAGCAGCTATAAGGGCAAAACCTATGTCTTTTGCTCCGCTAACTGCAAGCAGAACTTCGACAAGAAGCCAGAGAGCTATACAAAGAGTTAGCCATGACAGAGTACAAATGCGCCATATGCGGTTTGCATTACAGGAGCAGAAGATTGGCAACAGAGTGCCACAAATGGTGCTCTGCGCATGATAGCTGCAATCTGAGTGTTGCAAGGCACTCTATCGAAGCCAGCAAAAAGAGATGATATTATGGCAACAGACCCTGTATGCGGCATGTATGTTGATGAAAAAAACTCTACATTGGCTACTGAAAGGGAAGGCAAGAAGTACTATTTCTGCAGTACAAACTGCAAGCTTCAGTTCGAGAGGCCCGAGAGGGAACTCAGGAACCTGAGAATCGCATTGATGATTTCATGGCCCCTTACTATCATAGTTGCAATACTTACTTACGTTCTGCACCTTGGCTTTGGCAACTATATAATGCTGGTTCTGGCGAGTATAGTGCAGTTCTATGCTGGGCAGAGGTTCTATGCTGGGATAGCGGATGCAATAAAGAACAAGTCTGCCAACATGGATACGTTGATTGCGATAGGCACAAGCGCAGCATGGGTCTATAGCACTGCGGTTACGCTTTTGCCATCACTCTTCCCTGCTGGAGGTATATATTTCGACACCTCGACAATAATAATCTCCTTGATACTCACTGGAACATACATGCAGAGGCTCGCAGAATCAAGGGCGTCTACTGCTGTTTCTGCACTGATCGCCCTGCAGCCTAAGGTAGCGCACAGAATTGAAGGCGGCAAGGTTGTTGACACCGCCATAGAGCAAATCAAGAAGGGAGACATGCTCCTTGTGAAGCCTGGAGAGAAGATACCTACTGATTCTGTTGTTGTTGAAGGGGAAAGCTCAGTTGACGAGTCTATGATTACCGGCGAGAGCATGCCCGTTACCAAGAGAGCGGGCGACAAGGTGATGGGCGGCACCATCAATGCCACAAGCTCCCTGAAAGTCAGGGCTGCCAAGGTTGGAGAGGATACTGCGCTATCGCAGATAATAAAAATTGTTCAGGATGCGGCCTCAAGCAAAGTTCCCATACAGAAACTGGCAGACAGGGTCGCATCGTATTTTGTACCAATAGTCGTGCTTGTCGGAATCCTGGCTTCGCTGTCCTGGTACTTCATAGGAGGAGTAAGTGCGAATGTATCTATACTAATATTCGTAAGCGTTCTGATAATAGCATGCCCGTGCGCCCTTGGCATAGCAACGCCTGCAGCGCTGCTTGTCTCCTCTGGCAGAGCTGCGAAGGAAGGGATACTGGTAAAGAGCGGAGAAAGCCTGCAGAAAGCTAGCAAGATCAACGCATTGGTGTTGGATAAAACAGGTACGCTCACAAAGGGAAAGCCAGAGGTCATTGACATAGTTGCGATTTCTGGATACAAAGAGAAAGAGATACTAAGATTTGCAGCCACAGCCGAGATGAACTCTGAGCACGTAATAGGGAAGGCGATAATAGCAAAGGCCGATAAGCTTGGCATAAAGGCGGAGTTTCCAAAGAAGTTCACCTACAAGCAGGGCAGCGGCATAACGGCACTTGACAAGAATGGCAGGAGGATAGTTATCGGGAACAGGGATCTATTCGATAATAAACAGATTGGCAATGTAGAGAAACAACTGCAGAAGCTAGAATCTGAAGGCAAAACCACGCTCATTGTTGGCGTCAGTGGCAAGATTATAGGGCTGATAGCGCTGGCAGACGTCATCAAGGAAGACAGCAAGAAGGCGATAAACGCTTTCAAAAGCTCAGGCTACGAGATATGGCTGATAACCGGCGACAACGAAAGGGTGGCAAATGCCGTAGCAAAGCAGCTAGGCATAAGCAACGTGATCCCACAGGCAAAGCCCAAGGACAAAATGGACAAGATAGCGCAGCTGCAGAAGGGGGGAAAGGTTGTTGCAATGGTCGGAGACGGCATAAACGACGCACCCGCGCTGACAAAGGCCGATGTAGGCATAGCGATTGGAGCAGGCACGGATGTTGCACTTCAGGCTGGCAGCATAGTCCTGATAAAGAATAGCATCTACGATGCATTCACCGCTATACAGCTGGGCAAGAGGACAATGGACAAGATAAGGCAGAACCTCTTCTGGGCATTCGCATACAACATAGTCCTGATTCCTGTAGCTGCTGGTGTGCTAATACCGTTCTTCACGGTAAGTGTCTACAGCGTTTTACCGCTATTGGCTGCCTTTGCCATGGCCTTTAGCTCTGTGACCGTAGTTTCTAACTCCCTGTTGCTGGCGAGGTTCAAGGCATCGTAACAGCCACGCGCGCCCAGGCATCCACGCCCATATAATTTAAACATTCAGTGAGTAACAGTATCATGGCAAAGAGAAGGAAGCCGCTACCACGCAAGTGGATTCTAGCAGTCATAGTCATCGCAGCCCTACTCATCGCTGCGGCTGCCATATCTAATATCTATGGAATGCCCTACATAAAGCCCTCAAGCTTCAATTCAAGCAACGTATCCAACTCTATGAAGCTCATAATCACGATACCTAACCAGACAGTGGCATACGGAAGCAACGTCTCAATAGAGGTCAGCCTCTTCAACACCGCATCGCAGGCATACAACATATCAATACATGGCTACTATACGCAGCCGAACACGATAATGCTTGGCTCAACGTCTCCATGCGGGAACTGGGAGATGCCGCTTGGAATAGCCCTATTCAAAGGCCACTATAGTCTGAGCGAAATAAGCAACGGCACAGGAGAGCTGCAGCTTTCAGAGCCTGGTGTATATTACGGTTGTCCCGCAGAACTGATCGCCACATCATACTACTTCTGGCCTCACAGCGATAATGCAACTGTCTACATCCTCACAAGCGCAACGAACACATCCAAGTACGCAACTCTGCCAATACAAACCACTTTCGTAGTGGGCGGATACTGGAGCAATTCTACCCTTTTCGGGAATCAATATGCCTTCAACAAATTCCCTGTAGGCAACTACACCGTAGTCGCTGGTAACGGCTATTGGAAGCGATACGTAGTAGGATACTTTAGGGTCGAATAACTACGATAGCCTATGCGCTAGCACACGCCCAGGCACCCACGCCCCTTAATTTAAATAATATAAATGAATTTAAACAATTTATATATATAAATTCATTTAAATGAATGTATAAGTGGTATACACATTTATATGCGAAAAAAGGGTGGAAATCGACGGTATAAAAATCCTCCTTGTCGGAGATGCGCCTGACGCGCATCTTGTGCTTCGGGCGCTTAAAAATTACGACGACAAACACAGGTTCGAAGCTATTCGGGCACTTCGCTTACGGGGGACGGCGCTCCAATGAGCTCAAGCCAACAACTTGGCAGTCCAAGGAACCTGAGTCGCTTTTGAGTGGAGGCAAAAGCGACAGCCGAGCAGGAAGAAAACTACAGTCAAGTGACTTGAATTAAGAAAATTGAGTGTAGTGGATTAAAAGATAAGTTATAAGTATACAAACAATAAAAGACAAGTTATAAATATTAAAACAATAATAATGAGTTTGTGATACTATGGTAGAAAAATTATATCCATCTAAAATTGAAAGGCCGAATACACCTGTAGAGAAAAGTGTTCTTATACAATGGGTCGCTGGTATGAAGGTAGACGAAATGGCAGCGCAAGATTTTGCAGCCCGTTTGGAAAAAGATGGATTCAAACAGGAGGTGGGGGCCTTTCTTCAGCAAGGCTGGAGGATGTGGGAACAACTCAGGTTGCCTAGAATAATAATTAGCGATGGATATCATATTGTAACTTATGAATGCGATGATGCTACAAAGCTATTGAGAAGTTTTGTAGAAGCGCAGGAAGATACAGTAAAAACAGTAAACAACCATTTAGGAATCGTTGTTCCCGCGCCATTTACAGCACTATCATGGGCAGATTTGGAAAGAAAATAGCAACCTTGTTCTATTGTTTCAAGATCGTTCACTTACGTGTTATTGGTATTTCAACTAGTTCGACTTTACCGTAACCGCACCTGCATGCTATATAAATGCTAATTTTCAAAAGAGCATACAGATATCAGGTTCGAATGATTGAATTAGCTTGGTGAAAAAGTGAGAACACAAAACCCTGTTTTGTATTCAGAGAGCGAGCAGCTGTCGGATAAGTCCTGTAAAATGTCATATGAATTTTCCTTTTAGTGTATTTTATCCTAAAGCAGTCGTTCAGTAGGTTGAAGAAAACGTCTCTCTTGTTGGCCACGCGTTGGACCCCCCATACCATCTTTCGCCCTCCAAATACGTTTGTGCCATTTGGTTTTGGCAGTGGCATATGAATGCCCTTCATCGAGGCCCTTCCATCCTGGATTGGAATCAAGCTTTTGGCATCATTTTCCGAAAATATGTGCAGTTTGTGGAGTTCGGCATTCAGCCTCACCAGCTTCCCCTCCGCCTCTCAGCACCTTTATTGTGCATTTGGTCAACTACAGTATATCTGATCCAACAATCTTGGGCAGTTCGTTGAGCGTTTCTATCTTAAAGTCATAAGTACTGCTGTCGTATTCCCTTGCCTTTCTAACAACTAAGCAGAATTTTATCCCAAGAGTCCTGCATTTTCCATCCTTCTCGATGCTGTCTCCGACCATGAGGCATTCTTCAGCACGCAAGCCTGTTCTGCTCAGCGCGAGCGAAAACACACTGCCACTTTCCTTATCGGCATAGAGTTCTGCGGTCATAAAGACATGGCTGAACATATCAAGCACGCCAAATTCGTGCAGGGATTCTCTCACTTCTGAGAAGGTATCATCGCTTATCAATGACAACTTGTACTCTCCAGCCAACTCTTTCAGAAGTTTTTGCGCGTTATCATACAGCTTTACATTCTTTCTTCTGTAATCTTCAACCATCTGGTAAAGGTTAGTTGCCTGCGCAGCATTCAATCCGAGATTCAGCTCTTTTGGAATGTTCTTTACGAGAAACTCCAACCCTGTTTTGTAGCCCATGCGGTTCTTTGCATCATATTCTCCTGCCAGTTTTGTAAGAGCCGCATAGAACTCTTTGTCTGCGAAGCCGCCGAATGTCCTTAGTCTGGCCATTATCTGGGCATCTACAGCATCCTGCCAGCTGTTGTCGACAAGTGTGCCGTTCCCGTCAAAAAATATCCCCCTGAACATTGTTATCCACGCATTAGTTCTGATATTGAATTGTAATATGTTCTGGAAAACAGCACTCTGAGCTCAGCTAGCGCTTCTTTCTTCACTTTTGTGCAGAGTCAACCTTGTTATTATTTTTGGCGGCCACGAATATCCAGTGTCTGTGGAATTTATCATACATCTGCCCGTACATGCCAAACGGCATTTGATGCAGTTCTTGAAACCTATCCTTTTCTGCTCCAACTGCAAGCCTGTCAAATACTGTCTTCACTTCATCATAGCTACCTGTAACAAATACGGCGTACATCTCTCCCAGTATAGGTTCATATTGCGGGGCTGCCATCCAGTCGGTGGCAGATATATCGATCGCCCCATTTTTTATGTGTGCATTGATGATCCTGTTATGCTTTTCTTGAGGGAACATGCTTTTCATAGGTGTGTCCGCAAGTTTTGTCAACGTCAGTTCTCCTCCAAAGCATTTGTGGTAAAAGGTCATCGCTTCGCCGCAGTCACCGTCAAATAAGAGAAATGGGGTGGTTTGTAGCATATTTTCACTTTTTTAGCTATATACTTTTTAGCTATATAAGATTCAAATTATTTAAATCCTCCTTGTCGGAGATGTGCCTGACGCACATCTTGTGCTTCGGGCGAAAATGGCTTATTTTGCTTAGTTTGTCGTCTAGAAGCTATGCTTAATTTATACGCCATGAGAAGGCGTTAATATGACAGGTACGGTGCCTTACTTACTACTTAATTTCATTTTAACAAGCTTCCATTTCTGTTTCTTATTGCTTCTAGTACCAGCATAAATGCAAGTTAACCTGATCTTAAATTTTATCTTATAGTTCTTGTAATTCTTTATTATCTTATAAAATTTTTCTTTATCTAAATCCGTTCTAGCAAGACTTATATGTGGTTTGAATGTTCTATACCTCCAATAATTATAATCTTCAATGCCTTTGTTAAAGATCCTATATAATCTAGTAAGCTCTTTACTAGGTTCAACACCGATGTATACAACATAATTTATTTTATTATCGCTTTTGTGTGCCTTTCTAAAATAGCCTATTCCATTAATTTGTAAATAAAATGGCTTAACAAATTCGAGCCTTTTGTTATAATATTTGATTATCTCCTTAACCTCTTTATCTTCTAACTTTTCTTGAGGATAAAGAAATGAGATATGGGGTCCTTTTTGATCTTTAAGGGCTTTGTACACTTTATATTTTCTAGCTACCTCCTTAGTTAAAGTGACCAACCTCTTATCTGGAATTAGAATGAATACTTCAAATTTGGTCTTCATAGGCCAATATCGAAACTCATTAATTAATTACTTCACCTAATCTATTATGCAATAAATTATCCGAATTTAGAAGAAATTACAGAAGTAAACAAAAAGATAGGATCAAACGGTGCATTCATCAATAAAAATAATCTTGAATTTACATTAGAAAAGACAAAGAACGCCAAAACTTTGTCTAAAGCAGCGTCAGTGCTACTTTACGGAATTGTAACTGGTCATCCATTTGTGGATGGAAACAAGAGAACTGCTCTTATAGCTACTGAACTATTCTTGAAAATTAACGGCAAGGAATTGGAATACAGCAAGGACGACGAGCACCTTATGGAAAGGGTTTTATATGACATCGCACAGAATAATATCAAGGAAGAATCCTTAGAAAAAATCATTTCTGAGTTGATTAAATGACAGAACATGAAGCAATGATTGATTCATTAATATTAAAGTGGAAGAGACTCATACAATGGCTAGCCGATGAGAGGCTTGCCAAGGAACGAAGAGACATTAAATCTAGATAAACCTGGTGAAAACTATGCCAAAAACAAATGGGCGTAGGACTTCTCATCCTGTGGCCTGCTTAGGGCGATGTGCTTCAAGTGCGGCTCCTATTACCTTTCCGCGTCCTTCCCCTAAAAACGGGTCTCCAGAATAAGGTTACTAACCCTAAAGCTATCATGATAACGCCAACGGTAGCAAATGTACTAGCAAATGGCACTATATGCCCAATACCTAAGCTTTCCATGTTATTACCCTCTTATTTAACTTATTTAAAGGTTCTTTGTCTGAGATGTGCCCGGCGCACATCTTGTGCATCGGGCGCCTAATACTGACCAAATCTGTAAAGGGCCAAAGATATTTATATATTATCATCTCTATATAACAATATAGTTATATTGGAGTGATATTATAAAGGAACTACAGTTATACCAGATTAGGGATCGTGCAGTCGCTTCGGGCAGGGCGGTGTACTCTGTCCAACAACTCTCGAACCTAATAGGTAAATCTAAGGCTGTATCTACTGTATACTCATCTAGGCTGGTCAAGAAGGGGCTTGCAATCAGGGTCATGAAGGGCACAATCTCGTTTGTTGATGATCTTTTTGTGATTGCAACACAACTAGTCGAGCCGTCTTACATTTCGCTCAACTCCGCCCTTCTTTTTCACGAAGTACTACAGCAGATCCCTAAAGCAATAGAATGCGCTACAACCAAGAATTCACTAAAATACAATAATGTAAAGGCCATCTATCACAAGATTCCAAAGAGCTTGTTCTACGGCTACAAGAGGTACGGCAAGGCAAACAGCTATATATTCGTTGCCGAGCCGGAGAAGGCAATCATTGACGGAATCTATCTGAATTTATACGGAAAGAAGGATCTGGATGAGTTGGCACCCAAAGTAAGCAACACAAGGCTCCTGGAGCTGGCGGACAGGTTCGATGGCAGAGGTAGCAAAAAGATAAGGTCAATGATAAAATGATAAGCAAAAATGAACTGCTTGAGATAGCAAAACTGATGGGAATGAACCCATGGCAGCAGGAAAAGCATTACGTACAATATCTTGCCCTCAATGGCATTGCAGAAGAGCCCCTTGTTTTCAAGGGTGGCACCTATCTCTGGTTTGCCCATGGGCTTGGCAGGTTTTCCGAAGACCTTGATTTTACGGCTTCTGAGCCGCTCCCGAGTAACATAGCAGAAAAAGTATCTACCAATCTAGGGCTTTTTGGAGTTGAGAACCAAATCAAGCATATAACAAATAATGAAACAACGCTTTCATTCAGGATTAGTGCGAAGGGGCCGCTCAGCACAGCAAAAATAGATGAATGCATAGTCTACATAGAAATAAGCAAAAGAGAGCAGATACTAAAGAAGGTGTTGCCCGTGAAGCTTGATTATCCGGCTTATTCATCTCCTATAAAGACCATCTCAGGAATGGCCCTTGAGGAAGTTGGCGCAGAAAAGGTTCGAGCCATATTTACCAGGCAAAAGGCAAGAGACATATTTGATCTGCATTATTTGATATCAAAAAAGCGGATAAAATTTGATGAGAATCTAGTAAACTCAAAGCTGCAATATTATAAGATGAAGTTTTCTGCAAGCCTGTTTCTAAAGGCCATTGCTGATAAGCAGGACTACTATGTCAGGGAACTGAAAGGGCTTGTGTTCGGAGAATTACCGCAGTTCAGGGAAATCAAGAAAAGCCTATCGGATTGGATTAGCAGATAGCTCCCCCGAAAAGGCCAAAATTATAGCTCTGTACCTTGTCCGAGATATGCCTGACGTACATCTTATTCTTCGGGCGATGGCATCCAAGTTATACTTCCTCTCATTTTTCCTTCTTTTCTTTAGGATTTGGCTGGCCATCGCCTTTCATGATAAAGTTGCGCAAACTAGTTTTTATGTAAAAACCCCATGCGTCCGAACAGGCATCGTAGCATTCGATTTTTGGAGCAAGGCCAACGTGCGTGAAACGCAGTTCTGTCTTGCTGCCTTTTTTGGTTATATCAAATACAATGTCCGTGCCGTTCCATTCTTCTTTATCTTTTATAAAGCTAAGATAACTGTCCACAACGTGCCATACTACTCTTTTGCCTGGGATAAGTTTTGTTATCTTTTGTTTTGAACGGTGCATGTCCTTGTAGTGGTACTCCCACACAGCACCAAGCCTATCTGTCCTACCCGTGATCTCTCCAGACCACCACTTTCGAACATTGTTGATTGCCTTAAAAACCTCTTCTGGGCTTTTATCTACCAAAATCGTAATAGTATAATCCTGACCAGCCATATAGTCCAATTTAACCGTGAATTTGAAGTTATTTAAATCTTTCTTGTCTGAGATGCGCCTTCGGCGCATCTTGTGCATCGGGCGCTGCGCTTCAGGTACATTCGAAACCGCCGTAGTTGCATGATACAGATTTTGGGCATATTGGCGGGCAGGTAAATCCGGCTTCACTCACTAGGTAGCAATAATTGCATTCATAATAGCCTGATAGCACAGTTGTTGTGGTCGATGAGGAGCTTGCAGATGTAGTTGAGGATGTTGAGGTTGATGAGCTAGTTGATGTTGTTGCGGTTGTAATACCATAAATGTACATATCAACGTATGTCACTTTTCCGGCGCTGACGTTCAGGTAGTTTGTGCTGTTGGTTATGTTGTCATAGGTGCCATCAACCTCGTAACTGCCTGGTGTTATTATGTATCCTGTATTGTATTCGCCGTTGGCTCCGGTGTACCATCCGCTGTATATTTGTACACCTGGCGAGAATGCGCGTACTGCCGCCGCTGCCACAGGTGTCCCGTTGAAAAATACGGTTATGTTTAGGGCGCCATATCCAGAGGTGCTTGTCACTGTTGTAGTAGATGTATTTATCTGAGGTATCGTTGTTGTGGTCGTGCTGCCATTTGTAGACACGTATATCAGCAATGGCACAGTTGTATTATACGTTGCATTGGCAGTATGCATAACTGACGTTATCCTGGCTACATACAGGCCCTTTCGCACGCTGCGACCTAGAGACATATGCAGGGATGTCATGTCACTTAATGATTCTGAATTGGCAGGAGCTGGGTCCGGTACAAATATCGCAGTAGTATTAGCCGGCCTGTCATTAATATATGTCAAAGACATGTTTGCAGGATACGGCATCATAGGCATACAAGGCAATGTCTTGTTAAATCCAATCCCGAATGTCCTGCACAGCTTCACAGTAATGTTGTTCACCAACGTGCCGCCCTGAGCTGCATACACCGTGCCGTTTGCTAGGCTTATATTCAGTTCAGTCTTTGGATAGCTTCCGGAATACAGGACCACAGGCATACTATATGTCCATCCGTACGTAGATCCATAAAGCGGGGGGAAAGGATACCCTGCCGATGTAACCAGCGGGGTGAGGTTCAGGTAGTATAAACCAGGTCTGCTCCCGGTGTGCCATACAAAGCTTGTAGTTGCAGTAGTCGGACTTGTTAAACCTAGTGCATAGCCTCTTACGCTACCGCAAGCAGTTTGGTCTCTGAAGCCATTGAAGAATGTCACGCATAGAGTCCCGTTGCTTGGTGATGGATAGCCGCCGCTTACTGCGCCTGAGCCTGCATCCGCACCAACAATAACATTACCTGCAAGCATGTTATGTGCTGTGTAAAGCAGAGTCAAGTTTATCTGCATTGTGCTACCCACTGGTGCCACTCCGTACGGGTATGCGCTAGGCCAAGAAACATTGTAAATCAGCGGGCTCCATGTCTGAACCATGACATCCATAGGGCCATTGACGCATACTGGATTAGGTCCCAGCACAAACACATACCCTGGTTTCTGCGCATTAACCTGATAGCATCCGCTGGCCAGAACAGGGGTGACAACCTGGCCGTTTACTCCAGTTGTGTTAGAGTAAACCTCCTTACCATTTGGTCCAATCAATGATATCGTGACTCCGGGTATCGAGCAGTTCTCAATTGGCAGGCATCCTTCAATGGATGGTACAAAGCCAGCATATATGGTTATGCTGCCATTCTGCTGCGTCCCTGCGGTTGTGTATATTGCCTGTGCCTGCGTAGGGCCTATAAGCTGGAACGTCACATTTGAAGTGTTGTATCTGTTATAGTACTGGTTTCCTGCCAGCTCCGAGTATACACTCCAATAGCTGAAGTAGTATGTCTTCGCAGATGTTCTCACAATCTTTGGCGTGGAGAGCGATACTGGCTCGAGCACAGGTGAATAATTAAGCTGCGGCGCAGGCGAGTATCCGTGTGGAGACGTAACAGATGCGCTGCGAGGTATCGTTGAGGATACATTCAGAAGTGCATATATGGTGTAGTTGAACTTCATTCCACATATTTCATTGCCGCACGAGTATGTGTACGAAGAGTTTGTTGAGTTGTACACGGTGAAATTGCCCACGGGCGTTTCTCCTATCGGCGCCGAGAACATCTGTACGCCGGCATTGATGAGAATGGTCTTCTCTGATTCGTTCATAACCCCTGACATGCTTGACTGGAATCCTCCGGTGGATTCGCCATATGAGCTAGGCCCATAGACCCACCAGGTGATCGGGAGGCTGTCCGACACAGGGCCAAATGTGCCATCCATAGAAGGAGGAACAGGGCTTCCAGAAGAAGTGACTCCAAAGTAGACGCTTGGTATCTCGCTGTAGGGAAGCTGTGGGTTCAGCCCTGAAGCCGCCCATCCCTCGGCATCTATGCAATCGTCTATGCCAAAGAAGTTGCAGTCTCCGGTATCATAGCTCCACTGCGGGCGCAAAGGAGGCGCGCTCCCCACCTGGAGCATTGGCATTGCTACATAGTCGCCGACGCAGATCGATGAGCCGCCTTCAGGAGGTGGAGGGGGCGGCACGCATACAGGAGCGAACATGGGCAGTCCTGTGCCTGAGCTGTTGCCTTCCACTCCAGGAACCGCCGATGTTATTATAGGCGCATAGTATATCAGGTACGCGAAGTTTTCATAATAGCTGTATGGATATTGAAGGGAGCTATCATGCGGGCTGAGCTCATAAGTGCCATCAAGGACCGCGTCCATTATTGGGTCGCCAGACGCCTTGCCGCTCTCATTCACGAATCTGGCGCTAAACTGCTTTGGGGCGTAGACAGGGCTTTTAACAAAAAAACTCGACAGAGCTGAAGAAAGCGAGCTTGCGTTGTATCCTATTAACAGAAACACTGTCTGACCGCGCTCCCATACATTATCCTTGCTTATCATTGCGCCTTTTGTGTTATTGAGAGCATTGTCAAGCTCTGTGATATTAATGGCCTTCAGTGCAAGTTGTGCGTATGCATCATTACTGCTGTTTACTACAATTACTATGAAGGTGGAATTCTGGGCGTTTGTGAAATTAGCCGCGTCAGCATACCTGAAATCATATCTCTCACTTGCCAGTGACGCAAACTTGCCGTTGGCTGCCAAAACATTATATGGCGAGATCAAAGCGAATGAGGCATTGCCCAGATGGGCAAAGGGATCCAACGTGTTGAGATTTTCTGCCTGCGTACCAAGCGATCTCATTGTTAGCAGGAGTACAGCAATTATGGATACTACTACCACAATAATTAGGATAATGACATAGTTTCGACTCTTCTTGGCTATGGTCACACCAGAATACTAAAATGCAACCGAATTATTTAAATAATTATATGTTATTTACGCCAGTTGTATCTGCACATCCACGCCTTTATACTCATGCTCAGATATGCGAATTTTACATTGTCTATGCATTTATCCCTTCTATCATGGTTATATCCTTTCTCTCATACGGCTGCTTGAGCCCCGACATTATTCCCCATGGATAGAATAAGACAACAGATACAAATGCCACTATGCCTGATGACGCAATGAACGGTATTGTATTGAGTGCACCAGCGCTTCCTATGTAGGTCATAAAGAGCAGGAACAGTATATAAACAATGTACCACAATGAGTTTGTAATGTGCTGCTTGACCCTAGATATCAAAGAGAATGCAACAACGGCAACTGCCAGTATCAGCACCGAATAAGGTACAGAAGGCCAACCGCTCCAGAAGATTATCAACGACGCGGCTATGAAGGCTATCGGTGCTATGACCTGCCCTGCAGCCCCTAGCATCCCTTTTTTCGTTGTTCCCTGCCTCCTAGATACTATCATGGCAACCGGATTCACAGCAAAGCCTATGTAACCTGCTACTACAGCATCCGTTAGAAGGCTGTAAATTGATGGCACCGGGGCTGATATAAACGCCACTATGGCACCAACAACCGCAAAAACTATTATTGACCAATATGGTACGGAGTATGTCTTGCTTATTGTCTTCATAGCAGAGCTTACTATCTTGGATCTTCCCATTGCGAACAATATTCTGGATCCACCACCTAGGTAGATATAACCGGTGACGAATGGGCCAATTATGCCAACTGCGGCGGCTAGTACGATCAGCCACACTGCGTTTTGATTCCCTGCAAGGAATATGAATGGGTTGCCGACAACCTTGCTGAGGTTTGCCCAGCTTCCTGCAGTTATGCCAAGGCTTGTTATTCCGGTAGAAGACCAGTTTATTCCTCCAACGAATGCGATGTCAAAGAGAAGGTATAGCAGGGTCTGCCCTATAACAGTCAAAATTATTGCCTTCCACATAAAGCTGTTTCTTTTCGTCTCTTTGGTCTCTTCTGAGTAGTCGGGGAGCACCCTTATGGACCCAAAGGCGAACATAGCCAGTGGTATGGCGGTGAATATGCCTGCGAACCCGAACGGGGCAAATGAGCCCTTATAAGCATAGAAGTTCTTCGCGCTGAAGAATACGATAATCAAACCGAACGCAACCAGCAGATATAGAACGATCTTGGCCAGCCCAATCCAAAAAGTCGATTTCCCAAACCTCCTTACTCCAAAATAGTTGAATGGTATAAATAGCAGCAGTATTATAACGCCAAGTATCGCACCTAGAAGCGTAGGGAATCCGCTTGAGTTAAGCAGCACAGGCCAAAAATAATCTATTCCTTCAACTACTGCCAGTGCTTCAATCGGTGGAATGAAAATGTACCATATAAGATCAGCGAATGCATTTATCATGTTTGTGAATCTTCCATGGGTATACAGGGAATACCTTGACGGGCCTCCTGCCTCCGGGTGCACCCTAGAAAGTTCAATGTAAGTAAGGGCAATGGAGGTGTAGAACAGGGCACCTATAATCCAAGACAAAACGCTGCCAGGTCCTGCGACGGCAGTCATTCCCAGAGGAGAGAACAGCGCCCCTGTGCCAACCGCAGCAACTACCCCGATTATGAATAGCTGCACGAAGCTGAGCTCTTTTTTTAGGCCTTCCTTCCCCTTTTTGGTGCTACCAGCCAAATCCACACTAAATATAATCCACAATAGTTAATAATAAAAACCTTTACTTTTGGCTGCCTGGCGCAGCTTTCATCAATGTGGGCCGGGATGGGGCTATTTATGGCCAGGGCCGAGGCGGATCTCCGAACAGCGGCGCAAATGCATGGGCTGAAAGTTGCAACCGTCCAAGCCAGCTGCACACATCCAAGGCCAACGAGCTCTGCCGCGGCACATCAAAACCTGTGCGTTTATAACCATACCAAAAAGGGTAAGGTATAAATACGTTGTCATGTTAAATATCATTCGCTGTTTTTTTGACAGTGTTAGGCAATTTTCATTGCTTATTGTGAAAATTCCTGTTTGGAATTGGATGCAGTCTTGAGGAATGAAAGGAGGAACAACGTACAATTGTCTTTAATAGCGGCAATCCAGCGATCGACTCCAGTCGATGCTGCTGGAGGGCACTGCTATCAGATTTCGACAGCCATGCAAGTCACCCCAACCACTTGGTTGGGGGGCGTACGGCTCAGTAACACGTAATCAATCTACCGCAAAGAGGCGAATAACGTCGGGAAACTGACGGCAATACGCCATAGGCTATGGCATCTGGAAGGAGCTGTAGCTAAAATAGTGGCGAATCGGAGCATTACTGCTTTGCGATGAGATTGCGGCGGATCAGGCAGATGGCGGGGTAACGGCCCACCATACCAATAACCCGTAGGGGATGTGAGAGCATGAGCCCCGAGAAGGGCACTGAGACAAGGGCCCTAGCGCTACGGCGTGCAGCAGGCGCGCAAACTCCACAATGTGCGAAAGCATGATGGGGGGAATCTGAGTGGTTCACTTCGGTGAACCTTTTGCCAAGTGCAGCAAGCTTGGCGAATAAGTGCTGGGCAAGACCGGTGGCAGCCGCCACGGTAATACCGGCAGCACTAGTGGTGTCCACGATTATTGGGCTTAAAGCGCTCGTAGCTGGCTGATGCCGTCTCATGTGAAATATTGGCGCTCAACGTCAATGCGTGCATGAGATACCCATCAGCTAGGGAGCGGGTGAGGTTGAGGGTACTTATGGGGGAGGGGTAAAATCCTGTAATCCTATAAGGACCAACGGTGGCGAAGGCGCTCAACCAGAACGCATCCGACAGTGAGGAGCGAAGGCTAGGAGAACGAATCGGATCAGATACCCGAGTAGCCCTAGCAGTAAATTATGCAGACTCTGGTGTTGCAAATGCCTTGAGCGTTTGCAGTACCGTAGCGAAAGTGTTAAGTCTGCCGCCTGGGGAGTACGGCCGCAAGGTTGAAACTTAAAGCAATTGGCGGGGGAGCACACAAGGGGTGGATGCTGCGGTTTAATTGAACTCAACGTCGGAAATATTACCAGAAGCGACGGCAGGATGAAGGCCAGACTAAAGATCTTGCCTGACGAGCCGAGAGGTAGTGCATGGCGATCGTCAGCTCGTGGTGTGAACTGTCCGGTTAAGTCCGGGAACGAGCGAGACCGTTACCAACAGTTGCAACTGGGTTAGTGATAACCTGGGCACTCTGTCGGGACCGCCTCTGTTTAAAGAGGAGGAAGGAGACGGCGACGGTACGTCAGTATGCTCTGAATCTTCTGGGCTACACGCGGCATACAAAGGTTGGCACAATGGGACGCAACTCCGAAAGGAGGAGCAAATCCCCTAAAACCATCCTAAGTTTGGATTGAGGGCTGAAACTCGCCCTCATGAAAATGGAATCCCTAGTAATCGCTTATCACTATTGAGCGGTGAATCTGTCCCAGCTCCTTGCACACACCGCCTGCCAAGTCACCCAAGTAAGGCCCTAGTGAGGCAGCGTCTTCGGACGTTTTCGAGTTAGGGCTTTGTGAGGAGGGCTAAGGCATAACAAGGTATCCGTAGGGGAACCTGCGGATAGATCACCTCGGAAATCTTTTGATTTCAATGAGCTAGTGTGCGGGATTGCGCGAAGTCCTCCCATTTAACCTCAAGACTGCACCATTCTTTCCAATTGTATGGGTATTTATTAATTAAAGGCCCAAAAGCTTTCGATGACTAGGAAGCTAAGCCTAACGCCGGACATCAGCTACATGCTCGGCATCTACAGCGCCAACAGGAAGGATTCGCAGCCGATACGCATAGACAGCCGGTCAAAAGACGTTGTTGAAAAATTTATAAAGATCGCAATAGGCGACCTAGCCGTAGAGCCCCAAAAGATAATGACTGGAGAGCACTGGGCCTGCTTCTACAACTCAAAGATAAAGAAGCTGTTCGGCAGGGCCCTGGAAAGAAGGATCAAGACATTCAAGTACTTTAACGAATATTCTGGGAGCTATGTCGCCGGCCTGTTCGATTGCAGCGGCGGCATGGATAGAAAAGGCATATTTATAAGGAACCTAGATGCGCACGACGGTCTGCTTCTTGAGAATATAGGCATTCACACAAGGGTGCAGGGCAGCAAGTCGT
The DNA here is from genome assembly GCA_021799635.1 of Microcaldota archaeon. Classification (GTDB taxonomy): domain Archaea; phylum Micrarchaeota; class Micrarchaeia; order Micrarchaeales; family Micrarchaeaceae; genus JAJZAB01. The sequence goes on from JAJZAB010000001.1 coordinate 429,976, forward strand.
ACATAATAGACGAGAAAAGGCTTGTAAGCCTGATATCTGGGTACAGCTGCATAATGCGGGGACTTATGCCTGGGCGTCAGCAGAGACGGCGCCCTGCTACTTCATTATAATCTTTTTCATGTTGGCCTTGAGGTACTCGCAGCACTTGGTTATTATTTCCTTCTCGTTGGCGTGCTTTACCCTTTTTATGGCATCGCTGAAAGTGAGGATCTCGCATTTTTTGTGCTCCCTAGAAATCTTTATCTGCTTTGCCTTGTCCTCGTCAACAATGGCCAGGAAATATATAACGCTCTTGTCTATCCTCTCCATCTGACCAGCAGCGTTTTTCTCGTAGAAAGTATATTTCTTTGTGGCGCTGAAGCTTGTATCCAGGTACGGCCTTATCCCTATCTCTTCAAAGATCTCCCTCTCGGCAGCGGCCACAGCATCCTCCCCAGGTTCTATCCTGCCCTTGGGACCTATGTCAACCACGTCGCCAGTTGATTTTGGCCGTTTATAGAATTCGTTGTTTTGTGTCAGCAGCAATACCCTAGGCTCTTTTCCAGCCACGCACACTATTGCACCGGCAGAGAAGCTCTTTATCGCTTTTACGTTTTTATACTTTGGCATAAAAAATTCCTAAGCTATACTCTCCTCCCTCTCCTGCCTCCAGGCCTTTTTGTGGTATCGGTTGGTATCGGGGTCACGTCCTCTATCCTGTTTATCACCAATCCGCTCCTGGCTAGCACCCTAACAACCGCCTGCGCACCTGACCCCGGAGTCTTAGATCCGTGCCCTCCAGGCGCCCTTATCTCGATGTTTACGTTTGTTATGCCCTTCTCCTTGGCCGCCGCGGCAACCTTATAAGCTGCCTGCATTGCAGCGTATGGGGAGCCCTCCTGCGAATCGGCGCTAACCATCATGCCTCCGCTGCCAACGGCTATAGTCTCGGCGCCGCTCATATCAGTAAGGGTTATTATCGTGTCGTTCTTTGAAGAAAAAACGTGCGCAATCGCCACCCTTTCGCCCCTGGGCTTTATCTTGCTCTCCTCCATGGCCTTTGCTTCGTATGATATGTCCTTCGTCTTGGCCTCCTTCTTCTGCTCCGTAGGAGCTTGCTTCTTTGTGTCCGCTTTTTTAGCCATGAAAACACTTTTTTATGCAGCAATCAACTTTTACTGGTTCTGTGCACTCTCTGCCTGCTGTTCCTGCGGCCCATCTACAGGCGCCGCCGGCGCTTCTGCCACCTTCGATACCGTTATATCTATCGGCTTGTAGTAACCTATCATGCCCTCTTCACTGAGGCTTACCCTGTATCCCGGCCTATTTACCCTAACGCCGTTTATTGATATGAATCCGTGGACTATTAGCTGCCTTGACTGGGCCATGGTCCTGGCCAGCCCTTTCCTCATAACTACAGACTGGAGCCTCCTCTCCAAAAGGGATTTTTCATTAAGGTCCAGCAGGTCGTCAAGGGTTGCATTCTCCCTTGTTATGCCGAATTTAACAAGCCTTTTTATCATTTCATTCGCCTGCCTCTCGCTTCCGGCCGATCCAGACAGTAATTCTCTTGCATTCCTCCTTATCCTGCTTAGCTCTGTCTGCATCATCCAAAGCTCCTTCATATTCTTCAGGCCGTATTCCTTGACAAAAGCGCCATCAGAGCTAATCCTCTCGTTGCTCCACATCTCCTTTGGCTTCTCGTATTTTTTTTTGTTCCTTCTTGGCGCTCCCATCTAATCACTTCTTTGCAGGCGCGGCGGCCTCCTTCCCCTTCTCCTGAGCCGCAGCGGCCAGCTGCTGCTTTGCGGCTTTCTTCATTACACCTACGGTAGCACCAGTCCTTCCCGTGGACCTGGTTCTCTGTCCCCTGACCTTCTGCCCGTGCTGATGCCTGTATCCGCGCCAGTCCCTTATTGCTATGTCCCTGCTAACATCCTGCCTGGTTGAGAATTGCAGGTCATTGCCTATAAGATGAATATCCATTCCAGTCTCGGCGTCCTTGCGCCTGTTGAGCATAAATGCCGGTATCCCGTACTTCACAGGGTCCTTTATAACGGACTCTATAGATTCTATCTGGTTCTCGCTCAGTGATCCCAGTGTTGCATTCTTCTCTATTCCGAATTTTTGCTGTATTGCGTAAGATACCGCGTGCGACATATCGTGGCTTATCCCCTTTATGTGCAAAAGCGCCCTTTCTATGCCAAGCTCCCCATTGATGTCCCTGCCGCCTATCCTTATTATGGATGTTGCGTGCTGCTGCTTCTGATCTCTGTCCCTACCCTGCACTTTCTGCTTAGGACGTTCTTCTTTTTGGTTGTTAGGTAATTTTTCATCTGCCATGAAAGCACCAACGCCAGGGCTGGGATATTCAGCTAAATGGCATTTGAACCCAGACGGCCCCGAAGGACCATACGCTAGCAGGATTATCGATTTCCAGGCGTACGCGTTACCGGTTTCTGCCACCCTGGCTTGCTTTATATTAGCGTTATTCACTTTTAAAAAGCTAATGGGTTAAGCATAGATATTGTATTGATAAGGTATTTAAAGGCTCTTTTATCGCAGCCCCAATTCTCCTTTACTCCTCAGAAAGGTATCCAATTACCGATATCACTGCGCCCAGCACGGTAAGGACCCATCCCATACCGCTGAATGAGCCAGATTCTATGCCAGTTTTGTTTGCAGCGGCGTCATGTGATACGATGCCAGAGGATATGGCGAATCCTGCTAGGATAAGTATGCCTATCACTATAAACGCAAATCCAATCCTTGTTATGTCTCTGTTAATAAAATCACCTTTTTATAAGGAAGGTAGTTAGCTTATCCAGATATTTAATTGTTACTTATGTGGTGGGTGTCCAACAATTCCAATGGCTCTAGTCCACTCGGCATTTTCTCGATACAAAAGAGTATTGGATGAAAACTTATCCTCTAGTAAAAAGAAAAACATGGAGGAAGGGATTTTCGCAAAAGTGAACCCTGTTAAAAGCCTGCCACTCTCTAGCATTTTTCGTAGCAAATTTTACTCGGGTCTGGGGGGATTTGAACCCCCGACTTACAGGTTAAAAGCCTGCCACTCTAGCCAAACTGAGTTACAGACCCACAGCAAGGATATCAGTGCAATATATTAAAAGGTTGCAGTTATTTATTTTTGCCGATGCGCCTTCAAAAAGGCTACGCAATGGAATAGAATAATCTGGCTGTAAAAATGCGTTTCCGGCTTATCAAAAAGGCCGCCGCAAAGGGCCATTGACCATCAGATCCATATTCGGTTTTCATCCCTTAAAACCCTAGGAACTAGCAGAATTATTGGACAAGCCCAATTTGCTTCCGATCCTGCCACACACAAAATTAAACATTTTTTGCAGCAATGCGTTTGGCATGCTCCTTCCAGCTGCTCTCGCGCGACTCGAAAACATCGCCAAACGACCGGCAGAAATACTTCACCGCCCCAGCGAGGTGCCTTTCACCTGTACCGGTGAGTCTGTACACTATCATCTTGCCTTTCTTTGATCCGTCTATTAGCCCGTTAGATCTGAGTTCCTTGAGCGCAGGGTACAACGTGCCGGCTTTCGGCTTCTCTCCTCGCCTCTTGCCTATCTCTACCGCCAGAGCCTCCCCGTGCATTGGCTTCTTTGATAGCAGCCACATTATCTGGAAGGAAAGCATTCCACGCATATCGCATCCGTATCTGTGGTGCACGGCAATCAAGTACATATAGGACTACCTACATATTTAAATATTTGCCGCGTGTAATATATATGACATCCTATATAAGGGTGCCGGTGTACAACATGTATGGATCTGGAAATAAAATGTGCGGATGCGGAATGAATCCTGAGGACTTCAGGAACTTCCTGACCAAAGAGGAAAAGGCAGCGATACTCAAGGAATACAAAGAGTCCCTCGAAAAGGAGCTCAAGGGAGTAGAAGAGAGGATCAAGGAAATCCAGAAAGGAAACTGATCGGGCTGCCTTTATTTTTTTTAAATATTTTTTAAGCTTTGCACGACTTTAAATCCCGTTATTGGGTAATGTCTACTCCTGGTCGTCCTTGTGCTTCCAGAATTGCAATTTGTTTACAAAATTGACACCCTCCCAATAACGCTCCTCCTTCCAGTAGTCGCCTCTCATGTTGTAGCCCCTCAGTTCCCAAAAACCCGGCTTATCTACCTTCATCACCTCAATCCCGTCAAGCCACTTAGTGCTCTTCCATGCGTACAGGGTAGGCACGAAAGCCCTCACAGGGCCACCGTGGTCAGGCTCCAGGGGTTTGCCGTTCCAGCCGAATGCAACCAGGCAGTTGTCATCTATATACGAAAGTGGGATGTTGGCAGAGTAATCAACGTAGGATGACCTAAGCATCAGGTAGTCGCCGCTCGGTCCTGCCATATCCAGCAGGCTTTTTATCTTAATACCTTCCCACTCATCACCAAGCCTTGACCACCTTGTAACGCAGTGCATATCCAGCACCAGCTTCGATTTCTGCATAGACATGAGGTCGTCCCATGATAAGGAGAGTTCCTTATCAACGCTGCCGTATATCCTAAGCCGATACTCGCCAAGATCTATTCTCGGGGTTTCTGTGGCGCTGAGAACTGGCCATATAAACTTAGTCACAACCTGACCGGGTGGAACTTTGCCCAAAAAATAACCATTTAAAGACTAAAAGCCGAAGAACTTCCTAATCCTGCGCCTGAATCCAGCGCCTTCGCGTTTTCTATCAATCTCGGGCTCCCCGAGGCGCAGCTGGTATGCTCTTGACAGCTCGGCTATGGCCATCGAGAACTTCGAGTTCGGATTTAGCAGGTATGCCGGGGTTCTCTTTGAAATGCTCTGCTTTATTATAGGATCGTCAGGCAGGATGGAATACACCACATCACCATATATCTTCTCTATGTTCTCCTTCGTGAGCTCGAAGGTGTCGTTCTGCACCCTGTTTATAACCAGCCTGTGCCTTATGTGGTATCTCTCATAAGTGGAGGCAAGGCTGGCGCTGCCCCTAGCCGAGGCCAGCTCCGGTATCGTAACTATCATGGCTTCGTTGAAAAACCTAATTTCATCTTCTGAAAATGATCCGGGGGCGGAATCGACTATTACGACCTCGTAGCCCTCCTTCCTAACTTTCTTGTAGAACTCGCTGATTTTGTTTGGCGCAGGTTTGTACTGCGATACAGATATTGTGCCTGGTATAACATTTATGTCAATTGGGCCGTACGAAGAAAGCTCATTCCCGAGCTCGGCGCCGGTGTCAACTATCTCCTTGTATCCGGTCTCAACGCTGCCAAGACCCAGGTGCGTTGCCACGCTAGGGTTTGAGGTGTCCGCATCTATCAAAAGCACATCATAATTGAGGGTTTTTAGCACTGCGGCGAGATTCACCGCTATTACAGTCTTTCCCACTCCTCCCTTCTGCGATGATATTCTTACTATATAGGATTCTGCCATCCACACAACCTTTTTTCTACTCTGTTTAGGTTCTTGAAAGTTTAAATTAATATGCTTTAGTGCGCAAAAATAAAATAATGAACACATAATCAATCAAAAAGCTTTTTAAGGTGAGCTAAGAGTTAATACCGATGATGGTAATAAGTGATTTCGGGAAGGGACTCGGCACGCTGTTAAGGCCGCAGAACATAACAAAGAACTTCATGTACGTAGGTCAGTCTATAAAATACTACTACAGGCTGTCTGTGATACCAGCCCTAATATTCATTTTTGTTGGGCTCCTGTTCGGCACCAGCATACCTGCCTTTGGCATAAGTTCGTCCACGATATTCAACTACGGCTTCGGCGGCCTGCTCGGCCTTACCATAGCAATACTCATAACCCTGTGGATACTAACCCCTATAAGGATAATAATATTCTCATCTCTGACTCACCTATTCGGCAAGCACATTTTCGGCCTTTTCAGAAATTCCTACGACAACACTTTTGCCGCAGAGGTATACGGCATCACTCCAGCCCTGATGTTTTCATGGGCGCCCCTGCTCGGCGTGGCCGGCTTCTCCCTAGTATACGCATCAACCGCGATATATACCGCGCCGCACACAAGCCTGGCGGTGCCAATAATATATTCGATGGTCGGGTTATTCCTTCTGTTCATAACAGACATATGGTCCATCGGCATAACCCTCATAGCGCTTGCCAACCAGCAGGGAGTAAGCAAGCTGAAGGCCCTTTTTGCAGTAACTGTAGCCGGCTTTACCGGCATTATGATACTGCTGGGCGTAAGCTATGCATACAGCATTTTCTGGCACGCGCATTTCTTCAATGTATTCAACCTGCTATATCAATTCCTGTGATGCAATGGTAAACTACAAGATAATGGCGCTTTTCACATTCATAGGCATAGCGTTTGTTCTGTATTATCAGCAGCAACTCGGCCTCTCAGGGGTCTACTACCTGAACGGCCTGTCAGGAGAAGTCAGTGGCTCAAGCACCCTTTTCCGTTCGTTCCTGTCAAACTCCAATTCCTCAATAGGCATGGATTCCAGTATATACTACAATAGCACAGCATCTCTTATATACAATCCGTCATACATAGAGAGTTATTCTTATCTCAACGCACATTACCTCAATGTTACCGGGGCTCCGCAGCAACTGGTACCATACAGCCTGCTCAACAATCTAACTATAGCCGTAGTTGGTAGCATAGGGGGAGGCAATCCTCTCGAGACGGCCGCCTACGTAAGCACCACAAAAGCGCCCAGGATATTATCCTATTCCGAGTTGCTGCCGCTGTACGTCCTCACAATGCTAAACGTTATAGACCCCCTGGCTATGTCAATGCCAAGCACGGCAATGAAGCTAACCTCGCTGTCTGTAGGAAACTATTCTCTCGGATACAAGGATCCACTTTTCAGATACTCGACCATAGCCTATTTTTACGGTCTCGGCATCCCTGCATTCCAAAACTCATCCATAACCCTAAACCCGAGAACCGCGAGAACGGCATCGATAATACCTTTCGACGCCACAGACGCGCTGTCAGTATACGAAATAGAGCTATCGAAATACTACATACAAAGCCAGTCAAAAATACTGTCATCGCTATACTCTTGCGGCCTGTTCAACCAGCCCAGCCAGCCGAACACGAATTTAAACTCCCAGTTTTACGGAATAGCCATAGCGGCCGTTGGGGGCCCGTTCTCAAACATTACTACTGAATACACGGTCAGCGGCTTTACGGGCTACCAGCCTGGTATTTCATCCCAGAGCAGCGGCTGGCTCGCCCAAGCCGCCTTTGCAGACCCAGCGAGGCTGAACTACATACAGAACGGCACTGCAGACTGCACGCAGCCCGCAGCGCCAGGACAAAACCTGTCTATCCAGAAGCTTTTCTACCTGCTCTCATTCTCTCAGTACGAGAGCGGGATGCTGCAGCAGCTCCTCTACGACAAGAGCCCATCGCTTACCATACCTCTAGAGTGGTACTCTGACAACTCCATAATGTTCGAAATAGGGAACCTGAACCTCAATTCTACATCACGCATAATAGTCAATGTGGACAACTCCACCCTTAACTACAGCAGGTACTACAACTTCATAATAGCCCGGGTTCACCTGAACCCTGGTTTCCATTCCGTATCGCTGATAATCGGCAATCAGACTTTGGCCAGCACCATATTTGTCCAGCCATACATACCGGTGTATATATCAAGATCTAATGATAGTTTCACCATCACGCTACAAAATGAAACTTTTTCAAACGTCAACATTACCGATTTATCTATATCTGACAGCAGCGGGCACATACTAACGTACCCGCAGTTCTTCCTAAACAAAAAGGAGACTATCTACCTGCAGGCGCTGCAGAACTGCAGCGTAGGCGAACGCGAACAGTATACCATAGACTTCAACACGCAGTACGGAAAGGAACACATCGTAAGCACCATCCAGTGCACATGAAGCAAAGCGTGCGTTTCATTCAGCCTCGGCTGACAAAACCCCTTCCGCTGTACAGCACTATGCAGCCAGCAGCTATAGATACGATTCCAGCGTAAGCGTACGAGTAAAAGGGGCTTATAACGTAAAGCAACCCCATTATCAGGTTTGCGAGGAATATACCTATGCTCCTGGACGCGGATAGAGAGCCCATCCCGCTCCCGACCTCCCTGATGCTCTTTATGAATGATATTATGGTAGGCTCAAGTGTTTCTATCGCCCCGAGCGAGAACCCCAGCACAGCTACAGAAGCGTAGAGAAGAATTATGTTATGCCCCAAAAGGTAAGCAAAGGCAAGCCCAAACGTGCCAATTCCTGAAAGTATGTATCCAGTCTTTGCAAGAGAAGAAACCCTGTTCACGACCCGCGACCCTATAATATAGCCAGACACCGCAGACACCCCCAGATATACGGCGTAAGAGCCTATGCCCAAAAGGCTGTTAGAGGACTGGGCGATTGTCAGTATAGGGAAACCTAGGCTGTAGGAGCTGAAGCCGTATAGCGAAGTGGCCAGTATTATCCCCTTATACGTCCTCCGGTCAACGTCGGTCTGCTTAGCCGCGCTCTTTTCAGGTGCTTCTTTCCCATGTAAGCCTGTGTGCCTAGTGAAGAGGAGCAGCACCGTAGATATAGTTATTGGTATGGCGGTTATAAGAAAAATTACCCTATAGTCCAGCCCGTGTATGAGGAAAACAAGCAGCAGCACGATTGAAAACATTCCACCCCCTATGTCGAGCGCGTGGAGGAATCCGAAGACCCTGCCCCTATTCTTCCTGTTTGTGCTTTCGACCAGCATCTTCCTCCTAGAGGGCGACCTGAAGTTTCTAGCCCACCAGCCGCTTGCAAAAAGTATCACGGCGACAGTGGGGCTGATTGCAAGTCCTGTCAGAGACAGTATAGGTATCAGGGCGTTGCCAAGCACCGCTATCCACTTGTCGTTGAACCTGTCTCCCAGCACACCCCCGGCATAGCCGAAGATGGAACCCACCCCGAAAGCTACCGCATTCGCTATTCCGAACTCGTATACTGGGGCCTTAAGGAAAAGCACCAGGAATACCGGGAAAAGGGCTACGGCAGTCTGGTAGCCAAGGTCAGCAAAAAACGCTGAAAAGGATATGAGCAACACATTTGAATTTATCCATTTTTTACTTTCCATGATTATGAATAAAATCGCATATTTAAAATTTTATGCCCTGCCAGGCCCAAGCCCGCACAGCCCCATGCCTGGCAGTAAAGCCGGTAATGCCAGCATAGCTGCCCAGCCTGTGCCAACTATATATTTTATAATAGTTTACCATAAATACTTGGTGATAAAATGGAAGCGTATTGTTTTAAATGTAAGCAAAAAAGGGAGATGAAGGACGCAAAAGAGATTTCAATGAAAAATGGTAGGAAGGCTCTGACAGGCTTCTGTTCGGTATGCAAGACAAAAATGTTCAAGATCGGCGGCAAGTAGCCAGCCGCCAGCCCATCTGGAAACACCCGCGCCAGCATACCTGGCGTGCCGTTAAAGACCGGCTGCGACCAGCATAACATTTTTAAATCTTTAATTTCAAATGCATTTGTTTGTTTTGAGGGGTCAATTTGAGTTTTTACTTTTATACCATAGCTGCAGGAGCCGTAGCTCTGCTATTCTCTTTATGGGCTGCTTATTCGACCATCGGCAAGCCGGATGGTAACAAGAAGATGCAGGAGATATCCGCAGCAATACGAGATGGTTCAAGGGCGTATCTGAACAGGCAGCTCAAGACAATACTTGTGTTTGGGGTGGTGCTGGCGATTCTCTTCCTGTTCTTAAAAAACGGGATTCAGCTTGACATCGCCTTCGCAACAGGGGCAATATCATCATATCTAACTGCGTACATAGGCATGAACGTGGCAGTCAGGGCAAACGTTAGAACAGCCAAGAGCGCAGAGAAAGGCATAAGAAATGCATTTGAAACGGCCGTGATCGGAGGATCAGTAACCGGATTTGCTGCCGTAGGCTTTGGATTGATAGGGATAAGCCTGCTGCTCATATATCTCACAATATCGAAGGTTGCGCTGCTGATAGGATTTGGATTCGGGGCATCCCTAATATCCCTTTTCGCAAGGGTCGGGGGAGGTATCTACACAAAAGCCGCGGATGTAGGCGCCGACCTGGTTGGCAAGACTGAACTTAACCTGCCTGAAGACGATCCAAGAAACCCAGCAGTGATAGCTGACAACGTAGGTGATAACGTGGGCGACTGCGCCGGGATGTCAGCAGACGTGTTCGAGAGCTACGCGGTTACGCTCGTGGCTGCGCTTCTGATAGCGTCAAGCATAAGCGGAGCTTCCCTGTCGCTTTTTTCATACCCGCTTCTCGTTGCAGCGGTGGGCATAATAGGAAGCCTTGTAGCGATGTTCTTCATGAAAGCACGCGGCGGCAGCGCAATCAGGGCGCTATATTCCGGCATAATATCTGCAGTAATAATATCTGCGCTGCTTGACTTTGCGCTAACCGCAGCCATGCGTCTGCCGTTCAGCTACTTCGTTGCAGTGCTGTCAGGCCTAGTCATAGCAATATTAATATTCTGGATAACCGACTATTTCACAGGGAACAAGAGCAAGTCGGTTATAAAGATTGCAACTGCGGCGAAGGGCGGCGCAGGGACCAACGTGATCATGGGATTGGCCGTCGGGCTAAGGAGCACATGGCTCCCAGTGCTTGTAATCATAGCAGCAATATTTGTAAGCTACTTTTCAGTTGGGAGCGTTTACGGGATAGGCATAGCCGCAGTTGGCATGCTCTCCCTAACAGCCACGATACTTACCATAGATTCATTTGGGCCAATAACAGACAACGCCGGCGGCATAGCTGAAATGAGCGGGATGCCAGGGAGCGTCAGGAAGGTTACAGACCACCTCGATGCGATAGGGAATACTACAAAGGCTACGACAAAGGGATACGCAATAGGCGGCGCCGCCCTATCTGCCGTCGCTCTTTTCGTTGCATTCTCAAATGCTGTCGGGCTAACCACGCTCAACGTGCTCAACCCTCTAGTTACAATAGGCATTTTCATAGGTGCGCTCATGCCATTCATCTTTTCATCCTTCCTAATGGAGGCGGTAGGTCACGCAGCAAACATGATGGTGGAGGAGGTGAGGAGGCAGGTGAAGACCATCAAGGGGCTTATGAACGGCACCGCAAAGCCGGATTACGCCAGGGCTGTTGACATAGCCACCATAAACGCGCTTAGGTCACTTGTAGTCCCTGAACTTATTGCCATAGCTACCCCTATAGCAGTTGGGATTCTTCTCGGCAAGGCGGCTTTGGGCGGCCTTATAGTAGGCATGATTCCAACCAGCTTCGTCATGGCTTTGTTCATGTCAAACGCAGGTGGAGCCATGGACAACGCGAAGAAGTACATAGAGGGAGGCAACTTCGGAGGCAAGGGCAGCGATGCACACAAGGCAGCTGTGGTCGGAGATACGCTAGGCGATCCGCTGAAGGACACGGCTGGGCCTTCGCTGAATTCCATGATAAAGGTGATAAGCACAATATCAATACTACTCGCGCCAGTTTTTGTGGCCTATGCCATACTGTGAGCATCTGTTATTAAATATTGGCTGTTTAAGTATACTGCACTCCGCTGAAGTGAATGTATGAAGCCGGAAAAAATCAGTACAATATCCGTATTGTTCCTTTACATAATATCCATAATACTGCTGATATCAATATTCACTACAAGCTACACATCAGCAATAGCTGTTTCGCTTTTTGATGGCATAATAGCATACATCCTATTCTTAGTGCTTGGCACGCTAAGCTTTTTCAACCAAAAGAAGCCGGCGATGAGCAAGAGGCTTTTCATAGCCTTATCTGTGATTCTGGGGATTTTCGTAGCCTACATATTATTCATAATCTGGGTAATCTACCTAATTTAGCAACGTGAGCTGGAAATCCCGCGCTCTTTGGCGTTGGGATGAGAGCTGCCGCAATAAAGTATATAAAAACTGAACCGCAATGGCACAGAAATTCAGGCTCTACCAAGATTTTAAAAGGCACGGCGGAGATAGGCCTGCATTCGATTCCCTCAAAATTCCTATAACAAACTATATTCTTCCTCTTGATTCCCCAACAGACACCCCGCTCGCAATCATGTGTGACAGCCTCAGCAGTTTGGCCGCGTATGGCACGATCAGCTCTGTTTCCTTCCAGCTGAAGCTGCTCCACGCGTAGAAACCAGCCGTGCGCCTATACCTGCCCTGTGCAGCTATGATTTTCAGCTTCCCGGACGCATCCACGCCTGCAGCATCCGCAAACTTGCGAACAGATTCAGACAGCAGCGCCGAACGCGGCCTGTGCCTTGTTACGATTAGGATCTCTGCACCCAACCTTTTTCCCAGTCCGTTCACATCTACTATGTTTAGGCCTGCGACAGCTATGCCGTTAAGTGCTATCACCCTTACCTGATCCATGAACCTGGATTTAGCCATCATTCCAGCTATCCTTTTTGTCGAATCGGCTCCGTCAACCTCCACGTAGGTTGAGAGGACACCTTCCACGCCCTTAGAGTTTCCCACAATGCAGACTAGGAGCGCCCTGGCGTGAGGCCTGCCCCTCCTTATAGGGCCGCTGGCCAACGCAGCTATCCTGATTCCCTCCTTCAAGAAAACCACCTACTGCATACGATGAAGCCGTATGAAACCACGCAAAAGGTTTTGGCGGTCAGCAGTTTATTTTTTCTTTGCAATCCCAGCCCTCATCTCCTGAATGTTCTCTTTTATCCGGCCAATAGCGCTGGAAACGGCGTCGGCCGCCTTTTTCCTATTCGTCTTAACAACTAGGATGGGCTTGCCAACGTCTGGGTGATCCTTATTCACACCCGCAAAGGTGACATCATTGTCGTTCTGCAGCTCATGGGCTATGAAGTCTGGTATGGTCAAGTCGCCAGTATCAAATTCTATCATAAGCTCCTTGCTCTCCTCTTTTATCGCTTTGATATCCATGTGACCACTTATGTAGTTAATCGTTAAACAGCTTTTTTATCTCTTCCGGCTTGCCGTAGTAAGAGCTTATCTTCCTGCTCTCGCTTCTCTTGCACCCGACGCAGCGCAGCACCATGCTCCCTCCGCTGGGCTCCATGAAGTTTCCGCATTCGCTGCATCTGGCGTATACCACTCCGGCTTCTGGGGTAGCAAGGCTCAGTATGTATATGTCATCGTCCTCGCCAACAACCCTGGCGATTATAGTATCCCCAACCTTGCACGGTTTTTCCTCGACTTGGCCTCCGCGGTCCCTCGGGTTGTCGTGCATCCTTCCCCTTCCTCCTCTGTCAAAATGCCCCCTGGATTTGGTTATTATCTTGCCGTCTTTGATGGCCAGCGTCTCCCTGTTTTTGCTGCGTATGCTGTCTATGCTTACAAAAGCCACGCTCCTCATCTCGTTGGACACCGTGCCGAGAACCATCATCCCCCTTCCAATCTTAATCACGTGCTTTATCGGCTCTACAGACACGGCGTTTTCCCTGATCTTTACCTCGCCGGAAGAGGCGGCGTAGACGATTCCATCTTCAGAATAGGTGTTGTCTGAGGGAGCCAATTCCTCCTCAACAGATAGCCTTTCTCCAGGAATCACAAACCTTCTATTTTCGGTGTCCATGCGAATCCTCCTATCGTTTCGCCTCAAGCAGCGATGAATTCTTCATCGAGTTTTCGCTCTTCAGCGCTTTGAATACGGCAATTAGTGTGTTGTACTTTGTCCTTGTCCTTCCCCTTGAAAAGCTCCAGAGATCCTTGACGCCTGCAAGCTCCAGCATCTTCTTCACCGGCTCGCTGGCGACGATTCCGAGCCCCCTAGGCGCAGGCTTCAGCGTTATATCCACGCTGCCGCACTTGCCCTTGACTATTACAGGCAAACTGTGCGCCGTACCGCACGCGCACTGCCAGGATCCGCATCCGAATATAACAGGTATTACGTTCGCCTTTGCGTTTTTTACTGCCCGCTCTATTGCTGCTTTGACCTCTGCCTCCTTGCCGCTTCCAACTCCGACGTGGCCCCTGCCGTCTCCTACGATTGCCGTTACGCGGTATTTCGCCTTCCTGTTGTTCTTTGTCATCCTCTGAACGCTTGAAATCTCGATGACCTCATTCTTTATGTCAGGTATGAGCGCGTCAACTATCTCGGTTTCCTGTATGTGCCTTCCTTCATGGAAAATCTGCTCTATTGAGGTTATCTCCTTGCTCTTCACCCTCCTTCCGACATCCGTCCTCGGTTGCCATGAATCTATATTGAATGTGCTTTCTGATTCATACCTTCTATTTTGCGGCCTCAACAAATCACGTTAGTATCTTTTTCTTCACTTCATCAAACAGCGCTCTGATCTCCTTCACTTCCACCTTCTCCTTCCCGTAAGCGGAGAATTGGACCGAGCCTTCTTTCATCGACCTGGCGTAATCCTCAATGTGCTTCCCTGATATCCTATCCTGGTCAACCTCTATGCTGTTTATGACTCCCATTCCGCCATCCACGGCGCCCCTTGCCCCCGCGAAGACTACAGAGGATTTTACCGGCTTGTACAAGCCGATGTCCAGAACTACATTGCCTTGATACTTACCCTTTGCTTTCTTTGCCAGCAGCATCCCCGTGAGATACGCCGTCGGTATGTTGGCCCTAGGCAGCCATCCCTGTGCTTCCAGTTCCTTGGAGCTGGCGGATGACACCACTATATCACCCTTTGGATTGTAAGATACAAGCTGCGCTATTATCCCCCTATTGCTTTTCCTTATGATTATCCGCGGCAGCCCGCTCTTCAGCAGCGCTATCCTCTTCTTGTAGTTCGTTTTTGAACTCCTTCTCCTCGCTCTTATGTGCCTGTACATTGTATCATCATATATGCTTAAGCTCCGCCGCCTTCTCGTCGCTTATCGCCACTCCCCTGCTCTTCATGTGGCTTATCAGCGAAGCCTTGTTTTCGAACGTTCCGCCTTTGACAAGCGCGTAGAACCTCTTGAACGATTCATTGTCTATCACTTTTTCGGACTTGAGCTTCCTGAGCACCCTCCTCTGGGCCCTAACCTTTTTCTTATATTCTATGCCCCTCCTGGCCTTTGGCGTTCCTCTCCTGCTTCCGATGCCCCTCTTTCTGCCCTTCATCTTCTTGAGCCTTGTAATCTTTGACCTGATGCTGATGTTGTGCTTCTCTTTTATGGCGTATATCTTCCCGTCCTTTATCATGGTTCTTACGTCCTCTGCAGTTATGGCCTTTGACGCATCTTCATACGCATCCTTCTTTATCCTTATCTTGCTGGTTCCCCTGCCCATCAGCCTTGAAGCTATTCTATTCGTAAGTTTTATGCTCATACTGAACCACCGTTTGCAATCCTTATTCCGTTGCTGTTCGCGATCTTGATGATTGTTGACCTTTTCCTTTTCGAGACTGCGTGAGCTATTATCACGTCAAAATTCTGCCTGTCCAGCTTTCCTGCCAGGGCGAGCATCTCGCCCGCGTTGTGCACGACAACGCCGACCCTGCCAGACCCCCTGAGGCCGCGTATGGCCTCCGGATTCCTGTAGCCGATTGAAGGGACCGCCCCCATAAAATCCTTCTTTATTCTTTTCTTGTTGTCTATACCTCTCTGCTTGCGCCACCTCGCTTTGACCCTTTTCCTATGTTTTGCCCCAAAGTTTGGCACGTTGAATTTTGGGTGGCTCTTTTTTTTCAGCATGTTCATTCCTCTATGGCGTAGTACACTCCGTCCTGAAAGACTCTATCGTCCTTCTTCCTTATCTTGCTCGCCTTCCTTATATTCGCCGCGGTCTGCGACACATCATCAAGGCTCGTGCCGTATATCCTGGCGTTCTGCCCACTTATCTCAACCTTGGTATTTCCAACAATCTTGGCTGACCTGGCTGCTCTTTCGCCTATCATATTCTTTAGCATAAATGAGCCGCCCTTGACCTCCATGGTGAGCGGGAAGTGTGCGTGTATGCTTTTCATGTTTATCTCAAAATACCTAGTCACTCCGTCGATGTCGTTCTGTATCTCCTTGCGCAGCGCCTTGGCCGCCTTCTCTCCATTCTTAGCCAGGGGCTTTACTTCAGTAGGGGATATGGATACCTCGTTGCCATTAACCGAGATGTTGAGGAGCGACGTGTTGAAAATCCTCCTGTTCTTGCCAAGGCTACCCTTGACCGTTATGCAGTTGCCTCCGTCAACTGAAACTTTTATGCCGCTCGGTATTTTTACAGATATCATAAGCACCAGCTAGTATACGTAGGCTATAAGCCTTCCGCCTATATTCCTCTCCTTTACCTCCTTGTTTGTCAGCATCCCTTCAGGAGTTGATATTATTAGTATGCCGAAATCTTTGCTCGGTATGTACCTTGACTCGTATCTCTGTATGTCATCCTTAGTTATTGGATACCTAGGCTTTATAACCCCTATCCCGTTTATCTTGTTCGACAGCCTTACCCTTATCATGCTCACGTGCCTTTCCTTAAACTCCTCGTATCCGTCAATGTAGGTCTCTTTCTTCATGACATCAAGCACAGCCCTGATGAGCTTTGTCGAATAGAGGTTGCACTCACGCCTTCCTATCCTCTCATTTGTCTTTATAGTGTTTATAGCGTCGGCAAACCTATCCATTCAATCAACCATATTTCTTGAATCCGAGATTCTTGGCAGTTTCCCTAAAGCACCTCCTGCATATGTAAAGCCTGTGCGACCTTATCAGGCCACGCGCCGTACCGCACAGCCTGCACCTTCGTGCTCCCTTACCTTTGAATTTTTCCTCTATTTTTACCTTCATCAGCATCAACCTTCAGCTACATTCACTCCGAACTCCTTCTCCATAAATGATTTTATTGCATCCCTGTCTATTATCCTGTGGTGATCCGGTATCCTTGCAGCACCCCTCTTTCTGTACTCGACCCTTGCCCCCATTCTTCTGAACGAGAGGTTGACGTTCATGCCAAGCATGCCTATCGCAGGGTCGTACTTTATTCCCCTTATGTCTATGTACTCCTTTATGCCGAAGCTCAGCGAATTCGGAGTTATTGAGGAATCCTTGATCCTGTTGTCGGTGGCATCGAGCAGCCTCGGAAGCAGCTTCTTGATCTCCTCTCCTCTCACCGTTACCATCGCGCCTATCTTCTGCCCCTTCGTTATCTTGAATGAGGGATTCCTTTTTCTGGATAGCTCATCCACCGGCGTCCTTGAGGTAATAAGCGTTATCAATTTCTTGGCGGCGTCGGTATGCCTCTCTTCGTTGCCCGTGCCTATGTTTATCACCAGCTTGCTTATCCTTATTGCCTGCATTGGGTTTTGATCTTTCGCCATCCTAACCAACTACCATTATGTTCTTGAGAAGAGTCTCAAACGGCTCTCCGACCTCGCCAGAGACGGTTACTGAAGGCGAAGCCTTCGCGTTTCCAGGCTTTATGCCTTTTATACTTCCAGACGTTCCCACGTGGACTCCTGCGATTACCATGCACCTGCTTCCCTCAGCCAGCTTCATAACTTTTTTTATCCTGTTTTTTGAATCTATGACAACCGAATCGTTAACAGCCACTTCTTTCTGTGCAGCCACAGAGCTTCCGTCGTGCAGCCCCACCATTACCGCGCCTTTCCTTCCTATATACTTGTGCACCACCTTGCAAAGCCTTTCGTCTGCGCTTCCTGGGTCCACCCTGCTCACGTCGGCCTGCCCCCTGGCGTTTATGCCTATCCTGTAAGCGTCACCTGAGCCTTTTATTTGTATTACATCGTTCAGTCCCACCGGGTACTTCAGGTCCCTGACAGCCCTGCCGTTCACCACAATAAGCTCAGCAGTAACTAATTTTCTGGCGTCGCGCCTTGATTGAACTATTCCTACTTTTCTTACGAATTGAAGGAGTGATATGCTGCTAAGGAGCGAATGCCTGCCGCACTTAGGTTTTGTCACGTATCTGGTTGTCTTCTTGCCCACCGCCATGTAGCGAGTGGAAGCCAAACCCTTCATGTGCCTGCTGTTTCCCCTTCCAGCCATAGTCTCAGCCTCTTGCCTCGTTCTTCGCAGGTCCGCCGTCTGCTTTCTTTTCCAGCGCACCAGCTGTAGTCTTTGCCGCGGTTTCTTGGATGTTCTTCTCCTGCCTTTTTACCTCTTGCTTGAGCCCGAGCCTCGAAGCCCTTACCTTGTCTGACAGGTTCAGGTCGGTGATGTAGACGCAGCCGCTGCTCACTCCCACGTTAAACTCCTTGCCCTTCGCATTCTTCTTCATCAGCGAATCCATGAAGATTCTGCCTGTCCTAAGGTTAACCCTTGTAACCTTTCCTATGGTGCCCCTCTTCGAGCCGCTCATGACCTTAACAGTATCCCCGGTTGCCAGCTGTATGGCCCTCCTTTTCAGCTGCATCTTCTCTCTGAGTGCCTTGTCAACGTGCGCGTGCACAAAGTGCTGCCTTGTGTGCATAGGCGCGTTGTACCTAAAGAGCCTCTGCTTCCTTGGTTTGCTGCTTTTAATCATAAAATCACACCACCCTAGAGGCTATGCCAGCCAGCTTTATGTACCTTTCAATTACCTCCCTGGCCATGGCACCCTTCACCTCGGTGCCGACAGGCAGGTTGGTCTCGGTTATCAGTATCCCAGCGTTGTCCTCGAACCTGATGCGCATGCCGTTCTTCCTCCTTATCGGCTGCTTCTGCCTTATTATGACAACGCGCACCTTCTTCTTGATGTACTGCGGGTTTCCGCTCTTTACGCTGGCCATCACTATATCGCCTATGCCTGAAGCGGCCAGCCTTCCGTGCCTGCCGGCCTTGCCTATCTTGTTTATTATCATCAGCGTTTTGGCGCCGCTGTTGTCGGCGCAGGCGAGCACGCTTCCAGGCACCAGGGTCTTTGACACGGTTGCAGATATGCTCTTCATTTAGATGCCCTCTTCAATACCTTTGTTACCACAAACGATTTTGTCTTGCTAAGCCTCCTTGTGCCCTCTATCAGGACCTCATCCCCCTGCCTCGCATTTATGCATTCCGGGTTGTAGGCCGGTATCTTTGAGGTGTTCCTCAGGGACCTTTCGTACTTTTTCAGGAATGTGTTGTATTCGCGTTTCACTATCACTGTCTTCGCCGCCTTGTCGCTGATTACCATTCCCTCCATCTGGTATCCGTGCGTCTTCAGGTTCCCGTGCACCGGGCACTTCGAATCTTTGCATTCCAAACAATCATCTTCTAAGCTTAAAGCTCAATTACCGATATTCGCTCAAAGGCGCCTCCTCCTGTAGAATTTAAAGCCCTTCTCAAGGCGCTCATACGGCCTGAAATTTATCTCGCTGCCATCTACAGTAAATTTACTTTTGCCGAAAACAAATTTAAAGGTTGAGGCAGCCTTTGGCACCCTTACTCTTCCCTTTTTTGTTTCTATGAGCAGCGTGTTCTTCGTCTCCTCTATTATTCTGCCTTTTATTCCCTTCTTGAAAATGTCCCTGCTGTCCGCAACTTCTGCGCGCAAGCCTACAAGCTCGTGCAGAACGATGTTTTTATTATTATAATTAGGCATATTTAAATCTTTCTTTACGTGTACGCAATCACCATCCATAAAAGAATCAAATCAGTGTAGCCAGGCTGGGTCTACCTAACTATTATTCGGTCTGATACGCTTGTAATCCTGTCAATGTCATACTTTATAGTATTCCCGTAGTCTGTCTTGACCAGCATTTCGCCCCTTCTGGAATCAACGGCTATGACCTTGCCCACGTACGCTCCTATGTCATTTATAACATGCTTGTCCTTTATCTTGACCTTTCTTATCGCCCTGCCCCTGAGGACCGAGCTGGTTTTTGATATCAGATATCCGAATATTACAGCAAAGCCGCTGTACAGCAGGAACTGCCAGAAGTAGAGCTGTGCAAGTATCCAGGCAGCGGTAAAATAGATCACAAGTATGGTTATTATGCCATAGCCAACATATGTGCCCTGCGCTATCGCTTTGTAGTGCATGCGTTTGTTCTCAAAGTCCATCACCCTGCCTATCAGGTACAGGACCATGCTCATAGGGAACAGCAGTATAAATCCTTCCACTGTATCGGCGCTTATCGTCAGCGGGTTCTTTGTTATCGAAAGCGCACTGGTGTAAGAACCATACCCTATTATCAGACTTATCACTAAAAAGACTATCGATATGGTGTAGAAAACAAAGCTCAGCTTCTCCACGCTGAAGCCCAGCCCCTTGAAGGAGTTTACTAGAGATTCCTCCACGCCGAAGCCCTTTGACAGAAGGTAGATGCCAATCAGTGCAACAGGAAGCTGCCATCCATAGTTGAAGTAGTAGCTCAGCGCGAATAGCAGAAGCAGTACCGCAGGTATACCAAACACTATTCTTGCGTAGTGCGGCTCCTTCAGCTTCTCTATGATTGCAAAATATGTGTTTTCAAACCTCTCCGCCTGCTTCATCCTCACAAGATCCACGCTATTTACCTTTATTCTTGTCTTGAGTATCGGCAGAACCCTTGTGTCGCTGGCGCCGTCAGTCACAAGCACACAGGCGTCAGACTTGAACCTGTCCAGCACCACATCCAGCTGCTTGGCCAAAGCGGCATCGGCTACATACCCCTCTTTCTCCGCGCCGGTGATTGTGGCTACCGATACGGGAAGGCCGTTCCCCTTAAGCTCGTCATATTTTCTAACCGCTTCGAACATTGTGTTTGCATCGGTTTCCTGAGGATCGGCCAGGGCCAGCTTGGCAGCTGCGTTAAGGTTGTCCGACCTTCCTATTACAGGTCCGCTGATTTTTGCTTTCCTGTAAAGATCGTTGTCGATATCTACGGCCAGGACCAGGATTCTTTCGGGCATCAGATTCCCCTTGTATTGTAGTATAAATGCTGCAGAACAGAATAAAAACCTTTTTATTACTTTTGGTAATGTGGAATACTAGGAACCTGACAAATTAAAAACTCTCCTTTTTATAAAGACCTTACTGCAGGGTTCTCCTTGATTGCGCGGGACAGTACGGGCAATCGAAAGAACCTTTTCCAGACCAAAGGAGGTATTTGGTCTTTCGAAAAACAGGCTTGTCAGTATAAACAGGGTGCAATCCAATTGCTGCATAAGGATAAAGATATAAATGCATCAATAAATATACTCAAAAGAGCTGCGGGATGGCACCCTGGAGCTAGAAAACGCCTGCCGGCAAGCCAGGGAGTGTCCTTCAGCCACCTAGGATTGCCTTAAAAAGCAGGCCATGGAGCCTCACTCCAGTTTGAATACTATGACAAAGCAGAAATGTCAAAACTGATCCAATGGCAGATTACTCTGATACAACAGTAATAATACCAACGCTCAACGAAGAGGGCAGCATAGGCAAGCTGTTGAAGCAGCTCCTTAAGATGTACGCCGGCATACACATCATAGTCGCAGATGACGGCTCCACAGACTCTACAATCGTGGTGGTCCGCAGAATCATGGCAAGGCACTCGAGGGTGAAATTCCTGGACAGGTCAGCTGAGAAAAAGCACGGAATCACGGCCAGCGTGATAGATGCATCGCTCATAGTAAATACAAAAAAGATAGTGGTTATGGACGGCGATATGCAGCATCCTCCAGAGAAGGTAGGTAAATTGATCAAGGCACTGGATCAGAGCGACATAGCGATAGGATGCAGGACGAGGATTAGGAAGTGGGGGTTTCACAGAAAGATACTTTCAAAGGGTATAACATTAATAGCCGTGGCCTCATTCAAGCTCAGGGGCAAAAGGACAACCAGCGATATGATGTCGGGATTTTTCGGGATAAGGACAAGGTTGCTAGGGAGCATAGTCGCCGGCAGAAGAAGCGAGTTCGTAGATACCGGATACAAGGTGCTTCTCGACATACTAAGGGTTGCAGGCAACGATGTAAAGATATCCGAGGTGCCGTACTCCACATTCCATGACAGGACAAAGGGAAGGTCGAAGTTCAAGCCGAGGCACATGGTGACTACGCTCGTTTCCGCGCTAAGGTAGCTGATGATTATATGGCACCGAACTACGATAGCACTGTAGAGACGGAAGCCTACGTTTCTGAGATAGGTTCCAGGACTGCGAACACAATAAGCTACGTGCTGTTGGGCAAGTTTGCATCCCTAATATTTGCCGGCATAGCTTTCATAGTAGTGGCCAGGGTCCTCGGGCCAAGCACTTACGGGATATACACCCTGGCTCTCGCAGTGTCAGGCTTTTTCGGCAGCGTTGGGAACCTTGGGGTCAGCACAGCGCTGAATAAATTCATACCGGAATACATATTAAGGAAGGACAAAAAGTCCCTGGAGGCAATCCTGGCCAACGGCTACTTCATAACTATAACGTTCGGAGTCGTCCTGGCCGTAATTACCGTGGCGTTCGGACCCGCAATAGCCAACTACGTATTCCACAATCCATCATATACGTACTTCATAGACATTGCAGCCCTGTCCATAATATCGTCGATGCTTTTCGGCGCCTCATACTCCGTTCTTCTCGGATTCAATAACGGATCCAGGGTAGCTGCAATAAACATAGTTCAGGCCATCATCCAGTCCGGGGTAGGAATAACCCTGGTGCTTCTCGGCCTTGGGGCCGCGGCCCCGATATTCGGGATTGTCATAGGCCAGATGTCCGGATTCTTCTATTCGCTGTATCTAATATACGGGAAAAATAGGATAAGGATGCTGGTGAGTCCCTCGGTAAAGGAGATAAGAAGGATATTCAAGTTCTCCCTGCCGATAGCAGGGTCTAACTTACTCCAGTCCATTTCAAGCAACCTTTCCTTCATAGTCCTAGGTGCATTCGCTGCCACAATAATAATCGGCAACGTCGGCATAGCAACGAAGTTCAACTCCCTAATAGATGTCGTATCAGGATCCATAAGCGTTTCGTTGCTTGCACTTTTCTCAACCACCATTGCCGGCTCAAAGATGAAGGACAAGATGGGGAAGCTGTACAGCTATACGCTTTATTATACATTCATACTACTGAGCCCGATGCTATTATTCATCGCAATCCTGGCAAAGCCGTTCTCGTACGTCGCCTTCAGCAGCATATACCAGAGCGCCCCGCTTTTCATATCGGTCATGTGCATAGGCACCCTTATCGGCATAGCAGGCACCTACGCCAGCACCCTTCTCACCAGCGCCAACATGGTCAAGTACATTTTGAAGTACAACGCCATAATAGCTGTAGTACAGCTGGCCGCCCTGCCGTTCATAATACCAATATTCAAAGGCATAGGCCTCATAGTCCTAGTGTATGTCATAACCCCGATACTGACTGACGCCCTTTTCATATGGAAGAGCAGCAGGCTCTACAGCCTGAAGTTCGACTTCAATAAGCTATACAGGATCTCTGCCGCAAACGCGGTGCCAATGCTGCTGCTGGTTCCTCTGGTGGTACTATGGGGCGGGAACTACATACCGCTGCTGATCACAGGATTTGTGGAGGTTGTGATCGTGTACCCAATTACTCTAGCGAGGTTCCGCGGCATAGATAAAAAGGACGTTGCAAGGATAAGAAGCATGTCGCACGGCATACCTGTAGTAGGGTACGTGATGGGCGCGCTGCTCAAATACGCGACAATTTTCTTTTAGCAAACGCGGGCTGGGAATCCCGCGCTCTTTGGCGCTGTGATGAGAGCTGCCGCAGAAAGTGGTATAAGCACGGATGGCAATACAAATAACATAAATCCAGCTCAATTGATGCAGAGGAAGCCCGCGCCATCTATGGGCGGGAAGATGTCACCAAAGCGGACATGAACTCATCATATCAATGTTTTTCCTGCCTGCTTCCCAGCGCAGCCCTGACAAAAGCCATGAACAGCGGCGCTGGTGACTCCAACCTAGACTTCAATTCCGGGTGCGCTTGAGTACCTATCCCAAAATGGCTCTTCCATTCCACAATTTCCACCACGTTGCCTCCCGCCGTAGTCCCGCTCACCACAAGCCCTTTTTCCTCCAAGATTTCCCTATAGGTGCTGTTGAATTCATACCTGTGCCTGTGCCTTTCGCTGGCCGACAGTCTGCCGTAGGCGGCGTGAGCCATTGTACCTTCCCTTATGGCCGCGTCCCACGCGCCAAGCCTCATGGTCCCTCCCTTTGCATCTATCCATTTCTGCGAATCCATGATGTCTATGACCTTGTACGCCGAGTCGTCGCTGAACTCCGAGGAATTTGCGCCGTCCATTCCGCACACATTCCTGGCGTATTCGATTACCATTAGCTGCATGCCTAGGCACAGTCCGAGATACGGTACACCATTCTCCCTGGCAAACTTTATGGCTGCTATCATCCCTTCGATTCCTCTCTCGCCGAATCCGCCCGGCACCAGTACGCCGTCTGCGTCAGCCAGCCTCCTCTTCACAGAGCCGTCTTCAAGTTCTTCAGACTCTACCCAGTTTATCTTAAGGTTTGCGTTGTTGGCTGCCGCGCTGTGCACCAGCGCCTCCCTCACGCTAACGTAGGAGTCCTTGAGGTCCATGTACTTTCCCACAATGGCTATCGAGACTTCCTTATCGGCAGAGCGTATGCGGTCTACCAAGCTCTTCCACTTCTGCACCTTTTCCTTGTTTATGGGCCTGCCGTCGAATTTCAGGTCTGCCATCAGCATGCGGTCAAACCCCTGGCTTATGAAATGCAGCGGCAGCTCGTAGACGCTGCCCATGTCAGAGTCGTCCACTATCCGCTCCTTTTTTGTGCTGCTGTGCAGCGCTATTTTTTCCTTTGTTTTTTCAAGAAGCGGCGTGCTGGTCCTGCATATTATGAAGTTGGGCATTATCCCAAGCTGCATCAGCAGCCTAAGGCCAATCTGCGCTGGTTTGGTCTTCTGCTCTCCAACAACGTCAATTTTTGGTATGTAGGTAAGGTTTATGAATACAACTTCGTTCCTGAGGGAGAGCTGCCTCATGGCTTCGATGAAATAGCTGTTCTCTATGTCACCGACAGTCCCGCCTACCTCAACCACCACCACATCCGGGCCCTCAGCCTCGGCTATGCCCTCTATATTGCTTATTATCTCATTTGTAAGGTGGGGTATTATCTGCACGTCCTCGCCAAGGTAGTCGCCCCTCCTCTCCTTTGCTATGACCTTGCTGAAGAGCTTGCCTCCTGTTATGGACTGTATCCCTTTCATGTTGATACCGGAGAAGCGCTCGTACATTCCGAAATCCATATCCACTTCGCTTTTGTCATCGAGCACAAATACCTCGCCGTGCCTGTACGGGTTCATAGTTCCGCAGTCGTAGTTTAGGTAACCGTCGAACTTCACCGGGACTGCCCTGTAATCATAAAAATCGAGTATCTTTAATAAAGAAGAGGTTATTCCGCCCTTGCCCAGGCCGCTGAGCAGCGAGCCAAATATTACGATGTATTTAGTCTGCACATACCATTTTTATACAACAAATTAAAAAGCCTTCTGCTAAAAAAAAGGCAGCGCGTAGAAAAGCCATCGGCCAACAAATATTTTAATCTTCTTCAATAGTATAAAAGCATGGAAACATCAGCGCGCAAAAGGGCTTTCATAGCCGTAGACGTGCCAGACGAGGTAAGCCTAAAAGTTGTCAAAAGGATGGATGAGCTTACCAGCGGCGCAATTCACTTCGGTACAGAAATGCACATAACAATCTTGTTCCTTGGGGACATAAGCAGCGAGAAGGCATCGCGTGTATCGTATCTGCTTTCCAAGCTCCAGGCCAGCCAGTTCCCAGTGTCCTTCAGCGGCGTAGGGGAGTTTAGGAACAACGGCAGGATAGTGCTGTTTGCAAAAATATCAGACGGGGCGGATAGGATAGATGCCCTTCGCGCCGCAATCATTCCAGGCATAATTGCTGCAGGGATAAAGATTGAAGGCAGGGAGTATGTCCCCCACATGACGCTCTGCAGAATAAAGGAAGGCACAGATGCAGCTGAGGCTGCAGCAATGGTTGCGGCAAGAAGCTCAACCGAGTGCATCGGGAGCTTTGTGTGCAGGCAGGTAAAGCTGAAGCATAGCTCTGCCATAAACGGCCGGTTTGTGCACGACGATATATTCGTTAAGGAGCTTATCCCATGATGCTCTTCTCATACTGCTCAATCGTAGTGCTGTTTAACAGCTCTCCAGGCCTGTACAACCTGTCAAGCATTAGTATGTTGTAGCTCATTCCGGTGTGCAGGTCTATAGCTATGTTTCGCACCTCCTTCCCGAAAAGGTCTATCTCGGTTGCCTGGAGCTTTGTGCTCGATATGAAGTCCGATATCGAATACAGCTGCATGTGGTCCTGCCCATCCTGCATGCCGAAGAGCCTTAGCTCGAAGTTTGGCCTTTTTATGGATCCCACGTACTTCCTGAGCTGCGCCCTTATGGCGTCCGTAAAATATGCGAATCGCGCGGCCATGCAGCTGCTGGAATTGAAGTCGTATATGCTTAGGAAAATGTCGTATGTCAGGTTCGTGCATGCCATGTATCTTCTCTTCAGCTTATTGTATCCAATCTCAGATTCCAGCTTTCCTACATCAAGGTATTTTACATTGTCGAAAGCATCTATCTTTGACTTTGAGACGTGCGGCCTTTTCTTGAACGCCCTAAGGTAGTGCTGCGAGCCGAAGCCTCTGGTGTGAAGCTCCTCAAGAAACAATACCTCAAAACTCAATACAACACCAACGATATCAAGGAAATGCAGTACAAAATAGTCTCTCTACTAAAGTTATATAAATATTGTTGTGTATAATTCTGTTATCTGATTGCTCTTACGGCTAGATCAAGTGAGGATTATGAAAATTGACGTTCTAGAGGATAGTAAGGCCAGCATGAGCTTTACAATAAAGGATTGCACCAACGGATACGCCAACGCACTCAGAAGGATATCCATGAACAGCATCCCAACCTTTGCGATAGACAGGGTCACATTTTACGAGAACTCCAGTGCAATATTCGATGAGTACATAGCGCACAGGATAGGCCTTGTGCCTATAACAACGCCGCAGAAGGGATACGGCGAAAAGGATGAGATACTTTTCACCCTTGAGGCTACCGGTCCAAAAACAGTATATTCAAGCGAGCTGGTCACGTCGGACAACGATGTTAAAGTTGCCAATGACAAGATACCAATAATAAAGCTTGGAGATGACCAGAGGCTCAGGATAGAGGCGAAGGCCGTCATGGGGACCGCCCTGAAGCACGCAAAATTCCAGCCAGGCCTAGCTACCTTCGACCAGAAGGACGCCAGCACGTTCCAATTTTACATCGAATCCTTTGGCCAGATGCCGCCCAGGCAAATACTTAATAAGGCTTTTGATGTAATAGAAGAGGAAATCAGCGATATAGAAAAGAAGGTTAAGAAATTATGAGGCGGGGGTGGCAGAGCTTGGCCAAATGCGCAGGACTGAGGTGCATAACTTTGCTTGGAACTCCTGTGTCTTTAGTGACTGCGTGAGTTCAAATCTCACCCCCCGCATGTGATTGCATGAAAGTTAATGTTGAAAGAGCAGATGTAAAGGAATGGATCGACCTGATCAGCGCCAGCCGCGCTGCCGGAAAGTCTGCCAAGGTGTGGGATAGGGTTTATCACCTGGTCAACGTCCCATCTAGGAGGAGAGTAAGCGTGAACCTGTACAAAATAAACAAATTCACAAATGAGGGCGACAACGTGGCGGTCCCTGGAAAGGTGCTGTCGGTGGGCTCAATGGACCACAAGGTAAACATAACGGCCATAGAGTTTTCCCAGGAGGCGCTCACAAGGCTCAGGGAAGCAGGCTGTACTATAGTGGACATAAGGGAGATGCTGGCTTCAAAAAAGGTAAGCGTTATAATATAGCGATTGTGTAGCTTATGGAAAAATGCAGCGTGTGTTTTTATGGATGCGCAGAACGGTACAATAGTGTTTGACGCTGAAAACAAGGTGCTTGGAAGGATTGCAAGCGCAGTAGCCAAGAGGCTGCTTGAAGGAGATACCGTGGCCGTTGTCAATGCAGAAAAGGCAATAATAAGCGGGAGAAAGAAGGTTATACTAGAAAGGTACAAGACCAGGATAGACCTGAAGGAAAAGGCAAACCCGGAGCACTCGCCGTACTGGTCCAGGAGGTCGGACCTGCTTGTGAAAAGGATAATAAGAGGCATGCTGCCTTACCGCATGCCGCGCGGAAAGGCCGCGTACCGAAGGCTCAGGGTCTTCATCGGAGTGCCGGAATCACTCTCAAAGCTGAAACTGGTTGAGATAGAATCAAAGAATCCGGCCAATATGTATGTTGAACACATCACAATAGCCGAGCTCTCAAGGCTGCTGGGCTATGAAAAGGCATAAATGCATCATGTACTAATATTTTAAAATAATGATTATCATGGCTGAAATTGTGCAGGAAGCAGGTGCGACCGCGGCTGCAGCGCAGCAGGGGGAGCTGCAACCAGCGCCCGAAGCCATTGCGCCGGCCTCTCCAAAACAGCCACCCAAGCCAAAAGCCGCCCCAAGAAAAAGGCCGCAGAAGAAGGAGCACAGGGTAGTCGTTGTAAAAAGCAAAAGGAAGAGGACGGTCGCCAGGGCCTACCTATACGACGGTACCGGCATAATAAGGATAAACGGCAGAAGCATAGATTCGATAGAAAATCCTGTAGAGCGCAGCATAATGCTTGAACCAATAAGCGTTTCGGGCGCAGCCAGGGAGCTGGCTGGCAAGGTTGACATAACAATAAACGTATACGGCGGAGGGAGGAGTTCGATAGCCCAGGCGGTAAGGAGCACAATCGCGAAGGGGCTATCGACGTTCTCAGGAGGAGACGCCCTGAAGAGGGAATACATTGATTATGACAGGAGCCTGATTGTGGATGACTACAGGAGGGCGGAGCCGAAGAAGTTCAAGGGCCCAAAGGCTCGTGCCAGGTTCCAGAAATCGTACAGATAAATTTTGGATGCGGTGATATAAATGATGATGCCTGTAAGGTGTTTTACATGCGGCGCAGTTGTAGCAGACAAGTGGAGCGAGTATGAAAGAAGAGTGAACAAGGAGAAGGAGGATCCATCCAAAGTGCTTGACGAGCTCGGTGTCAAAAGGTACTGCTGCAGGCGTATGTTCATAAGCAACGTGGAGCTTATAGACAGCTTCATAAAGTTCGGTAAGAAGTTATAGTTTATCTATGTTGGTGTAAAATATATTTGAGGGGCCGTATGCTAGCTTGGTAGGCTTCCACCTTGGGGTGGTGGCGACCCGAGTTCAAAAGCAAGCGCATGAAAATCTCGGCGGCCCCATAAAGTTGATTCAAATGAGCGAAGAAAAAAACCTGCTTGCGAATCAGAACGATTACCTTGAGGCAGGGATACACATTGCCACGAAGACCAAAAGCCCTGGCATGAAAAGGTTCATATACAAGGTGAGGGAGGACGGGCTTTATCTCCTGGATCTCGGCACCATAGACTCAAGGATAAAGGTGGCCGCCAGCATGATAGCCATGTACGACAGGAAGGAGGTGGTGGTCACGGCATCAAGGATCTACGCTATAGTAGCAGCAGAAAAGTTCTCGGAGATCATAGGCGCCAAATTCATAAGAGGGAGGGTTACGCCCGGGGTGTTCACAAATCCGAACAGGGAGGACTACATGGAGCCAAAGGTCATAGTAATTAGCGATTCAAGGAACGAGAAGCAGGCGATAAACGAGGCCAGCAAGGTCAACATGCCGATAATAGCACTGAGCGACACAGACAACTCCACCAAGTTCATAGACCTGATTGTACCATCGAACAACCGCGGAAGGAAATCTTTGGCGTTCCTATACTACATAATGGCAAGGGAGGTGCTCAAAAGCAGGGGTGAGATAAAAGGGAACGAGGAGTTCAAGTACAGCATCTCGGAATTCGAGGCCAAAGCGGACTCTAAGGCCGCCGTCCAGGGGGCCGGCCTGCCCCAGCAGTACTGATAGTCATAGCCGGCAGCATGGTCGGCTCAAGCGCCTCAGGAGCCATTTGAAGCGCATCAACGCATTATACTATTACACTGACGAGCGGCGACAGAAGGAAGGCTAGCAGCGCTATCCCCATAGCGGCCAGGCTTATGTCCCTGGACAACCTGTAAAGGCCAGCCGAGCCGCCCTTCGCGTACACCAATGAAACATACACCAGCATTAGATCTGTGGCAAGTATCGGCAACAGGTATACCGCGTTGTATCTGAAAGGCGGCGTGAAGAAGAAGAGGAAGAGGCTCAGGATTACAGCCTCAAGGTAGAGAACGAAAGCGAACATCGCAGCGGTGCGGCTTCCGATGTACCTGATGAGATTTTTGGTCTTCCTGGCTTTCGAATCGCCCCTGTAGTCCCTTATCATGCCATGGATCTCCCTGGCCAGCCCGCTAAGAAATATTATGAAGAATATAATTATTATGCTCGGCTCCAGCGTCCTTGTGTAAACAAAATTACCAAATACGAATGGTATGGCCATGGAGAAGGCTATGTAAACATTGCCGAGCAGCATCACGTCTTTCAACCTGTAGCTGTATAGCATGGCAAGGGCGCCGAACGCCAGGGCTATGGCGAAGGCGTAGGAATTTATGAGCGCGCCAGCTCCCACCCCTGCAACTAGGGTAAACGCAGCAATCCACAGCGCGGTCCCCCTACTGATCTCTCCAGAAACCAATGGTCTATCAAATCTCCTATTAATAGTGTCAGATTTCACGTCAAAATAATCGTTTATCGCGAAGGATGACATGCTTATCAATATCGGCGCAACTAAGCTGAGGAGCAGCACCGGAGCAGGCGGCAGGCCTCCTGATATAAGCTCCGCGGCGAGCACAGCTACGACCAGCATGATGCTGTGCTCAATCCTGGTGAGCCTCAAGAATGCCCCAACCTTCCCCATCAAAACACCATAGGCTTTAAATAATTACACATGAATCCTTTTAGATAGTTAGGTTTGAAAATGATGATGTCTCTGGTGAAAAGGCCAAAAAACGATGAAAAGGCTCAGTCAGCAGTGGAGATGCTCATTGTATATTCCTGGGCTTTTATAATTATAGCGGTAGTTGTCTCATTCGTCTTCATAGTTTCAGGCTCATCAAGGCAGCCGTACGACTACCTGTCGCCGCAGTGCAACCTGCAGCCCCTCCTTCCGTGCCCCGAGACAGTACTCAATGCACCATCCTCTAATTCCCCAATGGAATACAGGGCGCTGCTTGAGAACGAGCTGGCCCCTGCCATGGCTTTCCAGAGCAACGGATTCATTGTCAGCACGACTGATATAGGGGTGTCCGGAGTAAACAACTTCACCGGCAACTGCACCCCAGCCTTTGCTCTGAAGGGAGACGAGATAACCTGCGTAGCGGCAATTCCCGGCAGCCTAGTGCCGCCGATAGGATCCCAGGTAAGCGTAGTTTTTACGATATCGTACAGAATATGCCCAAGCTTCAGCCTGAGCAACTGCCCCACGGCAATCTACAAATCAAGCGGGTATGCACTTCAGAGCATATCAACATCAAAAAGCAATCAGTACCAGGTCGCGCTTTCCTCCACTCCAAACTCTATATTTGTAATAAACAATCAGAGGCTGGTCACAGGGCAGAACGCCCTGCTCAACCTCGGCACCTATCCAATATACGTTTCTGTGCCAAGCGGGTACGCATTCCAGAAATGGAGCTCCACAGCAAATATAACCGTTGCATCCCCATCATCTATAAATACAACCGCAACGATAATCGGCAATTCGACCCTCACAGCCAATTTCATAGCCGTTCCATAACCATGCATCTACCGCAATTACCCGCGCCATCAAAAGGAGTAATTCAAAGCAGCTGCCGCGATAACAAAAATTGTCAGAGCAGTATAAAAAAGTATAAATATCTAACTATTGATGTATAAACGGCAATAGGGGTAAGTTTGTGGATGAAGGCGGCATATCCAGGTATCATAAAATTGACAGTAGGAAGAGTGTGCGCGGGCAGGCCGCACTTGAGTATCTAATAACGTACAGCTGGGCAATACTGCTTCTTGTTATGCTTGTTTCATTTCTATACTTCTATGTCGTTGTCCCAAAGGCGATAACGCCATCATCATGCAACTTTGCGATAGGCCTTTACTGCGATGACATAATCCTAGGATCAAACCTTACAACCCACGCTACCACGCTGGCGCTACTGCTTACAAACGAGCAGCCGTATCCAATAGAGAATCCCTTCATATTCGCCAACGTTAACGGTACCAACACATCATACTCCAGGTGCAATCCGCAGTTTGTAGCTGCCGGAGGTGAGATAACCTGCGAGCTCCCGCTGAATACCCAAACAAGGCTCGGCGACTTTATGGGCGGCAGGCTTTACATAAACGCATCGTACTGCGGGTTTGCCCAGAACCAGACATCCCCACTAGAATGCAGCGCGGTGCCTTTCGAAACTTACGTTGGCCAGTTCAGTTCGCACGCGCAGGCCCAGGTAAAACTTGGCACATCCATAAACCTTACCGGCAGCAACATAGGCTCCGTACCTGTAAACACAAGCGTAACACTCTACGCCACAGTAGACCTTATGGGATATCCTCTCAAGGGCGCCACCGTAAACTTTACCGAGAATTCTACAACATCGAAGCTCAGCCAGAGGTTTGTCACTACCAATCCTTCCGGAGTGGCGGAAGACTTTATAACAAGTACCTCCCCGCTCACCGTGAACGTTATAGCAGAATATGCAGGCTACAACGCCAGCTACTTAATAAACTTCATCGCCCCCACAGTCTCCTCCACAACCTCTACAACAACCACAATCACCGGCTCCTCCTCGTCTTCTACAATAGGGCCTCCATCTACAACCAGCACAATCCCCCAGTGCGGAGTTAAGTACTGCAACGTGGTGCCGCTATGCATAGTTAACCCAAAATGCCCGAACACTGAGAGTGGAGCAACCCCAGGCGTAGCATGCGTTTGGTACGAATGCGTGCCACCGTAGCTATACCTAATTTTAACAACGCGGTCCGGGAATCTCACGCCATTTATTAGTGGGTGGGTGTCGCCCTGCGATCAGCCCCTGCTTTTCCTAACAAAGCAGCGACCCGGTTGATCAGGCTCTGCAATACAGGAACGCCCGAGCTACCAAAAATAATAAATATGATGCATCTGCAGATATATCATAATGGACAGGCAACACTATATCCGAACAATAGTCAGCATACTTGAAAGAAACTGCTTCAGCGTGGCGTACGTAGAGAGGCTTAGGTCGTGCTTTGATATAATGGCAGAAAAGGGAGGAAGGATACTGATTATAAAGTTCGTAAAGAACATAGACGCGGTTACCGCCGCGGAAGCGAACGCACTGAAAAAACTGGCAGGATTCTTCGGCGCAGAGACGTTCATAGTTGGCGTATTCCGGAAGTCGCTCAAGCTGGAAAGCGGAGTTAGGTTCTCCAGGCACGGCATACCGTGTATGTCGATTGACTCTATTGATACTGTAATATTCAGGAAGAGACTGGCAATCGCCGAAAGGTTCATAGGCGCCAAGTACATGGTAGACAGGGATGTTATAAGGAAGCTCAGGCAGATATCTGGGCTGAGCATAAAAAGGTTTGCTGCCGAGACTAAAATATCAAAGGACAGCATATACAGGTACGAAAAAGGCGGCGCGTACGCAACGTACTCCAACCTGCACAAGCTGGAAAACTTCTTTTACGAGGCCGTTTCTGAAAAGAGCCGGATAGAACCGGTTTGGACCGATGACCAAAAAACAGAAGTCATAATGGACCATGTTGGGCATTCGCTGCTATTCATGCGCATAGAGGCTGCTCCATTCGAGATGGTAGGCAAGGGAAGGTTTAGATACGAGGCCGGGAGGCAAACGAACCAGCGAACCATGGTGAAATGGTCAATACTATACTCAGAAATTGCCGATATACTAAAAAACGACTACCCTTTCTTCATTGCAGAAGGCAAAAACTCCCCAAAGAGAGTAGGAAGGATACCGTCGGTGAGCAGATCCGAACTGGGAAGCGTAGGCAACGAAGAGGAACTCATAGCACTAGTGTCAGCGAATATGAAGTGAGGAAAAGTCTACCTCTTCTTTCTTCGCCTGGGGCCGCGCTTGATGTCCCCTATGTCCAAATATTTTGATATCTCTTCATTGAACCTGTTGCTTGAATTGACCAGCAGGGTCATGCCAGTTACTCCGAATATTGCTATCAGCGTAACCGAAGAGACCAGGAGCGCCAGCGATCCATTGCTCAGCAGGTAGTTGACCCTGCTTTCAAACAGGCCTATGAAGAAAACAGCCCACAGGGCCAAAGCGCCCGCAGCTACCTCGCTGTACCTTTCTGCGAACAGCATATCAATTGATATATAGATTATCCAGAAGACCCCGCCAAAGCTGAAAAGAAGGACCAGCGGCTCTATGGGAGAGTTGATGTAGAGTATGGACATCACGCAGACTATTACCCCTATTATTATGGTGGTTATCCAGGCCGCCTTGTACTTGCTAAGTTCGTTATGAAGCTGCTCCTCCAGATATCTTATAGATGAGACATGTGCGTAGGAGAAACTGCTTATGATTATGATGACTGTAGCGGCTATGAGAACAGACCAAATCTGTATCGGGCTCAGTGTGCTGGTTGCCGCGAACGTGCTTACTGCAGTGGTTATGCTGACACCTATGGAAAGAGCTATAGCAAAAGTTATCATCGATATGCCCATGGCTTTGCTGTAAGTATACGTATAAAACTTCTTCTTGTAATCAACGCTTCCTTTAGCCGCCAACTAACCAACCCATTCCTAACATATTTAATTCGAATGACAATATTAAAAACCTTTCTGATTATACCGGCAGCAGGAGCAGCATCAGGTTGCCAAAGAGGATAGATATTACCAGGCCGATAAATATTGGAGCCGCAAGCGGTATTGCTTTCTTGTAAACCGGCACCTTGTCACGTATATTCCGCCTCTTCATTTCCTTTATCGTATGCCCTGTGACCAGCCTGTCAAAACCTCCAAATCTTTTCTTTATCGAGTCTATCTGCCTTTTATCCATTATGTTGAACGCTATTATATCCCCTTCCTCAAATCTGCTTACGCCTACGAAGTCCACCATAGCAAACGTCATCGGTTTCTCGTACACGACCGCAGCCACCGAGCCGAAAATGAGCGCCGCCACAATAATTATGCCTCCAGCGCCTATCCTAGCAAAGACTATGAGAAAAGCGGCGAATACAACCCACGCGGCTCCTACAAAACCAGCCTTGAAAATGTCCTTTCTCCCAACAAGTCCTGATATGCTTCCCCCAAGGACTTTTTTTGCCCTTGGTATGTAGTAGAGCGGAACGACGACGAGGGCGACCACCCCAGTCGCTATAAAAACCGATATTATAAATGGTATGCCTAGCTGCGTAATGCCGTAGAGCACCGGGATTCCCTGGAACGGCATTATCAGGGATAGGGCTGCAAACTCGATCACGTCGCCAGCGCCAAGCTGCCCTATCCTGTACACAACATAGCCCAGCCCAAGGACCGCAACCGCTATGCCGATGCTTGCAACAATAGTCCTTATATTAAGGTAAAGCACAGTGAGCGCAACGCCGTATGCCAGCGATGAATAGGCGAATACTGTTGGTACGTTCCTGTTGTTTAGGACATCGAACAGCATGTACGCAAAAGCTATCGCAACAAGGCTCGCCAATCTAATTATCAGAAGTTCCATTCCATCCCATCGTTGTGATGCACGCCAAACCCGCCGCGCAGCGATACATTAAAATCTATCAAGAGAATAAATAAAAATGCATATAAACATAAAACTTCATATTACTACATAAATCAGGTGTACTAATGATAAACCACAGGGAGATAGAAAAGAAATGGCAGGCGGCCTGGGAAGCGGCCAAGGTATACGAAATGGAGCCTGATGAGAGAAAGCCCCTGCTGGTCACGGCGGCCTTCCCGTACGTTAACACACCGCTGCACATAGGTCACCTCAGAACCTACTGCACCGCCGACCTTTACGCGAGGTATATGCGGATGAATGGCATGAATGTGCTGTTTCCGTTCGCGCTGCACGCCTCAGGCACGCCGGTCCTGGCCATGTCAAAAAGGATAAGGAGCAAGGACAAGGAGATAATAGAGAACTTGAAAAATTTCAACGTGCCTGACGAGGAAATAGCCAGGATGGAGGACCCTTTATACATAATCAAATTTTTCTCTAACAGGATAGAAGAGGGGATGAAGGCAGCCGGCGTTGGGGTTGACTGGCGCAGGAAGTTCGTGTCCACAGACCCCATTTTTAGCAAGATGGTGGAATGGCAGTTTGGGAAGCTCAAGGAGCTGGGCTACCTGGAGAAGGGGGTACACCCGGTTGGCTGGTGCACAAACGACAACGGCGCAGTAGGGCAGCACGACACGCTACACGACGCGCACCCCACAATAGACACCATAACAGTAATAAATTTCAAGGACCAGGATTCAGACGCCACGTTCCCCTGCGCCACGTACAGGCCTGAGACCATATACGCAGTTACAAACGTATTCATAAATCAGAATCACAGGTATGTCATTGCGGAGATAAGCGGCAAGAGGTTTTACGTTTCCAAGGACGCTGCTGAGGCACTGTCGCTGCAGCTGGATGTAAAGGTCATTTCAGAAGTGCAGCCAAGCGAGCTGCTCTCAAAGAAAGCGATAAACCCGGTAACAAAGGAGGTGGTGCCAGTCCTCCCTGGTTTCTTCGTGAAGCCAGACTTTGGCACCGGAGTGGTCATGTCAGTTCCAAGCCACGCGCCGTTTGATTACGCGGCGCTCGAGAGGCTGTCGGCCAGCGGCTATCCAATGCCTAAAATGGAATACAGAAAGATAATAGGATTGGATAAGAAGGACGCCCAAGCAAAAAGCGCTACGGCCAAGCCAGAGGATCAGGAGCAGGCAGGCATAGACGTGCCATCGCTGGCGTACCTGAAGGTTCTGGATATAGATGCAAACGCGGATGAGGACCTGCTTGAAGAAGCCACCAAGCTGATTTACAGGGAAGAATCCCGCTGGGGAGTCATGCTGGTGGGGGAGCACAAGGGTATGGAGGAATCCAAGGCGCGTGAGCTAATAAAGAAGGAGCTCCAGGAAAGGGGCGATGCGTTCAGCATTTACATATTATCCAACCCGGAGCCCATATACTGCAGGTGCGGATACAGGGTGGTGGTAAAGGTTGTAGACCAGTGGTTTATAAACTACGGAAATGCAAATTGGAAGGAGAGCGTGAGATCCTACCTGCCATCTATTCTAGTATATCCAAAAAAACTAAGGGCCGCCCTTGAATCCGCTTCGGAATGGATAGACCTCAGGGCCACAGAGCGCGCACAGGGGCTGGGCACCAAATTCCCATTTGACAAAAGCCACATAATAGAATCACTGTCAGATTCAACAATATACCCTACCCTGTACACCTACATCCACATACTATATTCCAACGGAGTTAAGCCAGAGCAGCTGCTGCCCCAGTTCTTCGATTTTGTGCTGCTCGGCCTTTCAGACGCGGAGAGCGTATCTAAGGCCACTGGCATTGATACACTGGTATTGAAAAAATGCAGGGAGTCTGCGCAGTACTGGTACCAGAACACCTCGAGGCACTCAGGCGCTGACCTCATATACAACCACTATATAATGTACATATACAATCACGTGGCAATATTTCCGAAGGATTTCTGGCCCAAGAAGATTATTGTGAATGCGATGGTGAATTACGAAGGGGAAAAAATGAGCAAGAGCCTTGGAAACACCGTACCTTTCAACGAGGCGATTGAAAGGTTCGGAGCCGATCACCTGAGGTTTATAGAGGTAACAGGCAGCGAGCTTGACACCAATACCGAATTCTCCCAAAGTGCCCTGTCCAGCATTATATCAAAGAACCAGTTCCTGCTAGACGCCGTGCTGAAGCTAGAGAGCATGGAAAGCGCAGAGCTTGCGCACATAGACTACTGGCTCTATTCAAGGCTGAACTCCAAGATAAGGGCGGCCAAGGAGGCGCTCGACGAGCTTCTGCTAAGGGTGGCGTACACTGAAATATACTATAATTCCATATCAGAGCTTAAGTGGTATGCCGAAAGAGGGGGGGCAAACCTGCTGGCGGTCAGGGAGTTCCTTGACAAGGTGGCCTTGATGCTGGCCCCAGCAATGCCGCACTTTGCAGAGGAGCTGTGGCACGCAATGGGCAACACCACGCTGGTGGTCAAGGAACAGTGGCCGCAGTTCAACGAAAAAGACATCAGCCAGGACGCAGAGGAGGCGGAGAAAATAATAAAGGCTACGATAGATGACATTTCCAAGGCGGTGTCCATTACCTCGAATATCAGCTCAAACAAGGGGAAAAAGGAAAAGTTAGTCAAGATAATAATAGCTGACGAATGGAAGACACCGGCGTATAACCTACTGGCCGAAAAGAAGAGCATATCCGAAGTGATTAATGCTCAGGGCATATGCGATGATAAGGAAAAGCTGTCCGGATTCGCATCCCAGTTCTCCAAGAGGCTTATGGCGCTGGAGCCAATAATCCCGGTCAGCGCAGCCTATCTGACCAACGCGTTCAACCAGGCGAAAGACTGGATAGCCGGTAAAGTAGATGCTAGGGTAGAGGTGGAGGCGGAATCCCAGTCAAAGTCCGCAAGGGCATCCAGGGCGCTGCCAAACAGGCCCAGCATAGACGTGGTATGGTCATGAGCTACGAAAAAGGGATGCTTGAGGACTTCGATACCTTCATATTCGACTGGGACGGCACTATAACTACCGGAACGTTCCTGCGCAAGCTCAACGAGAGGATCAATCCGATATGGAACTACAGGAAGAAGAGGGGCAAGGAAAGCGTGGACAATTTCGCCGAGAACATACCAAAGAACATGAATACGGTAAGGGGGAAGGAGATAAGGAGTCACATAATGAATAAGGAGAGGGAGAGCAGCTTCATAACATCGTTGATCGACCTTTCAATATACTTCATGAAACCAAGGCTGCACAGCTGCGCCAGGGACCTGATATCAAAGCTGGATGGCAGCGGCAAGGACCTGGCCCTATTCACAAACGGAGCCCTATACAGGATAATGAAAGAGGTTTCATACCTGAATCTTGAGAAGTACTTCACTATAATAATAAGCGCCCAGGACATAAAGTCCCTGAAGCCCAGCCCCCTAGGGCTGCAGCTTATAATGAAGGCTCTGGGCGCGAAGAAGAGCAGCACTTTGTATATAGGTGACATGGTTGGGGACATCGAGGCCGCAAAATATGCTGGGATAAGTTCCTGTGCAATATCCAACGGGTTCAGCAGCATAGAGTCGCTTAGGGCGGCCTTTCCGGATTACCTTTTCGGGAGCATTGAGGAGCTGGACAGGGCGCTGTACGGCCACGCCAAAGCAGGTCAAAATGGCGCAAAAAGGCTGCGAAAGGCTTATAAATACAGACAGCGTAAATTTTATGAATATACGAAGTAAGGCGAGGTGTCAAAACTGAGCTAATTCTGCGTATGAGACAGATACAATGGAAGACGAAAATGAAGAAAATCGCAGCGGCTTTAGGGAAGACCGCAGGGAAGGAAGAGAAAGGAGAGGCATGAACATAAAATCGAACTACTTTCTGCCGAAGCCTGTAAAGGTGGGCGACGAAGTAGATGTCAGCGTTGAGGCCGTCGCTTCGAAAGGGGACGGCATAGCAAAGAAGGACGGATTCGTCATCTTCATAAAGGGCGCCAAGCAGGGCGACCAGATAAAAGTGAAGATAACTGACGTCAAGGCAAGGTTTGCAATAGGAGAAATTGTATCTTAACCTGGCAGAACTTTTATTTTTTTTGCCGGGCCTGAACAATCGAGCTAGCCTGCACATTTCAGGGGCGTTTGCGTGCTTAGTGATATCTATAAACCAGGTATGTATAAGAAGTGGCAATCGTACTGGAAGGATCACAAGCTGTTCGAGTTTGACGAGGATTCGGACAGGCCCTCATACGTGATAGATACCCCTCCGCCATTCACAAATGGCGACCTGCACATGGGGCAGGTATTTTGGATATGCTATATAGACGCGGTAGCGAAGTACAGGAGAATGCGAGGGTTCAATGTCCTGCATCCCTCTGGCTGGGACGCCCACGGTTTTCCTACAGAAATGGCTGTCGAGAAAAAATTCGGCAAATCAGTGAAGAGGGAGGAGTTCTATCAAAGATGCGTGGAGCTATCAGCCGAGAACATCAAAAAGATGAGGGAAGCGATGTCGCAGCTCGGCGTCAGCTTCGATGAAAAAAGGGAGTATGTAACCTCCTCCAAAGAATATATGTCCAAGGTTCAGCAATCCATGCTCACAATGCACGAGAAGGGCATGCTGTACATAGGCACGCACCCCGTGGAATGGTGCGTCAAATGCGGCACTGGGATATCAAGGGAGGAGACAGAGGAAAGGGAGGAGGATACCTACCTCAACTACGTAGAATTCGGCTTGACCGCAGGACAGGCTGGCGAATCAATCACCATAGCTACAACAAGGCCGGAGCTGCTGCACGCGTGCGTGGCAATAGCAGTCAATCCAAATGACAAAAGATACAAGAAATTCATAGGCAGCAGGGCTACGGTCCCAATATTCAACAATTCCGTAGAGATAATAGGATCAGAGGTCGTGGACAAGGAGTACGGCACCGGGGCAGAGATGGTATGCACGTTCGGCGACAAAAGGGACATACTCCTCTTCTACAGGCACGGGCTGAAGATGATAGAGGCTATCGACAGGGAGGGGAGGCTGCTCAACGCAGGAGATTTTACTGGAAGGAAGATATCGGAAGCGAGGGCCGCCATACTGGGTGCCCTTGAGAAGGGCAAATTCCTGAAGAAGAAGGAGAAGATAAGGCACGCGATCAAGGTCCACGACAGGGATTCAACCCCGGTAGAATTCCTTTCATCGAAGCAGTGGTTCATAAAAATCAAGGAGTACGCCGATAGGATAAAGCGGACATCCAGGGAGATAAAATGGTTTCCAGAGTCTGCGGCCCAGAGGCTGGAAGACTGGGCCGACTTTATAGAGTGGGACTGGAACGTATCAAGGAACAGGATCTTTGGCACCCCCATACCATTCTGGCACTGCCAGCAGTGCGACTACATAGTGGCGCCAAGCGCCAAGGATCTTCCGGTAGATACCTATTCGGCAAAGCCTCCTGTAGAAAAATGCCCCAAGTGCTCTGGGCGTATAGTCGGGACTGAGGAGACCCTTGATGTGTGGGTCGACTCCTCCATCACGCCGCTCTTCATTTCCGGCTGGCCTAACA
The DNA here is from genome assembly GCA_021799635.1 of Microcaldota archaeon. Lineage (GTDB taxonomy): Archaea > Micrarchaeota > Micrarchaeia > Micrarchaeales > Micrarchaeaceae > JAJZAB01. Next base: position 471,034 of record JAJZAB010000001.1, read on the forward strand.
ACAAGAAGCTGTTCAGGAAGGCCTTCCCTGCCGCCGTTAGGATACAGGGCACCGACATAGTCAGGACCTGGGCTTTCTATACCATCTTCAGGGTTCCAGCCATAGCCGGAGACAAGCCTTTCGAGAACATACTGGTGAACAACATGATCCTCGGCAGCGATGGCAAGGAAATGCACAAGAGCCTTGGAAACGGAGTGTCGCTAGAGGACCTGACCTCAAAATATTCGATAGACGCGATAAGGTTGTGGGCGGCGCTGAGCGGCCTGATAGGCAAGGACAAGGTATTCTCCCATATGGATTTTGAATATGCGGAGAGCTTCCTTACCAAGCTCTACAACACCGCCAGGTTCATGCGCGAAGCCGAGAAGGGAACCAGGGTGCAGAAGAAGGAGCCGCACGAGCACCTCGGCGTGTTTGATATATGGATACTAAACAGGCTGAATTCGGTCATAGGAGAGGTCACCAAGGACTATGATAGCTTTGCGCTGCACGAAGCTGCCAGGAAAGTGATAAACTTCTACTGGCACGAGTTTGCGGATTACTACATAGAAAACGTGAAGCACAGGGTGTATTCAAAGGAGCCTGACAGGGAAGGGAGCAGGGGGGCCGCGCTTTTCACCATAAAGCACGTTATAGACCGTTCGATAATGATGCTTGCTCCCATAATTCCGTTCATGTGCGAGGAGATAAGCGAGATGCTGGGCTACGGAAGCGTCTTCGAAAGGGGCTTCCCGGAATACAAGGAGAGGGCGGAGCGGAGGAGCTACGTGATAAACGGAGTCATTTTTGCCAGCGACCTGGTCGAGATAGATCCGGAGAGTGTAGGGGCGCTGCTCAACAACATTATAAGCGAAGTCAGAAAAGAGAAGGCCAGGAGCAGGCTGGCTCTCAACAAGACGATAACATCAATTAATATAAATGTTCCTGAAGAATACTATAGTGCCGTCCTTTCATCAACGGGCGAGCTCAAGCAGATACTGAAATCGAAGGAAATAGAAGTTGAAAAGGGGAAGCAGTTCTCCGTCTCCATAAAGGCATGACAAATCCTTTGAGCTATGTGATGGTTTTAATGGCGCGAATGCACACTAAAATGCACGGCAAGTCGAAATCCAGGAAGCCGATGATGTCAGAGGCAACGGACAGCAGCGGCCTCGGCAAGGAGCAGATAGAGCAGCTGATAGTGGAGCTGGCCAAGCAGGGCGTCCCACCGGCGCTTATCGGAGAAAAGCTGAAGACAGAGCACAAGGTGCAGTACATTAGGAAGGCAACAGGCAAGAGGCTGATGGAAATACTCAAGGATAAAAAGATGGACGGGGAGATACCGCCGGACATGATGCAGCTGATGCGCAAGGCTGTAAACATCCGCGAGCACATGGCTGCCAACAAAAGGGATATCCACGGCAGGATAAGGCTGAACAGGGTAGAATCAAAGATATGGAGGCTCACAAAGTACTACATAAGGGAAGGCAAGCTGGCGAGCGGGTGGAGGTACGACCCAGAACAGGCGCAGCTCATAATAAAAGGGAAGGCGTAGTTGAATGGCTTTGCAAAGGACCGTAGACAAGTGGAAGACCAAGAGGTGGTTTACTGTGTATGCCCCAAAGGCGTTCAAGGAGGCAAAGGTGTGCGAGATACCGGCCGCCGAGGACAAACAGGCCGTCAACAGGAAAATCAAGGTAAGCCTGGAGCAGCTAACCCACAACCCGCAGCACTCATTTACAAACGTGGTCATACAGATCACAGATGTGAACGGCGACGCCGCCCACACAAAGGTGGTGATGATAGAGCAGGTTTACGCTTATATAAGGTCGCTGGTCAGGAGGTACAGGAGCGTTGCATCAACAGTGGCCAAGGTGAGCACCAAGGATAACGTAAGCGTAGTCTTCAAGGTGCTGGCAGTCACAAGGCAAAGGTCAACAAGCTCTAGGCTCAAGGGCATCAGGTCTGAAATGCAGGAGTTCATAAAGGGATACGCAAAGGACAATGATTATGACTCCATAGTAGGAACCGTGGTTGATGGTAAATTCCAGAGCGAGCTCGCAGGGAGGCTGGCTCACATAACCCCGCTGAACAAGGTTGAGGTAAGGAGACTTGAAGTAAGCTAAGGCAAACGCGGCCTGCACGCGTTCAGCTCAATCCTATAAGTATAACGCCAACAGTTATGGTCATCACACCAGCCCATCTAAGCGGCGGCACGCTCTCAGCCAGGAAGGCGTAGGCCAGCAGAGTGGCGAATATGTAGCTAAGGCCGCCTATGCCGTAAGTCCAGCTTAGGTGTGCCCTGCTCAGCACATAGAAATATATGAGAGTAGATACACCATAGGCTACCAGGCCTACCAGGAGCAGCTCGGGGAATATCGGTTTGTCCAGGAAGGAATCCTTGAAGAACAGCTGGCCCACGGCGCCGAGGAGGGTGGATACAAGCAGAAACATGATGTTTTTCCTCTTGTAGCTTTTCATGATATCACAGCGTGGCTGCTATAAAAAGTATTCCCAGGAATATGAAAGCTACACCTGCAACCCTGCCTGCGCTCATGGGCTCATGCAGGTATACCGCTGATATTATTGTTATGAATATGAAAGTGCTCGCAAACGTAGGGTAGACTATGGAGAGCGGTGCGTTAGACAGTGCGTACAGGTAGACGACCAGGCTGGCAAGATACCCCAAGACGCCCATGATTATCAGCCTGTTCTTCAGGAGTAGGAGCATATCGCCGATGCCGTTGAGCTTACTCTTTATGCCCTTCTTGTACGTAAGCTGCGAGAAAGATGCAATCAGCGCAGCAATAAGTGTTATAAATATAACTAAATAAATATTCATGTAACCTCCAACCACGTGCTGCATATGTTTATAGACAAAAACGAAAGGCTTGCGCTTATCCTATCAGCCATAACAGTTATACTCTTTATAATTGCAATTGCGATATTTATATCTAACGGAGCGCACGTCGCTTTCTACGCCGTGGTGACAATCGCCTTCATATCCGGATTCCTCAATGCCTGGGTCATATCCAAAACAGAGATAAAGGAGGATACTTCTGGAGTGACAGAGGCAAAACCCCCGGTTATGCAGCCAGCCGAGCGGCGCCACCCAAAATCAAAGAGGAGGCATGCTGGCAGGAGGCCTGCAAGGGATAGACGTTCCTAGGTGCAACCGTGAATACCCTAATCATAGCAGAGAAGCCTAGCGTTGCGCTTCGAATAGCTTCGGCTCTCGGAGGAGGCAACCAGGAGAAAAAGCAGGCGTCCGCAAGGGTGAACTACTACGAGATAAGGGAGAAAAAAGGCACCACATACGTGGCAGCGGCTGTGGGGCATCTGTTCACAATAAGGCAGAAGGATAAATCCAGAGGATATCCTGTCCTGGAAGTCGAGTGGGCGCCCTCCCACACCGTCAGCCAGGCTTCAGCATTCACCAAGGGGTATCTGGATGCACTGGTATCGATCTCAAAAGGCTGCCAGCTGTTCGTAAACGCGTGCGACTACGACATAGAAGGCACAGTGATAGGTACCAACATAATAAAATTCCTAAACCAGGGCAGCTTCGAAGGCAGGGCGAAGAGGATGAAGTTCTCCACCACTACCACTGAGGATCTTCTGGCGGCTTATTCTTCTCTAACCTCTCTGGACATTAACAATTTCTACGCTGGCGAGGCCAGGCATATGCTAGACTGGCTGTGGGGCATAAACCTAAGCCGTGCGCTCACAAACGCGCTCGTAGGTAGGAGCTTCAGCAGGTCGCTCAGCATAGGAAGGGTGCAGGGCCCTGCCCTCGCGATCCTTTCAAGGCACGAGTCGGCTATAGAAAAGTTTGTCCCCAAGCCTTTCTGGAGGCTGATAGCAAATATCGGAGGGGTGGAGTTCTCCAGCACAAGGGGCGACATTTTCGACAGGGCGGTGGCGGAGCAGGCCCACCTGAAGGCAAAGAAAGCGGCGCGGAGCGGGACTGTGGATGGCGTAGAAGCGGTTGAAAGGAAGGTTAATCCATACCCGCCTTTCGACCTCACCTCACTGCAGCTCGAGAGCAGCAGGGCCCTCCACATGGATCCATCGCGTACCCTAGCTGTAGCGCAGTCGCTGTACGAGCGATCCTACATATCATACCCCAGGACCTCGTCGCAGAAGCTGCCACCATCCCTCGGGCTGCCGAGGATTATATCAGATATAGCAAAGAACCCAGTATATGAAAGGCTCGCGAAGAAACTGATCCAGAGGAAGAGCTACTCGCCGAAGGAAGGGGCAAAGTCGGACGAGGCCCATCCTTCCATATTCCCGACGGGAGTCAGGCCGGCGGAACTGTCCGCAGAGGAGGCAAGGCTCTACGACATCATAACCAAGAGGTTCCTCTCTGTTTTTGCGGAGCCGGCCACTGTCGTTAGGATGAAGGTCACCGTTGATTTTGCTGGGGAGAAATATAGCGCGAACGGCGCCAGGGTGGCCAATCCAGGGTGGCTTGAGTTTTACGATTACACAAAGGTGGAGGAGAGGGAGCTGCCTCCGATGTCCAGAGGCGACAGAGTCGCAGCTTCAGCAATGGAGATGAAGCAGATGGAGACGCAGCCACCCAAAAGATACTCCAAAGCCACGATGATAGCAGAGCTCGAGAAGAGGAATCTGGGAACAAAGGCTACAAGGGCGTCCATAGTCGATACCCTATTCAAGAGGAATTACATAGAGGGGTCCAGCATACGGGTTACCAAATTCGGCATGAGCGTTTACGAGGCGCTCGAGAACAACTGCAAGATGATAGTCGATGAGGCCACCACAAGAAGGCTGGAGGAGGACATGGAGGGCATCTCGAAGGGCAGCAGGAGCGAAGCCGAGGTCATAGAGGAAGGGAAGAACATGCTGCTGGAGGCCCTGAAAGCGTTTGATGAGCACAAGCTGCAGATAGCCGAGGCGATGAGGAAGGGGCTTTATGAGAGCGAAACCGTACTTGGCAGGTGCCCGAAAGACGGAGGCAACCTTGTAATAAGGAGATCAAGGGCAGGAAAGTTCTTCGCCGCCTGTGCAAACTATCCAAAATGCACCAATACCTACTCGCTGCCGCAGAAGGCCCGCATAGTGCCCACCGGGGAAACCTGCGAGCACTGCAAAACCCCTATAATAAAAGTCTTCAGGAGCGGAAGAAAGCCGTTCCAGATGGACCTGGATCCAAACTGCGTTACCAAGAAGGATTGGCAGAACAGGGGCGCCGCAGAAGACACGGCTGAGAAGGATGTTGCAACCCAGGCTGCGCCGCGGCCACCCAGCCCAAAGGCCAGCGATGAAGAGACCAGAGTAATTGAGAAGAAGGCAACAGGCAAGAGGCAGCCGAAAATACCGCGCGGCGCCAAGGCTGCAAAGGTTGCTGCAAAGCCAAAGAAGAGGAAGCACAGCAAGACAGAGGGTGATGGCGCATGATAATGCCGCGGCACTACAAGAGGCTGAAGCGCGGGCCGCAGGTCATACTGCCAAAGGATATAGGGATAATAATAGCGTATGCCGGGGTGAACAGGGACAGCGTGTGCGTAGACGCTGGCGCAGGCAGCGGCTGGCTGGCCATATCCCTAGCAAGAGTGGCGAAGGAGGTAACAAGCTATGAAGTCAGGGACGACTTCCTTAGGATAGCCCAGAGAAACAAGGAGGCTGAGGGGCTGAACAACCTATCATTCAAGAAGGGCGACGTGAGGAAGGGCATCAGCGAAAGGGACGTAGACGTAGTCACCCTAGACATGCCAGACTCTGACGAGGCGGTCGGCAGCGCATGCGACGCGCTGAGGCCGGGTGGATACATAGTCGGATACATGCCGCACACCGAGCAGGTGAAGAAGTTCGTAGACGCCCTTGGCGGAAGATTCACCGATGTGCTTGTTGTAGAAGCCATCCTGAGGGACATGCTGGTAAGGGAGCAGGGTGTCAGGCCGTCCACAAAAGGGGTGTGGCACACCGGCTACATAGTTTTCGCCAGGAAAAGTGATGAATGAAGCGCTATGATGGCTTGCGCTCAACAGTGCAAAAATGTGACGTATGCAATGCATACGCCACGGGTGGATGAGAATAGGGTTGTTGTAGAATTAGCGTCAAAAACGAATGCTAACTATTATTCCATAACCTATAAATAACTTTTGGATTTTGCCTTTTATGTAAATATATGGGTCAAAGGTGCCGTCAGGTGTGCGGCCAAGCTTACCGGCGGGAATCAATCAGCAGTAACCAAATGGGGTCCATCACCTGCCGCGCGCGCCGCGCTTGTACCTCTTTACAAGCTCTATTGCCTGCTCCACTGCCCTTCTGACGTCGGTCTTCGTCCTTGTTCCTGTGCAAATTATCTTGCCGTTCTTGAAGAGCAGTAGCGCAGCTTTCGGCTCGTGCACTTTGAAAATCGCGCCTGGGAACTGCTCCGGCTCATAGTCAACGTCCCTAGACAGCTTGGCCAGTCCATAGAGGTCCAGTTCCGTCTGAAGGTCTGTGCTCGCAACTATGTTTACAACATGATACGTGGGCTTCAGCACAACGCGCTTGTGCGGCGTCGCGACTGAGATGGAGGATGCTTTGGGCATAAAAAATCACACTATCCATTAAATCTAAAAGTATAAATATGTTTTATATCAAGTATCTTTCAATCAGTGATACAAATGACAAAAAGGTCGCATGGACACTTGGCCGGAAGGAGCAGACACCTGGCCAGGCACCACAAGCCGTCAGAGCTGAACACCGGCTCATTAATAAAGGAGTTCAGCATAGGGGACATGGTTACAATCATTCCGAAGGGGAATTCCAAGAACATCCCTCATCCAAGGTACAGGGGAAGGACAGGAACAGTAGTGGAGAGGAGAGGATCAGCGTATATCGTGGAGCTGAGGATGATGTCGGCGAAGAGAAGAATTGTAGTACCTTCCATACACCTTGAGACGAGCGGCGCGGCAGGCAAAACCCAAGGTTAAAATCTCAGCTTTTTCACGTAAGGCTTTGTGAACATGTAGAATCTCTCCTTACCCTCAAGCTCCATTATTATCCTTTCAGATATGAGCTTTGACGGCTCCTGCAGCAGCGACACCCTGTTTGTTATGTCGTCGAAGCTCTCAAACTTCCTCTCATCTCTGGCCTTTAGTATGGCTTCAAGGTGCTTCTTGCCTATGCCCGGCAGAAGCTCCAGCGAGTGCTGTCGTATATTCAGCGACCCGGCGCTGTTGAAAACGTCGACAAACCTCTTTTCATTCGTCTGGACAACAAGCTTTACTATCCTGCGCAGCTCGTTCTTGGCGGTCTGGGTAAGGTCATTGAATCCTATCCTGGCCTTTATAAGGGAAACCTTGTCCCTCTCAGCCCTACCTATGTAAACCCTCTCGCCTAGTGACATAGAGACTCCGGGCTTGGGGGTTACCTCAAGCAGGGTGAACCACTCGTCGCCGATCAGCTGCGCCACTGGCTCGTTCTTGTTTGAAAAAGATTTGCCGGCCGGCATGAAGTCAAGGACGTACGCATACTCCTCCCTCCTTTCTTCCACCGGCATACAAGCATCCTATATATATACATTTGAACCTACTTTTGCCCTATTATTGATCGTATATTCTTTATCTCTTCCTCGCTAAAAACCCTCTTCTCATTCGCAAGTATCTGCCTCAGCAGCATCTCGTTCTTCGGCATTATGTTTGATATGAGCAGCACCGTCTGAGCGCTCAGCGTACCTAGGTTATCAAGCGCCTTCCTCACCTTGTGCTCGCTGTCCTTCTGCGGAGCGAATTTCTCAGCGTGCTCCAGGGCTATCTGCTGCTCGTACGTGAGCTCCTTCTCCTTTTTCCTTTCTTCGAGTATATCACGTACCTGGTTCAGAGAAACGTGCCCGTTGTGCTTAGACTCTTTTCCTATCATGTGCAATACCCCGCAGCATCTATAACATCAAGCTCAAGTATTTAATTATTCAGTGTACTGTAAGATAATATTCTGCGAATGAATATATAAAGGTTTTGAAATGGATCCAAAGGAGGCGTACGAGCTGGTCAGCAACGAGGCCAAGAAGCACATATCCGGGAAGGGAGATGTCATAAAGCTCATATTCATAGCATTGGTGGCAAACGGGCACATCCTGCTTGAAGGAGTGCCTGGCGTTGCAAAAACCACCATAACGAAGACCATAGCCGGTTCGATAAACGCAAGCTTCGGAAGGATACAGGGCATGCCAGACCTCGACATAAGGGACGTGATAGGATACACATACATGGATGAGGAGCACAACGTGGTGCTGAAGAAAGGCCCGATATTCAACAACATACTCCTGATAGACGAGCTCAACAGGACTCCGCCCAAGACAACAACGGCCCTGCTCGAGGCACTTGAGGAGAGGCAGGTCAGCATAGGCTCCTCGACAATGCCGCTGGAAAAGCCGTTCATAACCATAGCCACGCAGAACCCGCTCAACATAGAGGGCACCACTTCGCTGCCCAAGGTTCTTTCAGACAGGTTCCTGATGAGGGTAGAGGTAACGTATCCCAACATGGAAGAGGAGCAGCAGATGCTCAGGATAAAGGAGAAGGAGGACGATGCAGTTATAAAGCCTGTGCTCGAGAAAAAGGACATACTTGAAATCCAGTCCATGATAAACACCGTATCCATGCCAGACAACGTCCTTGAATACACCACAAGGATAGTAAACGCAACTAGAACTGACATACACCTGGTCATGGGAGCCAGTCCAAGGGCAGAGATAAGCTTCATGAGGTGCGCAAAGGCAAAGGCGCTGATAGAGGGAAGGAAGGAGATAACGATAGAAGATATAAAGTCCCTGGCCAGGCCGGTGCTGAGCCACAGGCTGGTCACCAGGTCTACCGGAGGCGTAGGCCTTGGCGGAATAATAGACGGCATAATCGCAACGCTGCAGAAATGAGACTGTAATGTGAGGCTATCTGGTCCTGCGTGCGTGAAGAACAGCGCTGGAATGAAAATCACACAGATAGTTTTATAGCCTTTTAATAGCTATTACTTTCAATGGCCATAAAAAGAGGCAAAGTCAAGTCACAGACGGCGATAGAGTACCTGATAACCTACGGCTGGGTAATAATAGTAATCGCAGTTATACTCGGTGGGCTCATAGCCCTGGGAGTTTTCAACCCATCCAGCTATGTCACATCCAATACCTGCATAATAACCCCTGACTTCAACTGCAACACCGCGATACTCTCCGAAAACGGCATCCTTTTCCTGAACCTGCAGCAGGCAACATCCTCCCCAATAAACATAACCAGCATAGCATGCAGCACTAATTCTTCCACAAACACTGTCACAAGAGTCAGCCCCCAGGTATACCTTGGCTCTGGGGAAAACCACACGTTTGAACTGCCTTGCTACAGCAACGGATACCAATTCTCCGGTCACCTTGGGGACATATACCACGGCTACATAATAGTGAATTATACCAACGTAGAGTATGATATACAGCACATATCGGTTGGCACGCTGATACTAAAGGTCCAGGTGGCTCTACCGGTGACCACAACAACCACAATAACCACCACAACCTCAACCTCATCAACATCAACCTCAACAACGTCTACCACCTCAACCTCCACAACATCAACCTCAACAACCTCAACCTCATCAACATCAACCTCAACAACGTCTACCACCTCAACCTCCACAACCTCATCAATACCTCCATCGGTGACTTACGTCCCCATAACCCTGTCCAACGCGCAGGGCGTGCCCACGCCTGCGCCCTTCCAGCAGATGATATCCTTCGACCCGTCATCTTACTCCAGTTACGAGAGCGCTGACCTCGGCAACATAAGGTTCTACCAGGGCTCTACAGAACTATACTCATGGTGCGAGAGCGGCTGCGCCAGTTCATCGTCCAGCGCCATCTTCTGGGTAAAACTGCCATCAGGTATAGCTGCCAATTCAAATACAATTATAAACATGAATTTTGAATCTGTAGGCACAAATTACGACGGGATATTTGCAGGTGCGGAACCTCAGGAGAGCACTACGTATGCGCAGTACGACAACGGCGCAAACGTTTTCACCTTCTACGACAATTTCGCCGGAAACGCCCTGAGCTCAAACTGGATAGCCAGCCTTGGCCCCGGCTCAGTCCTGCAGGTCAGCAATTCCATAACCCTCATTCCCCCGAGCGGCACGGCTTCTTCATTTGTCTATACAAAGTCTGACTACGGCCAAGGTGTAGTAGATTTCTACACACTCATGCAAGCACCAACTGGAAGCTCTAACTACTGCGCCTCGTACATCGGGCTTATGACCAACAGCCTAACCTACAACAATCTGGCAGCCCTAGGCAGCTGCGAGTACTATGGGGACTTTGTAGGATTGTTCTCTTCCACCAGCATAGGTGCCAGCAGCTATGTCGACGCAGGCTCGGCGTTTACAGTGTTAGCGCCTTATTCTGTGCTTATACCATCAAACACACCTACAAGCATATCTGCCCAGGTGAACTACGGCTCCACAGTAACAATCACTACAGACATGCCAACGCTGCAGCAGCCGATAATGATAACTGAGCAGGCCAACGGCAAGCCCATAAAGATCATTTGGATAAGGTTCAGAGCATACCCCCCGAACGGCGTGATGCCGACCGTGACTCTGGGCGCGCTTTCCTGAGTTGCAAAACTGGATTGAAACGCCCGCTATAATGTATTTATAAGTTATTGGTGCTATTGGCTTAGTGGCATTTGTGATGCACAGACCAAAATCGCAGAGCGCGATGGAATACCTCATGACCTACGGCTGGGCTATACTCATAGTTGCCGTAGTCCTCGGCGCCCTCTTCGAACTGGGGATATTCAGCGGCACCACCTTCGGCGGCAACGCCTGCATTCCTGCCTCAGGGTACCTTTGCAATAATCCAGTGCTGTCAACAAACGGGCTCCTTTCGGTATCGTTCGGAGAGGTAGGCTACCAGATAACAATAACTGGGGTGTCTTGCTCAACAAACTCAACAGCTCCGTCATCCTTCCAGTCTGCCGACATACTGATGGAATCCGGGCAGATAGAGAATCTCAACTTCAACTGCCCACTTCCTTCGAACCAGCTGGACACCCCCTTCTCAGGTTATCTGTTCATAGAATACAATACTCTGAACTATCCTACGCAGGTTGTAAGATTTGCCACGGTTGCAACCAAGGCGCTGCTGAGCGGTGCGCCCTCTGCCGCATCATCATCCATATCCAACGTCCCCATAACCCTGTCCAACGCGCAGGGCGTGCCCACGCCTGCGCCGTTCCAGCAGATGATATCCTTCGACCCGTCCTCCTACTCCAGTTACGAGAGCGCTGACCTCGGCAACATAAGGTTCTACCAGGGCTCTACAGAACTATACTCCTGGTGCGAGAGCGGCTGCACCAATTCCTCATCCGACGCAGTATTCTGGGTCAACCTGCCTTCAGGCATATCTGCAAATTCAAATACAGTGGTAAACATGGATTTTGAATCTGTAGGCACAAACTACGACGGGGTTTTTGCAGGCGAGGCGCCGCAGCTCAGTCCTACCTATGCAGAATACGACAACGGGGCGAGCGTGTTTTTATATTATAACGTAAACCCAGCTTCAACAGCAGGCTGGACTATTGCGGGGCAGGCAGGGCAAACATCATCTGCGCCTTCAGGAAGTCATTATGGCACTACAAATGCGCTTTATGCTAATAGCGCAAGAGGTGATTATCTTTATACATCGATTCCTGCACTTACAACAAATGTGATAGTAAGCTTTAATGTTTATACTACAGGTTTAGGGAACGTGTTCTTTCTCACCAACCCTGCAGGGAATGGGCAAATGGCAAGGCTGGATAGCAGGGGAGGAAGTGATTATTCAGGTTTGGCTACAACATCGTCATGGACCCTTTGGACTGCACCAACTGGCATTACGGAGTCTCGAGACACATGGTATAAGTATGATGTAGTTGTTTCAGGTACGTCAGCCTATGCTTACATAGGCAGCGCATCAGAAAGCCTCGCCACGTACGGCACACCAACTTCATCATCGGCTTTTACCGTAAGTAATAATGGCGATTATATGGGCTTGGTTGGAGATGCCTTGGGCTCATCGTACATAACCTACTGGAATGGGTTTGTAGTCCGTGCCTACCCGCCTAACGGCGTCATGCCCACAGTCACTCTGGGCGCGCTGTCATGAGTGGCAAAATTCGTGCGCATCCACTATAATGTATTTATAAGTTCTTGGTGTTATTGGCTTAGTGGCATTTGTGATGCGCAGACTAAAATCGCAGAGCGCGATGGAATACCTCATGACCTACGGCTGGGCTATACTCATAGTCGCCGTAGTCCTCGGCGCCCTCTTCGAACTTGGAATATTCAGCGGTACTACCTTCAGCGGCAACGCCTGCATTCCTGCCTCAGGGTACCTTTGCAATAATCCAGTGCTGTCGACAAACGGGCTCCTTTCGGTATCGTTCGGAGAGGTAGGCTACCAGATAACAATAACAGGGGTGTCTTGCTCAACAAACTCAACAGCTCCGTCATCGTTCTACACTACAGATTTGCAGCTGTATTCCGGGCAAACAGCAACTCTAGACTTCCACTGCCCTATAGCATCAACAACAGCAGGCTCCCCGTTTTCTGGAGATCTTTTCATAGAATACAACGAAATCAACTATCCAACACAGGTAGTGCGCTTTGCAG